>NZ_JBIWPG010000015.1:0-123452 GCF_044768135.1 Streptomyces sp. NPDC101165 | reverse complement strand
GCAGGCTCCGCAGGCTCCGCAGGCTCCGCAGGCTCCGCAGGCTCCGCAGGCTCCGCAGGCTCCGCAGGCTCCGCAGGCTCCGCAGGCTCCGCAGGCTCCGCAGGCACCCCAGGCCCCGCAGCCGCCCCAGCCCGGCTACGGCTACCCCGGCGCGCCGCAGAATCCGTACACCCAGCCCCAGGGTTACGGCTACCCGGGCGCTCCCACCGTGCCGATGGCGCCGCAGCCGGTGCAGTCCGGCGGCGGGAAGAACAACAGCGCTCTCGTCATCATCGTCGCGGCGCTCGTCGTGATCGGCCTGATCGTCGGCGGCGGCGTCTGGTACGCCAAGTCCTCCGGGGACGACGGCAAGAAGAACGACACCGCGAGCTCCAGCGGGGGCTCGGGCGGCAAGGACGGCTCCGGGGGCACGTCCTCGGGCGGCAAGGAGAAGGTGCCGGCGAACACCGCCGCCAAGGTCCTCTTCAAGGTCCCGATGCCCAAGGCGAACGACTCCGTCGTCACCGCGGGCTCCTGGCTGACCGACACCGTGTACGCCAAGAGCGGGATCGCGGAGATCGTCGGCTACGACCCTGCCAAGGGCACCGAGTTGTGGACGCTCAAGCTGCCCGGCCCGGTGTGCACGGCCAGCAAGCACGTCACCGCGGACGACAAGACGGCGATCGTCTTCCAGCCGAAGATGCCCGCGAAGGGCTCCACCGCGGGATGCAGCCAGGTCGCGGCCATCGACCTCGCCAAGGGCACCAAGCTGTGGACGAAGACGGTCAAGACCGGTGACTCCCTGATCAGCCTGGAGAACGTGACGGTGTCTCAGCACACCGTCGCGGTCGGCAGCACCAGCGGCGGTGCCGCGTTCGACATCGACTCCGGCAAGCCGCTGTGGCAGCCGAAGCCGACGGACTCCTGCTACGACAGCGGGTACGGCGGCGGCCCCAAGCTGGTCGCGGTGCGCAAGTGCGGCAGCTACGGCAGCCGTCAGCTGCACATCCAGACCATCGACCCGACCTCCGGGAAGGTGATCTCCGACTACCAGATGGCGACGGGCATCGAGTACGCCAGCGTCGTCTCGACCGACCCGCTGGTGGTGGCCGCCGACGTCGGCAACAGCGCGGGCGACGGCAGCGGCATCTCGGACTACTTCTCCATCGACAACAAGACCGGCAAGCTGCTCACCCGCATCTCCGCGCCCGGTGACACCTACGGCGGCCGCTGCGACGGCATCACCCGTGTCGAGGACTGCCGGGAGGTCGTCGCGGGCGCCGGCAAGCTGTACGTGCCGACCGAGGAGCACGACGGCACCGGCCAGTACAGCAAGACCAACGAGATCGTCGCCTTCGACCTGACCACGGGCAAGCAGACCGGCCAGCGCGCCGAGGCCGGCGACGGCTACACGATCTCCCCGCTGCGCATGGACGGCGGCAACCTGCTCGCCTACAAGCAGCCGCCGTACGACAAGGGCGGCCAGGTCGTCAGCATCGACGGCGGCTCCTTCAAGGCGACCAAGCTGCTGGAGAACCCGGCCGCGCAGGACGTGCGGGAGGCGGAGTCCACGATGGCCCCGGACTACGCGGAGATCCGGTACGGGCAGGGCCGGCTGTTCATGTCGGCCGCGTACGCGCACAAGGTGTCGTACGGCAAGGAGTATCTGCTGCTCGCATTCGGCGCGGGCGGCTGATCGCACGCCCCCGGGCGCTTCAGAGCGCCCGGGGTGAATGCCAGGTATTACCAGGGAGTGCCCCGGATTTCATCGATCCGGGGCACTTCTCCTTCATAGGGGCAGCGCGACGTCGAACAAGCGTGTAGCTTCCGGGGGCATGAAGGCAGGGGCGCCGGGGGGCGGCCCTCTGTCGTGGTGGACCGGTGGGCGTCCATAGTGGGGCATCCATGGGGGGGACTGGGGGGTTGCTCTATGGGAGTGCGGCTCATGGTCGTCGACGACCATCGCCTGCTCGCGGAGGCGTTGGCGTCGGCGTTGAAGCTGCGCGGGCACCGGGTGCTGGCGGCGGCGGCGCCGGCCGCGGGTGCGGCGGATCTGGTGATCGCGCGGGCGCCCGAGGTGTGCCTGCTGGGGACGGCGGCACCGGCCGAGCCGGGGGCCTTCGACCCGGTGGTGAAGATCAAGCGGGACCGTCCGCAGGTGGCCGTGCTGGTGCTGGGCCCGGTGCCGTCGCCGCGGGGTATCGCGGCGGCCTTCGCGGCCGGTGCGTCGGGGTACGTACGGCACGACGAGCGGATCGAGGGGGTCGAGCGGGCCATCATGAAGGCCCGCGCGGGGGAGGCTGCGGTGGCACCGCAGCTGCTGCAGGGCGCCTTCGGCGAGCTGCTCAATCCGGCGGCCCAGCCCGATGACGAGGGGCAGCGGCTGCTGCAGATGCTGACGCCGCGGGAGGTGGAGGTGCTGGTGCGGGTGGCCGACGGCGAGGACACCCGACTGATCGCGGCGGGCATGGGCATCGCCCCGAGCACGGCCCGCACCCATGTCCAGCGGGTGCTGATGAAGCTCGGCGTGGGTTCCCGACTGGAGGCAGCGGCCTTGGCAGCCCGCACCGGCCTGCTGGACAGGGCGGGCCCCCTGTCGGACTCGTCGGAGCCGGAGCTGTAGGCAACTCCGGCTCCGAGCCGGCTACGCGGTCGGCTCCTCCTTCTCCTCCGGCGACCCCTCCGGAGGAAGCGACGGGGGAGTCGGGCGCAGCTTCAGCCATACCAGGAAGAAGATGCCGAGGAGCAGCATGCCGATGCCGGTCCACAGGTTGATGTTGATGCCCTGGGCCTTGTCGATGGCGGCCTGGGAGTCGGTGATGCCGACGATCGTGACCATGACGCCGTAGACGACGAAGAGGCCACCGATGATGCGGCGCAGGTCGAAGATGCGGGCCGCGGTCGCCGACTTGCCCTCCAGCTCGGTGACCTCCCGCTGGACGTCCTCCTCCGAGTAGTGGAAGTGCTCGTGCTCGTGACGGCGAGAGTGCTCGGTCATGGTTTCCTCATCCTCCCGCGGTCAGAACGAGAACGGGATGTAGCAGGCGGCGGCCAGCACGATCGCGCCCCAGCCCAGCAGGGCCGGCCTGCGGTACCAGGCGTCGTCGCCGGCGGCCGGCGGTTCGGCCATGCCGGGGGAGCGGGTGCCGTAGACCAGGCCCTGCAGCTCGTGGGCCGGCTTCGGCTGGGTGAACAGGGACACGACGAACATGACGACCGCGCCGGCGACGAAGCCCGCGATCGCGGAGACGAAGTTGGCGCCCTGGTCGGTGGGGATCGAGATGATGCCCTTCTTGTAGAAGACGAAGTAGTTGACCATCGCCGTGACGGTGCCGGCGAGCAGGCCCCAGAAGCCGGACTTGGCGGACGCGCGCTTCCAGAACATGCCGACGATGAAGACGACGAACATCGGCACGTTGAAGAAGGAGAACAGCGTCTGCAGGTAGGCCATGATGTTCGAGAACGACGAGGCCAGGAACGCCGTGCCGATGGAGGCGACGACGCCGATCGCGGTGATCAGGCGGCCGAAGCGCACGTAGTACGAGTCCTCGCGGCCGCGCACGACGTAGCGGCCCCAGATGTCGTTGGTGAACACCGTGTTGAACGAGGACACGTTGGCGGCCATGCCGGCCATGAACGCGGCGAGCAGACCGGTGACCGCGATGCCGAGCACGCCGTTGGGCAGCAGCTCCTGCATCAGGAAGGGGATGGCGTCGTTGTACTGGTAGCCGGAGGCGGGGGTACCGAACCTCGGGACGATCGCGGCGGCGACCAGCCCCGGGATCATCACCAGGAAGACGATGAAGATCTTCGGGTAGGCGGCGATCAGCGGGGTGCGCTGGGAGGCGGAGAGGTTCTTCGCGGACAGGGCGCGCTGCACCTCGGCGAAGTTGGTGGTCCAGTAGCCGAAGGAGAGCACGAAGCCGAGGCCGAGGACGATGGTCAGCCAGTTGGCGCCGAGCGGGTTGGTGCTGCCGATGCCGGTGCCGCCCCAGGCGGTCGTGAAGTCGTGGCCGTGGGTGACGGTGAGCTTGTCGGTCAGACCGCTCCAGCCGCCGACCTTCTTCAGGCCGAGGACGGTGATCGGGATCAGGGCCGCGAGGATCACGAAGAACTGCAGCACCTCGTTGTAGATCGCGGAGGACAGACCGCCCAGCGTGATGTACGCGAGGACGAAGGCGCCGGCGACCACGATGGCCACCCACTGCGGCCAGCCGAGCAGGGCCTCGACGACGATCGCGAGGGCGTAGAGGTTGACGCCGGCGATCAGGATGGCGGCGAAGGCGAACAAGATCGAACTGAGCAGGTGGGCGCCCCGGTCGAAGCGCAGGAGCAGGAACTCGGGGACCGAGCGGACCTTGCTGCCGTAGTAGAAGGGCATCATCACCAGGCCCAGGAAGACCATGGCGGGGATGGCGCCGATCCAGTACCAGTGCACGGTGTAGGCGCCGTACTGGGCACTGTTCGCGGCCATGCCCAGGATCTCCGTGGCCGCCAGGTTCGCCGAGACGAAGGCGAGGCCGGTGATCCAGGCGGGCAGCGAGCGTCCGGAGAGGAAGAAGTCGAGGCTGGTCTTCACCGAGTGCCGGGCCGCGAAGCCGATGCCGAGGACGACGACGAAGTAGATCGCCAGGATCGCGTAGTCCAGCCCGTTCGTGGGGAGCCGTAGCTCCGCCGCCAGTTCCGTGGGGACATATGTGGGGGTTTGCATGAGAACTCGCTTCGTTGCGCGAACTGATCCGGAGCGGAACCTACGCCTCCGCGTTCAGCAATTGAACACTTCTGTTGATGTCCTTTGTTTGATTGTGATGGTCCAGGGTGTTGTCGGGTTGTGGTCCGTTATGTTTGATTGTGTTGAGTGATTGGGTGCGGACACGCCCCGTGGGCTGTTCCCCCAGGGGCGCTTGATCAAGGAGTCCGGCGTGAAGAAGACCTCGACCCGGCTGGCCGACGGTCGTGAGCTGATCTACTACGACCTTCGGGACGACACCGTGCGGGACGCCGTCGACCGCCGTCCGCTGGACCGCACGATCACCACGTCCGAGGTCCGCCGTGATGTGCTGCTCGGTGACTCGGTGGCGATCGCCTCCCACCGGCAGGGCCGCACGTACCATCCGCCGGCCGACGAGTGCCCGCTGTGCCCGACGCGGGGCGAGCGGCTGAGCGAGATCCCGGACTCCTCGTACGACGTCGTCGTCTTCGAGAACCGCTTCCCGTCGCTGGCGGGCGACTCCGGCCGCTGCGAGGTCGTCTGCTTCACCTCCGACCACGACGCCTCCTTCGCCGACCTCACCGAGGAGCAGGCCCGCCTGGTGCTGGACGCCTGGACGGACCGCACCTCGGAGCTGTCCCACCTGCCCTCCGTCGAGCAGGTGTTCTGTTTCGAGAACCGGGGCGAAGAGATCGGCGTGACCCTCGGACACCCGCACGGTCAGATCTACGCCTACCCCTTCACCACGCCCCGCACCGCGCTGATGCTTCGCTCGCTCGCCGCCCACAAGGAGGCGACCGGCGGGGAGAACCTGTTCGACACCGTCCTGGAGCAGGGACTCGCAGGGGAGCGGGTCGTCCTTGAGGGTGAACACTGGGTGGCCTTCGTGCCCTACGCGGCGCACTGGCCCTACGAGGTCCACCTGTACCCGAAGCGCCGCGTCCCCGATCTGCTCGCGCTCGACGAGGCGGCACGCACAGAATTCCCCCAGGTCTATCTGGAACTCTTGAGGCGCTTCGACCGGATCTTCGACGGGCGGGACGGAGGGAAAGAAGGGGCGGGCGAGCCCCCCACGCCCTACATCGCGGCCTGGCACCAGGCCCCGTTCGGCACGCTGGAGGATTTCGACGGTGTGACGCGGGACGACTTCGCGCTCCACCTCGAGCTTTTCACCATCCGCCGTACTTCCGGCAAGCTGAAGTTTCTCGCGGGTTCCGAGTCCGGCATGAACGTGTTCATCAACGATGTGCCGCCGGAGCGCGCGGCCGAGCGACTGCGAGAGGTAGCGAGTTCATGAAGTACCTGGTGACGGGTGGGGCGGGTTACGTCGGCAGTGTGGTGGCCCAGCACCTGCTGGAGGCCGGACACGAAGTCACCGTCCTCGACAACCTCTCCACCGGCTTCCGCGAGGGCGTGCCCGCCGGTGCCGCGTTCGTCGAGGGCGACATCCGCGACGCCGCCAAGTGGATCGACGCCTCCTACGACGGCGTGCTGCACTTCGCCGCCTCCTCGCAGGTCGGCGAGTCGGTGGTGAAGCCGGAGAAGTACTGGGACAACAACGTGGCCGGCAGCATGGCCCTGCTCGGTGCCATGCGCGAGGCGGGCGTCCGCAAGCTGGTCTTCTCCTCCACCGCGGCCACCTACGGCGAGCCGGAGCAGGTCCCGATCGTGGAGAGCGCCCCGACGAAGCCGACCAACCCCTACGGCGCCACCAAGCTCGCCGTCGACCACATGATCACCAGCGAGGCGAACGCCCACGGCCTGGCCGCGGTGTCCCTGCGCTACTTCAACGTGGCCGGCGCCTACGGGGCGTACGGCGAGCGCCACGACCCCGAGTCGCACCTGATCCCGCTCGTCCTCCAGGTCGCCCAGGGCCGCCGCGACGCGATCTCCGTCTTCGGCGACGACTACCCGACCCCGGACGGCACCTGCATCCGCGACTACATCCACGTCGCGGACCTGGCCGAGGCCCACCTGCTGGCCCTCACGGCCGCGCGCCCGGGCGAGCACCTGATCTGCAACCTCGGCAACGGCAGCGGCTTCTCCGTCCGCGAGGTCGTCGAGACGGTCCGCAAGGTCACCGGCCACCCGATCCCCGAGGTCGTGGCCCCGCGCCGCGGCGGGGACCCGGCGGTCCTGGTCGCCTCGGCGGACACGGCCCGCGAGAAGCTGGGCTGGAACCCGTCCCGCGCGGACCTCGCGGGGATCGTCGCGGACGCGTGGGAGTTCACGCGGCACATCGCAAGCACGGCAAGGGAGCAGTAGTGGGGGCACAGCAGGTCCGGGAGCGCTTCGCCGAGCTGTACGGGGCCGAGCCGGAGGGAGTGTGGGCGGCGCCCGGCCGGGTCAACCTGATCGGCGAGCACACCGACTACAACGACGGCTTCGTGATGCCCTTCGCGCTGCCGCACCAGGCCACCGCGGCGGTCTCCCGCCGCACCGACGGCGTCCTGCGCCTGCACTCGGCGGACGTCGAGGGCGGAGTCGTGGAACTGCGGCTCGACTCCCTCGCCCCGCAGAGCGACGAGAACTGGACGGCCTACCCGGCGGGCGTGGTCTGGGCACTGCGCGAGGCCGGGCACCCGGTCACCGGCGCCGACGTCCACCTCTCCTCCACGGTCCCGACCGGCGCGGGCCTGTCCTCCTCCGCGGCCCTGGAGGTCGTGATCGCGCTCGCGCTGGGCGACCTGTACGACCTCGGCCTGCAGCGCTGGCAGCTGGCCCGCCTGTGCCAGCGCGCCGAGAACGTCTACGTGGGCGCGCCGACGGGGATCATGGACCAGACGGCCTCGGCCTGCTGCGAGTCCGGGCACGCCCTCTTCCTCGACACCCGCGACCTGTCCCAGGGGCAGATCCCCTTCGACCTCGCGGCCGAGGGCCTGCGCCTCCTGGTCGTCGACACCCAGGTCAAGCACGCCCACAGTGGCGGCGAGTACGGCAAGCGCCGGGCCGGCTGCGAGAAGGGCGCGGCCCTGCTCGGCGTGGACGCCCTGCGCGACATCGCCTACGCCGACCTGGACGCGGCCCTCGCCCGCCTCGGCGACGAGGAGGAGGTCGTCCGCCTGGTCCGGCACGTCGTCACGGAGGACCAGCGGGTGGAGCGGGTCGTGTCCCTCCTCCGCGTCGGCGAGACCCGGGCCATCGGCCCGGTCCTCACCGAGGGCCACGCCTCCCTGCGCGACGACTTCCGCATCTCCTGCCCGGAGCTGGACCTGGTCGTCGACACCGCCCTCGCGAACGGCGCACTCGGCGCCCGTATGACCGGCGGCGGCTTCGGCGGCTCGGCGATCGTCCTCGCGGAGGCCACCGACGTGGACACCCTCACCAAGGCGACCGAGGAGGCCTTCGCCGCGGCCGGTTTCACGGCTCCGCGGGTGTTCGAGGCGGTGCCTTCGGCGGGTGCGCGGCGGGTCGGCTGAGCCTGCGATAGCCTCGACGCCCCGTACGGCTGTGCGGGGCTGACGGGCTTTCACGGGAGGCGTGAGCCGGATGGACGTCGACGAGATACGGTCCCGCTTCGACGGGCGGGGGCAGGTCGAACTCCGGCTCGGCCCGGGGCAGAAAGCGCTGGCCGAGGAGATCGCTCACGCGCTCGGGTACCAGTTGGTCTCTGTCGAGCAGCACGGCGGCAGAATCATCCAGTTCCCCTCGTCCACGTATCGCACCCCCTCGGGCGTCGGGCTGCTCTTCCGACGCGACGACGACCCCCGGGCCCGCCGCCGCGCCGAGCAGACCGTCGAGCGGCTGCGGGCGGGCGGTCCGGTGCTGGTGGACCGTGAGCTGCCCGAGCCTCCGCCGCCACCTCCGGCCCCGGCCCCGCCCCTCATGCCCGGACAGCCGGCGCCCCGCCCCCGCCGCTCGCTGGAACCCCAGCCGCCGCCACCGGTGGGCCCGCCGGCACCCAGGATCCCGCCGCGGCCGCCCTACCCGCCACCGCCCTCGCCACCTCCACCGTTCCCTCCGGCGGAGTGACCCCGCGTCACCCCAGCCGCTTCGTCAGGGTGAACTCCGTGATCCCCGGCGGATAGTCGGGGATCACGCACACCACGTCGTAGCCCTGCTTCTTGTAGAACTCCGGTGCCTGGAAGTCCCAGGTCTCCAGGCGGGCACGCGTGCAGCCGCGGTCCGTGTGGGATACGCGCTCGGCCTCGGCGAGGAGGCGGGAGCCGAGGCCCGTGCCGCGGTGCACGGAGTCGACCCACAGGTAGGTGACGTGCATCCAGGTCGTCCAGGTGTGGCCGACCAGACCTCCGGCCAGGTCTCCCGCCGAGTCCAGCGCCCAGACGTGCAGCGGGACTTCGCGCTCCCCCGGCGTGCCCCGAAGCGCCGCCAGCACCGGCGAGGCCGTCGTGTTGGTGTCCCGCAGCCGGGAGCGGAGCAGATCACGTCTGGCTTTGTCGACTTCCGCCTCAATACGAAACATGCGGCACACCATAAACGTGCCGGACGGCCAGTTCTGCAAATCGGCTTCCGCTCTCTGCTCCCATCCGTACTCTGATGAACAGCACCGGTGGGGGCCGGTGCATATCAGGGGGCGAGACAGGCGGGTACGGCGCCTGTGGTGGGGGTAGCAGTTTCCGCAACGGCGGCGGTCGTGCGGTCGGCATTCCTTCCGCAGGTGTCGTGCCCGCGCGAGTCGTCGTGCTCCGGACCTTGGTCATCCCCTGCTCCGTGCGGAGCCTGGGGAAGGGGGTTTCGTGGTTCGTATCCGAGTCCTGGTCGTCGACGACCACCGTATCTTCGCCGAGTCGCTGGCCGCGGCGCTGGCCGCCGAGCCCGACGTCGACGTCTCGGCCGCCGGCAGCGGCCCGGCCGCGCTGCGCTGCCTGGAGCGCGCGGCCGCCGAGGGCCGCCGTTACGACGTCCTGCTCGTCGACGCCGACCTGGGCGGCAATCTGCCCGGTGTGCGCCCGGCCGTGCCGGTGCAGGAGGGCAACGAGGACGGCCTGGTCGACGGGATCTCGCTGGTCGCGGGCGTCCGCTCGGCGCAGCCCGCGGTGCGCACGGTGGTCCTCGCCGAGAAGGACGACCCCCGGCGCGCGGCCCTCGCGCTGCAGGCGGGTGCCTCCGGCTGGGTCGCCAAGGACTGCTCGCTCTCCCGGCTGCTGACGGTGATCCGGGGGGTGCTGCGCGACGAGACCCATCTGCCGCCCGCCCTGCTCACCGGCGTCCTCAAGGAGCTGACGGCCGCGCGCAAGCACCGCACCGAGAGCGAGCGGCTGGTGGAGTCGCTGACCCCGCGCGAGCGGGAGGTGCTGCGCTGCATGGTCGCGGGCCTCGGCCGCAAGGCCGTCGCCGAACGGCTGTTCCTCTCCCCGCACACCGTGCGCACCCACATGCAGAACGTCCTCGGCAAACTGGGTGTCCACTCGACCCTGGCGGCCGTCGCGCTCGCCCGGCGGGCCGGAGTGGGTCCGGTGGACCTGGGGCCTGCCGGGCGGGTCATGCCGGAGGAAACCAACAGCGCCTGATCACGTACGTGTGCGTGCCAGACCCCGCGTCTCCGGCAGGAGCCGTTCGGCAGGTCCCTAGCCGGGGATGTTGTCGAACGGGGCGGTCAGCTGGCGTAGCAGGCCGGCGAGTTCGGCGCGCTGGGCTCGGGACAGTTCGGCGAGGATCGCCCGCTCCTGTTCCAGCAGGCCCGCCAGTGCCTGGTCCGCGCGGTCCCGGCCGGTGTCGGTCAGCCGGACCAGGACGCCCCGCCGGTCGCTCGGGTCGGGCAGCCGCTCCACCAGGCCCTTCTTCGCGAGCCGGTCGATCCGATTGGTCATCGTGCCCGAGGTGACCAGGGTCTGCGTCAGCAGCTGCCCGGGGGAGAGCTGATACGGCGTTCCCGCGCGCCTGAGCGCGGTCAGCACGTCGAACTCCCAGGGTTCGAGCTGGTGCTCGGAAAAGGCGAGCCGACGTGCGCGGTCCAGGTGCCGGGCCAGTCTGCTCACCCGGCTGAGCACTTCCAGCGGCTCCACGTCGAGGTCCGGACGCTCCCGGCGCCACGCTGCGACCAGCCGATCGACCTCGTCCTCCATGGAGATCAGTGTAGTGGTTGTGTCGACATGAAGTCTCTTGATCTCAAGTCTCTTGACATCAAGATATATGTGGCGGGAGAGTGGAGCCATGACGACGCCCACCTGGGACCCCGCCCAGTACCTCCGCCACGCCGGCCACCGCGCCCGCCCCTTCGCCGACCTGCTCGCCCGCGTCCCCGTGCTCCCGGCGGAACAGCCCGCGGGGCGCCCGCGCATCGCCGACCTCGGCTGCGGCCCCGGCAACGTCACCGCCCTGCTCGCCGAACGCTGGCCCACCGCGCACATCACCGGCTACGACAACTCGCCCGAGATGCTCGACAAGGCGCACGTCGACCACGAGGGCGCCACGGCCGGGGGAGGCCGTCTGGACTTCGCCCCCGCCGACGCCCGCGTCTGGACCCCCGAGGGGCCGCACGACCTGATCCTCTCCAATGCCACCCTCCACTGGGTGCCGGGTCACGCCGACCGCTTCGCCGACTGGATCGCCGCCCTCAAGCCCGGCGGCACCTTCGCCTTCCAGGTCCCGGACAACATCGACGCGCCGCTGCACGCCCTGATGCGTGAACTGGCCGCCACACCCCGCTGGAAGCCCCGCCTCGCCGACGTCCTGCGCCACGAGGACTCCGTCCACACCCCCGGCACCTACCTGGACCGCCTCGCCCGCCTCGGCTGCGAGACCGACGTGTGGCAGACGACGTACTTCCACGTCCTGGAGGGCGAGGACCCGGTCCTGGACTGGGTCAAGGGAACCGGCCTGCGCCCCGCCCTCACCGCCCTCGCCGACGACCCCGAGGCCCGCGACGCCTTCGTCACCGAGTACAGGGACCTGCTCCGCGAGGCCTACCCGAGCGCGCCGTACGGCACGGTCCTGCCCTTCCGGCGGCTGTTCGCGGTGGCCGTGAAGGGGGCGTGAGGTGATCACCGCCGTGGATCATGTGCAGCTGGCCGCACCGCCCGGCTCCGAGGACGTCCTGCGGGCGTACTACGCCGACGTGCTCGGCATGACGGAGATCCCCAAGCCGCCGGTGCTCGCGGCGCGCGGGGGCTGCTGGTTCCGGGCGGGGGCCGTGCAGCTGCACCTGGGGGTCGAGCAGGCCTCCGCCGGAGGCGGACCATGTCACTTCCGGCCCGCGAAGAAGGCTCACCCGGGACTCCGGGTGACGGACATCGAGGCGTACGCGGCCCGGCTGACGGCAAAGGGCGCGCCGGTCACCTGGGACGACAACCTCCCGGGCCACCGTCGCTTCTACTCCGAGGACCCCGTCGGCAACCGGCTGGAGTTCCTGGAACCCCGCTGACCTCAGCTCTTGCGGTGCCCTATCAACCGAGGCTTCGGCTCCAGCCCGTCCAGGCCGTGCCACGCCAGGTTCACCAGATGCGCCGCGACCTCCGCCTTCTTGGGGCGGCGTACGTCCAGCCACCACTGGCCGGTCAGCGCGACCATGCCGACCAGGGCCTGGGCGTACAGCGGGGCGAGCTTCGGGTCGAAGCCGCGCGACTTGAACTCGCGGCCCAGGATGTCCTCCACCTGGGTGGCGATGTCGGAGATCAGCGAGGCGAAGGAGCCCGTCGACTGCGGGATGGGGGAGTCACGGACCAGGATGCGGAAGCCGTCCGTGTACTCCTCGATGTAGTCGAGAAGGGCGAAGGCGGCCTGCTCGCACAGTTCGCGGGGGTGGCCGGCCGTCAGCGAGCCGGTGACCATGTCCAGCAGCCGCCGCATCTCGCGGTCCACCACCACGGCGTACAGCCCCTCCTTGCCGCCGAAGTGCTCGTACACCACCGGCTTGGACACCCCGGCCTTCGCCGCGATCTCCTCCACCGAGGTGCCCTCGAAGCCCTTCGCGGCGAAGAGGGTGCGACCGATCTCCAACAGCTGCTGGCGGCGCTCCGCACCGGTCATGCGGGTCCGGCGCGCTCGCCGCGGCTTGTCGGTGCTGGGGGTGCTGGAGTCGGTCGCCACGGCGTCAATCATGCCGCCTTCGCGGGCTCCTTCCGGCGCCGGGAGCCGCCTTCCTCGGTGTTACGGCGCGAATCGATACGCGAGCGTGACGGCCAGCGCACGTCGTACGCCCAGCCGAGCATCTCGAACCAGCGGATGAGCCGCGCCGAGGAGTCGATCTGGCCGCGCATCACGCCGTGCCGCGCCGAGGTCGGGTCGGCGTGGTGCAGGTTGTGCCAGGACTCGCCGCAGGACAGCACCGCCAGCCACCACACGTTGCCCGAGCGGTCCCGCGACTTGAACGGCCGCTTGCCCACCGCGTGGCAGATCGAGTTGATCGACCACGTCACATGGTGCAGCAGCGCCACTCGTACGAGTGAACCCCAGAAGAACGCGGTGAACGCGCCCCACCAGGACATCGTCACCAGACCGCCGACCAGCGGGGGCAGCGCGAGGGACACGGCCGTCCACAGGACGAACTGGCGGGAGACCGCCCGGATGGCCGGGTCCTTGATCAGATCCGGCGCGTACTTGTCCTGCGGGGTCTGCTCCTCGTCGAACATCCAGCCGATGTGCGCCCACCACAGGCCCTTCATCAGCGCGGGGACCGTCTCCCCGAACCGCCACGGCGAGTGCGGGTCACCCTCGGCGTCGGAGAACTTGTGATGCTTGCGGTGATCGGCCACCCAGCGCACCAGCGGGCCCTCGACCGCCAGCGACCCCATGACCGCGAGCGCGATCCTCAGGGGCCGCTTGGCCTTGAACGAACCATGGGTGAAGTACCGGTGGAAACCGATCGTGATGCCGTGGCACCCCAGGTAGTACATGAACACCAGCAGGCCCAGATCGAGCCAGCTCACCCCCCAGCCCCAGGCCAGCGGCACGGCCGCCACCATGGCCAGGAACGGCACGGTGATGAACAGGAGCAGCGTGATCTGCTCGATCGAACGCTTCTGCTCGCCACCCAGCGTGGCCGAGGCGGAGGAGGTGTCGTCGGCCGTACGGGATTCTTCGATCACATCGGAACGTGAGGTCATGCGTGTCCCCTGTGGGGTTCGAGGGTCGGGACGGGGCGCCGGGCCGGCCGGACCGAGCGGGACTCCAGCGGTACTTCCCTACGGTTCCGTAACCTACGGCGACGTAAGTATGGCAGCGTGCCGAGCCGCGGCAAGAGCCCGAGAACCTGCGCGTCCGCATCGACACCTATCCTTGGAGTCGGTCGGACAGCGCGGTCCGCTCTGATTCCTTCCCGGACGTTCCGGCCCGTATGCGGCAGCTTGCCGCGTGGTGGATGGTGCCCCGGGTTCCCTCCCAGACGAGCTTCAACACTGCAAGGAGCCGCACCTGTGAGCAGTGCCGACGACCAGACCACCACGACCAGCACCGAGCTGCGCGCCGACATCAGGCGGCTGGGGGACCTCCTGGGCGAGACCCTCGTACGGCAGGAAGGGCCCGAACTCCTCGACCTGGTCGAAAAGGTCCGCCGCCTCACCCGCGAGGACGGCGAGGCCGCCGCCGAGCTGCTGCGCGGCACCGAACTGCAGACCGCCGCCAAGCTGGTCCGCGCCTTCTCCACCTACTTCCACCTGGCCAACGTCACCGAACAGGTGCACCGAGGCCGCGAGCTGCGCGAGCGCCGCGCCGCCGAGGGCGGTCTCCTGGCCCGCACCGCCGACCGCCTCAAGGACGCCGACCCCGAGCACATCAGGCAGAGCGTCGAGCACCTCAATGTTCGGCCGGTGTTCACGGCACACCCCACCGAGGCCGCGCGCCGTTCGGTCCTCAACAAGCTCCGGCGCATCGCGGCGCTCCTGGACACCCCCGTCCTCGACTCCGACCGCCGCCGCCACGACGTCCGCCTCGCCGAGAACATCGACCTCGTCTGGCAGACCGACGAACTGCGCGTGGTGCGCCCCGAGCCCGCCGACGAGGCCCGCAACGCCATCTACTACCTCGACGAGCTGCACGCCGACGCCGTCGGCGACGTCCTCGAGGACCTCACCGCCGAACTGGAGCGCGTCGGCGTCAAGCTCCCCGACGACACCCGCCCCCTCACCTTCGGCACCTGGATCGGCGGCGACCGCGACGGCAACCCCAACGTCACCCCCCAGGTGACCTGGGACGTCCTCATCCTCCAGCACGAGCACGGCATCAACGACGCCCTGGAGATGGTCGACGAACTGCGCGGTCTGCTCTCCAACTCGATCCGCTACGCCGGCGCCACCGAGGAACTCCTGGAGTCCCTCCGGGCCGACCTGGAGCGGCTGCCCGAGATCAGCCCCCGCTACAAGCGCCTCAACGCCGAGGAGCCCTACCGGCTCAAGGCCACCTGCGTCCGGCAGAAGCTGGAGAACACCAAGCAGCGCCTCGCCAAGGGCACCCCGCACGAGGCGGGCCGCGACTACCTCGGCACCGGCGAGCTGCTGACCGACCTCCGGCTCATCCAGACCTCCCTGCGCGAGCACCGGGGCGCCCTGTTCGCCGACGGCCGCATGAGCCGCACCATCCGCACCCTGGCCGCCTTCGGCCTCCAGCTCGCCACCATGGACGTACGCGAACACGCGGACGCCCACCACCACGCCCTCGGCCAGCTCTTCGACCGCCTCGGCGAGGAGTCCTGGCGCTACGCCGACATGCCCCGCGACTACCGGGCCAAGCTCCTCGCCAAGGAGCTGCGCTCCCGGAGGCCGCTGGCCCCCAGCCCGGCCCCCGTCGACGCGGCCGGCGCCAAGACCCTCGGCGTCTTCGAGACCGTCAAGCGCGCCCTCGAGGTCTTCGGCCCCGAGGTCATCGAGTCCTACATCATCTCGATGTGCCAGGGCGCCGACGACGTCTTCGCCGCCGCCGTCCTCGCCCGCGAGGCCGGCCTCCTCGACCTGCACGCCGGCTGGGCGAAGATCGGCATCGTCCCGCTCCTGGAGACCACCGACGAGCTGCGCGCCGCCGACACCATCCTCGAGGACATGCTCTCCGACCCGTCCTACCGGCGCCTGGTCGCGCTGCGCGGCGACGTCCAGGAGGTCATGCTGGGCTACTCCGACTCCTCCAAGTTCGGCGGCATCACCACCAGCCAGTGGGAGATCCACCGGGCGCAGCGGCGCCTGCGTGACGTCGCACACCGGTACGGGGTGCGGCTGAGGCTGTTCCACGGCCGAGGCGGCACCGTCGGCCGCGGCGGCGGCCCCTCCCACGACGCCATCCTCGCTCAGCCCTGGGGCACCCTGGAGGGCGAGATCAAGGTCACCGAGCAGGGCGAGGTCATCTCCGACAAGTACCTCATCCCGTCCCTGGCCCGGGAGAACCTCGAACTGACGGTCGCGGCCACCCTGCAGGCCTCCGCCCTGCACACCGCCCCCCGCCAGTCCGACGAGGCCCTCGCCCGCTGGGACGCGGCCATGGACGTCGTCTCCGACGCCGCCCACGCCGCCTACCGCAGGCTCGTCGAGGACCCCGACCTGCCGACGTACTTCCTCGCCTCCACGCCCGTCGACCAGCTCGCCGAGCTGCACCTGGGCTCGCGGCCCTCCCGCCGCCCAGGCTCGGGCGTCTCGCTCGACGGTCTGCGCGCCATTCCGTGGGTGTTCGGCTGGACCCAGTCCCGGCAGATCGTGCCCGGCTGGTTCGGCGTCGGCTCCGGCCTCAAGGCGCTGCGGGAAACCGGTCTGGACACCGTGCTCGGCGAGATGCACGGGCAGTGGCACTTCTTCCGCAACTTCATGTCCAACGTCGAGATGACCCTCGCCAAGACGGACCTGCGGATCGCCCAGCACTACGTCGACACCCTCGTCCCCGACGAGCTCAAGCACGTCTTCGACACCATCAAGGCCGAACACGAGCTGACCGTCCGCGAGGTACTGCGCGTCACCGGCGAGAAGGAACTCCTCGACGCCCAGCCCGCTCTCCGGCAGACCTTCACCATCCGCGACGCCTACCTGGACCCGATCTCCTACCTCCAGGTCACCCTGCTCAAGCGCCAGCGCGACGCCGCGGCCGCCGGCGCTGAACCCGACCCGCTGCTCTCCCGCGCTCTGCTCCTCACCGTCAACGGCGTGGCAGCGGGCCTGCGCAACACCGGCTGACGGCCACCGCACAACGAAGGTGCCCCCGAGGTCCGTACGACCTCGGGGGCACCTGTGCGTCCAGCTGTCTCAGCCCCGCCGGGCCCTGCGCCGCCAGGCCACCAGACCGCCCCCCGCACCGACCAGCGCGGCAGCGACGGCCGACAGCAGGCCCACCGGGGCACCATTACCGGTCTCGGCGAGGTCACCGCCGGTGCCCTGGGCGGACGGCGTGGAGGACGGTGCCGACGCCGAGCCCGGCGACGCTGCCTGCGACGGGCTTCCGGACGGGGGCGCGGACGCGCCCGTTTCCGTACCGGGCGTCGACGTCGACGGAGAAGCCGAACCGGACGGGGTCGCCGCACCGCCCCCGCCGCCCTGCGAGCCGGCGCAGTCCGTCCAGAACACCTTGTGCTTGGCCGCGCCCTTCTCGCCCTCGAAGTTCCAGAACAGCTTGTAGTGACCGTCCGGCAGCGACAGGTCCTCGCTACGGCCGTGACCGTCCGCGTCCAGCGTCAGGGCGCCCGACTTCACTGTCGCGCCCTTCGTCGCAGCCGTCGGCGCCCAGGCCTCGATGTGCCAGGCCACCTGCTGCACCCCGTCGAAACCGAAGGCGTCCAGATAGAAGGTGCACACGTGCGGCTCGTTGCGGCGCAGTTCCTCGCCGGTCCGGGCGTCATGGATCTTGACGGTGCCGTTGTCACCAGGGGCACTCGCCTGGGCGGCGGGGGCGCACACGAGCGCCGCCGCGACACCGGCGGACAGCGCGCCGGCGCGGATGAGGGTACGCATGGGGTGATCCATCTTCGAGTGGCGAACAGGGAAGATGTGGAGGGGGCGGTTCAGCATCCGGTCCCGCCCGGCGGCCGGTCAATCACGAACAGGCAACACATAGGGCCCCCACAGACGTGAAGAACGCCCCAACCCCTCAGCGGGTCACGTATCAGCGGGTCACGACATCGGACGGGCCCGAAATCGGGCGGCTGCGAATCGGACGGGCCCGAAATCGGACAGGGCCGAAATCAGAGAGTCACGAGAAAAGCACCCGTCAGCAGCGCGATCCCCGACCCCGCCAGCACCCACGCCGCCCGCGTCAGCCGCATACCGCCGGCCACGACCACCGACGCCAGCAGCAGCGCACCGCCCAGCGGAATCCAGGCGTAGAGGATCCCCGCCGGCCCCGACCGCACGACCTCGTCGGTCCCCGGCTTCACGACCACGGCGTACGTCAGCCCCTTGCGCACCGCGACCGAATGCGCGATCTCCACGCTCGACCGCGCCCGCGCTCCATCGGACACCGGCGTGAACGGGCCCCGGCACGTGTCCCCGCTGCAGCTCGTCACCCTGATCGTGCCGCGCTCGCGCCCCTTGGTCAGCATCACGTGCTGTGCGGTCCCCCAGGAACCCCACACTCCCGTGAACAGGATCAGCGCGGCGAGCACACCCATCGTGGCGACCCGCCCGAACCGCAGCGCGGTCACGGAGGCCTGGCGAGCGGTGGCGGCTGTGGCAGGCATGGCCGGGATCATTGGCCATCCCCCTACGACCGGTCAACTCCGGCGGACGGCATGGCCGGACAAGTCAGGAGTTGTACGCGCTCTGCGCCCGCTCCAGGCCCTCGATCACCAGACACTCCACCGCGTCGGCCGCACGGTCCACGAAGTAGTCCAGCTCCTTGCGCTCCGCCGACGAGAAGTCCTTCAGCACGAAGTCCGCCACCTGCATCCGCCCCGGCGGCCGGCCGATCCCGAACCGCACCCGGTGGTAGTCCGCCCCCATCGCCTTCGTCATCGACTTCAGACCGTTGTGCCCGTTGTCGCCACCGCCCAGCTTCAGCCGCAGCGTGCCGTGGTCGATGTCCAACTCGTCGTGCACCGCGACGATGTTCGCCACCGGCACCTTGTAGAAGTCCCGCAGCGCGTTCACCGGACCGCCGGACAGGTTCATGAACGACATCGGCTTGGCCAGGATCACCCGCCGGTTCGCCGGCCCCATCGGACCGATCCGGCCCTCCAACACCTGTGCCTGCGCCTTGCCCGCACGCTTGAACTTCCCGCCGATCCGCTCAGCGAGCAGATCCACCACCATGAACCCGACGTTGTGCCGGTTCATGGCGTACTCCGGTCCAGGATTACCGAGGCCCACGATGAGCCAGGGGGCGTTGGCGGGGGTGGTCACGTCCATGTCTCCTTGATACGCGCCAGCCGCTGCTCCCCCAAGGGAGCAGCGGCTGATACCGCTGTGGGCAGTCGTTCCGCAGGGCGGAACGGGTGGGCACAGCCTGCAGTGCCGGGTGCCCTGAAAACGGCTCCCCGCACTGCTACGGCCGAACCGCCGGTCAGGCCTCCGCGGCCTCTTCGCCCTCGGCGGCCTCGCCCTCGACGGCCTCCTCGATCTGCGCCTGCAGGACCTGCAGGACGACCGCGTCCTCGTCCACGGCCAGGGTCACGCCGGACGGCAGCTTGATGTCCTTGGCGAGGACGGAGGAACCGGCCTCCAGGCCCTCGACGGAGACGGTCAGCGCCTCGGGGATGTGGGTGGCCTCGGCCTCGACCGGCAGGGCGTTCAGCACGTGCTCGAGCAGGTTGCCACCGGCGGCCAGCTCACCCTCGGCGTGGACCGGGATCTCGACCGTGACCTTCTCGCCGCGCTTGACCAGCAGCAGGTCGACGTGCTCCAGGAAGCCCTTCAGCGGGTCACGCTGCACGGCCTTCGGGATCGCCAGCTCGTTGGTCTTGCCGTCGATGTCCAGGGAGATCAGGACGTTCGGCGTACGCAGCGCCAGCTGCAGCTCGTGGCCCGGCAGGGTCAGGTGCAGCGGGTCCGAGCCGTGGCCGTACAGGACACCGGGAACCTTGCTGTCACGGCGGATACGGCGGGCGGCACCCTTGCCGAACTCGGTGCGCGTCTGGGCGGCGAGCTTCACCTCGGACATGTTGATCACTCCTCGTAGGAATCGCGAACGGACAGGGTCACCCGGCCACGAACGGCCTGCTACGAAGAGCGCGTCGATAACGGACCGCCGATACCTGTACGAACAGGTACGGCCTCCCTCGCCGAGCAACTGCAGCAGTCTACTCGGCAGGGGAGGCCGTACCAAAAGGATCTTCAGCTAGCCCGCCCGGCGGACCTGCAGAAACCTCACTGCTCGTCGAAGAGGCTGGTCACAGACCCGTCCTCGAACACCTCACGCACCGCACTCGCGATCGTCGGAGCGATCGACAGCACGGTGATCTTGTCCAGATCCCGGCCCAGCTCCGCCGGCGTCGGCAGCGTGTTCGTGAACACGAACTCACTCACCCGCGAGTTCTTCAGCCGGTCCGCCGCCGGACCCGACAGCACGCCGTGCGTCGCCGTCACGATGACGTCCTCCGCACCGTGCGCGAACAGCGCGTCCGCGGCCGCGCAGATCGTGCCACCGGTGTCGATCATGTCGTCCACGAGCACACAGACCCGGTCCTTGACCTCACCCACGACCTCGTGGACGGTCACCTGGTTCGCCACGTCCTTGTCGCGCCGCTTGTGCACGATCGCCAGCGGCGCACCCAGCCGGTCGCACCAACGGTCCGCCACCCGCACACGACCCGCGTCCGGAGACACCACCGTCAGCTTGCCCCGGTCCACCTTCTCGCCCACGTAGTCCGCCAGCAGCGGAAGCGCGAACAGGTGGTCCACCGGCCCGTCGAAGAAGCCCTGGATCTGGTCCGTGTGCAGATCCATCGTCAGGATCCGGTCGGCGCCGGCCGTCTTCATCAGATCCGCGACCAGACGCGCCGAGATCGGTTCACGACCCCGGTGCTTCTTGTCCTGCCGCGCGTAACCGTAGAACGGCACGATGACGGTGATGGACCGCGCCGACGCACGCTTCAGCGCGTCGATCATGATCAGCTGCTCCATGATCCACTTGTTGATCGGAGCCGTGTGGCTCTGGATCAGGAAGCAGTCCGCACCACGAGCCGACTCCTGGTAACGGACGTAGATCTCGCCATTGGCGAAGTCGAAGGCCTTCGTCGGGACGACCCCGACACCCAGCTGCTGGGCGACCTCCTCGGCAAGCTCGGGGTGGGCGCGGCCGGAAAAGAACATCAACTTCTTCTCGCCGGTCGTCTTGATCCCGGTCACAGCACTGTCTCCTCAGAGGTGTCTCAGCAGCGGGTATGCACTCGTGCGGATGTGCACTTATCACGGTACGCCGTGTCAGGCGCACCCGTTTCCGGTCAGTCCTCGCCCTCGCCCTTCCGGGTCGCGGCCTCGGCCGCCTTCGCGGCAGCACTCCCGGGACGCTTCCGGGCCACCCAACCCGCGATATTCCGCTGCTGACCACGGGCCACGGCCAGCGAACCGGGCGGCACATCCTTCGTGATCACGGACCCGGCGGCGGTGTAAGCACCGTCCCCGACCGTGACAGGCGCCACAAACATGTTGTCCGAACCCGTCTTGCAGTGCGACCCCACGGTCGTGTGGTGCTTGTTCTCACCGTCGTAGTTCACGAACACACTCGCGGCACCGATGTTCGAGAAGTCACCGATCGTCGCGTCACCGACGTACGACAGATGCGGAATCTTCGTCCCCTCACCGACCGACGCGTTCTTCGTCTCCACGTACGTACCGATCTTGGCCTTGAGGCCGAGACGCGTACCCGGCCGCAGATACGCGTAGGGCCCCACGGAAGCCTGCTCACCGATCCGCGCACCGTCCGACACCGTGTTGTCCACACGAGCCCCGGCACCCACCCGGGTGTCCTTCAGCCGGCTGTTCGGCCCGACCTCCGCACCCTCACCGAGGTGCGTCGAACCGAGCAGCTGCGTGTTCGGATGCACCACGGCGTCCTGCTCGAAGCTCACGGTCACGTCGACCCAGGTCGTCGCCGGGTCCACGACGGTCACCCCGTCCAGCATCGCCCGCGTCAGCAACCGGTCGTTGAGAATCCGACGAGCCTCGGCCAGCTGCACCCGGTTGTTGATCCCGGCGATCTCCCGGTGATCACCGGCGACCGACGCCCCCACCCGATGCCCGGCCTCCCGCAGAATCCCGAGCACGTCCGTCAGGTACTCCTCGCCCTGACTGTTGTCCGTCCGTACCTTCTTCAGCGCGTCCGCGAGCAGCTGCCCGTCGAAGGCGAACACCCCGCTGTTGATCTCCCGGATCGCCCGCTGGGCGGCGGTGGCGTCCTTGTGCTCCACGATCGCGGTCACGGCACCGCTCGCGTCGTCGCGGACGATACGGCCGTAGCCGGTCGCGTCCGGGACCTCGGCGGTCAGCACGGTCACGGCGTTGGCGTCCGCGTGATGGGTCGCGGCGAGCTGCTGGAGCGTCTCGGCGGTGAGCAGCGGGGTGTCCCCGCACACGACCACGACGGTCCCGTCGACCCCCCCGCCCAGCTCTTCGAGCCCCATGCGGACGGCGTGTCCGGTGCCGTTCTGCTCCGCCTGAACGGCCGTCCGCACGCCGGGATCGATCTCGGTCAGGTGCGCGGCGACCTGCTCACGGGCGTGGCCCACGACGACCACCAGGTTCGCGGGGTCCAACTCGCGGGCGGCGGCCAGCACATGGCCCACCAGGGAACGGCCGCAGATCTGGTGCAGGACCTTGGGTGTGGCCGACTTCATACGGGTGCCCTCACCCGCTGCGAGAACGACGACGGCTGCCGGGCGAATGGCGCTCACGGGGTTGCCCTTCGGCTCTGGATGGTGGGGGTGACAGCCGAAGGATACCGGGGTGGGGTTGGGGGGATATGAGAGTGGGCCCTGCCGGTGTTGTCACCGGTCAGGACCCGAAGTGTGCTTGTGCTCCCCTGCCAGGACTCGAACCTGGAACAAATCATCCAAAGTGACCCGTGTTGCCAATTACACCACAGGGGATGGCATATCCGGCCGGAACGGACATTTGATCAATCCGCTGCGGCTGCGGCACCTACTATGCCGCACCATCAGCCTTCGACGCGACGATACAAGTCGGTGCCGTGTACATACCGTCCGGGCGGAATGTTCGCCTCCGGGTGTGAACGGGTGACGTTCGGTAGTTCGCGGGATACCAGCGGGTTTCGCTGCCGCTCGATTGCGAAGTGTGGTCCGCGCCGGTAGGCGAAAGTCACCGGAAATGCCGTTGCCCGCGCCCGTAGGCTGGAGGCATGACCGCGACGGGGGAAGAGCATGCCAGGGCCCTGACCGGCCCATGGTGGTGGGGCAGGTGGCGCAGTGCGGTGCTCGACGGGAGTCTCGCGCTGGTGTCCGCCGTGGAGTGCGGCGCGGAGGGGATTCCGTTCGCGCGGGACGCGGGGATCCCGGTGTCGGTGGGGATCGTTTTCGGTCTGATCGCCGGTTCGGTGCTGCTGGTGCGCAGGAAGTGGCCGATCGCCGTGGTGCTGGTCGCGATCGCGATCACGCCGGCCCAGATGGGTTTCCTGATGGGCATCGTCGGCCTGTACACGCTGGCGGCGTGCGAGTTGCCGCGGCGGATCATCGTGGCGCTGGCGGGGATGTCGTTGCTGGGCACGATGATCGTGACGTTCGTGCGGGTGCGGCAGGACATGGCGCGGGGTGATCTGACCCTGGGCGACTGGTTCGTTCCGTTCGCTTCGATCACGACGTCCCTGGGGCTGACGGCTCCGCCGGTGCTGCTCGGGTTGTACGTGGGGGCGCGCCGCCGGTTGATGGAGAGTCTGCGGGAGCGGGCGGACAGTCTGGAGCGGGAGCTTCAGTTGCTCGCGGAGCGGGCGGAGGAGCGGGCCGAGTGGGCGCGTAACGAGGAGCGCACGCGGATCGCTCGGGAGATGCATGACGTGGTCGCGCATCGGGTGAGTCTGATGGTGGTGCATGCGGCGGCGCTGCAGGCGGTTGCGCGGAAGGACCCCGAGAAGGCCGTGCGGAACGCGGCGCTGGTGGGGGACATGGGGCGGCAGGCGTTGACCGAGTTGCGGGAGATGCTCGGGGTGCTGCGGGCCGGTGACGGTGCGGAGCGGCGTGCGGCGTCGGTGCCGTTGGCCGTGGTGGGGGTGGCGGTCGCGGAGGCGGTGTCGGAGGCGGCTGCCGAGGAGGCGGCCGGGGACGGGCCGTGTCTGTCGGAGCTGGAGGAGCTGGTCGGGCAGTCGGCGGCGGCCGGGATGGTGGTGGATCTCTCGGTCGAGGGGGAGGTGCGGCTGTATGCGGCGGAGGTCGAGCAGACGGCGTACCGGGTCGTGCAGGAGGCGTTGACGAACGTCCACAAGCATGCGGCGGGCGCGAAGACGTATGTGCGGCTGGCGCATCGGGCGGCGGAGATCGCGATGCAGGTGGAGAACGAGCCGCCGGAGCCCGGGTCGGCGTCGGCGGCGCGGTTGCCGTCGGGTGGCAACGGCCTGGTGGGGATGCGGGAGCGGGTCGTCGCGCTGGGCGGTGTGTTCGTCTCGGGGCCGACGGATGCGGGGGGTTTCCGGGTGTCGGCGGTAATTCCGGCGGCGTAGCCCGAGGCGCGCGGTGGGTCAGGCGACGGTCAGGCGTACAGGCTCGGTGCCGGCGATGAGGGTGGACAGGGCGTGGTCGATGTCGGGGCCCGCGTACCAGTCGCCGGTGTGGTCGAGGGTGTAGACGCGGCCTTCGCTGTCGATGGCGAGGAGGGCCGCGGTGTCGGCTTCCTCGCCGAGGGGGCTGACTTCGGTGCCGAGGGCGCGGCCGAGGTCGCCGAGGGTGCGGGCGTGGTGCAGGCCGTGCAGCGGGTCGAGGTGGAGGGTGGCGGGGGCGACCTGGCGGCCGGGGCCGCCGGGTTTGATGCGGAGTCCGCCGAATTCGGCCCAGGCTTCGACGGCGGCGGGGAAGACGGTGTGCCGGTGTCCGGCGGGTGAGGTGTGCTCGCGCAGGGTGTCGGCCCAGATCTCCGCCTGCTTTATGTCCCAGCGTCCGGGTTGCCAGCCGGCGGCGCGCAGGGCGGCGTCGACGGGTACGGGGAAGCGGGTGGACGAGGTGCGGTCTGGGTGCATCGGCCCTTCGATCGTCGTGCCGGCTGGTGCTGGCTGTGTGGTGCTGGTCGGTGCCGGGGCGGGCCCGGGTGTCAGCCGTCGGTGGTGGTCGGGTCGACGATGCGGACGCCGAAGTGGGCGCTGAGGGCGGTGCAGGCGCGGCAGGGGGCGGCGAAGCTGCCGTGGAGGGGGTCGCCGTCCTCGCGTATGCGGCGGGCGGTGAGTTTGGCCTGCCTGAGGACTTTGCGGGCTTCGCCGTTGGTCATGGGTTTGCGGGCGGCGCGTTTGCTGCGGGTGGCGTCGGCGGCGGCGATGTGCCGGGAGATGAGGATGGTTTCGGCGCAGCGGCCGGTGAAGCGGTCGCGTTGGGTGCTGGTGAGGGTGTCGAGGAAGTCCTGGACGAGGGGGTGGAGGGGCGGGGGCTGGTCGCCCCGGGCGGCGGTGCCGGTGAGGGTGGAGCCGCGTACGGAGAGGGCGGCGGCGACGGTGGGGAGGATGCCGTCGCGGCGGTGCAGGAGGGCGGGGGCGGGGGGTGTGTCGGTGCCGCTCCAGCCGATGCGAGGGTCACCGGCCCGCACGTCGTTACCTCCGGTCTGCAAGGTATTCATGATCGTCTTCCCCTCCCCGGGCATCCCCCCGAAGGACACAGAGTGCCAAATGCCGTGGCTGGTGCGGAAGCTGGGGCGGCGCGACACGCCCGGGTTTGGGCGGGCTGTCACGACGGGGTGACGGCTGGTCACGAAAGGGGAGGTGGGAAGTGCAGGAGTGGGGTGGAGGGCCGGTGACCGGGGTTCGGGTACCGCATAGGCTGTCGCCATCCGCGATCGACACCGCCGTTCAGGCCAGAGAGAACGCCGCAGGGGGCAACCGCCATGACGACAGGTCGGCTCGGGCAGCAAGCCGCGCCGCCGAACGCGGCCTATGCCGGGCAGGTCGTGCACTTCCCGGATCCGGTCCGGGCGGCACGTCACCCGAGAGGGGTACGCATCGACGAGCGCGGTTACCCGGATTTCGCGCCGTACGCGCGCGCGGCGGCGGAGATCGCCGATCCGCCGGAGGGTTTCGGCGTCGACGAGTTGCGGCTGACGGACTACGTGTCGGCGAACGCGGCTCTCGCGGCGTCGGGGCACGAGTTGTGGGACACGGTGCCGGCGGTGGCTACGCCGCACGGCTGGACGTGGCATCACGTGGTGGGTTCGCGGCGGCTGGAGTTGGTTCCGGTCGAGGTGAAGGCGCTGCTGCGGCATCACGGTGGTGTGGCGACGGCGCGGGTGGACCAGGGCAAGCGTGGTACGCGGCCGTTGCAGGAGACGCGTCCGGCGCACTTCGGGCTGTCGAAGTCGGGTGTGGCGGTGACGGAGTCGCAGGTCCAGGGCGTGGAGGAGGACCTGGGCTATCGCCTGCCGGGTGCCTACCGTTCGTTCCTGAAGGCGGCGGGCGGCGCCGCGCCGGTGGGCGCCGCGCTGGACGCCGAGCTGGGGCTGTTGCTGGATCAGCCGTTCTTCACGGTGCGGGACGAGGCGGCGGTCAACGACCTGGTGTACGTCAACAAGTGCCTGCGTGACCATCTGACGAAGGATTACCTTGCTGTCGGTTTCGTGCAGGGCGGTCTGGTCGCGGTGAAGGTGAAGGGCGAGCGGGTCGGTTCGGTGTGGTTCTGCGCGTACGACGATGTGCGGGACGTGGATCCGTCGTGGTCCCCGGCGGAGCGGGTGGAGCGCCTGTTGCTGCCGTGCGGTGACGACTTCGACGCCTTCCTGTCGCGTCTGGCGGGCAATCCGCCGGAGTTGGAGACAGTGGCGAACCTGATGGTGGACGGCGGTTTCGCGCGTGCCGTTCCGGTCTCTTCGGCGGGGGAGTGAGCTTCGCGATGGTGACGTTCGCACAGGCGCAGGAGCGCGCCGAGGAGTGGATCAACGGTGACGTTCCCGCGTACCAGCATCGTGAGGTGCGGGTGCGGGAGTTCGAGCTGGGCTTCGTGGTCTGGGGCGAGGACCGTGCGGAGGGCCCGCGTTCGGACGCGGGTGCGCAGCGGCTGGTGATCGCCCGGGACAGTGGCGAGGCGACGCTGTGGCCTGCGTTGCCGGTGGGTGAGGTGATCCGCCGGTACGAGGAGGAGTACGGCCGCGCGGAGGTCGAGGACGCGGTGCCGGCGCCGGCGGCTGCCCGGGTGGACCTGAACCAGACGTCGTTCCTGCTGAGTCCGCCGGAGTGGCTGCAGGAGGCGGCGGACAAGCTGGGGATTCCGGACCGTCGGGCGGGGTCGGCGCAGGATGCGGGCGCCGCGGCTGCGGCCGGCTCCGGTGTCGGCTCCGGTTCTGTGGGTGGGGGTTCCGCCGGGGGCGGGGCGCTTGCCGAGACGCAGGCCGGGGTGCCTGCGGCTGCCGACGCGCGGGCCGGCATCGACGGTGCGGGTACGGCCGGTGGGTTCGGGAGCGGTGCGTCGTGGCCGCATGCCGGGGCAGCGGCCGGTGCCGGTGCGCCGGGCGTGGGTGCGCCCGGCGGGGCGCCGGGTGTGGCGGAGGTGCCTGAAGGGGCCACGCCGTGGGCCGGTACGGACACCAACGCGGATGCGGGTGAGGACCGTTCGGTGCCGTTGCCCGCGACGGTGTTCGCGCCGCCGTTGAGCGATGCGGACGTCGAGGCTCCGCGGCCGCCGGCGGTGGCGCCGGAGGCGAAGACGGCGCTGATGTCGGGGGGCAGCCAGCTGCCGCCGACCGCGGTCGCGCCGGCGCTCGACGGGCCGAACGCGCCGGGTGCGCAGAACTTCCCGCAGGGCGGTGCGCCCGCTCCGGGTGGTGCTCCGGGGGCGCCCGGCTTCGCGCAGGCGCCGGGCGCGCCTGGTGTGCCCGGGGCGCCCGCTGCTCCTGGCGTGCCGGGTGCGCCGCAGAACAGCACGCCTCCGCCGCCTCCGGGTGCGCCGTCGTACGGCTATCCGCAGGGTCCGGCGGCACAGGGCACGCCCCCGCCGGGTGCGCCCTCCTACTCTCCGGCGCCGGGCGGTCCGCCCGCGCCCCCTGTGGCGCCCGGTGCTCCGCAGGGCAGCACGCCTCCGCCGCCGCCTCCCGGCGCCCCGCAGTACGGCTACCCGCAGGGCCCGGGCGCGCCGGGTGCTCCCGGTGGTCCGCAGGGTGACCCCGGGTACGGGTATCCGCAGTCGCCGGGCGCCGTCCCGAACGCGCCGCAGCCTCCGGCGGGCCCCGGCGCCCCGGGGCGTCCGCTCGCGCCGCATGCCGGGGACATCGCGGACGCCGCGACGAGCAAGGCCGCACCGCCGCCGCGCAAGGCGCGTGGCGGACCGGGCACGCCGCCTCCGCCCCCGGGCGCTCCTGGCGCTCCGGGTACGCCGGGCGCACGCCCGGGGAGCACGCCTCCGCCGCCCGCGCCTGCGGGCGGGTACGTGCCGACGCAGCTGGTGTCGGCGCTCGGGCCCGAGGGGCCTGAGATGCAGGGTCCTCCGGGCGCTGCCCCGAACGCGCCGGGCGCCCCGAACCCGCCTGGTGCGCCGGGCGTTCCCGGTGGCACGCCTCCGGGCAACGTGCACCACGCGGCCACGATGCTGGCCGACCCGCATCAGATGGGAGGAGGTGCGCCGCAGCCTCCGGGCGCACCGCAGCCTCCGGGCGCCCCGGGCATGCCGCACCCGCCCGGCGCTCCCGCGGCACCAGGCACCCCCGGCATGCCTCCGGCCTCCGGCGCACCCCAGCCCCCGGGCATGCCCGGCGCCCCCGGTGCTTCCGGAGGCGGGCGCGGTGCCGTGCACCACGCGGAGACCGTGCTGGCCGCGCCTCCCGTGGGCGGCCCGGGCGCGCCCCTGCCGCCGCCGGCCCCCGGCGCCCTCGGCGCGCCGGGCGCTCCCGGAATGCCGCCCGGCGTCCCGGGTGCCCCGCAGCCGATGCCGCCGGGCGCCGTGCCGCCGGGTGCGATGCCGGCGCCGGGCGGGCCCGTTCCGGGGCAGCCTCCGGCGTACGGCTACCCGCAGCAGGGGCAGCCGACGGTGGGCCCGGGTTATCAGGCCGTGCTGCGCTACCGCGCGCAGGACGGTTCGGAGCAGCAGCTGATCCGGCGTTCGGCGCCGGGTACGCCGCACCCGGAGTGGCAGATCTTCCACGAGCTGCGGGCGATGAACGTGCCGCCGGACCAGGTGCTGGAGCTGCACACGGAGCTGGAGTCGTGCGAGCTGCCGGGTGCGTACTGCGCGCGGATGATCCGGGAGCAGTGGCCGCAGGCGCGGATCACGAGCATCGCGCCGTACGGCACGGATCACGCGAGCCGGCAGCAGGGCATGCAGCAGCTGCTGGCGCACCAGGGCGAGCTGCACCAGGTGGCGGACGGTCCCGCGCGGCCGGCGCCGGTGCGGGCGCCACTGCCGCCGGTGCAGGCTGTGCAGCCCGTCCCGCCGGAGAGCATCGCGCAGGAGCTGGCGGCGGCGTTCGGGCCGGGGGTCTTCCGGTTCGAGCAGCAGGCGGTGTCGCGGCAGGGTGTCCCGCCGATCGTGGCGCACACGCTGGTGGTGGCCGGACTGCCGGCGGACATGGCCCCGTTCTTCTGGGCGCAGGCCCAGCCGGGCCGTCCGGTGCCGACGCTGGCGGAACTGGCGGCCGAGCGCGGGGTGCAGCCGGCCCCGGACGCGGGCTCGTACCTGGTGATGGGCACGGACTTCGGCCGGGCGATCTGTGTGCAGTACGGGACGGCGAACATCGTCGCGGTGCCCGTGGAGGCGGGCCCGGGCGGTGCGCCCGTGCCGCCGCAGTTCGTGAACACCGGGCTGCCGGAGTTCGCGCGCTGCCTGGCGCTGCTGGGCCGGATGTGGCGGCTCAGGTTCGGGCTGAACCAGGAGCAGGCGGGCCGCTGGACCGTCGACTTCCAGGCCCAGCTGGCCTCCCTGGACCCGGCGGCGCTCGGTTCGCCGGAGAGCTGGTGGTCGGTGCTGCTGGAGCAGATGTGGGACGGGCTGCTGTAGTCCGCGCCTGAGGAGTCCGATCGCATCATGCCCTTCACGCGCGTGTGAAGGGCATGATGGGCGGGTGGACTTGGAGCCGTTCCGGGGTGAGCTGGTGGCGTACTGCTACCGGATGCTGGGCTCGTTCCACGAGGCCGAGGACGTCACGCAGGAGACGATGCTGCGGGCCTGGAAGGCCAGGGACCGGTACGACCCCGCGTGCGCCTCGGTGCGGACCTGGCTCTACCGGATCGCGACCAACGCCTGCCTGACCGCTCTCGACGGCCGCGCCCGTCGCCCGCTGCCGTCGGGGCTCGGGGCACCGAGCGAGGATCCGGGCGCACCGCTCACGCCGGCGCTCGACATCCCCTGGCTGGAGCCGTTCCCCGAGGCGCGGTTCGACGTGGAGGCGCGTACGGATCTCAGGCTCGCGCTGGTGGCCGCGCTGCAGCTGTTGCCGCCCCGGCAGCGGGCGGTCCTGGTGCTGCGTGAGGTGCTGGAGTTCTCCGCCGCCGAGGTCGCGGGCCAGCTGGAGACGTCCGTGGCCGCCGTGAACAGCGCACTGCAGCGGGCGCGCGCCGCGGTCGCGGGCGCCGGTGGGGCGGGTGAGGTCACCGAGCCGGACGATCCCGAGGTGCGGGCGGTGGTGCAGCGGTACGTGCGCGCCTTCGAGGCCGCCGATGTGCCGGCGCTCGTCCGGCTGCTCACCGAGGACGCGGTTCTGGAGATGCCGCCGGTGCCGCTGTGGTACCGGGGCGGCCGGGACTACGGCCGGTTCATGGAGCGGGTGTTCGCGCTGCGCGGCACGGGCTGGCGTGTGCGGGGCGTGGCGGCCAACGGGCAACCGGCGTTCGCGGCGTACGCGCCGGCGCCCGAGGGCGGCCATGTGCTGCACACCGTGCAGGTCCTGACGGTCACCGGCGGCCGGGTCGCGCGCAACGTCGTGTTCGCCGACCCGCGCGTGCTGACCGCGTTCGCGCCGCCCGCTCCGTAACTTTCTTCGAAGTAGTTCCCTTCGGAGCGATGAGTCCCGTGGGTGGCGCCGGTACGTACCGGTGAAGCACCCGAGCGAAGGGACAAGCGCCGTGAGCGTGATCGTCATCGAGTTCATCACCCTGGACGGGATCATGTCCGACCCGGACGGGGCCGCGGGCACCGCCTACGGAGGCTGGATCTTCCGGCACGGCCCCGAGGCGGTCGCAGGGGACAAGTTCCGCCTCGGCCGCGTCCTGGACGAGGGGGTCCTGCTGCTGGGCCGTACCACCTGGGAGCTGTTCGCGCGGCTGTGGCCCGGACGGGACGATCCGTTCGCCGCGCGGATGAACGCCGCGCCGAAGCTGGTCGTCTCCCGCACCGCGCCCGACGTGTCCGCGTGGTCCAACTCGCGCCTCCTGGAGGGCGATCTGCTGGAGGCCGTACGGGCCGAGCGGCGGGACGTGGTCGTGACCGGGAGCCTGGCGGTCGTCCAGGCGCTGCGGGCCGCCGACCTGGTCGACGAGTACCGGCTGATGACCATCCCGGTCGTCCTGGGCGAGGGGCGGCCGCTGTTCCCCGCGGGGAGTCCGCCGGCGGACCTCGCGTGCGTGTCGGCCGAACGGGTCGGCGCCGCCGTCCTCACGCGGCACCGGAGGGTGGCGGGATGACCGTCCGCTTCCTCGCCCTGTACGAGAGGCCGGCCGATCCGGAGGCGTTCGAGCGGCACTACCGCGAGGTCCACATCCCGCTTGCCCGCCGCCTGTCCGGCCTGCGCCGCTACACGGTCGGCCGCGACCTCGCTCCCGTCCGCGGTGGTGAGCCGTACTACCTGGTCGCGGCGCTGGAGTGGGACTCGCTGGACGATCTGCGCGCCGCGTTCGCCTCCCCCGAGGGAAGCGCGACCGCCGCCGACGCGGCGCACCTCCAGCAGCTCGCGCCCGTCCGCAGCATGATCGTCACCCTGGAGGAGGACGTGCTCTAGACGCCCCGCCCGCGCCCCCGGACGGACACGTGGATCGAGAAGTGCGACATGCCACGAGATTTCGACCGTGACATGTCTGCGGAGTGTCGCGTTATGCCCACTTACATCCGATCCATCAAGATGTGCGCCACATCGTCCTGTCGTGTATGTCCGGTGGAGAGGGGTTCCCAGGGTGAGCAGCGCATCGATGACGCCGCACGGCTTCCCGACCGTCCGGGGGCGCGCCTACCGCCCCGATCAGGTCGACGCGTTCATGGAGGCGCTGTCGCTGGACCGGGACGCCGCGTGGGAGCGCGCCGCGCGGCTGACCGTGCTCGCCAAGGACATGGGTACGGAGGCCGCGCGGCTGCGCGAGGCGGTCGCGCAGCTCGCTCCCCAGACCTACGAGACCCTCGGAGAGCAGGCACAGCTCCTCCACCAGCTCGCGCTGCAGGAGGGGGCGGGCGTCCGCGACCGTGCGCGGCGCGAAGCGCACGAGCAGGTCGCGCAGGCCGAGGCGGAAGCCCTCGGCCTGTGCCAGGAGACGCAGGAAGCGGCGGACGCGCTCCGCGCGGACGCCGATGAACGCGCCCGCCAGTGCCTCCTCGCGGCGCGCGCGGAGGCCGACGACCTGCGCGTCGGCGCCCGGCTCGAGGTGAAGGAAGCGCGCGCGGAGGCGCTCGACGCGCTGCGGGAGGTACGGCAGCGCACCGCCGGCATGCTCGCCGAGCAGTCCCGGGAGCACGCCGAGCGGTGGGAGGCCACGGAACGCGAGGACGCCGAGCGGGCGGCCGCGTTCGAGGCCGATGCCGCCGAGCGGATCACCCGCGCCGAGGCCGCCCTGTCCGAGGCGGAACGCGCCCTCGGCGAGGCGGCGGAGTTCGCGCGCCGCTGCCAGGACGAGGCGTGCGCGCGGGCCGCGGACGTCGTCACCGAGGCACACGCGCGCGAGGAGCGCATCGCCCTGGACACCGAGCGGGTGCTGCGCGAGCACAGCGAGACCTGGGACGACGTCCAGGCGCACATGGACCACGTGCGCAACAGCCTCATCTCGCTGACGGGCAGGGCGACCCTGGAGTAGCGCCCCCCCGCGCGGACGTCGTCAATTGCCTCTGCGTACCGCCCCGGCGAGGATCCATCCCTCCACGGCCTCGTACTGGCGCCGCTGTTCCTCCGCCTTCCGGCGGCCCGAGACGACCGTGCCCAGCCAGCCGAAGAAGAAGCCGGCCGGGATGGAGGCGATGCCGGTCGTGGTGAACGGGAACCAGTTGAAGTCGGCGTGCGGGAACGCCGAGACGGGCGAGCCGGAGACGAGGTTGGTGCCCGGCATGAGCAGCAGCACGGTCAGCGAGCCCCCGAGCAGCGTGCCCATCAGCCCGCTGCGGGTGTAGCGGCGCCAGAAGAGGCCGTACACCAGGGCGGGCGCCAGGGCGGAGGCGCCCAGGCAGAAGGAGAGGGTGACCAGGGGCTGCAGGCTGTACTTCTGCACCATGGTGGCCAGCAGGATCGTCGGGACGCCTATGGCGAGCGCGGACAGCCGGGCCAGGGCCATCTCCCGGCGGGCCGGCATCTCCTGGACCCGGGCGGCGAACACGTCGTGGGCCAGGGAGTTGGCGCAGGCGAGGATCATCCCGGCCACCGAGGCGAGCAGGGTCAGGAAGATCGCCGTGGTGACCATGGTGAACAGGAAGGTCTCCGTGGCCGACACGTCGGCGCCGAACGCCGCCCGCGAGCCCAGCAGATAGGCCGTGTTGCCCTGCGGGTCGGCCGCCGCGATCGCGCCGCGGCCGACGAGGGCCGTGGCACCGAACCCGATCACCGTGATGACCAGGACGAACAGCGCCACGATCGACACCGCCCAGGACAGCGAGCGGCGTACCTGGCGGGCGCTGGAGGCGGTGTACATGCGCATGGTGATGTGCGGCAGGCAGGCGCCGCCGAGCACGATGGTCAGCTCCGAGGTGATCATGTCCAGGCGGGCGCCCCGGTGCCCGGCGAACTCGAGCCCGGAGTGCAGGAAGGCCGGTCCGGCCCCGCTCTGCTGTGCCGCGGCGCCGAACAGGGCGCCCGGGTCCCAGTCGAAGCGGCGCAGGATCAGCACGGCGACCACGGCGCCCGAACCGACCAGCATCACGATCTTCAGGATCTGGATGAGGGCGGTGCCCTTCATGCCGCCGATCACCGCGTAGCTGATCATCAGTGCGCCGAGTCCGACGACGCAGCCGGTCTTCAGCGACTCGTTCGAGAAGCCCAGGATGAACGCCATCAGCTGTCCGGTGCCCGCGAGTTGGACCAGCATCAGCGGCAGCAGCGAGGCGATCGTCACCGCACAGGCGGTGATCCGCACCGAGCGGCCCGGCATCCGGCGGGCCAGCGCGTCACCCATGGTGAACCGGCCCGCGTTGCGCAGCGGTTCGGCCAGCAGGAACATCAGCAGCATCAGCGACAGGGCCGTGCTGAGGGCGAGCACGACACCGTCGTAGCCGCACAGTGCGATCACGCCGCTGGTACCCAGGACGGTGGCGGCGGAGATGTAGTCGCCCGCTATGGCCAGGCCGTTGCGCAGCGCGGACAGGGAGCCGTAGCCGGTGTAGAACTCGTCGAGGTCGTCGCGGTCCGGGCCGGCCATCACGCACAGCAGCAGCGTGAGGGTGGCGACGGCGGAGAAGGCGACCAGCGACGTGGTCTGCGCGAAGCCGGTGAAGCCGGTGAAGCCGGAGAGGTCCGGGGCGGCGCAGGCGGTCATCGGACCGCTCCTCGCCGTGCGTCCAGTGCGGCCTCCTTGCGGATGCGGTCCGCGAGCGGGTCGACATGGCGGCGCGCGGTGTGCTCGTACAGGGCGATCGCCAGCCAGGTGACCGGGAGTTGGAGGAGGGCGAGCAGCAGGCCGGCCGGGATGCCGTCGACGACCGTCCTCGTCATGACGTCCGGTGCGAAAGCGGACAGGACGAGGAACAGGGTGAAGTAGCCGAGCGCGGTGAGGGCGGCGGTGCGGCGCTGCCAGCGGTAGGCGCCGCGCAGGATGCGCAGGTCGCTGTGGTGGCCGAGGGGTTCGCGGGGCGGGGTGCGGCGGGTGCGGGGCGGTTCGGGGGGCGGGGGCTGCCAGGGGTAGGTGGGGTACGGGGGAGGGTGCGGCGGGTCGTAGGACATCCCGGGGCTCCTTGCGTGGCTCGGGTCCGTGGCGGCGGACCGCAGGGAGGTGGGGGGTGGGGGAAAGCGGAGTCACGCACGTTACTCGCCGGTTCTTGGGCGCGCGGGGTTTTCGCCAAACTGGACGGTCGGTATGCGCTTACTACGTCACGACGGGTCTGACCTCGGGTGTTACCCGCGTTAACAAGCGAGTCGGGGAGGATCGCGTCGCTTCCCGTGCGGCTACTCCTGCCGCACCGGGAACTTCCGCGGCGCCACCACCAGCAGCACCAGGAAGGCCAGCGCCGCGGCCCCGGCCGCGCCGAAGTACACCGCGTGCACCGCCGTGGCGATCGCCCGTCGCGTCGCCTCCGGAGCCGTACCGCCGTCCCACGCGCGCGTGACGGACTCCAGGTCGCCCGCCCCGCCCAGCCGGGCCGCCAGCACCCCGTTGGCGACGGCACCGAACAGGGAAGCGCCCAAGGTCTGCCCGGTCTGCCGGCAGAACAGCACCGAAGCGGTCGTCGTCCCCCGCTCCGACCAGCCCACCGTCGACTGCACCCCGATGATCAGCGGCAGCTGGAACAGCCCCAGCACGGCGCCCAGCGCCAGCATCAGCAGCATCGGCTGCCACCAGGACCCGGGATACGGCAGGAACGGGAACGCGAGCAGGACCAGCGCGCCCATGCCGATGCCGAGCAGCGCCGTGTCACGGAAGCCGATGCGCCGGTACACGTGCTGACTCAGCGCCGCCGACCCCGACCAGGTCAGCGTCCACACACACAGCACGAGACCGGCGGCCGCCGGACCGAGTCCGAGCACCGACTGGGCGTACGTCGGCAGGAACACCGACGGTGCCACCATCAGCAGCCCCAGCGCGCCGAACGCCAGATTGACGGCCGCGATCGTCCGGCGCCGCCACACCCACCCCGGGATGATCGGCTCCGCCGCCCGCCGCTCCACCCACACCACCACGCCCACCAGGGCGAACCCCGCGCCGAACAGCGTGAGCGAGGACGCCGACGGCCACGCCCAGGCCACCCCGCCCTGCACCAGCGCGGTCAGCAGCACCCCGCCGCACGCGAACACCGCGAGCGCGCCCGCCCAGTCCACCCGCGCGCGTGCGGCCTTCTCCCGCTCGGGCTCGTGCAGGTGACGGACGATCAGCCACAACGCGGCCGCACCGATCGGCAGATTGACGAGGAAGATCCAGCGCCAGTCGGCGTACGCGGCCAGCAGCCCGCCCAGGCCGGGCCCGGCCACCGCCGACACCGCCCACACCGTGGACAGCCTGGCCTGGATCTTCGGGCGCTCCGCCAGCGGGTACAGATCGGCGGCCAGCGTCTGCACCGTCCCCTGCAACGCACCGCCGCCCAGCCCCTGCACGATCCGGAACGCGATCAGCGCCCCCATGTTCCACGCGCCGGCGCACAGCAGCGAGCCCAGCAGGAACACGGCGGCGCCCGCGACCAGGACCGGCTTGCGGCCGAAGGTGTCGGACAGCTTGCCGTAGACGGGCAGGGTGACGGTGACGGCGAGCAGATAGCCGGAGAACAGCCAGGAGAAGACGGAGAACCCGCCGAGGTCGCCGACGATCTGCGGTACGGCGGTGGAGACGATCGTGGCGTCCAGCGCGGCCAGCGCCGTCGCCAGCATCAGCGAGGCGACGACCGCGCCCCTCCTGCCGGTGCGCTGCTGCGTCGTGGCGCCGTCGCGTATCGCGGGTGTCGTACTCCCCACCGGATCCCCCTCCCGTGCCCCCTGCACCTATCTCCGGTACGACAGCTTCCCACGCCACCGCGGACTTGACCCTGACGCGACGGGAGGGTGGAGCCTTTCTGGGCCGGAGGGTGGAGCCGACCCTGAGAACGACTCCACCCGGCGGTGGACCACCCCTAGGGGTATCTCCGTACTACGACCTGGGGAGGGTTCGTACCGCCGGAGGAGGAGACGGACGGGGTGCCGTCCTTAATCTGGCTTTACGCCGCCGGGGGGCGGTTGACCGAACCGGCGGGGGTGGGGTTTTCCCCCGCACAAGAGGGGGCTTCGCACCAGCGCGGGGCACGCCCGCCGCACGCGAGACTCGACGCCGTACCAAGGACGACGCACCGGCACACCGGGGCGCGACGACACACCTGCCGACCGATTTAGGAGACATACCGTGACATCGGCTGTGACCACTACCAGGCACGGGGGAACTGGAGGGCGTACGGCCGTTGCCGCGCGGGCGCGGCAGGTCGTCAAGGCGTACGGGTCCGGCGAGACCCGTGTCGTCGCCCTGGACCACGTGGACGTGGACATCGCGCGGGGCCAGTTCACCGCGATCATGGGCCCCTCGGGGTCCGGCAAGTCCACCCTGATGCACTGCCTCGCCGGCCTCGACACCGTGACCGGCGGGCAGATCTACCTGGACGAGACCGAGATAACCAACCTGAAGGACAAGAAGCTCACCCAGCTGCGCCGGGACCGGATCGGGTTCATCTTCCAGGCGTTCAACCTGCTGCCGACGCTCAACGCGCTGGAGAACATCACGCTGCCCATGGACATCGCGGGCCGCAAGCCGGACCGGGAGTGGCTGGACCGGGTCGTGGAGACCGTCGGGCTCGCCGGACGGCTCAAGCACCGGCCCACCCAGCTCTCCGGCGGCCAGCAGCAGCGCGTCGCCGTGGCCCGTGCGCTCGCCGCCCGCCCGGAGATCATCTTCGGTGACGAGCCGACCGGAAACCTCGACTCGCGCGCCGGTGCGGAGGTTCTGAGCTTCCTGCGCCGCTCGGTGGACGAACTGGGCCAGACCATCGTGATGGTCACCCACGACCCGGTCGCCGCCTCCTACGCGGACCGTGTGCTCTACCTCGCGGACGGCAGGATCGTGGACGAGATGTACCAGCCGACGGCCGATCAGGTCCTGGACCGCATGAAGGACTTCGACGCCCGGGGGCGTACGTCATGACCGTCCTGAAGACCTCGATGCGCAACTTCTTCGCGCACAAGGGCCGCATGGCGCTGTCGGCGGTCGCGGTCCTGCTGTCGGTCGCCTTCGTCTGCGGCACCCTGGTGTTCACCGACACGATGAACACCACCTTCGACAACCTGTTCCAGGCGACCTCGTCGGACGTGACGGTCACCGCCAAGGACTCCTCCGACACCGGCGAGACCACCTCCCGCACCGGCAAGCCGCCGGTCCTGCCGGCCTCCGTGCTCGGCGAGATCCGCAAGGCCCAGGGCGTCAAGGCGGCCGAGGGCACGGTGTTCTCCACCTCGGTCACCGTGATCGACGCCGACAAGGACAAGCTGTCGCCCAGCAGCGGCGCGCCCACCATCGTCGGCAGCTGGAACGGCAACGACGCCCGCACCATGAAGATCACCTCCGGTACGGCGCCCAAGGGCCCCGGCCAGGTCATGGTCGACGCGGACACCGCCGACAAGCACCACCTCGAGCTCGGCGACGACATCGGCATGATCAACGTCGTCGGCACGCACCACGCGCGCGTGTCCGGCATCGCCACCTTCACCGTCACCAACCCCGGCGCGGCGATCTTCTACCTGGACACGAAGACCGCCCAGCAGAACCTGGTCGGCCGGACCGGCGTGTACACCAACGTCAACGTCACCGCCGCCAAGGGCGTCACCGACGCACAGCTGAAGAAGAACGTGACCGCCGCGCTCGGCCACGGCTACAAGGTGCAGACCGCCAAGGAGGTCGCCGCCGCCAACCAGAAGAACGTCGAGAGCATCCTCAACGTCATGAAGTACGCGATGCTCGGCTTCGCCGGGATCGCCTTCCTGGTCGGCATCTTCCTGATCGTCAACACCTTCTCGATGCTGGTCGCCCAGCGCACCCGTGAGATCGGCCTGATGCGGGCCATCGGCTCCTCCCGCCGCCAGGTCAACCGATCCGTGCTCATCGAGGCCCTGCTGCTCGGCGTGATCGGCTCCGTCCTCGGCGTCGGCGCGGGTGTCGGCATCGCGGTCGGCCTGATGAAGCTCATGGGCAACATCGGCATGCACCTGTCCACGGATGACCTGACGGTCGCCTGGACGACCCCGGTGACCGGCCTGCTCCTCGGTGTCGTGGTCACCGTCCTGGCGGCCTACCTGCCCGCCCGGCGCGCCGGCAAGGTCTCCCCGATGGCCGCCCTGCGTGACGCGCACGCCCCGGCCGACGCCAGGTCAGGCGTCGTACGCGCCGCGATCGGCCTGGTCCTCACCGGCGCCGGCGTGGCGAGCCTCTACGCGGCCGGCACTGCCGACAAGGCCAAGGCCGGCTCGTCCTGGCTGGGCCTCGGCGTCGTCCTCACCCTGATCGGGTTCGTCGTCATCGGCCCGCTCCTCGTCGGCGGCCTGGTCCGCGTCCTCGGCGCCGTCATGCTCCGGGTCTTCGGTCCCGTCGGCCGGATGGCGGAGCGCAACGCGCTGCGCAACCCGCGCCGCACCGGCGCCACCGGCGCGGCCCTGATGATCGGCCTGGCCCTGGTGGCCTGCCTGTCGGTGGTCGGCTCCTCCATGGTGGCCTCCGCCACCGACCAGCTCGACAAGACGGTCGGTACGGACTTCATCATCCAGCCGGACAACCCGCAGAACGGCCTCATCGCACCGCAGGCGGTCAAGGCCATCAAGGAGACCCCGGGTCTCAAGCGGGTCACCGAGTACCGGCCGACCGTGGCCGACTTCACCACCCCGGACGGCCAGACGCTCAAGGACACGGACATCACGGCGGCCGACCCGACGTACGCGACCGACCTGCGCAAGAAGACGATCGCCGGGAACCTGAAGGACGCCTACCTGCCCGACTCGATGTCCGTCCACGAGAAGTTCGCCAAGGCCCACGGCATCCACCTCGGCTCGAAGATCACCGTCGCCTTCAAGGACGGCTCCACCGCCCACCTGACGGTCCGCGCGATCACCAGCAGCGACGAGGTGATCGACCAGGGCGCCAAGTACACGTCCCTCGCCACGCTCGCCAAGTACGTGCCCGCCGACAAGATGCCGCTCGACGTGCTGGTCTTCGCCACCGCCGAGGACGGGCAGCAGGCGACCGCCTACAAGGCGCTGAAGGCGGCCCTGCACGACGACCACCCGGAGCTGACCGTACGGGACCAGACCGACTACAAGAAGGCGCTGAAGGACCAGATCGGCCAGCTGCTGAACATGATCTACGGCCTCCTGGCCCTCGCCATCATCGTCGCGGTCCTCGGTGTGGTGAACACGCTGGCCCTGTCCGTGGTCGAGCGCACCCGTGAGATCGGCCTGATGCGGGCGATCGGCCTCTCCCGCCGCCAGCTGCGCCGCATGATCCGCCTGGAGTCCGTGGTGATCGCCGTCTTCGGCGCCCTGCTGGGCCTCGGCCTCGGCATGGGCTGGGGCGCGACCGCCCAGAAGCTCCTCGCGCTGCAAGGCCTGAAGGTCCTGGAGATCCCCTGGCCGACGATCACCGCCGTCTTCATCGGCTCGGCCTTCGTGGGCCTGTTCGCCGCCCTGATCCCGGCGTTCCGGGCGGGCCGGATGAACGTACTGAACGCCATCGCGACGGACTGAGGCCCTACGGCCGACAGCCACCGCACACGGGGGTTGCGGGGGAAGACCCGGTGCCGGGAAGTCTTACGGGACTTCCCGGCACCGGGCTTTTCGCTGCGCGCGCTCTCGGACCGTCCGAGTTGTCCACAGCCTCCGACGCCCACAGCGACAGCGTCGTAGGCTGGACACCCCCGGCTGCCGCCCGCGCCGGGCTACTTGCGTTGCCCACCTCTGGACGGAAAACCCCCCATGAGCCTGCACGGTCTGCTCGACGCCGTCGTCAAGGACCCCGCCCTCGCGGAAGCGATCACGGCGGCCGCGGACGGCAACCGCATGCACGTCGACCTCGTCGGCCCTCCCGCCGCCCGCCCCTTCGCGGTCGCCGCCCTCGCCCGCGAGGCCGCCCGCCCGGTGCTCGCGGTGACGGCGACGGGCCGCGAGGCCGAGGACCTGGCGGCTGCCCTGCGCTCGCTGCTGCCCCCGGAGGGCGTCGTGGAGTACCCCTCCTGGGAGACCCTCCCGCACGAGCGGCTCAGCCCGCGCAGCGACACCGTCGGCCGTCGCCTCGCCGTCCTGCGCCGCCTCGCCCACCCCCGCCCCGACGACCCCGAGACCGGCCCGGTCTCCGTGGTCGTGGCGCCCGTACGCTCCGTGCTCCAGCCGCAGGTCAAGGGCCTCGGCGACCTGGAGCCGGTGTCCCTGAGGGCAGGCGGGACGGCGGACCTGAACGAGATCGTGGAAGCCCTCGCGGCCGCCGCCTACGCGCGCGTGGAGCTGGTGGAGAAGCGCGGCGAGTTCGCCGTACGCGGCGGCATCCTGGACGTGTTCCCGCCCACCGAGGAACACCCCCTGCGCATCGAGTTCTGGGGCGACGACGTCGAGGAGATCCGCTACTTCAAGGTCGCCGACCAGCGCTCCCTCGAAGTCGCCGAGCACGGCCTGTGGGCCCCGCCCTGCCGCGAGCTGCTGCTGACGGACAGCGTCCGTACGCGCGCCCGTGCCCTCGCCGAGGAGCACCCGGAGCTGGGCGAACTGCTCGGCAGGATCGCCGAGGGCATCGCGGTGGAGGGCATGGAGTCCCTGGCGCCGGTCCTGGTGGACGACATGGAGCTGCTGCTCGACGTCCTGCCCAAGGACGCCATGGCCGTCGTCTGCGACCCGGAGCGGGTCCGCACCCGTGCCGCGGACCTGGTGGCGACGAGCCAGGAGTTCCTGCAGGCCTCCTGGGCGGCCACGGCAGGCGGCGGCGAGGCCCCGATCGACGTCGGCGCCGCCTCCCTGTGGTCCATCGCCGACGTCCGCGACCGCGCCCGCGAGCTCGACATGATGTGGTGGTCCGTCTCGCCCTTCGCCGCCGACGAAGAGCTGGACGCGGACACCCTCAAGCTCGGCATGCACGCCCCCGAGACCTACCGCGGCGACACCGCCAAGGCCCTCGCCGACACCAAGGGCTGGCTCGCCGACGGCTGGCGCACGGTCTTCGTCACCGAGGCCCACGGCCCGGCCGCCCGCACCGTCGAGGTGCTCGGCAGCGAGGGCATCGCGGCCCGCCTCGACGCCGACCTCGGCGAACTGAACCCCTCCGTCGTGCACGTCTCCTGCAGCTCGATCGACTTCGGCTTCGTCGACCCGGCGCTCAAGCTGGCCGTCCTCACCGAGACCGACCTGTCCGGCCAGAAGGCCGCCGGCAAGGACGGCGCCCGCATGCCGGCCCGCCGCCGCAAGACCATCGACCCGCTCACCCTGGAGCCGGGCGACTACATCGTCCACGAACAGCACGGCGTCGGCCGCTACATCGAGATGGTGCAGCGCACCGTCCAGGGCGCCACCCGCGAGTACCTGGTCGTGGAGTACGCCCCCGCCAAGCGCGGCCAGCCCGGCGACCGCCTCTACATCCCCACCGACCAGCTGGAGCAGATCACCAAGTACGTCGGCGGCGAGGCCCCCACCCTGCACCGCCTCGGCGGCGCGGACTGGACGAAGACCAAGGCGCGCGCCAAGAAGGCGGTCAAAGAGATCGCCGCCGACCTGATCAAGCTCTACAGCGCCCGCATGGCCGCCCCAGGGCACGCCTTCGCCGGCGACTCGCCCTGGCAGCGCGAGCTGGAGGACGCCTTCCCGTACGCGGAGACCCCCGACCAGCTCACCACCATCGCCGAGGTCAAGGAGGACATGGAGAAGTCGGTCCCCATGGACCGCCTGATCTGCGGCGACGTCGGCTACGGCAAGACCGAGATCGCGGTCCGCGCCGCCTTCAAGGCCGTACAGGACGGCAAGCAGGTCGCCGTTCTCGTGCCCACGACCCTGCTGGTGCAGCAGCACTTCGGCACGTTCTCCGAGCGGTACTCGCAGTTCCCGGTGAGCGTGAAGGCGCTCTCCCGCTTCCAGACCGACACCGAGGCGAAGGCGACCCTGGAGGGCCTCAAGGACGGCGCGGTGGACGTCGTCATCGGCACCCACCGCCTGTTCTCCTCCGAGACCAGGTTCAAGGACCTCGGCCTGGTCATCGTGGACGAGGAGCAGCGCTTCGGCGTCGAGCACAAGGAGCAGCTGAAGAAGCTCCGCGCCAACGTCGACGTGCTGACCATGTCGGCCACCCCGATCCCGCGCACCCTGGAGATGGCGGTCACCGGCATCCGCGAGATGTCCACGATCACCACGCCGCCCGAGGAGCGCCACCCGGTGCTCACCTTCGTCGGGCCGTACGAGGAGAAGCAGATCGGCGCGGCCATCCGCCGCGAACTGCTGCGCGAGGGCCAGGTCTTCTACATCCACAACCGGGTCGAGTCCATCGACCGTGCGGCGGCCCGACTGCGCGACATCGTCCCCGAGGCGCGCATCGCCACCGCCCACGGCCAGATGTCCGAGTCGGCCCTGGAGCAGGTCGTCGTCGACTTCTGGGAGAAGAAGTTCGACGTGCTCGTCTCCACGACGATCGTCGAGTCCGGCATCGACATCACCAACGCCAACACGCTGATCGTGGAGCGCGGCGACACCTTCGGTCTCTCCCAGCTGCACCAGCTTCGCGGCCGCGTGGGACGAGGCAGGGAGCGCGGCTACTCCTACTTCCTGTACCCGCCGGAGAAGCCGCTCACGGAGACCGCGCACGAGCGTCTGGCCACGATCGCCCAGCACACCGAGATGGGCGCGGGCATGTACGTGGCCATGAAGGACCTGGAGATCCGCGGCGCCGGAAACCTGCTCGGCGGTGAGCAGTCCGGTCACATCGCGGGCGTCGGCTTCGACCTGTACGTGCGCATGGTCGGTGAGGCCGTAGCCGACTACCGGCGGCAGCTGGAGACCGGCGAGATCGAGGAGGAGCCGCCGCTCGAGGTCAAGATCGAGCTGCCCGTCGACGCACACGTCCCGCACGACTACGCCCCCGGCGAGCGGCTGCGTCTGCAGGCCTACCGTGCCATCGCCTCCGCCAACTCCGAGGAGGACATCAAGGCGGTCCGCGAGGAACTCACCGACCGCTACGGCAAGCTGCCCGAGCCGGTGGAGAACCTGCTGCTGGTGGCCGGGCTCAGGATGCTCGCGCGCGCGTGCGGCGTCGGCGAGATCGTCCTGCAGGGCACCAACATCCGTTTCGCACCGGTGGAGTTGCGCGAGTCGCAGGAGCTGCGGGGCAAGCGCCTGTACCCGGGCACGGTCATCAAGCCGGCCGTGCACCAGGTGCTGGTGCCCCGCCCGAAGACCGCGAAGGTGGGCGGCAAGCCGCTGGTCGGCCGCGAACTGCTGGGCTGGGTCGGGGAGTTCCTCGCCTCGATCCTGGGTTCGTAGGCGGCGAGGAGGATTTGGGGGTCGCAGGCCTTCAGGGGGCGTGCGACCCCGCCGCCCCGCGCTCCGTTCCGGGCGTCAGATGCCCCCGCACACCACCGACTGCACGGAATCTCCTCGGCGGCCCCCGTCGGAGGGACGCCGTACGGCCGTTACGGTGGTAGGCGGAACGATCCGCCCCGGATGTGAGGGCGGACCAGGGCGAGCCAGGGGGGACGCGCGTGAGGCGTCTGAGGGGTGGGGCGGTCACCGCTGCGGTCGTGATGGCCGCCGTGGCCGGCTGCAAGGCCGAACACGGCAAGGGGGCCTCCGGGCCCGAGCGGACGGGAGGCGGGGGCGCCGCCCTCTCGGCCGCCGAGGCGCTGCCGGTCAAGGGCCGCGCACCGAAGACCGGTTACTCCCGGGACCGGTTCGGCTCCGCCTGGGCCGACACCGACTCCAACTCCTGCGACACGCGCGACGACATACTCAAGCGCGACCTGAAGGACGTGAAGTTCACCGGCGGCACCTGCAAGGTCACCTACGGCCTCCTGGAGCCCGACCCCTACTCCGGCAAGGACATCACCTACCGGCGCGGCCGCAGCCAGGTCGACATCGACCACGTCGTCGCCCTCTCGGACGCCTGGCAGAAGGGCGCCAAGTACTGGGACCCCAGCAAGCGCATAGCCCTGGCCAACGACCCCCTCAACCTGCTCGCGGTCGACGCGAGCACCAACCGCGGCAAGGGCGACGGCGACACCGCCACCTGGGTGCCGCCCGCCCAGGCCTACCGATGCACCTATGTGGCCGCCCAGGTGGCCGTCAAGAAGAAGTACGGCCTGTGGGTCACCGCCGCCGAGAAGGCCGCGATGAAGAAGGTCCTCACCGCCTGCCCGAACCAGAATCTCCCCACGGGCGGCAACCCGACGAAGGCCCCGGAGCGGTTCCGGGCGCGCTGAACCGGGCCTGCCCACGGCCGAAACCCGGGTGCACCGGTGACGGCCCGGCAGGCACCATGGCGGGATGCCTGATCTGCTCTGGGACGACGTCGCCGACTGGTTCGACCCCGAGGAGATGGGGGCATTGCCGGACCTGCGCGTGCCCGGCGCCTCGGTCGCGGACTGGCAGGCCGTCCTGGACCTCGTACGGGACAGCGGCCTGCGGTACCGCTACGAGGAGGGTGGCAGCGTTCTCCCGCTGCCACGGGCGGCGGCCGTGCTCTCCCGGCCCGCCGACGCCGAGTGCCCGAACCTGAGCGTATGGCCGGCGCCCGGCACAGTGGCGATCTTCCGCTTCTCCTCGGACGAGGAGATCGACTTCGACGTGGACCTGCGGGAGCTGCAGGGCCAGGAGCGACTCGACGTCCTGTGCGGATTCCTGCGGTCGATCGGCCGGCGCCTGGAGAAGCCGGTGCTGATGGATCCGGAGGGCGCTCACGGGCATCCGATGCTCGGGTACGACCCGAAGGCCGACCGGGTCCTCTTCCTGGCCGACTCCGACTGAACGGCCGTCCCTCGGCGACCGGCTGAATCAGCTGTCCCCGCGGGTGTGTGCCGCTTACGGTGACCTGCATGGACGTACAGGTAAGCACCCTCGCCGAACGGCCCGACCGGCTGCAGGCGGTGCTCGGGATGGCCGACACATGGCCCGAGTTCGTGACCAACGACCCCGTGGGCAGCGCCCACTACGGCCGCATCCCCACCGAACTGCCGCAGTACGCGCTGTTCGCAGAGGACGAGCGGGGCGAGGTCGTGGCCCACGCCTTCAGCGTGCCCTTCTCCCTCGCCGCCGAGGGCCGGGGCACCCTGCCCGCCCGGGGCTGGGACGAGATCCTGCTGTGGGCCTTCGCCGACCGGCGCCGCGGCACCAGCCCGGACACGGTCAGCGCGATCTCCGTGGTCATCGCCCCGCACGCCCAGGGCCACGGCCTGTCCGCCGTCATGCTCTCGGCGATGCGGGACAACGCCCGCGCCCACGGCTTCCGCGAGGTCGTCGCCCCCGTGCGCCCGAGCGCCAAGCACCGCGAACCGCACACCCCGATCACCGAGTACGCCCACCGGGTGCGCCCCGACGGCCTGCCGGAGGACCCGTGGCTGCGTGTCCACGCCCGGGCCGGCGCCAGCATCGACTCGATCGCCCCGGCCTCCATGACCGTGGGCGCCTCGCTGCAGGAGTGGCGCCGCTGGACCGGGCTGCCCTTCGACGCCCCGGGGGACGTCGAGGTGCCCGGCGCGCTGGTCCCGGTCCGCTGCGAACCGGAGCGGGGGTACGCCGTCTACGTAGAGCCCAACGTATGGATGCGCCACCCGCTGTGACCTCGCGTTGGGCCCCGGGCCGGCGTCGGCAGCCCGGCGCGTCCAGGCCGATGACGCTTGTACCGCGTGACCGCCGACGTGCTGTCGGCGGTCGTCGTCACCCCGCGGTAGGCCGACGGGTGCGTTCGCTGGTCCGCCCCGTGGCTCAGGCGGACCTGCCTGCCGTGCGGATCAGGCGGTCTTCTTCAAGGAGCCCAGAATCTCGGTGGTCAGCTTCTTCGCGGTCGCGGCACCGTCGTCGCTGCCCGCCGTGGACAGCACGGTGACCACGGCGTTGCCGGAACGGGCCGCGATGAGCGTGGTGCCGTTCTCCCAGGCGCCGCTCGTCAGCGTCATCGTGTACGCCTCGTCACCGAGCCCGGCCGCAGAGCGGGCCGCGACCTTCACCTTGGCGTGTGTGTCCGTGTCCGTGAACGTGGCGCACTCGGTGGCGACGGACTGCAGGCCCTTCATCACCGTCTTCGCCGTGGTGCCCTGGAACGCGTCGATCTCCTGGGTGATTTCCTCGGTCTTGTCGTGGTTCACGTAGTCGTCCTGCGCGAAGGACACGCCTCCCTCGAAGCCGGTCACCTGGATCCAGGCCGAGCCCTCCAGTCTGGTGCAGTCCGGCTTCGCGGTCTTCCTGCTGGACGGGGCGAGGAAATGGCTCCCGCTGTCCGAGGCGCCGTCGGCAACGCGGGTGAACCCGGTCGGGAAGGCCGACGCGGGCGCCAGCGCCTTCTTGAGCTGCGTACCGGTGAGCAGACCGGCGTTGGGGTTCTGCTCCTTGGCCGGCTTGGCGCTCGCGCCGGTGTCGGAGGAGGAATCCGAGGAGCAGGCGGACAGGGCCAGGGGCAGTGCCGCGACGGCGAGCAGGGTGACGACACGGGACGGGAGACGCATGACAGTCCTTCAGGAAGAGAGGTGAAACGGGGAAGTGCGTACGGCATGTCGTACGGCGTCCGGGACCGGGTGCACCGGCCGACGCCGGGCCGCGGCCGGGAGTCGAAGAGGTACGGCCGGACGGGTGAGAGGCGATGAGGGTGAGGAGGCCAGGGCCACAGGGCGGTGATTGGTCCTGCCACTACCGCGGGGGGCGGGACGCCGGGTGGGCGTGGGGGCGGGTCATGGCTTCTTCCGGTCGCCGCAGCCGGCCGTCTTGAACTTCTCGGCCGCCGAGGCGTCCCCCGAGTCCGTCTTGCCGTGGGGCCGGTTCACGGCGGGTGCCGCGGAGCGCTTGCCGCTGCTGTCGGAGCCGCAGTCCTTGTCACTGCCGGCGTTCGCGGACACGACGCCGAGGACGACGACCCCCACGACGGCGTTCAGCGCGATCTTGCCTTTCATGCCCATGGCGGAACCCCTCCCGATACGGCGACCGCCCCCTCCGGCTGGTCGCTCGTTCGCTGGGTCAATAAGATCAGAGCGTGTGAACCGAGTCAACACGATTAACATCATTGGTTGTGTACACGAGCGTGAATGCAGGGATCTTGTGTACGCCGGTATGCTCGGCGCACACACGGGACGAGGGGGAGTGGGACCGGTGCAGGACAACGCGACAGAGGTGACCGCGGCCGGTATCGCCCGGCTCGCCGGGGTGGGCCGGGCCGCCGTCAGCAACTGGCGCCGCCGGCACGCCGACTTCCCCAAGCCGGTCGGCGGCACCGAGACCAGCCCGTCCTTCGCGTTGGCCGAGGTGGAGGTCTGGCTGCGCAAGCAGGGCAAGCTCGCCGAGGTCCCGCTGCGGGAACGGGTCTGGCAGCAGCTCGCCGGCCACCCCGAGGGGCCGGTCACCGCCCTGGTGCATGCGGGCTGCGCCCTGCTGCTCATCCACGAGCGCCCCACTGTCTGGCTCGACGTGAGCGCCGGCTCCGACGAGCGGCTGGCCGCGATGCTGCCCGGTGCGCTGGACCAGGTGCTCACCCCGCGCTTCGGCGCCGCGCACGGTCGCGGTGTTCACACCGACCGTTCCGCGGGCTCCCCATCGGCTGTCAACAGTCCGCTTCCTGTGAACACCGGTACGGCGGCTCACAGCGAGGCCGGCTCCCCGGCTCCGAGCGCCGTGAACACCCCACCCGCTGTGAACACCCCGTCCGCCGTGCACACCCCGTCCACCGGGAGCACCCCGCAGGTCGCCCACACCGCACCCGCCCTCCACACCCCGACCGGCCCCCAACTCCTCCCCTCCGCCCCCCTCCTGCGCGGCGCCGCCGAGCTGGCCGCCGAGACGGGGGCGCGGCAGACCTTCGAGTTCCTGCTGGGCCGGCATCTGGACGCGAACCCGCGCCAGTACACGCTCACCCCGGCCGAACTGGCCCGCCTCATGGCCGACCTCGCCGGTCCCGCCCGCACCGTCCTGGACCCGGCCTGCGGCACCGGCGCCCTGCTGCGCGCCGTCGACGCCCGACCCGACCAGGAGCTGTACGCCCAGGACAGCGCACCCGACCTCGCCGCGCTGACCGCGCTGCGGCTCGCGCTCAATGCCCGGGCCACCGTGCGCGGCGCCGTCGGCGACACCCTGCGTGGCGACGCCTACCCGCAGCTGCGCGCCGACGCCGTCCTGTGCCATCCGCCGTTCAACGAGCGCAACTGGGGCCACGACGAACTCGCCTACGACCCCCGCTGGGAGTACGGCTTCCCCGCGCGCACCGAGTCCGAGCTGGCCTGGGTGCAGCACGCGCTGGCCCGGCTGGCCGACGGCGGCACCGCCGTCCTGCTGATGCCGCCGGCCGCCGCCTCCCGCCGTTCCGGGCGCCGGATCCGCGCCGACCTGCTGCGCCGGGGCGCGCTGCGGGCCGTGCTCGCGCTGCCGGTCGGGGCGGCGCCGCCGTACAACATCCCGCTCCACGTGTGGGTGTTGCGCCGGCCGGACCGGACGCCCGCGGCGCCCGAGGTGCTGCTCGCCGACACCGGACGGTTCGCGGGCGAGGCGCGGGGCGGGCCGGACTGGCAGGCGGTCCGGGACACCGTCCTGGACGCCTGGCGGACCTTCGAGCGCGCGGGGCGGCTGGAGGAGCGGCCGGGGCTGGCGCGTTCCGTGCCGGTCATCGAACTGCTCGACGACGACGTGGACCTCGCCCCCGCCCGCCATCTGCCGCCCCCGGCCGTGGCCGACGGCGTGGAGCAGCTCGCGGCGGTGCGCGAGCGCCTCGGCGAGACCCTGCGGCTGACCGCCGACCTGACCCCGCCCCCCGCCGACCCGGTGTCGCCCGCGCGCTGGCCGCTCACCACCGTCGGCGAACTCGCGCGCGGGGGCGCGCTGATGCTGCGTACCGGCGGAAACGGCGGCCACGCGCGCGTGCCCGTTCTCACCGACCATGACGTGCTCGCCGGAACGGCACCCTCCGGGACGCTTCCGGAGAGCGACGAGGAGGCCGTGCTGACCGAGCCGGGCGACGTCGTCGTACCGGTGCTCGGGGGTGGTTCGGTGGCACGCGTGATCGACGAGGCGACCGGCGGCGCCGCCCTGGGGCGCAGTCTCGTGCTGCTGCGCCCCGATCCCACGGCGCTCGACCCCTGGTTCCTCTCCGGCTTCCTGCGCGGTACGGCCAACCACCGCCAGGCCAGCAGTTACGCGTCCACGGCCACCCGCCTGGACGTGCGCCGCCTGCAGCTGCCCCGGCTTCCGCTCGACGAACAACGGCGCTACGGCGCGCGTTTCCGCGCACTCGACGAGTTCGAACGGGCAGTGCGCCACGCGAGCCGGCTCGGCGAGCAGCTCGTGCGCGGGATGTACGACGGGCTCACGGACGGCACCGTCGCGCCTGATTGACCGCGATGCCCGGACAACGGTTCGGTACAACCCGGGCCGGTTGTCCGCGCCGGGCCATATGCTCGAAGCGACCATCGCACGAGTGGTGTCGTCCGCCCGGCCGAGCACGCCGGGTGGACGCGTACACCCATGTCAGGCATCAGGAGCAGTCATGCAAGGCCACGGCTACGCACCGCCGGTGAAGCAGCCGCCCCACACCGGGTGGCTGGTCTTCATGCGTGTGCTGTTCGTGGCGATCGGGATCTTCAGCCTCGGCTTCCTGACCTGGACGATGCTGCTGCGGCTGGCCGCCGTCACGCGCAAGTCGCTGGACTGGGGCCTGTTCGTGGCGGTGCTGGCGGCCGACTTCCTCGCCATCGTGCTGCTGGGCAGCGAGCCCGGCGAGGAGGTCCACACCTCGGGTGGTTATTTGGGGATGGCCCTGATCCTCGGCGTCCTGCCACTCGTGCTCGTGTACTACCTGGTGGCGGACATCCGGCACTTCCAGAAGCTCCAGAAGGCGTACGAGGCGAGCCGGGCGCTGTCCGGGTACGGCTATCCGCAGCCTGCGTCGCCGTTCTCGGCGACGATCGGGGCGCAGACCCCGGCGCCCGCGCCGTCCCCGCCCGCCACGCCCCCGATGGCGCACACGCCCGTCCCGCGGCCCCCGTTGACGACCCCGCCGCCTCAGCGTCCGGCGCCCGCCCGGATCGACCAGGTGCGTGCCGAACTGGACGAGCTGAGCGACTACCTGCGCAAGCACGACGGTCACCAGGACGGCCATGACGAGGGCAGGCAGGACGCCGGCCACGAGGGCGGACGGTGACCGTGGCGACAGGACGTGTGGTCGCCGGCCGGTACGAACTGTCCACGCTCATCGGGCAGGGCGGCATGGGCCAGGTCTGGACGGCGTACGACCAGCGACTCGACCGGCGCGTGGCGGTGAAGCTGCTGCGCCCGGACAAGGTGGCCGGGCAGGAGGCGGACGAGCTGCGCCGCCGCTTCGTGCGCGAGTGCCGGGTCACCGCGCAGGTGGACCACCCGGGCCTGGTCACCGTGCACGACGCGGGCAGCGAGGGCGAGGAGCTGTTCCTCGTCATGCAGTACGTGGACGGCGCCGACCTCTCCGACCACCTCGCCGAGCACGACCCGTACCCGTGGCAGTGGGCGGTCGCGGTGGCCGCGCAACTGTGCGCCGTGCTGAGCGCCGTGCACGCCGTACCGATCGTGCACCGCGACCTCAAGCCGCGGAACGTGATGGTGAAGCAGGACGGCACGGTCACGGTGCTCGACCTGGGCGTGGCCTCGGTCATGGACACCGACACCACCCGCCTCACCCACACCGGCTCGCCGATCGGCTCACCCGCCTACATGGCGCCCGAGCAGGCGATGGGCGGCGCGGTCGGCCCGTACACCGACCTGTACGCGCTCGGTGTGCTGATGCACGAACTGCTCAGCGGAGACGTGCCGTTCGCCGGATCCACGGCGCTCGGCGTGCTGCACCGGCACCTGTACGAGCCTCCGCTGCCCGTGCGCCGTATCCGCCCCGAGGTCCCCGAGGCGCTCGAAGCACTGGTCCTGCGCCTGCTCGCCAAGGACCCGCAGCACCGGCCGGCCTCCGCACAGGAGGTGTACGAGCACCTGGCGCTGCTCCTGCCCGCGCGCGGGACGCCCACCGGGGCGCCGCTGGATCCCACGCGCCCCTTCCTGCGCCCGCACGCCCCGTGGCCGGACCGCGCGCTGACGCCCGCGCCTCAGCCCGCCCCCGTGACACCCGTGCCGACCACGGCCGAGAAGCCCGACGTCGCCGCCGCCGTCGACGAGGTCAAGCGGCTCCTCGGGGAGGGCCGCATCACCCAGGCCGTCGACATACTCGGCGCGATCCTGCCCGCCGCGGCCGAACAGCACGGCGAGCACTCCCCGGTCGTACGCACCCTGCGCAAGCAGTACGCGGCCACGCTCATGGACGACGGCCAGTACCGGCGCGCACTGCCCGAACTGCGCCGCCTCGGCGACGAACGCGCCGCCGAGGCCGGCCAGGCCGACCCGCAGTCGCTGCGCTTCCGCTACGAGGCCGCCCAGTGCCTGGAGCAGCTCGGCGAACCGGCGGCGGCGCTCGCCGAGTACCGAGCGCTGCTGCCCTACTACGAGAACCAGTACGTCTCCGGCGACCCACAGCTCGCCCACGACGTGCGGCGCCGCATCGGCCACCTGCTCCTCGCGCTCGGCGACCGCCCGGCCGCCCACGACACGCTCGCGCGGCTGCTGATGGACGTCGAACGCTTCCAGGGCCCGGGACACCCGCTGGCCGCCGAGATCCGCCGCACCCTGCAGTGGCTGGGACAGGTGCGTGGCTAGATTTTGCCGTTCCCTGAGGGATCCTTGTGATCTTCGGGGGATCGCGTTTCCCGAAGGCAGGGGCGGCGCCGTATAGGTTGCGCTTCGTTTTCGCCAGGCACGTACGAGCAGGGGTGGGGTTTCATGGCCGGCCATCGGCAGTCGAAGAAGCGCAGGTACGTCACATGGGCGGTGGCCGGAACGGCAGTCGTCGCCGGCGCCGGCATCGCCGCCCAGACCTCCATGGCCGCCACCACCTGGCCCGCGCAGAAGACGTTCACCGGCCGCGCCTTCGACACCTGCACCGCGCCCTCCGAAGCCACCATGAAGGCCTGGCACACCGGCTTCTACGGCGCCGCCGCCGTCTACGTGGGCGGCAAGAACCGCGGCTGCAACCAGCCCAACCTCACGCCCAAGTGGGTCACGGACGTCACCGCCATGGGCTGGAAGCTCATCCCGCTCTACGTCGGCGCCCAGCCGTCCTGCGGGTCCGGCGGCTCCGTGAAGATCAGCGCCTCCACCGCCGCGTCCGTCGGCAAGTCCGAGGCGGACGACGCGGTGGCCAAGGCCTCGGCGCTCGGCATCAAGGCCGGCAGCCCGATCTACCTGGACATGGAGGCGTACGACACCACGAACACGTCGTGCAACGACGCCGTGCTGACGTACGTCCGCGCCTTCGACAAGGAACTGCACGCCAAGACGTACCGCGCCGGCTACTACGGCTTCACCAGCTCCAGCGCCAAGGCCGTCGCCACCGCCACCGACAGGACGGACCTGCCCGGCAACCTCTGGTACGCGCTGTGGGACAAGCAGAACACCACCACCGCGGACTGGCCGTGGGGCGCCACCCTGTTCACCGGCCACAGCCGCGCCCACCAGTACATGGTCAACAGCAAGGAGGCGCACGGCGGCGTCACGCTCACCGTCGACCGTGACGCGTGGGACGCGCCGGTGGCCATCACCGGCTGACGACGGCACCGCCGGTGCGCGCGGCGGTGCCTGAAGTCGTGGTGAATCGTTGGTCGAATGGGTTGGCCAGAGCTGGACCGCTGCCTACCATCGATCACCGCAAGACTTTGTGCACCGTCGCACAATCTCCTCGGGAGGTTTCCTTGCACCGCCGCCGTCGCACTGCGCTCGTCCTCTCCGCCGCGATCGCCGCCGCGGCCCCCCTCCTCGCCGCCTGCGGAAACGATGCGCACCCCGGCGCGGCCGCCGTCGTGGGAGGGCAGCGGATCACCGTCGCCCAGCTGGAGAACCGGGTCAACGAGGTACGCAAGGCGCAGCGGGCCGCGGTGCCGGACGAGACCCAGTACCAGCAGGTCCTCTCCTCCACCAGCAGCCTCACCCGCGACACCCTGCACAACATGGTCCTCGACCGGGTGCTGCACCGCGCCGCGCAGGACGAGGGCATCGCGGTCACCCGCAAGGAGGTCCTGCAGATGCGCGCCGGCCTGGAGCAGCAGGCCGGCGGCACCAAGGGGCTGCAGACGGCCTGGCTGCAGAAGTACGGCATCGCGCCCGCGCGCCTCGACGACAACCTGCGCCTCCAGCTCGAGGCGCAGAAGCTCGCCGCGAAGCTCGGCACCGACACCACCCAGCCCGCCTTCTGGAAGGCCCTGTCCAAGGCCTCCGAGGAACTCCACGTCGATCTCAACCCGCGCTACGGCTCCTGGGACGTACAGAAGAGCAGCCGGGTGGACGCCAAGACGCCGTGGGTGCGTGAGGTCACGGCGGGAGAGCAGCAGCAGACGGCGTAGCGGGCGGTCTCCGGGGTGCCGTAACGGTACGGCAGCGGCCTGTGGACGACTGTCGGTCATACGATCACACGACACCCCTGTCCCTGTGGACAACCGATCCCGTCCCTCGTCGCCGTGGGTTACGTTCGGATCGTGAACGCAACCAGCCCCGAAGCCGCCCCCGGCCGCATCGTCCTGCTCACCACCAGCCACCGTGTCGCGCCCGGCCTGCTGTCCTGGCCCGCCTGGCAGGCGCTGCGCGCCGCCGACGCGGTGCTGTGCGCGGACGGCGCGCACCCGCAGCTGCCGTATCTGCGGGAGGCCGGGATACCCGTGGCCGAGGCGTCCCGCACCGCCCAGGAGCTGGTCGACGCCTGCGCGGGCGGGCGGACGGTGGTGGTCGTGGCCACCGGTGAGGGAGAGCCCGCCCTCACCGACGGCCTGGCCCGCCTGGCCGGCTCCGGCCGGGTGCGGATGCCGGAGCTGGAGCTGCTGCCCGCCTCCTACGACCTGCCCGGCGCCCGGCTCCTCGACCTCGTCCAGGTCATGGACCGCATCCGCCTCGAATGCCCCTGGTCGTCCCGGCAGACCCACAAGGGTCTGGCGAAGTACGGCATCGAGGAGGCGTACGAACTCGTCGAGGCGATCGAGGCCGGCGACCGCGACGAACTGCGGGAGGAGCTGGGCGACGTCCTGCTCCAGGTCGTCTTCCACTCCCGCATCGCCGAGGAGGACCCGGACGCGCCGTTCTCGATCGACGACGTGGCCGGTGGCATCGTCGCCAAGCTGATCCACCGCCACCCGCACGTCTTCGGTGACGAGAAGGCCGACACCCCGGAGGACGTCAAGGAGCACTGGCTGCGTACCAAGGCCGAGGAGAAGCAGCGCACCTCGGTCACCGAGGGCGTCCCCCTCGGCCAGCCCGGCCTCGCCCTCACCGCCAAACTCGCCTCCCGCGCCCGCACGGCAGGCCTGGACGTCGCGCTGCCGCAGGGGGAGGGCATCGGCTACGAGCTGCTGGCACTTGCGGTGCGCGCCGAGGCCGACGGCGTCGACCCGGAAGCGGCACTGCGGGCGGCGGCGAGGGTGTACCGGGACGCGATCAAGGAGACGGAGGGCTGATTGCTCACAGGGCGTCAGAGCCCTTGCATCTCAGTACCGTTGACCTGAACGTGGTCGTGAGGTGTGGGGGCGTGCGTGAGGCTGGAGTCGGAGCTGGCGAGCGTGGGGGCCGAGGTCCTCGTGGCGAGGCGGGACCCGGTGGAGTGGACCGGGGTACGGAAGGCGTTCGCGGCCTGGTTCAAGGCCAACGGTGCCCCCGGCTACGAGACCGAACTCCGCGTCGATCCGTGGCCCGCGGCCGGCCTCACGGAGCTGGAGCAGAAGGTCTGGTTCACGCGGGTGCGCATGACGCTCGACCATGCACCCTCCAGAGATGTCGCGGCCGATCAACTGCGCCGCCTGATAAAGGAGTTCGCCCTCACGCAGGCTGCGGGACGAGATCCGGACCCCGGCCCGCAGCCGGAGCAGCGCCCGCCCCTCCCCGCAGACCATGTCGACTTCCGGCTCGGCACCTTCCACGACCGAGTCGTGGGGGTGCAGCACAACCACTACGGCGCCGTTCCCGCACCGGCGGAGTGGCGGCCCGTCGCTCAGGTGGGGTGGCGGGAGTTCGGCGTACACCCGACCGGGCCCGTGCCGGGGCTGGCCGACGTACCGCCGTACGTGCCGCGCGACTGCGACGAGGACCTGCGCGCCAAGCTCGCCGGCACCAGCCTGGTGCTGATCCTGGGCGAGCCGTACGCGGGTAAGTCGTACACCGCCTGGCACGGTGTGCGCGCACTGGAGGACCATCGTCTGTACGCTCCGGACCCGGGCGAGGACCTGCGGCCGCTGCTGGCCGCACTGCGGAGCGAACCCGGCAAGTACGTCGTCTGGCTGGACGAGCTGACCGACCACCTCGGCCCGGGCCGGCTGGACCTTCGGCTGCTGGGGCGGCTCAACGAACAAGGTGCCGTCGTGCTCGGGACGATGCGTCCCGCCGAGTACTACAGGCGCCGCGCCGGGAGCGCCCCCGGCGACCGGGTCGTCGCCGCGGCTCGCACGGTGGAGCTGGCGCGCGAGTGGAGTGAGGACGAGCTGGCACGGCTGTCGGCGCACGACGACCCACGTGCGTACCCGGCGTACATGTGGAGCGGCAGAGAGGGGGCGGCCTCGTACTTCGCGGTCGGGCATCTGCTGTTCGACGAGTGGCGCCGGGTGGGCACACAACTGGAGCATCCGGGCGGGCAGTTACTGGTGCGGGCGGCGGTCGATCTCGCCCGGTGCGGGGTCACGGGCGCGGTACCGGCCGAGCTGCTCAGGAGCGTTCAGGAGCACTACGGGGCGCAGGAGCGGGAGTCCTTCGAGGACGCGCTCGCCTGGGCGACGGCGCCGATGTTCGGGGTCTCGGGACTGCTCGTGGCGGGCGAAGGGGACAGCACCTGGCGGGCGTACGGGGCGCTGGTCGCGGAGGCGCTGCGCTCGGGAGACCTGGAGCCGGTGCCGGACGCGGTGTGGTGGACGCTGCTGGACGCGGCGGAGAACGGGGCACCGCTGGACCGCGGCGTGATTCTCGGGGCGGCCCGCGCGGCGCTGCGCTCGCGTGTCGAGGCGGGGGACGCGGAGGTGCTGTTCAGCCTTGCGATCCGCACCGAGGGCGAGGAGGGTGCGTCCCTGCTGCACCGGGCGGCCGACGCGGGACACGCGGAGGCGGCGGGAGAGGTGGCGAGGCATCTCCTCCTGATCGACGGGGACGAGCAGGTCGCACTGCCGTATCTGGAGGTTGCCGCGGAGAGCGGGGACTCCTGGGCTGCGCTCCAGCTCGGCCGGATCCACCGCGACCACGCCGAGCGCTGGCTGCGTACGGCCGCGGAGGCGGGAGAGGGCGCGGCGGCACACGAGCTGGGCGACATGCTGGTGGGGCCCGGACGCGAGGACGAGGCGCTGCGCTGGTACCGCAAGGCCGCCGCAGCGGGCCACCGTGAGGTGGCGGGGAGCCTCGGCAACCTCCTGTACTACTGGCACGAGCGGGAGGCCGAGGACTGGCTCCGGTACGCCGCCGCATGGGGTGACGCCCGCGCCGTGAACTGCCTCGGCGTCTATCTGGACACCGAGAAGGACGCCGACGAAACCGAGAAGGAACCCCTCTACCGGCAGGCCGCCGAGGGCGGAGACCCGTCCGCGGCGGTCAACCTCGGCGAAGCGCTGGAGAACCTCGGCCGGGACGAGGAGGCTCTGTCGTGGTACCTCAAGGGTCATGAACGGGGAGCCGTGTACGCCGAGCTGCGCCTGGCCGAGCTGCTGAGGAAGCAGGGGAAGGACGCGGAGGCCGAGGAGTGGTTCCGCAGGGCGGCGTCCCTGGACCCGGAAGGCGTCCCCGCATCGCTTCCCGCACCACCCGGCCACACCCCCACCGGCGATCCGGATACCGTCGAGGAGTGACCAGCCAGCCCAGCCACCCCCACCCCCCGACCGCCCCCGACCTCTTCACCTGGGAGTTCGCCAGCGACCCCTACCCCGCCTACGCCTGGCTCCGCGAGCACGCCCCCGTGCACCGGACCCGGCTGCCCAGCGGGGTCGAGGCCTGGCTGGTCACGAGGTATGCCGATGCCAAGCAGGCCCTCGCCGACCAGCGGCTGAGCAAGAACCCGGCGCATCACGACGAGCCCGCGCACGCCAAGGGGAAGACCGGTATTCCGGGCGAGCGCAAGGCCGAGCTGATGACGCATCTGCTGAACATCGACCCGCCGGACCACACCCGCCTGCGCCGGCTGGTCAGCAAGGCGTTCACCCCTCGCAGGGTCGCCGAGTTCGCGCCCCGGGTGCAGGAGCTGACCGACCACCTCATCGACCAGTTCGCGAAGCGGGGCTCGGCCGACCTCATCCACGAGTTCGCGTTCCCGCTCCCCATCTACGCCATCTGCGACCTGCTCGGCGTCCCGCGCGAGGACCAGGACGACTTCCGGGACTGGGCCGGGATGATGATCCGGCACGGGGGAGGGCCGCGGGGCGGGGTCGCACGGTCCGTCAAGAAGATGCGCGGCTACCTCGCCGACCTCATCCACCGCAAGCGCGAGGCGCTGCCCGCCGAGCCGACCCCGGGCGAGGACCTGATCTCCGGCCTCATCCGCGCCTCCGACCACGGCGAGCACCTCACCGAGAACGAGGCCGCCGCGATGGCGTTCATCCTGCTGTTCGCCGGGTTCGAGACGACCGTGAACCTGATCGGCAACGGCACCTACGCCCTGCTCACCCACCCCGAGCAGCGCCACCGCCTGCAGCGGTCCCTGGCCGCCGGGGAGCGGGACCTCCTGGAGACCGGCGTCGAGGAACTCCTGCGCTACGACGGCCCGGTGGAGCTGGCCACCTGGCGGTTCGCCACCCGGCCGCTCACCATCGGCGGGCAGGACATCGCCGCCGGGGACCCGGTGCTCGTCGTCCTCGCCGCCGCCGACCGGGATCCGGAGCGGTTCGCCGACCCGGACGTCCTGGACCTGTCCCGCCGGGACAACCAGCACCTCGGCTACGGCCACGGCATCCACTACTGCCTCGGCGCCCCGCTCGCCCGGCTGGAGGGCCAGACCGCGCTCGCCACCCTCCTCACCCGCCTCCCCGATCTGCGGCTCGGGGCGGACCCGGCCGACCTGCGCTGGCGCGGCGGGCTCATCATGCGCGGCCTGCGCACCCTTCCCGTGGAGTTCACGCCCGCTCCCTGAGCACGGCTCGAACGGGCCGGACGCGGGCAGACGTTCGCGCAGCCGAACATGACAGACACTCTCCACTGTGATCTTCACGTGATCTGCGCGGCATTAACTTGTGACAAGTGATCGTCTGCCGATACGTTCACTCATCAGCGTGGCCCCCGAGTTCCATCGGCCACGCCGGCCCCGCTGTCCCACGAAAGGCTTCCGCATGCTCTCCGGGAACGGTCGTCACCGTCGCCCCCGTCAGGCTCCGGCCCTCCTCGTCGCGGCCGGCGTGACCGGCTCCGCCATCGCCATCCCGCTCCTCGGCGCGGCGAGCGCCAACGCGGCCGACGGCACCACGTGGGACAAGGTGGCCGAGTGCGAGAGCGGCGGCTCCTGGAGTGCCGACACCGGCAACGGTTACTACGGCGGCCTGCAGATATCCCCGGACGACTGGGACAAGTACGGCGGCACGAAGTACGCCTCCAGCGCCGACCAGGCCAGCCGCTCGCAGCAGATCGCCGTCGCCGAGAAGATCCTCGCCGACCAGGGCACCACCCCCTGGGCCACCTGCGCCCTGCTCGCCGGTATGAGCTCGAAGTCCGGCTCCGTGGACGTCGACACGGGCGTCTCGGGCTCCGACTCGGCACACTCCGGTGACTCCTCCAAGTCCTCGGACTCGTCCAACTCGGACGAAAATTCCGATTCCGACGAGAATTCCGACTCGTCCGACCTGCCGGATTCGTCCTCCTCGTCACCCTCGTCCGACTCCTCCGCGGACGCGAAGGGCAAGCCGTCCCCGAGCGCCGACGAGGGCGCCGACTCCAAGGGTTTCGGCAAGGGCACAGACGCTCCCAAGTCCGACAAATCCGCATCGCCCGACTCCGGGAACGCTCAGGGGGGCGGGTCCGTCACCACGGATCCCGCAACGGAGGACTCGGACAATTCGTGGCAGACCAGTGGTTCTTGGAGCCTGGTCGACACCGGCGCCCTCAGCAGTGGCGGACGTCACCGCGGTGCCAGTGCGGACGAAAGCGCGACAACCGGTCAGAACGACTCCCCGTCGGGTCGTCACTCCGGCCGCGACGCGGGTACCTACACCGTCCACGAGGGCGACACCCTCGTCTCCATCGCCGACTCCCTTGACCTCGACGGCGGATGGCACGCGCTCTACGCCGAGAACAAGAAGGCCATCGGTGCCGACCCGAACCACATCAGTGCCGGTCAGACCCTGAAAGTCGGTACCGAAAAGGGCGATAAGTAGCGGGAGTTGACGCCCCGCTTCGCTCATGAATGTCCGTTTTGGTGAAAGTGTGGGATGAGTCTCAGAAGCCCTGATCGTCTTTGAAATTCCGCCGATCGCCTGTCTACGGTCAAGGCCGCTCGTCACCACGAGCCCCGGCATCCGCAACGCCGAGTCCTGCCAGCGGCCGCCCGGGAACAGTCGTCGCGTCATGCGCCGTAGGCAGGAGCGGGGGACCCAAGGTAAGTGCCGGGACCGGCAGTTGATGTCGGTACCGGCTTGGGGTGAAGCCGCGTCCCGTAAGGGCCGCGGCCGGGCAACTCAACCGGCCCGAACCCGACAGCTCACCTCGCAGGCGTCGGTGAGGGGATCGATCCATGCTGTTCTCCGGCAAGGGCAAGCACCGCCGTCCGTTCAAGGCCACCCGTGTCATCGCGCTCGCCGGTGTCGCCGGCGCCGTCGTCGCCGCTCCGCTGATGGCGGCCGGCAGCGCCTCGGCCGCCACCGCCTCCGAGTGGGACGCGGTCGCCCAGTGCGAGTCCGGCGGCAACTGGTCGATCAACACCGGCAACGGCTACTACGGCGGCGTGCAGTTCTCCGCCTCCACCTGGGCCGCCTACGGCGGCACGGCCTACGCCGCCCGCGCCGACCTGGCCACCAAGCAGCAGCAGATCACCGTCGCCGAGAAGGTCCTCGCCGCCCAGGGCAAGGGTGCCTGGCCGGTCTGCGGCACGGGCCTGTCGAGCACCCCGTACAGCGGCACCGCGGCGGCCCCGTCGAGCAGCAGCTCGTCGAAGACCACCACCCGCGCCACCGAGCCGCAGGCCGCCTCCCGCTCCGCCGAGCGTCCGGCCGCGAGCCAGACCGTCACCACCCCGACCGGCAAGAAGGTCAAGAAGGGCGACGGCGAGTACAAGGTGGTCAAGGGTGACACCCTCAGCACGATCGCCGAGAAGCACAAGGTCAAGGGCGGCTGGAAGAAGCTGTTCGACCTGAACAAGGGCATCGTCGAGGACGCGAACCTCATCTACCCGGGCCAGCAGCTGCACCTGAAGTGACACCTGGCTCCCACCGGAACCACAGCGCTCTCACAAGGCCTGCCCCCACTCTGAAGGCCTCGTGAGAGTCTTCCCCCCGTCCCCACGGGCTCCCCGTCCCGGCGCGTGTTCCCCCGTACGCGCCGGGACGGGGTTGTTTGTGTCCCCACCTTGCTCCCCGCCCCGTTTCCCCTGTGTCGCCCCTCCTGTTTCCCCACTCTTCGGCCGGGCCTCATCCACAAGCCTCTTTGTTCCGAGCGTGAACAATAGGTACGGTCTCCCTGTCCCTCGCTGTCCACGGGACGGTCGGTCGGTGGCCGACGCCCCCGGGACGGTTAGGCTCTAGGCGCAAGGCTCACAAGCCCCGCACAACCAGCGTCACATCCACGAAGGAGATGCTCGTGCCGTCCATCGACGTCGTCGTAGCCCGGGAAATCCTGGACTCCCGAGGCAACCCCACGGTCGAGGTCGAGGTCGGCCTCGACGACGGCAGCACGGGTCGTGCCGCCGTCCCGTCCGGCGCCTCCACCGGTGCCTTCGAGGCCATCGAGCTGCGCGACGGTGACCCGAACCGCTACCAGGGCAAGGGTGTCGAGAAGGCCGTCCTCGCCGTCATCGAGCAGATCGGCCCGGAGCTGGTCGGCTACGACGCCACCGAGCAGCGCCTGATCGACCAGGCCATGTTCGACCTGGACGCCACCGACAACAAGGGCTCCCTCGGCGCCAACGCCATCCTCGGCGTCTCCCTCGCCGTCGCCCACGCCGCCTCCGAGGCCAGCGACCTCCCGCTCTTCCGCTACCTGGGCGGCCCGAACGCGCACCTGCTGCCGGTGCCGATGATGAACATCCTGAACGGCGGCTCGCACGCCGACTCCAACGTGGACATTCAGGAGTTCATGATCGCCCCGATCGGCGCGGAGTCCTTCTCCGAGGCCCTGCGCTGGGGCACCGAGGTCTACCACACCCTCAAGAAGGTCCTGAAGGGCAAGGGCCTGTCCACCGGTCTCGGCGACGAGGGCGGCTTCGCCCCGAACCTCGGCTCCAACCGCGAGGCCCTCGACCTCATCCTCGAGGCCGTCAAGCAGGCCGGCTACGTCCCCGGTGAGCAGATCGCGCTCGCGCTCGACGTCGCCGCGTCCGAGTTCTACAAGGACGGCAAGTACGAGTTCGAGGGCAAGTCCCGCTCGGCCGCCGAGATGACCGAGTACTACGAGGAGCTCGTGGCGGCCTACCCGCTCGTCTCCATCGAGGACCCGCTGTTCGAGGACGACTGGGCCGGCTGGAAGGTCATCACCGACAAGCTCGGCGACAAGGTCCAGCTGGTCGGCGACGACCTGTTCGTCACCAACCCGGAGCGCCTGGCCCGCGGCATCGAGGAGGGCACCGCCAACGCCCTGCTCGTGAAGGTGAACCAGATCGGTTCGCTGACCGAGACCCTGGACGCCGTCGAGCTGGCCCAGCGCAACGGCTTCAAGTGCATGATGTCCCACCGCTCCGGCGAGACCGAGGACGTCACCATCGCCGACCTGGCCGTCGCCACCAACTGCGGCCAGATCAAGACCGGCGCCCCGGCCCGCTCCGAGCGCGTCGCCAAGTACAACCAGCTGCTGCGCATCGAGGAGATCCTCGACGACGCCGCGGTCTACGCCGGCCGCTCGGCCTTCCCCCGTTTCAAGGGCTGAGCGTTCCCGCACGTCCGCTCCGCGGACCAGCGGGCACAGCAGGGGCTGACCCATCTCGGGCTAAGCCCTAGCCAGTCGTACGTACGTCCCCGTACTCGGTCCCGTACCGTGTGCGGGGACGTACGCGCGTGTGAAGGGGAGGCGGGGACATGGCCGTGAAGGACCGGGACCGGTTCTCCACCGCGACCAGGCTCAAGCTGCTCGGCGAGCAGACGGCGGCCCGCGTCTACCGCTCCCAGACCAAGCGGCAGGCCCGCCGCTCCCGCCTCACCGGCCGCGCCGCGCTGCTGGCTCTCGTGCTGTGCTCGCTGATCGTCGCGCTCGCCTATCCGATGCGGCAGTACGTCTCCCAGCGCGCCGAGATCGCCGACCAGCAGCGGCAGCAGGAGCAGGCCCGCAAGCGCGTGGAACAGCTGCGCGACCTCAAGGCGCGCTGGCAGGACGACGCCTACGCAGAGCAGCAGATCCGGCGCCGGCTGCACTACGTGATGCCCGGTGAGACCGGGTACGTCGTGATCGACCCGGGCGCGGCCAAACAGTCCCGCGCCGACCTCGGGGCCGCCCACCGGCCCTGGTACGCGAACGTCTGGGACGGGGTCGACAAGTCCGACGCCTCCGACCAGTGAACCGACAGAAAGACAGCTGAACACAGTCATGGAAACGCCTCCGCCGCCCACTCCGCGTACCGAGCCGACCGACGCGGACGTCGAGGCCTTCAAGCAGCAGCTCGGGCGTCCGCCGCGCGGGCTGAGGGCGATCGCGCACCGGTGCCCGTGCGGGCAGCCGGACGTCGTGGAGACCGCCCCGCGGCTGCCGGACGGCACGCCCTTCCCGACGACGTACTACCTGACGTGCCCGCGCGCCGCCTCGGCGATCGGCACGCTGGAGGCGGACGGCGTCATGAAGGAGATGACGGAGCGGCTGCAGAACGACCCCGAGCTGGCCGCCGCGTACCGGGCCGCGCACGAGGACTACATCCGGCGCCGGGACGAGATCGAGGTGCTGGAGGGCTTCCCGAGCGCGGGCGGCATGCCGGACCGGGTGAAGTGCCTGCACGTCCTCGTGGGCCACTCGCTGGCCGCCGGCCCGGGCGTGAACCCGCTCGGCGACGAGGCGATCGCCATGCTGCCGGAGTGGTGGCGCAAGGGGCCGTGCGTGCAGCCGCTCGAGGCGCCCGACCCGGCGGACGAGCACCCGGGCGAGCAGGGCGCGGTCTTCGACCCCGCCGAGGTCCGCAGCGGCTTCTTCGCCGCCAAGCCGCTGGTCCCCGAGGGCTTCTCGCGTGTCGCGGCCGTCGACTGCGGTACGAACTCGATCCGGCTGCTCGTCGCGGACGTGGCTGCATCCGACAGCGCCTCCGGCGCGGGGGCGACCGGTGAGCTGCTGGAGCTGGACCGGCGCATGACGATCGTGCGGCTCGGCCAGGACGTGGACCGCACCGGCCGGCTGGCGCCCGAGGCGTTGGAGCGGACCTTCGCGGCCTGCCGTGAGTACGCGGAGGTCATCCGTGAACTCGGCGCCACCAAGGTGCGGTTCGTCGCCACCTCCGCCTCCCGGGACGCCGAGAACCGCGACGACTTCGTGAGCGGTGTCGTCGACATCCTCGGTGTCGAGCCCGAGGTCATCAGCGGCGACCAGGAGGCCGAGTTCTCCTTCACCGGTGCCACGAGGGAACTGAAGGGCCTTGACGACCTCGCCAGGCCCTACCTGGTGGTCGACATCGGCGGCGGCTCCACCGAGTTCGTCGTGGGCGAGGACCACGTACGGGCCGCGCGGTCCGTCGACGTGGGCTGCGTGCGGATGACCGAGCGGCACCTGGTGCAGGACGGCAAGGTGAGCGACCCGCCCACCGCGGAGCAGATCGCCGCGATGCGGGCCGACATCGAGGCCGCCCTGGACCTGGCCGAGGAGACGGTCCCGCTGCGCGAGGCGCGGACCCTGGTCGGCCTGGCCGGTTCGGTCACCACCGTGTCCGCGATCGCCCAGGACCTGCCCGAGTACGACTCCGCGCGCATCCACCACTCCCGCGTCTCCCGCGACCGCGTCCGCGAGATCACCGAGTGGCTGCTGCGCTCCACGCACGCCGAGCGCGCCGCGATCCCGTCCATGCACCCGGGCCGGGTCGACGTCATCGGCGCGGGCGCGCTGGTGCTGCTCGCGATCATGGAGCGGATCGGCGCCGAGGAGGTCGTCGTCAGCGAGCACGACATCCTCGACGGCATCGCGTGGTCGGTGGCGTAGCTCTCTTTTGTTACTGGTTGGTAGCTGCCGACTGAGCAGGTCGGATAACGTCTGAGCGGGACTGAGGGGCCCTCAAGGGCCCCTCGGTGACGGTCGGTCGGAAAAGTTCGTGAAGTTCTTCACAAGGAATTCCGCCTCGTGGATCCGTGAAAAGGGGCCGGTTGGCCCTTCCGGGGGCTTCCAGGTCGTTTGAACATGTTCAGACGGTGGGTGCAGCAAGGGCTCGCAAGGGGGTGCTCCGGGGGTGTTGCGAGGTGCTCACAGCCGCCCCGATCGCCCAGAGAGGCAGCTCACGCGGCCTTGACAACGGGGCAGACCGCCCAGGGACTCACCCTCGACGCCATGACCTGCGTCACGCGGGTCGCGGAGTTTAGCACAGGGCCTGTCGGAGCTTGTGAAGGGGCGCACGAGCACCCCCCCTGGGCCGGGTGGATACTCGATGGCATGAGCACCACGGAGCGTCCCAGGATCCTCGTAGTAGGCGGTGGGTACGTAGGCCTGTACGCAGCTCGGCGCATCCTCAAGAAGATGCGCTACGGCGAGGCGACCGTCACGGTCGTCGACCCCCGGTCGTACATGACCTACCAGCCCTTCCTCCCCGAAGCCGCCGCCGGCAGCATCTCCCCTCGGCATGTCGTCGTCCCGCTGCGACGCGTGCTGCCGAAGGCGGAGGTCCTCACCGGCCGGGTCACCACCATCGACCAGGACCGTAAGGTCGCCACGATCGCCCCGCTGGTGGGCGAGGCGTACGAGCTGCCCTTCGACTACCTCGTCATCGCGATGGGCGCGGTTTCCCGTACCTTCCCGATCCCCGGCCTCGCCGAGCAGGGCATCGGCATGAAGGGCATCGAGGAGTCCATCGGCCTGCGCAACCACGTCCTCGAGCAGCTGGACAAGGCCGACTCCACGACCGACGACGAGATCCGCCGCAAGGCGCTCACCTTCGTCTTCATCGGCGGTGGCTTCGCGGGTGCGGAGACCATAGGCGAGGTCGAGGACATGGCCCGGGACGCGGCCAAGTACTACAAGAACGTCTCCCGCGAGGACATGCGCTTCGTCCTCGTCGACGCCGCGGACAAGATCCTTCCCGAGGTCGGCCCCAAGCTCGGCCAGTACGGCAAGGAGCACCTGGAGAGCCGGGGCGTGGAGATCTACCTCTCCACCTCCATGGACTCCTGCGTCGACGGCCACGTGGTGCTGAAGAACGGCCTCGAGGTCGACTCCAACACCATCGTCTGGACCGCCGGCGTCAAGCCGAACCCGGCCCTCGCCCGCTTCGGCCTGCCCCTCGGTCCCCGCGGCCACGTCGACTGCGAGCCCACGCTCCAGGTCGCCGGCACCGACTACATCTGGGCCGCGGGCGACAACGCCCAGGTGCCCGACCTCGTCGGCCGCAAGGCGGGCAACGAGAACGCCTGGTGCCCGCCGAACGCCCAGCACGCGCTGCGTCAGGCGCGCATCCTCGGCGACAACGTGATCTCCGGTATGCGGGGCTTCCCGCAGAAGGAGTACGAGCACGCCAACAAGGGTGCGGTGGCCGGTCTCGGCCTGCACAAGGGCGTGGCGATGATCGTCATGGGCAAGATGAAGATCAAGCTCAAGGGCCGCCTCGCCTGGTACATGCACCGTGGCTACCACGGTCTGGCGATGCCGACCTGGAACCGCAAGATCCGCGTCTTCGCCGACTGGACCCTCGCCATGTTCCTCAAGCGCGAGGTCGTCTCCCTCGGCGCCATGGAGAACCCGCGCGAGGAGTTCTACGAGGCTGCCAAGCCGGCGCCGGTCGCCGCCGCCAAGACCGAGGCGAAGGCCAAGGCCTCCTGACCTCCGGTCGTCCGACAGCCCGAAGGGGCCGCCCGCCATCCGTGGTGCGGGCGGCCCCTTCGTCGTGTGCGCCGTACCGTCCCAGGGAGCCGGTCGGGCCGTCAGTGGGGTGATCTCTGCACGCGGCGCCCCGGCATCCCGAGCGCGGGTGGTACAGGAGCCATGTGAGCACGCAACCGCCGCTCGGCCCGCCACCCGGCCCCCTGTTCGGGGTCCCCGGCTCCGGTCCGCCGCCTCCTCGGCGCCCCTGGTGGCTCAGGCCGCCCGCGCTCATCGGCGCTGCCGCCGCCGTGGCGGCGATCGCGGTGGGGCTCGTGATCCTGCTCGGCGGCCGCGAGCCGGGACACGAACGGGTCGAGACCGCCGCACAGGCCCGGGATCTCGCAAGACGCGTGGCCCTGAAGCCGGCGGACTGGGGGTCCGGTTACGTGCGCAGCACCCCCTACGAGACCGACGACGTCACGGAGTCGTTCGCCGACGCCAGCTGCTACCTCGGGGTGCAGACACCGGTGAACCTGCTGGCCGCTCTGGAGCGCAACGCCCAGAGCCCGGACCGGAAGGTGGTCAACACCTCGACGGTCATCGTCCACCGGGACACCGCGTCCGCCGCGGCGGGCATCGCCCGGTTCCGCACGGACGCGCGGCGATGCCCGACGGAGTACGACTCCGCGAGCAAGCAGAAGTGGGAGGACGTGCGCGCGGTCGACGTTCCGGGCCTGAAGGGCTTCGACGAGGTGGCGGGCGAGGAGGGCCATCAGGTCGTCGACGAGACGGGCCTGAAGCTGGACGAGTACTACACGCAGCTCACCGGCCGCAAAGGGCAGGTCCTGATGCAGGCGACCGTCGCCCGCTCGGGCGGCCAGGGGCGCAACCGTGAGGACGCGGTGCACGCCCTCACGCTCATGCTGAGCCGCCTGTAGCGGGCGCCCGGTCACGACGGTCACGAGGAGCGGGTGGTGGTGCCGCTCGGCAGCTGGAGGCTGCTGAGGGACTGCCGGTAGTCCGCGTCCATGGTCTTCTGCGCGTCCTTGGTACCCAGAACCTCGATCTGGACCAGGTGGTCGCCGAGATCGACGAAGCGGGTGTGACCGGCCGTGCCGTCACCGGTGGAGAGGTCCGCGTCGAGCACGGGCTGGCCGCTGTCCGTGGCGCTCACCCGGACGTCGTGACTGGTGAGCCGGTCGTCGGCGGACCGCGAGCTCTTGTTGTAGTTGGCCAGCGCGTTCTTGAGGCTGCCCTTCAGGTCCCACTGGCCACCGCCATGCGGCGCGTCGTAGACCACGAAGCCGATGGCCCCGTAGTCGGTCTCCACCTGGTAGGCGCGGCCCTGGTAGCCGTTCACGGTGTACTTCTGCATCTGGGCGTGCCCGGGCAGCTCGGCCATGACGCCGCTCGGGTCGTCGGTGGCCTGCGTCCAGTGCGCGGCGGCGTCCCCGACGGCCGCCGAGGCGGCGGCCGGGGGCGTCGACGGAGCGGCGAAGGCACTGGTGGGCAGCAGCACGCCGCCGGTGATCACGGTGGTCGAAGCGGCGAGCAGGGCAACGCGCTGGAACCTGGCGAGACGGGTCATGGGAGTTCACATCCAGAAGTGGTGAAGAGGTATCGAACGGGATGTTCTGCCTCTATTAGGACCTTTAGGAGCAAGCGAGGCATGACCCTGGATCTCGGGACTTGACCGAACACGGTGCCCGGCGCTAACGCGGGAGTGTGACGGTTCGGCCATCGTGTCGGCAGGAGCGTGCGGAGGGGAATGACGTCGGCGTGCCGGGTCGTTTCCCTGCCGCCGGATGGAGACGATCCGGCGGGCAGTCGATTCCTTTCACCGGAGGTGCGCCATGGCCGAAGCCGCGTCGCGGCTGAGGAGTCTTGCCGAGCAGATGCTGGGAGTCCCGCTCCCGGTGCGGCTACGAGCCTGGGACGGGTCGCAGGCGGGACCGCCCGACGCGCCGACGCTCGTCGTGCGCAACCGCCGCGCCCTGCGCCACATGCTGTTCAAACCGGGCGAGCTGGGCCTCGCCCGCGCCTGGGTCGCCGGAGACCTGGGCATCGAGGGCGACCTGTACGCCGCACTCGACGCCATGGCCGGACTGGTGTGGGAGCGCGGGGAGGACTCCCGCAGCCTCGCCCAGGCGCTGCGCGACCCCGAGGTACGGGCCGCCGGGCGCGAGCTGCTCAAGCTCGTCGGGCCGCCGGTCCCGCCCGCCCCGCCGCGCGAGGAGGTCCGCCGGCGCCATCATCTGCACACGCGGCGCAGCGACAAGGAGGCCATCAGCCACCACTACGACGTCGGCAACGACTTCTACGAGATCGTCCTCGGACCGTCGATGGTCTACTCGTGCGCGTACTGGGAGGACGGCGGCACCCTGGAGTCCGCCCAGCGCGACAAGCTCGAACTCGTCTGCGCCAAGCTCGGCCTGAAGGAGGGTCAGCGACTGCTGGACGTCGGCTGCGGCTGGGGCTCGATGGCCATCCACGCGGCCCGTGAGCACGGTGTGAGCGTCGTCGGGGTCACGCTGTCGCAGGAACAGGCCGCGTACGCCCGTAAGCGCGTCGCGGACGAGGGCCTGACCGACCGGGTGGAGATCAGGGTCCAGGACTACCGGGACGTCGTGGACGGCCCCTACGACGCCATCTCCTCCATCGGCATGGCCGAACACGTCGGCGCCGAACGCTACCTGGCGTACGCGCGCAGTCTGTACGCCCTGCTGAAGCCCGGTGGACGGCTGCTCAACCACCAGATCGCCCGACGCCCGCAGCACGACGAATCCGCGTACGAGACGGACCGGTTCATCGACGCCTACGTCTTCCCGGACGGCGAACTCGCCCCGATCGGCACCACCGTCACCCAGCTGGAGCACGCCGGCTTCGAGGTGCGGGACGTGGAGTCGATCCGCGAGCACTACGCCCGCACCCTGCGCCGGTGGGTCGCCAACCTGCAGGCCGACTGGGACCGCGCGGTCCGCCTCACCAGCCCCGGCCGCTCCCGCGTCTGGCTCCTGTACATGGCCGCCTGCGCGCTCGCCTTCGAACGCAACCGCATCGGCGTCAACCAGGTCCTTGCGGTCCGCACCCCGGAGTCCGGCGGTTCCGGCCTGCCCCTGCGCACCCGCACCTGGAACTCCTGACACGGCAAGGGCCCCGCTCCGGGACGGAGCGGGGCCCTCGGTCCGCCGTACGGCTACTCGGCCTTGATCGCCGAGAGCATGTTCAGCCGGGCCGCGCGCCGGGCGGGCCACAGCGCGGCCAGGATGCCGACCACTGCCGCCAGCAGCAGGAAGACCGTCATCCGGCCCCAGGGCAGGACCAGTTCGTACGTCGCCATCTTCGTGCCCAGCAGCTCACCGGCCGCCCAGCCGAAGAACACGCCCAGACCGATGCCGAGCACGCCGCCGAACAGGGAGATCACCAGTGACTCCAGGCGGACCATCCGCTTGACGGCTGCCCGGTCCAGGCCGATCGCGCGGAGCATGCCGATCTCCTGGGAGCGCTCGAAGACCGACATGGCCAGGGTGTTGATGACACCGAGGACCGCGACGATCACGGCCATGCCGAGCAGGCCGTAGAGCATGTTCAGCATCGTCGTGAACATCTTCGCGATGTCGTTGGAGATGTCCTGCTTGTCCTGGACCTTGATCGCCGGGTTGGAGCCGAGCGCCTTCTCCAGCCGGTCCTTGACCGAGTCGGAGGCGCCGTCCGCCGTCTTGACCATGACCTGCATGTCGGAGGCGTCGCGCAGGTGCGGGGTGAGGACATCGTTGTCGATCATGATCCCGTTGAGCATGTCGTTGCCCTCGTAGACCCCGGCGACGGTCAGCTTCTGCGCCTTGCCGTCCTCGTAGTGCACCGTGAACTGCGAACCGGCTTTCCAGCCGTAGTCCTTGGCCCGGTCCTGGTCCACGACCACCTGCGTGCCGCCGACCTTGAAGGCACCGTCGTCCACCTTGAGGTCCGTCAGCTCGCCGATGGCCGAGCCGTTGACGCCGGTCAGGAACTCGGTCTGGCCGTCGACGCGGGACACGGCGTTGCGCAGCGGGCTGCTGGCGGTGACGTCGGAGTCGGCGGCGATCTTCTTCGCCACGTCGGGGGAGAGCGGGCTGCGGCTGGCCATCGAGACGACGTAGTCGGCACGGATCGCCGAGCTGGCCATCTTGTCGATCGACGTCTGCAGGCTGCCCGCCATCACCGTCATACCGGTGATCAGGGTCAGGCCGATCATCAGCGCGGACGCCGTGGCCGCCGTACGGCGCGGGTTGCGCACCGAGTTCTGGCGGGCCAGCTTGCCCGAGACACCGAACACCCGCAGCACCGGGGCGGCGGCCGCGATCAGCGGGCGGGACAGCAGCGGGGTCAGGATGAACACGCCGATGATGAGCAGGACCGCGCCGATACCCATCGGACCCTCGGCGGCGTCGGTGTCCATCGTGGTGGCCGCGAGGACCACCGCGACACCGGCCGCCGAGAACAGCGCGCCGAGCGTGTTGCGCAGCACCAGCGACTTGGTGGTCGCCTTGGCGTGCACGCTGCTCATCGCCGCCACCGGCGGGATCTTCGCGGCCCGGCGGCCCGGCAGCCAGGCGGCGAGCACGGTGATGACGATGCCGACCGCGAGGGCGGCCACCACGGTGCCCGGCGTGACCACCAGTGGCCCGTCCGGCACGCTCGCGCCGAAGGAGCTCAGCAGGCTCCGCAGCCCCGCGCCGATGCCGACGCCGGCGACCAGACCGGTCACACCGGCGACGGTGCCGACCACGAACGCCTCGATCAGCACCGACCGGGTGATCTGCCGGCGGGAGGCGCCGACCGCCCGCAGCAGGGCCAGTTCCCGGGTGCGCTGGGCGACCAGCATGGTGAAGGTGTTGGCGATGATGAACGTGCCGACGAACAGGGCGATTCCGGCGAAGACCAGCAGGGCCTGCTTCAGACCGCTCATCGAGGAGGAGATCTGCTGCGCCTGGTCGTCGGCGAGCTGCTTGCCGGTGGTGGTCTCCACCAGCTTCGACGGCAGCGCCTGGTCCAGCGCGGCCCGCAGCGCGGTCTGGCTGGTTCCCGTCGCCGCCTTCACGTCGATCTCGTCGTACGCGCCCTTCTTGCCGAACAGCGCCTGGGCGGTCTTCGTGTCGAACAGGGCGAGGCTGCCGCCCGCGGCCACGTTGCCGTCGTCGGTGGTGAAGATGCCGCTGATGCGCGGGGTGAGCACCGGGCCGTCGACCGAGATGCGCACGGTGTCGCCGACCTTGTAGCCGGCGCGCTCGGCGGTCTTGGAGTCGATCAGGACCTCGTCCCTGCCGCTGGGTGCGTGGCCACTGACCAGCGGGTAGCGGGCGTCCTTGGTGCCCCAGTAATTGCCGCCCTCGGACTGCCAGCCGCTGCCGAGCAGCTTGCCGTCCTTGTCGGCGATCGCGGTGAAGCCGGTGACGACACCGGTGGCGGAGGCGGCGCCCGGGACCTTCCCGGCCTTGTCGAGCAGCGCCTGGGTCAGCTCGGGGGTCTTGCCGACCTTGTCGCCCTCGGAGTCCTGGTACTTGGCCGTGACGGCGACGTCGACCTGGTCGAAGCCCTTGGCGGAGCTCTTCTGGTAGGCCTGGGAAATGGTGTTGGTGAAGACCAGCGTCCCGGACACGAACGCCACGCCGAGCATGACGGCGAGCACGGTCATCAGGAGCCGGGCCTTGTGCGCGAGTACGTTGCGCAGGGCGGTGCGGAACATCAGCTGGTACGGCCCTTCGCGTCGAACTGCTTCATCAGGTCGAGCACGGAGTCGGCCGTGGGGCCGTGGATCTCGTCGACGATCCGCCCGTCGGCCAGGAAGACCACGCGGTCCGCGTAGGCCGCGGCGACCGGGTCGTGGGTCACCATGACCACCGTCTGGCCCAGCTCTCGCACGGAGTTGCGCAGGAAGCCCAGCACCTCGGCGCCGGAGCGCGAGTCGAGGTTTCCGGTCGGCTCGTCACCGAAGATGATCTCGGGCTTGGAGGCGAGCGCGCGGGCGACGGCGACGCGCTGCTGCTGGCCGCCGGACAGCTGCGAGGGCCGGTGGCTGAGCCGTCCGGAGAGGCCGACCATCTGGATGACCTGGTCCAGCCACGCCTTGTCGGCCTTACGGCCCGCGATGTCCATCGGGAGGGTGATGTTCTCCAGCGCGGTCAGCGTGGGCAGCAGGTTGAAGGCCTGGAAGATGAAGCCGATCTTGTCCCGCCGCAACTTGGTGAGCTGCTTGTCCTTCAGGGAGCCCAGCTCGGTGTCACCGATCCGCACGGACCCCGAGGAGAAGTTGTCCAGGCCCGCCACGCAGTGCATCAGCGTGGACTTGCCGGAGCCGGACGGGCCCATGATCGCGGTGAACTCGGCCTGCCGGAAGTCGACGGAGACCCGGTCCAGGGCGACCACCCGGGTCTCGCCCTGCCCATAGATCTTCGACAGCTCCGTGGCGCGTGCGGCCACGGCCGTGGTTCGGCCGGCGGTGGGTGTGGTGGTCACGGGAAGGTGCTCCTGTCGGGACGACGTCGGTTCGTGGGGACCGATCCATCGTCTCGGTCGCCGGCGTCCGTGTAGTCAGTCGCTGAACCGGTTCCGAGGGGCGACTCCGGTCGGACGGAGCGGGCCCGAGTCATACCTGGGGAGGACGGGCGACCCTGACACCCCGCGGCGTCCAGAACCGGACGACCGCCCTCGTTCGGTAGGTGAAATTCCGTCATTCCGTGTACGCACGCGCCCACGCCACGTCACGCTATTGGCAAGTGCGGATGGCTCGTTCCATGGGCTGATGCACCCTCAGACGTCAATAAAATAAGACAACATCGGGCTGTCCCCTCCGCTGTTCGAGGGATGCGCACCGATAGGCTCGGAACCTCGAAGCGGAGCCCATGGCCTGCCCGGATGGTGGAATGCAGACACGGCGAGCTTAAACCTCGCTGCCCCTTCGCGGGCGTGCCGGTTCAAGTCCGGCTCCGGGCACTTTCCGTCTTCGCACCCACCCCTCACATGACAGCACGACCGTTGACAGCGGTGTGCCCACAGTCGGAGACTCACGCTCGGTATTTGGTGAAGGAAATTTCACCAGACGAACAGACTGTGCGTCAGAGGGAAGGGAACGACCGATGCGTACCACCGTCGGGATCATCGGAGCCGGTCCGGCCGGGCTGCTGCTCGCTCGGCTGCTGCACCGCGCCGGCATCGACTCGGTCGTCCTGGAGAGCCGCGACCGCGCCTACGTGGAGCACCGGCAACGCGCCGGGATCCTGGAGCAGGGCACGGTGGACGTGCTGCGCGAGGCCGGAGCCGGGCGGCGGATGGACCGGGAGGGGCTCAGGCACGACGGCATCGAACTGCGCTTCGACCGGCGCCGCCATCGCGTCGACTTCCCCGGGCTCACCGGCGGGCGGTCCGTGACGGTCTACGCCCAGACGGAGGTCTGCAAGGACCTCATCGCCCTCCAACTGGAGGAGGGCGGCCCACTGCTCTTCGAGGCGGAGGCCCTCGCCGTCGAGGGGGCGGAGGGCGACCGGCCGCGGATCCCCTTCCGGCACCAGGGGCGCGAGGACGTGCTGGAGTGCGACTACGTCGTCGGCTGCGACGGCTTCTGGGGCGTGGCCAGAAAGGCCGTCCCGGCCGCCCTCTCCCGGGTGTTCGAGTGGTCGTACCCCTACGCCTGGCTGGGCGTCCTCGCCGACGTCGCCCCCTCGCACGACGAACTGGTCTACGCCCGCCACGACCGTGGCTTCGCCCTGCTGTCCATGCGCTCCCCGTCCGTCTCCCGCCTCTACCTGCAGGTGCCCGCGGACACCAAGCCCGAGGAGTGGAGCGACGAGGAGATCTGGGCCGAACTGGAGCGGCGCCTCGCGACCGACGACGCCTGGACGCTGGAGCGCGGCCCCATCACCCAGAAGTCCGTCACCCCCATGCGCTCCTACGTGCACGAACCGATGCGCCACGGCCGGCTCTTCCTCGCCGGTGACGCCGCCCACATCGTGCCGCCCACGGGTGCGAAGGGGCTGAACCTGGCGGTCGGGGACGTCATGACCTTCGTCCGGGCACTCGTCCACGAGCGGGAGACCGGCTCCCCCGACCTCCTCGACGCCTACTCGGCGACCTGCCTGCGCCGCGTCTGGCAGGCCGAACGGTTCTCCTACGACATGACGACCCTGCTCCATCGCGCCCCGGACGCCACCGACTTCGACGCCCGCCTCCAGCTGGCCCGGCTGGAACGCATCGCCTCCTCGCATGCGGCCGAGACCGATCTGGCCGAGGCCTACACCGGCTTCCCGTTGGACTGAGTCGCCCATGGCCGGGAATGAGCCTTCCGGTTAGCGTGTTGCGCAGCACGGCAGGGGAAAGATCCTCCGCAGGTATTACGGTCGATCCTTTGCCAATCCATTACTCTTGAGGCCAAGGCCATGCACGATGGCCATGGAGGAGTGAAATGAGGAGCAGTAACCCGGTCTTCTCGCGACGGGGGTTCAGCCGCGACAACGGCTACGCCGGCTTCAACACCGCAGCGCAGGCCGGGTACGCACAGGGCAACCCGTACGCGCAGAACCCCTACGGCCAGAACCCGTACGGCCAGCAGAGCGTGCAGTACGGCGCCCCGCCGCAGGCCCCGGCCACCACCGGCCGGATGACGATGGACGACGTCGTCATGCGTTCGGCCCTCACGCTGGGCACGGTCGTCGTCGGCGCCGTCCTCGCCTGGGTGCTGCTGCCGGTCTCGGCGACCAGCTACGGCCTCGCCGTCGGCGCCGGGATCGTCGCGATGGTCCTCGGACTGGTGCAGAGCTTCAAGCGCACCCCGTCGCCCGCGCTCATCCTGGGCTACGCCGCCTTCGAGGGCGTCTTCCTGGGCGTCATCAGCGAGATGTACAACAGCCGCTGGAGCGGCGCACCCTTCCAGGCGGTGCTCGGCACCATGGCGGTCTCGGCCGCGACCCTGCTGATCTACAAGGCCGGCTGGATCCGCGTCACGGCCCGCTACGCCCGCATCGGCATGGCCATCGCCATCGCCTTCGTCCTCGTCATGGCGGTCAACCTGCTGCTGGTCGCGTTCGGCGTGGTCGAGAACGGCGGCCTGCGCAGCATGGGCCCGCTCGGCGCGATCGTCGGCATCATCGCCATCGTGCTCGGCGCGTTCTTCCTGACCCTCGACTTCAAGCAGATCGAGGACGGCATCGCCTACGGCGCCCCGCGCAGCGAGTCCTGGCTCGCCGCGTTCGGCCTCACCATGACCCTGGTGTGGATCTACGTGGAGATGCTGCGGCTGGTGGCGATCTTCAGCAACAACGACTGACCGACACGCCGGTCGTACGAGAGAGGGTCCCAGGTCCGCCCCGGGGCCCTCTCGGCGTCTCGGGGGCTTACGGGTCTCACAGCAGCTTGCGGGCTGCCCTCCTCAGGTCGTACTCGTGGACGATCGCCTTCGCGTGTCCGTACGCGAGGTCGTACTCGTGCCGGAGCCAGCTGACCTTCTCCTCGAAGCGGAACAGGGCGGGGCCGTCTTCAACGGTGCGCAGCCAGTCGGAAACTTCACGACCGGTGCAGTGGGGGATGCGGGCGAGCAGATTGCGGTGGGTCTCCTCGGAGAAGAGCTGGGACATCGGCGCCTCCGAACGCAAAGGGGATGTAAGCCGGTCCTTCACGTCACGGTGCCTGAGCGTTCGCGTATTGGCAACAGTGCGGCGCGTTACGCTCGGCGCGTGGTTGATACGACGCCCTTGACCCGAGCAGTGGATCACTTCGCCGACCGGTTGCGGGCGGCTCCGCAGAGCCGGCTCCAACGCGGCGCCGCGGCCGAGGCCTTGGCCGCGGCCAGGGAACTTTCACGGCGGGCACAGCTGCTGGAGGAGCCCGGTGCGGAGCCCCGGGAGATGCCGGACGCCGGCATGTTCGCGGCCGCCGACCAAATCATGGTGGCCGGGCACGACTTGGCGGTGCTGCTGGAGAACGCGGACCAGGTCAGCGAGGCCGTGGAGCTGGTGGAGGAGGCCCGCAAAAGAGCCGGGGTCTGACGTCAGAGCGACGCGATGACCCGGTCGGCCAGGATGTAGACCGTGTCCTTGCCGCAGGCGAAGGTCAGGGTGTAGGCGCCCGAGATGCCCGAGCCGCCGAGGAGGTACGGGGTCTCGCCCTCGCGGAGAGCCGCCGCCAGGTGCTCGGCCGTCTCGCGGTGGCCGGGGGTCATGCACAGGGTCGTGCCGTCGGCGAAGACGTAGACGTCGAGGGTGCCGAGGGGGCCGGGGCGGACGTCGGAGAGCTCGACCTGGTCGGCGGCCAGCTGCTCCAGCGTGGTCACCGTGCGCTCGTGGTCGTTCACGGCCGGCGACTGCACCGGGACGAAGTCGGGGTGCGAGGGGTGGCGGCGGCGGGCCGCGGCCAGCTCGGGGGAGTCCGTGGGGGTGCCGCCTCCCTGGACGAAGTCCTTGGGGGAGAACTCGTCGGCCTCGGCGGACGGCTCGGTCACCGGCTCCAGCGGCTCCAGACCCGCGAAGTCGGCCTGCCGGGGCAGGAACAGGTCGCTCTCGGGGAGGCCCAGCAGGGAAGGCGCGTCGGAGGCGTCACGGGCCTCCTGGGCGGCCCAGAACGCACGGGCCTCGGCCAGCTCGCGCTCACGCTCCTCGGCGAGCGCCTCGGCCACGGCCGCGCGTATCTCGTCCGTGTCGGCGGCCGTGCGGGCCGCGGGCAGCAGCGCACCCAGGGCGGCGGCCTGGTTCGCGGCGAGCTGGGCCTGCAGCTCCGCGAGCTGCCGGCGCAGCTTCAGGACGGTGCGCAGGACGGCGACGCCCACGGCGCCCGTGGCGGCCGTGGTGAGCAGCAGGGCGATCGGCATGGCGCTCACTGACGTACTCCCAGGTTCAAAGTCGACCCCCGACTTCCTACATCAGCTTGAAGGGCGGACTAAGCAGCTGTCAGTGCGTAACGTCACGAAACGGACAGGACTTTGGGCTTGTGGTTTCGCCCGTCACTGCGCTGACCTGCGCTGACCTGCAGTGATACCTCCAGCGAGGGAGATAGGTCACATCCTGGGGGAGATTGGATCACAAAAAGACCCAGAACCCGGGTGTTTTCCGGGTTCTGGGTTGTTTCCTGACCTGTCGTACCCGCTCGGCTACCGAGGGTGGATCAGATCAGCTGAGGCGCTCGATGACCATGGCCATGCCCTGGCCGCCGCCGACGCACATCGTCTCCAGGCCGAACTGCTTGTCGTGCCACTGCAGCGAGTTGATGAGCGTGCCGGTGATGCGGGCGCCGGTCATGCCGAAGGGGTGGCCGACGGCGATGGCGCCGCCGTTGACGTTCAGCTTGTCGATGTCGATGCCGAGGTCACGGTAGGAGGGGATCACCTGGGCGGCGAAGGCCTCGTTGATCTCGAACAGGTCGATGTCGTCGACGGTCAGGCCGGCGCGCTGCAGGGCCTGCTTGCTCGCCTCGACCGGGCCGAGGCCCATGATCTCGGGGGAGAGGCCGGAGACGCCGGTCGACACGATGCGGGCGAGCGGGGTCAGGCCCAGCTCGCGGGCCTTGGTGTCGCTCATGATGACCAGCGCGGCCGCGCCGTCGTTCAGCGGGCAGCAGTTGCCGGCCGTGACCAGGCCGTCCGGGCGGAAGACCGGCTTGAGGCCCGACACGCCCTCCAGGGTGACGCCGGCGCGCGGGCCGTCGTCCTTGCTGACGACCGTGCCGTCGGGGAGGGTCACCGGGATGATCTCGCGCTCCCAGAAGCCGTTCTTGATGGCTTCCTCGGCGAGGTTCTGCGAGCGCACGCCGAACTCGTCCATGTCCTGGCGGGTGACGCCCTTCCAGCGGGCCAGGTTCTCGGCGGTCTGGCCCATCGAGATGTACGCGTCCGGGACCAGCCCGTCCTCACGCGGGTCGTGCCACGTGGTGCCCTCCTGCTCGGCGACGGCGGCGGTACGGGCCTCGGCCTCGGCGAAGAAGGGGTTGTGCGTGTCCGGGAGGCCGTCGGAGCTGCCCTTGAAGAAACGGGACACCGTCTCGACACCGGCCGAGATGAAGACGTCGCCCTCGCCGGCCTTGATGGCGTGCAGGGCCATGCGGGAGGTCTGCAGCGAGGAGGAGCAGTAACGGGTGATCGTGCAGCCCGGCAGGTGGTCCATGCCCATCTGCACGGCGACGATACGGCCGAGGTTGTGGCCCTGCTCGCCGCCGGGGAGGCCGCAGCCGAGCATCAGGTCGTCGATGTCCCGCGGGTCCAGCTCGGGGACCTTGGCGAGCGCCGCCTGGATGATGGTCGCGGTCAGGTCGTCGGGGCGCAGGTCCTTCAGGGAACCCTTGCCGGCGCGGCCGATGGGGGAGCGGGCGGTCGAGACGATGACGGCTTCGGGCATCACGGCTCCAGTGGACGGATGGTTGGCAGGCCGCTTCGGAAGTTACCCGTACGTATGGCCCAGGTCACCGGTGTCACGGTGTGACACTGGCCGCAATTTACTAAGCGCTTGCTTGGCCTTGGGGGCGGAGCCCCCGTCGGTCACGGGGACGGAGTCGCGGGCTCGGCCTCGGGCACGCGGCGGCGGCGCCTGCGCTTGAGCAGCGCCCACGGCCCCCGCGGACCGGTGGGCATCGCCGCCGTGACCTCCGTGCCCGCCTCCGACGCCGCCTCCGCGGCGGCCCGCGCGACCGGCAGGAAGCCCTCGCGACGGAACACGTCGGGCCGCTCCTCCTCCGCCGGCCACAGCCCCAGCGCCGCACACACCGTGGGCAGTATCGCCATCGCCGCCGTCGCGTACCCCTCCGCCGAGGGGTGGTAGTTGTCCGGCCCGAACAGCTCCCGCGGATTCGCCTCGAACTCGGGCCCGAGCAGATCGCCGAGCGACACGGTCCGCCCGCCCTGCTCCACCACCCCGATCGTCTGCGCCGCCGCCAGCTGCCGCGAGGCCCGGCGGGCCAGCCACCGCAGCGGCTGCTGCACCGGCTCGATGGTGCCGAGGTCGGGACACGTGCCGACCACCACCTCGGCGCCGGCCGTGCGCAGCCGTCGTACCGCCGCCGACAGGTGCCGTACCGAGCGCGTCGGCGGCATCCGGTGCGTGACGTCGTTCGCGCCGATCATGATCACGCAGACGTCGGGGAGTGGATAAGGGGACGAGAGCACCAGCGCCACCTGGCGGTCCAGGTCGTCCGACTGGGCCCCCGGCTGGGCCACGTTCCGCAGCTCCACCGGGCACTCCGCCACCGCGGACAGTCCCGACGCCAGCAGCGCCCCCGGTGTCTGTCCCGCCCGGTGCACACCCTGCCCGGCCGCCGTCGAGTCGCCGAGCATGCTCAGCCTGAGCGGCGGTTCACCGGGGAGGTCGTACGAGGTGCCGTACATGCCCTCGGCCACCGGCACCCGTCCGCCGCTGCCGTTGCCCACGTGGCGCCGGGCCAGTCGCACCTCCGCCAGCAGCAGGCCGACGGCGGCCGCCCCGACCAGCCCGGCCCCGCCACCGCCGTACGCCGCTCCGGCCGCGATCCGCCGGGCCACTCTCGCCCTCGACATGCTCGTCATGCGTCGCCGCCACCTCCTCGTAGCCGTACACCCACTCCTTGCCCCGTACAGCCCGTTCGCCAATCTCAACGGGGAGTGAACGCCCACCCCACGTCACCCAGGGGCCTTAGGCTGGCGGAACCACATACGACCACTGTTTTTTGCAAGCAACCGGAGACAACGGTGCAATTCCACGACTCGATGATCAGCCTCGTCGGCAACACCCCGCTGGTGAAGCTCAACAGTGTGACCATGGGCATCCAGGCCACCGTCCTGGCCAAGGTGGAGTACTTCAACCCGGGCGGCTCCGTGAAGGACCGCATTGCCCTGCGCATGATCGAGGCCGCCGAGCAGAGCGGCGAGCTCAAGCCGGGTGGCACCATCGTGGAGCCGACCAGCGGCAACACCGGCGTCGGGCTCGCCATCGTGGCCCAGCAGAAGGGCTACAAGTGCATCTTCGTGTGCCCCGACAAGGTGAGCACCGACAAGATCAACGTGCTGCGGGCGTACGGCGCGGAGGTCGTGGTCTGCCCGACCGCGGTGGCTCCTGAGCACCCGGACTCGTACTACAACGTCTCCGACCGGCTGGTCCGCGAGACGCCGGGCGCCTGGAAGCCGGACCAGTACTCCAACCCCAACAACCCGCTCTCGCACTATCACTCGACCGGCCCCGAGCTGTGGGAGCAGACCGAGGGGAAGATCACCCACTTCGTGGCGGGCGTGGGCACCGGCGGCACCATCTCCGGCACCGGCCGCTATCTGAAGGACGTCAGCGACGGCAAGGTCAAGGTCATCGGCGCCGACCCCGAGGGCTCGGTCTACTCCGGCGGCTCCGGCCGGCCGTACCTGGTCGAGGGCGTGGGCGAGGACTTCTGGCCCACCGCCTACGACCGGACCGTGGCCGACGAGATCGTCGCCGTGTCCGACAAGGACTCCTTCCAGATGACCCGGCGCCTCGCCAAGGAGGAGGGCCTGCTGGTGGGCGGCTCCTGCGGCATGGCCGTCGTGGCCGCGCTGGAGGTCGCCGAGCGGCTGGGTCCGGACGACGTCGTCGTCGTGCTGCTGCCCGACAGCGGGCGTGGCTACCTCAGCAAGATCTTCAACGACGAGTGGATGGCCGACTACGGCTTCCTGGAGGACGAGGGCCCCAGCGCCCGCGTCGCCGACGTCCTCAGCGACAAGGAGGGCGGCTCCATCCCCTCCCTGGTGCACATGCACCCGGAGGAGACCGTCGGCCAGGCCATCGAGGTGCTGCGCGAGTACGGCGTCTCGCAGATGCCGGTCGTCAAGCCGGGCGCCGGTCACCCGGACGTGATGGCCGCCGAGGTCGTCGGGTCGGTCGTGGAACGGGAGCTGCTGGACGCCCTGTTCAACAAGCGGGCCTCGCTCGACGACCCGCTGGAGAAGCACATGTCCTCCCCGCTGCCCCAGGTCGGCTCCGGCGAGCCGGTCGGCGACCTGATGTCGGTGCTGGGTTCGGCGGATGCGGCGATCGTCCTGGTCGAGGGCAAGCCGACCGGTGTGGTCAGCCGGCAGGACCTGCTGGCCTTCCTCGCCAAGGGCGGGAACAAGTAGCAAACCTGCGGTGAACTGCCCGTGGCGGCGGCGAACTTGCGGTGACCGTTCCCGATCGAGCGGTTTCGGAAGTGGTACGAGCGTGTCACGTGCGCGCAGCACCCGCTTAACACGGGTCAGGCAGATTAGTGGGTGTCGGCAGGGCGGGAGCGGCTCCCCGCCCCGGCCGGCGCCGAACGGCGCCAAGGACCTCCGGAGCGGCTCCCGGACCTCCATGGACGCCTAGGACGCGCAAGCCCGGCCCTGACCAGGCCCGCGTCCCTCGCGGGGACCGCCGTCGTCCCGCCCCCCGGCAACGGGGGTGCGGCGGTCCCCGCGCATTACTCTTTCAGCCGGCGTGCGGCCGATTCCCAACTGCCCAGCAGTGCAAGCCGTTCCGCCGTCTCCGACCCCGGCTCGGGGGTGTACACCACGATCGTCTGCTCCGGGTCCGCCGGGACGGTCAGCGTCTCGTACGGGAGGGTGAGCAGGCCCGCCACGGGGTGCCGGACGCGCTTCACGCCGTACGCGCACTCCTTGACCTCGTGGTCGGCCCACAGCCGGCGGAAGTCCTCGCTCTTGAGGGAGAGTTCGCCGACCAGCGCGCACAGTGCCGCGTCGTCGGCGTACCGGCCCGCGCCGACGCGGAGGTTGGCCACGGTCTGGGCGGCGACCGCGGCCCAGTCGGGGTAGAGGTCCCGGGCGGCAGGGGCGAGGAAGACCTGGCGCGGCATGTTGCGTTCGTCCGGTGCCATGTGGCTGAAGCCGCCCACGGCGTCGCCGAGCGCGTTCCAGGCGAGCACGTCCATGCGGCGGCCCAGCACGAACGCGGGTGTCCGCTCCATGCTGTCCAACAGCAGCTGTACGCCCGGCCGTACCCGGGGGGCGGCCGGACGGCGCTCGCGGCGCCCGCGCGGCCGGGCCACCGTACGCAGGTACGCGTGCTCGGTCTCGTCCAGCCGCAGCACGCGCGCGATCGCGTCCAGCACGGCGTCCGAGACTCCCCCGGACTTCGTCCGGGAGGGGCCCCCAGGGCCGCGGCCCTGCTCCAGGCGGATGTAGTAGTCCACGCTCACGCCCGCGAGCTGCGCCACCTCCTCGCGGCGCAGGCCCGGTACGCGGCGCCGCCCGTGCACGGGCAGCCCCACCTCCTCGGGCTGGATGCGGGCGCGGCGCGAGCGCAGGAAGTCTCCGAGGTCCCCGTCCATGGGTTCGATCGTAGGGGAGCGGCGGTCTCCCAGCCTGGTACTGGCAGACCCAGGAAAAGCGCATCCCTGGGTACGGCCGCCGGACCCGGCGAGGGTGGTGTCAGCCGCCGGGGAGACGCCCCGGCACCCCACCAGGGAGAACACCCATGTCGTACGAGAACCTGTCCGGCCGTACCGCCGTCGTCACCGGAGCCGCCAGCGGCATCGGCGAGGCCGTAGCCCGGCAACTGGCCGGGCAGGGCGCCCGGGTGGCGCTGTTCGCCCGGCGCGCCGACCGGCTGGAGGCCGTCGCCGGGAAGATCCGGGCCGAGGGCGGCGAGGCGCTGGTGGTGGCCGCCGACGTCACCGACGACGCGTCCGTCGAAGCCGCCCGGGACCTGGTCCACGCGACCTACGGGCCCGTCGACCTCGTCGTCAACAACGCCGGGGTGATGCTGCCCAACCCCGTCGACGACGGCCGGCTCGACGAGTGGCAGCGCATGCTCGACACCAACGTGACCGGCGTGCTGCGGGTCATCCGCGCCTTCACCGCCGACCTGGTCGCCGCGGCCGCCGAGGGCCGCACCGCCGACCTGGTGAACGTGTCGTCCATCGGCGCCCACGTCACCTTCCCCAACTACGCGGTGTACGGCGCCACGAAGGCCGCCGTCACCTACCTCTCGCAGTCCCTGCGCACCGAGTTGGGGCCGCGTGACGTACGGATCACCAACGTCGAGCCGGGGCTCACGGAGACCGAACTGAAGGCGCACGTCGGCAACGAGGAGCTGTCCGGGCAGCTGGACGGCATGCTCCGGGCGATCGGCAGTCTCGCGGCGGCGGAGGTCGCGGACGTCGTCGCCTACGCCACCAGCCGCCCCCGGCACGTCAACCTGCGCCAGATCATGGTGCTGCCGACCCGGCAGGCGTGACTCCCTCAGTCCTCCCGGGAGGCCCGGCGCCCGGTGAGGATCTCCGGGTTCTGCCGGACCGCCTGTGCCGCGTTGACGCCGACGATGCCGGCCCAGGTGGTCACCATCCCGGTCATCCCGGCGAAGGCGCCGCCGATCGCGGACAGCGGGATCGCCAGCACCAGCGAGACGATCGCGAAGCCGAAGCGCTCGGCCCAGTTGTCGCCGCCCTTGGGCCGCCGGGCACCGCGCGCGTCCGCCATCCGCTGCTCGGCCAGGTGGCGCCGCACCCGGCGGTCCACCACGTCGTCGATCCGCTGGTCGACCTTCTCCAGGAAGGACTCGACGAGTGCGGAGTCGTACTCTTCGCCCAGTTCCCTGCGTGCCCGCACGGTGGCGTCCAGGTCCTTCTTCAGGTCCACGTCCCGTGAGTCCAGTGCGCTCATGCGCTCCACCCTAGGGAGCGGTCATGCCCGCCGCACTGGGGACAACCCCCCTCTTCGCACCGGCGCCGGCGGCCGTGAGCGCCCCGCAGGTCTCCAGGACCCTGCGGTGGTCCAGGTCGACCCCGCTGATCCGGACGTCGACGCCCCGCCCGCGCAGCTCGGCGACCGCCTCCTTCAGTGCCAGCGCGCCGGTCGCGTCCACCGCCGTGAGACCGGACAGCCGCAGGTCGACCACCGAGACCCCGTCGTGCAGGTCGGCGAGCCCGCACCGGAAGCGGTGGGCGGCGGCGAACAGCAGCGGGCCGTCGAACCGGTAGGTCACCGTGCCCGCCTCGCCCGGCAGTTCGTCGGCGGCGGCCGGGGTGAGCCGGGTGCCGCGCATCGCCGAGCGCAGCGCCAGCAGCACCGAGACACCGAGGCCGATCAGCACCGCCCGCACCAGGTCCAGGGCGAGCGTGGCAGCGGCGGTGAGGACCAGCACCAGCGCGTCGCCGCGGGTGGCCCGGGCCATCGCCCGTACCGCGTCCCGCTCCACCATGCGTACGGCCGTCGCCAGCAGCACCCCGGCCAGCGCGGCCAGCGGGATGCGGCCCACCAGCGGGGCGGCGACCGCCGCGATCCCGGCGAGGATGACCGCGTGCGCGAGCGCGGCCAGCCGGGAGGCGGCGCCGGTGCGGACGTTGACCGCCGTGCGGGCGATGGCGCCGGTCGCCGGGACCCCGCCGAACAGCGGGGCGGCGAGGTTGGCGATGCCCTGCCCGAACAGTTCCTTGGACGGGTCGTGCCGTTCGCCGGGCCGCATCCCGTCGGCGACCGACGCCGACAACAGGGACTCCAGGGCGGCCAGCGCGGCCACCGCGGCGGCCGGGGCGAGCAGGGAGGGCAGCCGGGAGAGGTCCAGGAAGGAGAGGGAGGGTGCCGGCAGGGACGCGGGGAGGATTCCGATGCGGGTGACGGACAGCTGCAACGCCTCGGCCGCGCCGGTGGCCGCGGCCACCGCGACGAGGGAGAAGGGCACGGCCGGCCACCGGCGGGCGCCGGCCAGCACGATCGCCGCCGCGCCGGCCGCGAGCAGCAGCGCCGGCCAGTGCGGGACGCGCCCGAACTCCCGCGCCGCCCGTGCGGCGACCACGGCGACCTGCTCGCCGCGCGGGGTGGGCACGCCGAGCGCGGCCGGCACCTGCTGGAGGGCGATCACACAGGCGATGCCGAGGGTGAAACCGGCGATCACCGGCGCGGGGACGTACGCCATCGCCGCGCCCGCCCGGGCGAAGGCGAGGAGCAGCAGCAGGACGCCCGCCATCAGGCCGACGGTGAGGACCCCGTCGGCGCCGTAGCGGTGCACGATCGGCACCAGGACGACGGTCATCGCGCCGGTCGGGCCGCTGACCTGGCGGGCGCTGCCGCCGCACAGCGCGGCCAGCGCACCGGCGACGACCGCCGTGGTCAGCCCGGCGGCGGCACCGAGTCCGGAGGTGACGCCGAAGCCGAGGGCCAGGGGCAGGGCGACGACGGCGACGGTCAGCCCGCACAGCAGGTCGCGGCGTGGGGCCCGGGTCATGGAGCGGAGGTCGGCGGGGGAGGGCAGGACGGACAGGGCTCGGTTCAGGTTCATGGCTTCTTCGAGGGGGTGGGGTTCAGGGCAGCAGGGACACGAGCCCCGTGTCGAGGTCGGAGCGGGCGGCCGTGACGTGGGCCGAGGTGAAGGCCGGGTCGGCGCGGATCGCGTCCCGGACCCATGCCGTGTGGGCGCGCATGGTGTGCTCGGCCCAGTCGCCGGGCAGCGCCCGGGTGCGGCGGGCGGCGGGGGCGATCTCGTCCACCAGCAGTTCCAGGTGGCCCGGCACCGGCGCGCCCGTGCGCAGATGGTCCAGCGTGGCGGCGACGGCCCCGCAGCGCTCGTGCCCGAGCACCAGCACCAGCGGGACGCCCAGCTCCTGGACGCCGTACTGGATGGAGCCGAGCACGGCCTCGTCCAGCACCTGGCCTGCGGTCCTTATGCACAGCACGTCGCCGAGTCCGAGGTCGAAGACCAGCTCCGGCGGCACCCGGGAGTCGATGCAGCCGACGATCACCGCGAACGGGTCCTGCGCGGCGGCCAGCAGGCGGCGCCGGCCGGGGCTGTCGCGCGGGTGGCGGGGGTGGCCGGCGGCGTAGCGGCGGTTGCCCGCGAGGAGTTCGTCGAGGGCGGTGCGCGCGGTGTGCGCCGCGCTCGGGGGGAGGGGACGGGGACCGGGGGCGGCCGTCGCCGGGGCGGCGGTCAGGGCGGTGACGGCGGTGGCCGTCAGGAAGGCCCTGCGGTTGGAGGCCATGACGCTTCCTCAGGAGTCGTGCCAGTAGCGCACGTTCACCGTAAGCAGCCGCTCGGTCACCCTGAGTGTCGGTTTAACGACACTTGGTTGTTTCGTCGTCGGATCATCGCCACGGCGATACCGCCTCTTGCCCGGCTGCATAACGTCATGCAGAGTTCTTGGTGTGTGAATAGCTGAGGGGAGTCCAGGCTTGCTGTCGTCTCGTATCAGGGGTGTGCCGGCGGGGCACGCTGTAATCTCCCCGGGCGTCGAGGGACGGGCGGGTTCCGTCCCGCTCGCAGCGTCCGTCCGGAGGGGGAGCACGGCATGAGCGTGGACAGGGGTACCGGTGTGACGACCGAGACGACGGTCGAGGCGGCTTCCGAGGCGATGCCCGCCGTTGTGGACAGCCCGGCCGCCCGGCTGCAGGTGCTCTTCGAGGGGCACCGGCTCACGCCCACCCAGCGCCGCATCGCCCACAGCATGGTGCGCCGGGCCGCCGACGTGCCCTTCCTGTCCAGCGTCGAGCTGGCCGAGCTGGCCGGGGTCAGCCAGCCGTCGGTGACCCGGTTCGCGGTCGCCCTCGGCTTCGACGGCTACCCGGCGCTGCGCAAGCACCTGCGCGAGGTCGTGCCCGCCGAACCGGTCGCGGAGGCGGGCTCGTACAACGAGTACCAGCAGGCCGTCGAGGCCGAGATCGAGAACCTGAAGCACCTCGCGGAGCTGCTCGCCGACCCCCGCCCGGTGCAGCGGGCCGGCCGGGTCCTGGCCGCCTCCCGCCCGCTGCCGGTGCTCGGACTGCGCGCCGCAGCCTCCCAGGCCTACGGCTTCGCGTACTTCGCCGCCAAGGTCCACCCGGACGTCCGGCTGCTCAACGAGGGCGGCACGATGATCCACGACCGCATCGACGCGGCCGTCCGCGCGGGCGCCTCCGCCCTGCTGTGCTTCGCGCTGCCCCGGCATCCGCGCGAGGTCGTCGACACCCTCGCCTATGCCAAGGAGGCGGGCCTGACCGTCGTCACGGTCGCCGACTCCGCCTTCGCGCCCGTCGCCAAGTACTCCGACCTGCTGCTGCCCGCCGCCGTCGGCACCGGGCTCGCCTTCGACACCGCGTGCGCGCCCATGCTGCTCGGGCGGGTGCTGCTGGAGGCGGTCTGCGACGACCTGCCGGAGGCCCAGGCCCGGCTGGAGGAGTTCGACGCGCACGCGGCGGCCCGCGGACTGTTCGTCGAATAGGCCGTACGGGCCGAACGGCCCGGCGCGCTCTCAGACTCGTCTCACGTTCGCTCGTTACCGTGCCCGGCCGACAGCACTGTGCCGGGACGACGAGGAGGCGGATCGTGGCGCGCGGAGGACAGGGACTGGCCCGGGTGGCCGTCGTCGTACGGGCCGGGGCCGCACCGCTGTGGTGGTTCGGGGTGTTCGCCGCGGGGACCGGGGTCCTGCTGCCCGGGGTGACCGGGCGCCGGATCGGCGTGCTCGCGGGGGCCGCGCTGTTCCTGATCACCGCCGCCGTCGTGGCGCTGGTCCGGCGCAGGCGGTACGCCGCCCTCGCGCGCGGGGCCGCCCGTGCGGGCAAGTTCGACGTCCTGCAGGACCGGGCGGTGACCGTGCGCAGCTGGCGCCGGGGACACCGCTGGTGGCTGCTGCTCGCCTTCGCCGTCGCGTTCGGCAGCTCCTTCGCGGTGCCCGCGGCCGGGGGCATGCTGCTCGCCGGGGCCGGCACCGGGCTGCGGCTGAAGGCCGCCTGGCTCGGGCGGCGCGAGCGGGCCGAGGACACCCTGCTCTGGGTGCGGGTCGACTGGCTCGACCGCCGGGGCGGGAGCCCGGCGGGCACGGCCGTGAAGGGCCTGCGCGGCACGGGCCTCGCGGCCGGCGACGCGGCCCCGGGCGGAACCCGCCGCCGCGCCGCAGCGCTCGTCTGACCTGTCAGACCTCCAGGACTGCCTCGATCCCCTTCAGCTGGTGCCGGGCCATCGCCAGGTTGGCCCGGCTGGCGTCGAGGACCAGGTAGAGGAACAGGCCGTTGCCGCCGCGGCCCTTGAGCAGGCGGATCAGGTGGTACTGGTCCGACAGTGTGATCAGGATGTCCTCGATGTCGCCCTTGAGTCCCAGGTGCTCCATCGTGCGCATCTTGGCGCGGATCACGTCCGTGTTGCCGGCGGCGGCCACGTTCAGGTCGAAGCTCTTGCTGCCGCCCATCGTGCCGAGCGCCATGCCGCTGGTGTAGTCGACGAGCGCGACGCCGGTGGCGCCCTCAATGGAGGTCAGCGCCTCTTTCAGTGCGGTCTCGGTGTTGGCCATGGTGGTCCTTTCAGCTGTCGGTTGCGGTGCGCGCCTCGGTCGTGGTCCGTGGCGCGCGCGTGGTTCTGGTCCGTGGTGCGGATGTGGTCCTGGTGGCCGGCCGGGTGGCTTCCGCGGCGGCTTCGGCGGCGTCGAGCAGTTCCCCGACGCGGGCGGCCGAGCGGCGGCCCTCCAGATGCAGCCGGCCGACGTTGACCCGGTCCTGGGCGAGCAGCGTCAGCACGGCGGTGCGGCCGGCCGCGTAGGTGGCGACGTAGCCGTTCTCGCCACGCACCAGCAGTTCCCGGAAGCCGTCGCTCCCGGTGGCGTCGGCCATCCGTACGGCGACGCCCAGCGCGGCCGCGGTGAGTGCCGCCAGCCCCTCCGGGTCGACACCGGGGGTGTCGTGGGCGACGGCGAGACCGTCGACGCCGGCCGCGAGGGCGCCGGTGAGCTGCGGCACGCGGGTCCGCAGTCGACGCAGCTCGTCCAGGACGGCGTCGAGGTCCTGTGCGGACACCATCAGCTCTCTCCTCTCGGCGGGTTGGTGCCGTTCAAAGCGCCTCCAGCGCATCCCTGAGCCTCTTCAGCAGCGCGATGTCGGGGTCGGTGACCGTGAGCGGTGGAGCCGGGGGAACCGGCGGCGGGGCGGGGGCCACGGGTATCGGCCTGAGGAGTCCGGCCGCCGAGAGGCGGCGTACGTCCACCAGCGTGTGGAACGCCTGCCTGCCCAGGTTGCGGGCGATCTCCAGAGCCGTGCGGACGCCGTCCACCCGGTCCAGGACCGCCCGCTGACGGGGGGTGACCGGCGCCGTGGCGGCCGGGTCGGCGCGGATCAGCGGCGTGTTGTCGGCCGCCGGGTCCGGCCACAGACGGTGCAGCAGCAGCCGGCGGCGCAGCGTCTCGCGTTCCAGTGCGATGACCGGCACCGAGGGCAGCGGGCCGAGGCGGGGCGCCCGGGCGTACCGGAAGCGGCCCGGTGCGCTGCTCGGCGACAGGGCGAAGTAGCCGGCGTCGTACAGCGCGTCCAGGTGGCACAGCTCCAGCGCGCCCTCCGGCAGCAGCCCGGCGTCCAGCAGCAGCCGGGCCGCTTCCGCCGGGTCGTCGGCCTGCCCGGCAGCCCGCTGCCAGGCGGTCGTGGCCAGGGTGCCGTGGGCCGTGAGGAGCACGTCGAGACCCGGGGCATGGGGGCTCTCGGCGTGCACCACCCGGCCCTCGGCGAGGTGCAGGGTGCCGTGCTCACGGACGAGGACACCGGTGGCCTGCTCCTCGGCGAGCCGCCGGAGCATCGGGGACAGCGCGCCCGCCGTACGGTCCTGGACCCCGGCCTTGTCCCGCACCGGCAGCGGCGGAGGCGTTTCGACCATCGTCATCCCAGCACCAACCGGGCGGCCATCTCGCCGAGCCGGATCCGGGCGAGGGCGAGATTGCCCTCCTCCCGGCCCAGCCACAGGTGCAGGAAGACGCTGCTGTCGAAGGACGTGTCCACGAACCGCAGCAGGTGGTAGCTGTCGTGGTTGCTGACGATCACGTCCTCGACGGGCGGACCGACGTCGTCGCCGTCCCCGGCCGCGAAGGCGCCGTGTTCGGCGGCCAGCCGGGCCAGTTCGGCGGCCTCGGCCGCGGTGGTCTCGTGGTCACCGCCGGGGGCGTCCCCGACGGTGCCCAGGGCCAGTCCGCTCGTCCAGTCCACCAGGGAGGCTCCCCGAGCACCGGGCAACCGCATCGCTTCCAGCAAGCACTCGTCGATTCCGGGCACCCTGGCTTCCCTCCCGCCTGTGACTCCGGTTGAGTGACAGGGACACTACGCAACGTGTGCGCGAGAGGTGAGTGCTTTGGCATTTTCCGATGGAACATGCGCCCGGCGTACTAGTGTGGGTCAACTGACGACTGTTTTCGGGCAGTTGACCCAGTTGTTCGAGATGCGCCCGGGGTACGTCAACGGCTCCCGGACGCGCGCAGGGTGGTGAGCGTGGAGGCGTGCGCCCCACCGGACTCGGCCACGATCTCCGCCACGGTCTGCGGCTCCCGCACGGTCGCGAAGGCCACGCCTCCCGTGCCGTCGGGTGCGAAGCCGTAGATCCCCGGCCGGGCGAGGGAGTTGTAGGCGAAGTGGTGGGCGAAGTAGTACGCGCCCGTGTCCAGTGCCGCCGCGTAGTCGCCCTGCTCCAGCAGGGGCAGCGTGCGCCCCTCGGCGAGCAGGTCGCCCGAGAAGCAGGCCGGGCCGGCCACGTCCTGCACCACCTCGGGGCCCGACCGGGGCCGCCCCTTGGCGTCGTACGCGGCGATCCGCAGCGGCCACGCCCCGGGCGCGTACACGGTCCGCGTGGCCACCTGCACGCCCGCGTGTGTCACCGCGATCCGTCGTCCGCCGGAGCTCTTGGTGTACTCCACCCGCGCCACCACCGTGCCGTGCCTGGCCAGCAGCGACCGCCCGAACTCGGTCACCAGCCCGTACCGCCCGTCGAACAGCCCCGGCACCTCCTCGGCCAGCAGGCGCGCGTACTGCGCGTACGTCGGCGTCGTCGCTTCGGCCGTGAAGTCGACCGGCAGCCCGCCGCCGATGTCGAGCGTGTCGATCTGCCGCCGCCCGATCCGCGCGTTGATCTCCTCCGCGAGCGCGTACGTCTCCGCCACGCCCCGTGCCAGCAGCGGCAGCGGGATGCCCTGCGAACCGGTGTGCGCGTGCAGCCGGGTCAGCCACGGCCGGTCCGCGTACGCCCGCACGACCCACTCCCGGGCTCCCTCGTCGCGCAGCGCCACTCCGAACTTGGAGGTCTCCGTCGCCGTCGAGGTCGCCCCGATGGTGCCGCCGCCGATCTGCGGGTTGACCCGGATGCCGAGCGGCGAGGGGCCGGGGGCCGACCGGACGAGGGCGTCGAGCCGGTCCAGCTCCTGCGGGTTGTCCGCGTTGACGGCGACGCCCAACGCGAGCGCCTCGCGCAGCTCGGCCGGGGTCTTGGCGGGCGAGTCGAGCACCGTACGGTCCGCCGGCACCCCCGCCGCCCGCGCCAGCGCCAGCTCGCCCGGGCTCGCCACCTCCGCGCCGATGCCCTCCTCGTGCAGCAGGCGCAGCACCGGCACCAGCGGGGTCGCCTTCACCGCGAAGGCGTGCAGCACCGGCGTCCCCGGCGCCGTGACCGCGTCGAACGCCGCCCGCAGGGCCGCTGCCGACCCCCGGATGCCGGTGACGTCCAGCAGCGCCACCACGGCCGCGTCCGGCCCCAGCAGCCCCTGCTCCACCGCGCCGCGCACCGCCTCGTCCCGCCGGGCGGCCCGCTCCCGGGCCTCGCTGTCGGTGTCCTGGTCCACGACCTGTCCTCCTGTCGCCCTGCCCGCGTGTTCGGGTGATTCCAGCCAAACACCCACGACGCGCGGACGGGGTGCCGCCAATGTATTGACTAGTTCTATTCAGGAAGTCAGGATGTGAATAGAGATAGCAACAGGAGGAGGCAGACGATGTCGGGACCCCGCCCCGTACGAGCACCGCGCGGCACGGAACTGAGCGCCCTGGGATGGCAGCAGGAAGCCGCTCTGCGGATGCTGCAGAACAACCTCGACCCCGAGGTCGCCGAGCACCCCGACAAGCTTGTCGTCTACGGCGGCACCGGCAAGGCCGCCCGTGACTGGCGCTCCTTCGACGCGATGGTGCGCACGCTGAGGACCCTGAAGCAGGACGAGACCATGCTGGTCCAGTCCGGCCGCCCGGTCGGCGTCATGCAGACCCACGAGTGGGCCCCGCGTGTCCTCATCGCCAACTCCAACCTGGTCGGCGACTGGGCCAACTGGGAGGAGTTCCGCCGTCTGGAGGCCCTCGGCCTGACCATGTACGGTCAGATGACCGCCGGTTCCTGGATCTACATCGGCACCCAGGGCATCCTGCAGGGCACCTACGAGACCTTCGCCGCCGTCGCCGCGAAGAAGTTCAACGGCACCCTCGCCGGGACCATCACCCTCACCGCCGGCCTCGGCGGCATGGGCGGCGCCCAGCCGCTCGCCGTGACCATGAACGACGGCGTTGCCATCTGCATCGACTGCGACCCGCGCGCCATCGAGCGCCGCATCGAGCACCGCTACCTGGACGTCAGGGCCGACAACCTCGACCACGCGCTCCAGCTGGCCACCGAGGCCCGTGACCAGCGCAAGCCGCTCTCCATCGGTGTCCTCGGCAACGCCGCCGAGCTGGTCCCGCAGCTGCTCGCGATGAACGCCCCGATCGACATCGTCACCGACCAGACCTCCGCCCACGACCCGCTGTCCTACCTGCCGGTCGGCGTGGCCTTCGAGGACATGGCCGACGCCGCCGCCAAGGACCCGGCCGGCTTCACCACGCGGGCCCGTGAGGCGATGGCGAAGCACGTCGAGGCGATGGTCGGCTTCATGGACGCCGGCGCCGAGGTCTTCGACTACGGCAACTCCATCCGCGGCGAGGCCCAGCTGGCCGGCTACGACCGCGCGTTCGCCTTCCCCGGCTTCGTCCCCGCCTACATCCGCCCGCTGTTCTGCGAGGGCAAGGGCCCCTTCCGCTGGGCCGCCCTGTCCGGCGAGGCCTCGGACATCGCCAAGACCGACAAGGCGATGCTGGAGCTCTTCCCGGAGAACGAGTCCCTGCACCGCTGGATCAAGATGGCCGGCGAGCGCGTCCACTTCCAGGGCCTGCCCGCCCGTATCTGCTGGCTCGGCTACGGTGAGCGCGACAAGGCCGGCGAGCGCTTCAACGACATGGTGGCCTCCGGCGAGCTGGCGGCTCCGCTGGCCATCGGCCGCGACCACCTCGACTGCGGCTCCGTCGCCTCCCCGTACCGCGAGACCGAGGCCATGCTCGACGGCTCCGACGCGATCGCCGACTGGCCGCTGCTGAACGCCATGGTCAACGTGGCCTCCGGTGCGTCGTGGGTGTCCATCCACCACGGCGGCGGCGTGGGCATGGGCCGCTCCATCCACGCCGGCCAGGTCACGGTGGCCGACGGCACGAAGCTGGCCGGCGAGAAGATCCGGCGCGTCCTCACCAACGACCCCGGTATGGGTGTCATCCGGCACGTGGACGCCGGGTACGACATCGCGGAGTCGGTCGCGCAGGAGCGCGGGGTCCGGGTGCCCATGCGCGAGGGTGACCAGGCGTGACCTTCCACAGCATGTGGGCGGAGCTGCTGCCGATCGGCCGCAGCTCCGCCTCCGGCGGCTACCGGCGCTACGCCTGGACCGGTGCCGACGCCGAGTGCCGGGCCTGGTTCCAGGAGCAGGCCGAGGCGCGGGGGCTGGCCTACGAGGTCGACCGGAACGGGAACCAGTGGGCCTGGCTCGGGGATCCGGCCGCCGGGGACGCCGTCGTCACCGGGTCGCATCTGGACTCGGTGCCGGACGGCGGCGCCTTCGACGGGCCTCTCGGGGTCGTCTCCTCCTTCGCCGCCCTGGACGAGCTGCGCAGCAGGAACGTGCGGTTCGCCAAGCCCCTCGCCCTCGTCAACTTCGGTGACGAGGAGGGTGCCCGGTTCGGGCTGGCCTGTGTCGGCTCCCGGCTCACCGCCGGGGAGCTGACCGTCGAGCAGGCCCACCGGCTCACCGACGGCGACGGGGTCAGCCTCCCCAAGGCCATGGAGGCCGCCGGGTACGACCCCGACGGCATCGGGGCCGACCCGGAGCGGCTGGCCCGTATCGGCGCCTTCGTCGAACTGCACGTCGAGCAGGGCCGCGCGCTGGACCTGTCCGGCGACCGGGTCGGCGTCGCCAGTGCCATCTGGCCGCACGGCCGCTGGCGCTTCGACTTCCGCGGCGAGGCCAACCACGCCGGCACCACCCGGCTGGTCGACCGGCGCGACCCGATGCTGTCGTACGCCGAGACCGTGCTGGCCGCCCGCCGGGAGGCCGAACTCGCCGGTGCCGTCGCCACCTTCGGCAAGATCTCCGTCGAGCCGAACGGCGTCAACGCCATCCCCTCCCTGGTGCGCGGCTGGCTCGACTCCCGCGCCGCCGACCAGCAGACCCTGGACACGGTCGTCGGCGGCATCGAGAAGGCCGCCCGGGAGTACGCGGACGCCCACGGCATCGACCTCGACGTCGTCCGGGAGTCCTTCACCCCGGTGGTCGAGTTCGACCACGCGCTCCGGGACGAACTCGGCCGCATCCTGGGCAGGGACACCGGTCTGAAGGTGCCCGTCCTCGGGACCGGTGCCGGACACGACGCCGGAATCCTCTCCGGGCGCATTCCGACCGCCATGCTGTTCGTGCGCAACCCCACCGGCGTCTCGCACTCCCCGGCCGAGTTCGCGGCCGAGGACGACTGCGTGGCCGGGGTGAGCGCGCTCGCCGACGTACTGGAAGGGCTGGCCTGCACGTGACCACACGGACGTACTGGCTGGAGCACGCCTGGCTCGACACCAACGTCGAGCCGGGCGTGGGCCTGACCGTGTCGACCAGCGGCTCCGCCGCGGGGTCGGACGGCCGCATCACCGACGTCCGCACGGGCGTCGACACCCCGCCGCCCGGCGCCGAGATCCTGCGCGGGCTGACCCTCCCCGGCCTGGCCAACGCCCACTCGCACGCCTTCCACCGGGCGCTGCGCGGCACGGTCCAGGTCGGTTCCGGCACCTTCTGGACCTGGCGCGAGGTGATGTACTCCGTCGCCGACCACCTGACCCCGGAGACCTACCACGCCCTCGCCCGCGCGGTGTACGCCGAGATGGCCCTGGCCGGCGTCACCTGTGTCGGCGAGTTCCACTACGTGCACCACGCCCCCGGCGGCAGGCCCTACGCCGACCCCAACGCCATGGGCGAGGCGCTGATCGCGGCGGCCGCCGAGGCCGGAATCCGCATCACCCTGCTGGACACCGCCTACCTCTCCTCCGGCTTCGGCGCGGAACCCGACGCGCACCAGCGGCGCTTCTCCGACGGCGACGCGGAGGCCTGGGCCGAACGCTGTGCAGTTCTCAAGGAGCGGGACCACGCGCGGATCGGGGCGGCGATTCACTCCGTACGGGCCGTGCCCGCGGACCAGTTGGCGACCGTGGCGCGGTGGGCGCAGGAGCGGCGGGCCCCGCTGCACGTGCACCTGTCCGAGCAGACGGCGGAGAACGACGCCTGCCAGGCCGCGCACGGCTGCACCCCCACCCGGCTGCTCGCCGACCACGGCGTCCTCGGGCCGCGCACCACCGGTGTGCACAACACCCACCTCACCGACGAGGACATCGCGCTGCTCGGTGACTCCGGCACCGGCACCTGCATGTGCCCGACGACCGAGCGCGACCTGGCGGACGGCATCGGCCCCGCCGTCGCCCTGCAGCGGGCGGGCTCCCCGCTCTCCCTCGGCTCCGACAGCCACGCCGTCATCGACCTGCTCGAAGAGGCACGCGCGATGGAGCTGAACGAGCGGCTGCGCACCCGCACCCGGGGCCACTGGACCGCCTCGGCGCTACTGCGGGCCGCCACCGCCGACGGCCACGCGGCCCTCGGCTGGACGGACGCCGGCACCATCGAGCCCGGTGCGCTCGCCGACCTGACGACGATCGCCCTGGACTCGGTCAGGACGGCCGGACCGCTGCCCAGGCTGGGCGCCGAGACGGCCGTATTCGCGGCGAGCGCGGCGGACGTACGGCACACGATCGTGGGCGGCCGCCAGGTCGTACGGGACGGTGTGCACGCGCTCGTGCCCGACGTGCCGTCGGCACTCGCGGAAGCGATCGACGCCCTGCGCGGCTGACCACCGCCCAACCCGCCGAACCCGCCGAACCCGCCGAACCCCACCCGGCCACCCCTGAGGACACCATGAGCAGCAGCACCGTCATCACCAACATCGCCACGCTGGTCACCAACGACCCCTCCCTTGGTGACGGGTCTCCCTTGGGCCTGATCCAGGACGCGGCCGTCGTCATCGACGGCGACCGTGTCGCGTGGACCGGTGAATCCAGCAAAGCACCCGCCACTGACAACCGGGTCGACGCGGGCGGCCGGGCGGTGCTGCCGGGCTTCGTGGACTCCCACTCCCACCTGGTCTTCGCCGGCGACCGCACGCAGGAGTTCAACGCCCGCATGTCCGGCCGCTCCTACACTGCGGGCGGCATCCGCACCACGGTCGCGGCCACCCGCGCCGCGACCGACGCGGAACTGGAGGCGAACCTCACCCGCTACCTGGACGAGGCGCTCCGCCAGGGCACCACCACCTTCGAGACGAAGTCGGGCTACGGCCTCACGGTCGAGGACGAGTCCCGCGCCCTCGCCATCGCGGCCCGGCACACCGACGAGGTGACCTACCTCGGCGCCCACATCGTCTCCCCGGACTACGCCGACGACCCGGCGGCCTACGTCGCCCTGGTCACCGGCGAGATGCTGGACGCCTGCGCGCCCCATGCCCGCTGGATCGACGTCTTCTGCGAGAAGGGCGCCTTCGACGGCGACCAGGCCCGCACGATCCTGACCGCGGGCAAGGCCAGGGGGCTGCACCCCCGCGTCCATGCCAACCAGCTCTCCTACGGCCCCGGCGTCCAGCTGGCCGTCGAACTGGACGCGGCGAGCGCCGACCACTGCACCCACCTCACGGACGCGGACGTCGACGCCCTCGCGAACGGCAACACGGTCGCCACCCTCCTGCCGGGCGCCGAGTTCTCCACCCGTGCCGAGTGGCCGGACGCCCGCCGCCTCCTGGACGCGGGCGTGACGGTCGCCCTCTCCACGGACTGCAACCCGGGCTCGTCCTTCACCTCGTCCGTGCCCTTCTGCATCGCCTTGGCCGTCCGCGACATGCGGATGACCCCCGACGAGGCGGTCTGGTCGGCCACCGCGGGCGGCGCTGCGGCCCTCCGCCGCACGGACATCGGCCGGCTCACCCCGGGCGCGTACGCGGACCTGACGCTCCTGGACGCCCCGAGCCACGTCCACCTGGCGTACCGGCCGGGTGTGCCGCTGGTCAGCGGGGTCTGGCGCAGGGGCGAGCAGGTCCTGTGAGTGCGCGGGCGGGGGTCGCTCTCAGGCGGCCCCCGCCCGCCACCGCTGTTCCGACCCCCCGTCCAACGGATCCAGCCCCACGTCGCCCCACCCCTCCGGCGTCACCGCCGTCTCGATGGCGATCGCCGGGCGGATCGTGCCGTCGGGGTCGACGGTGAAGCGGAGGTTCTGGCCGTTGGAGCCGTAGACCGAGTCGCAGCCCCAGATGCCCACGCCGCGGTCGGTCGAGCCGCGGCTGTCCAGGCAGAAGTCGGAGTCGGCGGCCGAGCGGAGGACACCCAGGTAGGTGTCGAGGCGCCAGCGCTGGGTGGGGGACGAGGAGCAGCGGGCCGTGATGACGTCGTTGCCCTGGGAGAGGTCGCCGTCGCGGATGTCGAGACAGCGGCCCGTGGCGAGGTTCACCACCTGGGCGTAGGTGCTGCCCGGGGGCGAGAACGAGGGCGTGGGGGACGGACTCGGGGTGCGGCTGGGGCGTGGCGACGGGGTCGGCCGGTGCGAGGACCGCTTCGGGGACGGGGACTTGGTGGTGCGGGCCGGGGTCGGGGTCGGCGAGGGGGACGGGGTCAGCGAGACCGTCGCCGTCACCGTCACCGGTGGGGGTGCGGGCGTGGCGGCCACCGTCTGCCGGCCGGAGTCGCCCGGCGGGGACAGCAGGAACACCAACAGCGGGAACAGGGCCACGCCCAGGGCCGCCGAGGCCAGCAGGTAGCGGCGCCGGGATGGCCAACCGGCCTGGGTGGCAGGCGGTTCGGGGGCGAGGAGGGGCTGGTCGGGGCGGATGTACGACATCCCGTTCCACGGCAGCAGGCCCTCCGCCAGAGTCTGCCTCGGGGCGTCCCGCAGTGCGGTCAGGTCCTCGAACGCGGCCGCACAGTACGGGCAGTGGGCCCGGTGGGCGTCCAGGTCGGGACTGCGGCGGGGACCGTCCTGCCGTACCGCCTCCTCGATCAGCCGGCGGAAGTCGGCGCAGCGCGGGTCGTCGGACGCGGCCAGACGGTGTCTCAGGCACGCCTCGGCCAGGGACTTGAGAGCCGGCTGGGTGCAGTGGGCCACGTCCGCGCGGCTCAGACCGAGGAAGGCCGCGGTGCGCTCCACGGGTTCCGCTTCGAGGACGCCGTACCAGATCAGGCCCTGGGTGCGGGACGGGAGCGCCTGGAACGCCGGGAGGAGGGGAGGGGTCGGACCGTCGGGCAGGCCACTGGAGTTCAGGACCAGGAGCAGGGCCGGGTCCACCCCCGCGGAGCGTTCGTCGGCCGCCCAGCCCGCCGCCAGTTGCGCGGTGAGGAGCAGGAGCCGGTGGCGCAGCGGGACACTCGGTTCCCGGCCGCGGGCCGTCTCACGGGCCGCCGTGGTGATGGCCTCCGCCGCCAGCCGGCGTGCGGCGGACTCGCTCGCGGTGCACAGCCGGGCGTAGGCGAGGACCGCCGGGTGGTGCCGGCGGCGCAGCTCCTGCAGTGCCGGGTAGGCCGTCGGAGTAGGGGCGCGCAGCAGTTCCGTCAGCCGCGCGTCCGGTGCGTCCGCGTGTTCCGCGCCCGCTTCGGCCCGGTCGCCGCCCTGAGCCATCCCGCACACTCCGTTCCCCCGAGACCTTTGACATACCTGTCAGTTGTGGGGGCCCATCGTGGTGGAGGGGTGCGGTTCGGAAAAGACGTTTCCCGGGGTAACCACATAACGGTTCGGGTGATCGAACACGGCGAAGCGGCCCGGCGTCGTCGGCCGGACCGCTTCCCACGGGTGACGGAGGGTCACTCCTCCAGGGTCAGCCCCCTGCGCAGCCGCACCAGGGTCCGCGACAGCAGGCGGGAGACGTGCATCTGGGAGATGCCCAGTTCCTCGCCGATCTCCGACTGGGTCATGCCCGCGACGAAGCGCAGGGAGAGGATCTTCCGGTCCCGGGGCGGGAGTTCGGCGATCAGGGGCTTCAGTGACTCTACGTACTCGATGCCTTCGAGTCCGTGGTCCTCGTACCCGATGCGGTCCGCGAGCGCGCCCTCGGAGTCGTCCTCCTCGGGCTGTGCGTCCAGGGAGGAGGCGGTGTAGGCGTTCGAGGCGGCCATGCCCTCGACGACCTCGTCGTCGGACAGGCCGAGCCGCTCGGCGAGTTCCCCGACCGTGGGGGCGCGGTCCAGCTTCTGGGCCAGTTCGTCCCCGGCCTTGGCCAGGTCGAGGCGCAGCTCCTGCAGCCGGCGCGGTACGCGCACGGACCACGAGGTGTCGCGGAAGAAGCGCTTGATCTCGCCGATGATGGTCGGCATCGCGAAGGTGGGGAACTCCACACCGCGGGTGAGCTCGAAGCGGTCGATCGCCTTGATCAGGCCGATGGTGCCGACCTGGACGATGTCCTCCATCGGTTCGCTGCGGGAGCGGAAGCGGGAGGCCGCGAACTTGACGAGCGCGAGGTTCAGTTCGACGAGCGTGTTGCGGACGTACGCGTACTCGTGCGTGCCTTCCTCCAGCGACGCCAGCCGCTCGAAGAGGGTCTTGGACAGGGCCCGCGCGTTGACGGGGTCGACCTCGTCGAAGGGCGGGATCTCCGGGAGCCCCGCGAGGGGGTCGTGGGTGTCGACGGGATCGAGGGGATGATCCAGTTGTTCCCGTGGGGGTGTCGACGTCGCGATACGGGTAGGCGATTCGTCGAGCCGGGGTGACATGGGTGTCCTCCGTCGTTCTCGGCATATGGCTGCCGAAGCCAATACGTGCACTGCGGTGTGCGGCGCCTCCGAGGCCGGCGTGTAGGGATGCGTGTCCCTACTAGCCCTACCTGCTTTCGTGAGTCGATCGCAAGTACGTTCTGTAGTGATCTGTCCTACTATGTGAGGTTGTTCGGGTGTCGGAGAGTGTGAGGAAGGCGTAGTGTTCGAGGGCGTCAGTAGCAGCCACGACCTCGGGAGAGAGACGGCATGGACCACGGGATGGTCGGCAGCGCACAGTCGGGCCGGCTTCTGGTGGAGGTGCGCGAAGTGGGCTCCAGTGCCGTAGTGGCACCGGCGGGTGAGCTCGATCACCACACCGCCGATCTCCTGCGCGAGCCGCTCGACGACCTTCTGGGCAAAGGGTTCTCACGCCTCGTGGTGGACTGCTCACGGCTGGAGTTCTGTGACTCCACCGGCCTGAACGTATTGCTCGGAGCCCGGCTGAAGGCGGAGGCCGCCGGTGGCGGAGTGCACCTGGCCGGGATGCTCCCGGTGGTCGCCCGGGTGTTCGAGATCACGGGAGCGGGGGCGGTCTTCACCGTCCATGACTCCCTGGAGGCGGCGCTGGCCGGCGAGGCCGACTGAGACCCGCGCCCCGGCCGCCCCCCCCCGTGGGGTCGTGGCCCGGCGTGGCGCGCGTCATGCCCAGAACGGGGGTGTTCTCCCGGATCCGCCGGGCAGGAGAATGCTGAACGCGTCGGCCGCCGGGGGGCGGACCGCTCGGGGAACCGGCGAAACGGCCCCGGCGTGACGTATGAGCTATTGAGTCGTGTGCTTTTGAATCGTGTACTGGTGAACCGGTGAGGTGAAGCGCTGATGAGCACCACCCGGCCTTACTCGCCGGGCGACCGCGGCCCGGAGCCGAGCGGCGTTTCCGGGGCGTCCGAGGGGGGTGCGCCGGAGGACGGCGCGTCCACGGGGGCAGCCGCGCCGTCCGTGTCGTCCGAGGGTGTGCGGGAAACCCCACCGGAGACCCCGGGGCGGCAGGTCCGCAGGCTGCGCCTGGACGGCGCGAGCGGGGTCGTCCCGCTCGCTCGTGACTTCGCCCGCCAGGCGCTGTACGCGTGGGGCTGGCTGCCGGCCGCCTCCGCCGACCGGCGGGCCGCCGCCGAGGACGTCCTGCTCGTCGTGTCCGAGCTGGTCACCAACGCCTGCCTGCACGCCGAGGGCCCGGAGGAGCTGCTCCTCGCCCGCGACGACAAGGTGATCCGGGTGGAGGTGGCCGACCGCGGCGCCGGCCAGCCGGCACCCCGCACCCCGCACCGTGCCGGCCGCCCCGGCGGCCACGGCATGTTCATCGTGCAGCGGCTGTGCCTGGACTGGGGCGTCGTCCGCACGCCGGGCCGCTCGGGCAAAACCGTTTGGGCAGAACTGGGCGCGTAAACGCTCCGCTTGGAGGGCCGCAGCACCGCGGCGGTGTGTGAGCTGCGGGTCGTGTGTGGCTGGTCGCGCAGTTCCCCGCGCCCCTACGGGGCGCTTCGCATCATCACAAATCCTCCGTGTGCTGCGTCTTCCCTCCTCAAGGCCCCCGGCGTACCTTGACGGCCGAATCTGATATGCCGTCAGGAATGAATGGGGTGGACCGACCGTGTCGTACCCGCAACGAACCGCCGCGCTCGTGTCCGCCGCGGCCCTGGCCGGCGCGGCGGTGCTGCTGGCCGCGCCGGCGGCCCACGCCGACGTCGTGGACGTCAACTACCACTGCAAGACGCCGATCGGCGACAAGAGCGCCGTCTCGCCCATCGACATCAAGGGCGTCAAGAGCGGCAACAGCTACAAGATCACCATGTCCTGGCAGAAGGGCGTCTCCTCCAGTCCGGTCGAGCTGGGCAAGGGGGCGATGAAGCCGAACGCCACCATCGACCTCGGCGGCGCCGACAGCGGCACCCTCGCCGTCACCGGACCGGCCAACGCGGCCGCGATACCCGCCAACACGCCCATCAAGATCAGCGACTTGAGCGGCACCTACACACCGGAGAAGACCGGCAAGGTCACCTTCACGGCGGGCACGCTCACCATCAAGGCGCTCGGTACGACGACGACCTGCACCCCCACCAACAGCCCCAAGCCGTCCCTGACGCTGGACGTGACGGCGGCCGGCGGATCGTCGTCCTCCTCGTCCTCGTCGTCGGGCGGCTCCGGCGGGCAGCTCCCGCAGACCGGCCCCGAGGACTCCGCCGTCGCCCTCGGCACTCTCGGCGGAACGGTTCTCCTCGCGGGCGCGGCGGGCGCGTTGTGGCTGACCCGGCGGAACCCGGCCACGCGCCGCTGAACCAGCCGCACGCCGCTGAACCGCAGCCTCCGACCGCTGGAGCCGCCCATGCCGTCCGCCGCCGCCCGTGTCCTCGGCCTCGCCCTGTTCCTGCTGCTGGCCTCCGCACCGCACGCGGAAGCCGCGGCAGCCTGGTCCCTCGCGCCCGCCGGCACCGGACGCCCCTCCTTCTACGCCGAGGGCGCCCCCGGAACGGTCCTGCAGGACACGGTGTCCGTGACCAACCGCGGCCGGAAGCCGCTCACCGTCGAACTCCGCGGCGCCGGCATGCGGATCGCGTTCGCCCGGAGCGGGCTGCGCGTCCCCGCGCGCACCCGCGCCGAGGTGCCGTTCACGGTGACCGTGCCGACCGGTGCCGCACCCGGCGACCGCTCCGGCACCATCACGGCCCGGGACGCGGACGGCCGTACGGCGGCCGTGGCGCTCCGGCTGCGCGTGGGCGGCCCGGCGCTGTCCGCGCTGACCGTCGAACAGGTGGCGGTGCACGGCGACCGGATCACGTACGAGCTGGTCAACCGCGGTACGACCACCCTCGTACCGAAACTCGCGGTCCACGCGGACGGCCTCTTCGGCCCAGTGCTGGACCGTCCCGCACGCACCCTGCCGGTCCACCTGCCCCCGGCGTCCCGCCGCACCCTCAGCGAACCGTGGCCCGACATGCCCGCGCTGGACCACGTCGACGTACGGCTGACGGTCACGGCGGCGGGCGGCGCCCACGACACCACGCACACCTCGGCCCGGTTCGTGCCCTGGGGCGCGGTGACCGGGGTCCTCGGGGCGCTGGTGTCGGCGGGTGCGCTGGTGGCCGTACGGCGCGGCAGGCGTCGTAGGAGTACCGCAGAGGACGGCGAACACACGGATACGGAAGTCGAGTTGACGGGAGCAGTGACGTGAGCGGCACAGCCGAAGGGGCGCGACGGTGTCGAGAGGGCGAGCGCGCGGAGGCCCGATGGGCTGAGCACGGTCGCCCTCTCGACACCGGCTGTGGCGCCCCGGAGGCAAAGAGGAAAGGGGCCCGGACATCCGTGCTGGCGGTGGTGCTCGCGCTGCTCCTGCTGCCGTTCTCCGTCCCCGTGGCCGCGGCGGACGGGCCCGTCGTGGAGCTGTCCACGTCCCAGGCGGGCACGGGTGGTTCGGTCACCGTCAGCGGGAGCGGCTGGCGGCCGCACACGCTGCTGATGATGCTGATCTGCGGCCGGTCCACCCCGTCCCGGGGCGTGATCGGCGGCACCAACTCCTGCGCCAACGGCGACGGCCGGGCCGTGACCACCGACGCCGACGGCTCCTTCACCAGGAAGCTGCCGGTCGCCGAGCCGCCCGTGCCGTGCCCCTGCGTGGTGCACGTCGCCACGGTGACCGGTGCGAAGGCGGAGGCGGACGCCGTGCTCCAGGTCGCCGGGCATCCCGTCGCCCCGCTGCCCGCCGAGCCCTCCGGCGGCCGGCTGTCGATCCTCTCCGACACCCGGCTGACCGGCTCCAGCGGCGTGCTCACCTGGTTCGGCGCGCCCCCGGGCCGCACCCTCGTCTTCACCGCGGGCAACGTCGGCTCCACCGAGATCAAGAACCCGGTCTTCCGCGTCGGCACCGCGCACGGCGTCTTCGCGCCCCAGTGGGACGAGCAGCAGTGGCGCGGCACCCTCGCCCCCGGGAAGAAGGCGCAGATCAAGCTGCCCGTCGAACTGTCGGCCGGGGCGCACGGCGACTACACCGTCTCCCTCCGGTACGACGGCAAGGTCCTGGCCGAGCAGCCGTGGGGCGTGGGCCGCCCCTGGGGCGTGACGCTGTTCTGGATCCTGCTGTGTCTGGTCGTCCCGGCCGCGGTCTTCCGCGTCGGGATGGCCGTCGTGGACCGGGTGCGGCCGCGCCGGCCGGGCGGTGCCCGCCACCGGCGACTCACCCTCCCCATGGCGCTGCGGCCGCCCCGCTCCCGCACCCCCGGGCCCGAGCCCGACCCGACTCCGACCCTGCCGTGGTTCGCCCCGGACTCCGCTCCGGGCGGCCCGGCCGGCCGGCTCTCCGCACCGCACGACGACAGCCCGACGAGTCCTACGACTCCCACCACGAAGGGACCCACGTGAGCATGCGAAGGAGAGTCACACCGGCCCGCAGGACGGGCGCCGCCGGCGCCGCCCTGGTGCTCTGTTCGGCGGGTGTGCTGCTGGGCGTGGCGGCCACGCCCGCACAGGCGGCCGAGGTGTCGTTCGCCACCCACTGCGTGCCGCCCGCGGGCATCGACCCGGTCGACGGCACCACGAAGGTCGAGATCACCGCGCCGGCCACGGCCAAGGTGGGCGACACGGTCGACATCGTGTGGAAGTTCGTCCAGGCCGCCTCCAAGAACCCGAACATCATCGACCTGCCCGCCAACTCGGTGCAGCCGTCCGGGGTGCTCAAGGCGGCCGGTGCGCAGACCGCCGACATCGCCCTGCAGGGCCCGCGGGAGAACCCGGCGATCCCCAAGGGCGGCGACATGGTGCTGTCCGACATGAAGGGCACCCTGAAGCTGACGACGGCCGGCGAGGTGACGCTGACGCCGGACGCGTACACGGTCAACGCGATGTCGACGGACACCAAGTGCACGCCGAAGGAGACCGTGCAGAAGGCGGCGACGATCCAGGTGACGCCGGGCAGCGGCGGCACGTCCAGCTCGCCGCCGACGCAGTCGGCCACGCCGACGAAGAGCGCGACCCCGACCGGCGGCACGGGCCAGACCGACTTCCCGGGCAAGGAGGTCCAGGTCCCCTACTCCTGCAAGACGCCGATCGGCGACAAGAAGGCGACCTCGCCGGTGCAGATCAACGCCAAGAAGAACGGCGGTGACTACGACCTCACGGTGCAGTTCAAGAAGTCGGTGATGAACAGCCCCGCCGACATCCCGAAGGACTCCGTGAAGCCGTCGATGGAGGTGGTGCTGGGCGGCGCGGACAAGGGCACCGTGCATGTGGAGGGGCCGACGAACGCGCAGCCCATCAAGTCCGGCGACCCGATCGAGATCCCGGACCTCACCGGCACCTACAAGCCGGGCGCGAGCGGCACCTCGACGCTGGCGCCGGGCGTCCTCACCATCAAGGCCCTGGGTACGACGACGACCTGCACGCCGGACAAGTCGCTGGTCTCGCTCACCCTGGACACCGCCCAGCAGCCGGGCGGCGCCTCGGGCGGCACCTCGACCTCCGGAGGTTCGTCGTCCACCGGCGGCACCAGCAGCAGCGGTGCGGGCGGCCTCGCCGAGACCGGCTCCGGTGACCACGGCGCCCTCAAGGCCCTCGGCCTGGTGGCGGGCACGGCGATCCTGCTGGGCGCCGCGGTGTTCACGTTCATGCCGAGGCGCAGGACGCGGTAGTTCGCGGACAACGGAAGAGGGCCACCGCACCGTCAGGGATGCGGTGGCCCTCTTCAGAGCCGGGGGCTACGTCAGTGGACGTCGCCCATGAGCTTGTTGACCTTCTTGCGGTACATCCACACTGCGACACCGGCGACCACGGCGAGCACGGCCTCCAGGGTGACGAAGCCCGTCCGGTCGAGGTTCACACCGCCGATGGCCGGGTTGGACAGCAGCGCGGTGATCGAGTCGCCCGCGGTGACCGCGAGGAACCAGACGCCCATCATCTGCGAGGCGTACTTCTTCGGCGCCATCTTCGTCGTGACGGACAGACCCACCGGAGACAGCGTCAGCTCACCGATCGTCTGGACGAAGTAGATCGCGACCAGCCACATCGCCGCGGCCTTGTGACCGCCCTCGGCGATCGACAGCGGGGCGAGGAAGAGGAAGAACGACGCACCGATCAGCACCAGGCCGGAGGCGAACTTCACGATCGTGCTCGGCTCCTTGCCGCGCCGGTTCAGCCACAGCCACAGCCAGGCGAAGACGGGCGCCAGGGCCATGATCATGACCGGGTTGACCGACTGGTACCAGGAGACCGGGAACTCCCAGCCGAAGATGGAGTTCTCGGCCTTGCCGTCGGCGAAGATCGACAGGGTCGAACCACCCTGGTCGTAGATCATCCAGAAGACGGCGGCGGCCACGAAGAACCAGATGTAGGCCGACACCTTCGAGCGCTCGGCCCGGTCGATGTCCTTGTCCCGGAGGATGCGGGAGATGACCAGGATCGGCACGATCAGACCGATGAGCGTGAGCGGAATCAGCGCCCAGTTCAGGGTGAAGTGACCGGTGAAGCCCACGACGCCGTAGAAGACCACGGCGATCGCCAGCCAGAGCAGGCCCTTGCGCAGCGTGACAGCCTTCTCCTCGCCGGACATCGGCGTCGGGACGACATTGCTCTTCTCGCTCAGGTGGCGGCCGCCGAGCAGGTACTGGGCCAGACCCAGCGCCATGCCGAGTGCGGCCAGCGCGAAGCCGAGGTGCCAGTTGACGTTCTCACCGACGGTGCCGATGACCAGCGGCGCGGCGAACGCGCCCGCGTTGATGCCGATGTAGAAGATGGTGAAGCCACCGTCACGGCGCGGGTCGTCGGCGCCCCTGTACAGGTGGCCGACCATCGTGGAGATGTTGGCCTTCAGCAGACCCGAGCCGATGGCGACGAGGCCGAGGCCGACGAAGAAGCTGACGCTGGCCGGCAGCGCCAGGCACAGGTGGCCGAGCATGATGATCAGGCCCGCGACCGCGACCGTCTTGCGGGGGCCGAGGAAGCGGTCGGCGATCCAGCCGCCGGGCAGGGCCAGCAGGTACACGAGCGACACGTACACCGAGTAGATCGCGGTCGTCGTGCCCGGGCTCAGGTGCAGGCCGTTCGGGGCCAGCAGGTACAGCGGGAGCAGAGCCCTCATGCCGTAGTAGGAGAATCGCTCCCACATCTCGGTCATGAAGAGAGTGGCCAGTCCGCGGGGGTGGCCGAAGAAGGTCTTCTCGGAACCGGGGGTGCCCGGGCGGACCGAGTCCTTCGTCAGGCTGGACGCCATGGTCGTTCCTTGCTGGTCGGGACGCGGCAGCTGGAGCGTTGCGCGCCCGGTGGGGGTGCGGCCGGCACCGGCGGGGTCGGCCGTCCACCCCCACGCCCAGGGGGAGTCCGATCCGGATCACGGAGCGGCGGACGGCGACCACCGGGATCCACGCCCTGGACGCGTCACGGCGTCCGGAGCCCGGCCAGAGGTCATTCCTTTCAAGGCTGATCTTCGTCAGCCCGCACACAAAAGAGACCTTCAGCGTCATTCCCGCCAAAGGTCCCCGGTGTGCTACAGGCGTTCAGGTCACCATACGGCAGGACAGTGCCGGATATGGAAGGACTTGAGACGCGGATCACAGGTGTCGAGGGAACCGCGCGACCTGTTTCGAAGGCGTTATCTACCATCGCACCTCGCGGGCAATGGTTCGTACCACGGGCCCGGCAAGGTAAGAACTCCTGAAACCGATCACACCCCAGCACTGCGCGCGGGCGGTCTACCATCACTGCATGACCCGTGTACTGCTCGCCGAGGACGACGCGTCCATCTCGGAGCCGCTGGCCCGCGCCCTGCGCCGGGAAGGTTACGAGGTCGAGGTGCGCGAGGACGGTCCCACCGCGCTCGACGCCGGAATGCAGGGCGGCGTCGATCTGGTCGTGCTGGACCTCGGCCTGCCCGGCATGGACGGCCTGGAGGTCGCCCGCCGACTGCGCGCCGACGGCCACACCGTGCCGATCCTCATCCTGACCGCGCGGGCCGACGAGGTGGACACCGTCGTCGGTCTGGACGCGGGCGCCGACGACTACGTGACCAAGCCCTTCCGGCTCGCCGAACTGCTCGCCCGGGTACGGGCCCTGCTGCGCCGCGGCGCCGCGGAGCCGCAGCAGCCGCCGGCCACGCACGGCGTGCGGATCGACGTCGAGTCGCACCGCGCGTGGATGGGCGACGAGGAACTCCAGCTGACGGCGAAGGAATTCGACCTGCTGCGGGTGCTGGTGCGGGACGCCGGCCGGGTCGTGACGCGCGACCAGCTGATGCGCGAGGTCTGGGACACCACGTGGTGGTCGTCCACCAAGACGCTCGACATGCACATCTCCTGGCTGCGCAAGAAGCTGGGCGACGACGCGGCGAACCCCCGGTACATCGCGACGGTGCGCGGCGTGGGCTTCCGCTTCGAGAAGAGCTAGCGCTGCCGCTGGGGCTTGGCCGACTCCGCGGTCGTGCCGGGGGGCTCCTGCGGGGTGCGCGGCTGCCGGCCGTCGTGGGCCGCTCGCGCAGTTCCCCGCTCCCCTCAGGGGGTTGCCACACTGGTGTCGTAAAGCCAACCCCCGGAGGGCCCAGTGCGTCGCCGTCTCATCCAGTCCACCCTTGCCGTCGTGCTGGTGGTGATCGCGGTCTTCGGCGTGTCCCTCGTCATCGTCGAGACGCGGACGATCAGCAACAGCGCCCAGGAGCGGGTGGAGTCCGAGGCGGTGCGGCTGGCCAGCATCGTGGACAGCCGCATCCTCGCGGCGGAGAACGTCAACGCCGACGTCCTGCGCAACCCGGTCAGCAAGGAGCAGTACGCCGAGATCCGGGTTCCGGGCCGGGCGGCGATCGAGATCGGCACCAAGCCCGAGGGTGACGTCATCCGCTCCACGCAGAGGGGCGAGGAGGGCGAGATCGTCACCGTCGCGGAGCCCCGCTCCGCGGTGACCCGCGAGGTCGGCCGGACCCTGCTGATCATCGGTCTGGTGGCCCTGCTGGCGGTGGTCGCCGCCGTCCTGCTCGCCGTGCGCCAGGCCAACCGGCTCGCCTCCCCGCTGACCGACCTCGCCGAGACCGCCGAACGCCTCGGCTCGGGCGATCCGCGCCCGCGGCACAAGCGCTACGGCGTCCCCGAGCTGGACCGGGTCGCCGACGTGCTCGACTCCTCGGCCGAGCGCATCGGCCGGATGCTGACCGCGGAGCGGCGCCTCGCCGCCGACGCCTCCCACCAGCTGCGCACGCCCCTGACCGCGCTGTCCATGCGGCTCGAGGAGATCACGCTCACCGACGACCCGGACACGGTGAAGGAGGAGGCGACGATCGCGCTGGGGCAGGTGGAGCGGCTGACGGACGTCGTGGAGCGGCTGCTGACCAACTCGCGCGACCCGCGCACCGGCTCCGCCGTCTCCTTCGACCTGGACGAGGTCATCCAGCAGCAGCTCGCCGAGTGGCGGCCCGCCTACCGCAGCGCGGGCCGGGCCATCGTCAGCTCCGGAAAGCGGCATCTGCGGGCCGTCGGCACGCCCGGCGCGGTCGCGCAGGTGCTGGCCGCGCTGATCGAGAACTCGCTGATGCACGGTGGCGGCACGGTCGCCCTGCGGACCCGGGTCACCGGCAACCAGGCCGTGGTCGAGGTCACCGACGAGGGGCCGGGCGTCCCCGGCGACCTGGGCGCCCGGATCTTCGAGCGCACGATCAGCGGACGCAACTCGACGGGAATCGGGCTGGCCGTCGCCCGCGACCTCGCGGAGGCCGACGGCGGACGCCTGGAACTGCTCCAGTCCCAGCCACCGGTCTTCGGCCTGTTCCTGTCCCGCACGCACCCGACCCGCAAGCCGGCGGACGAGGACCAGCCGACGGTCCGCTAGCGGGTCCCTACGGGACGCGCTGCTGGGGTGCGGGCTTTCTCGATTCCTGCTCCAGGATCGATTCCGCGCGCGCCACGGCCTCCCGGGCGGGCATCGTGCGGAACACCCAGGTGCGGTACGACCAGAACCGGAACAGGGTGGCGACGCCGATGCCGAGGAACTTGAAGATGTTGCTCTGCAGCGGGCTGTCCCAGCCGAAGCCGTACGTCGCGAGGAAGAGCACGCCGTTCTCGATCACCAGGCCGATGGCACTGAACATCAGGAACAGCGTGAGTTCCCTGGTGCGGCCGTTCTTGTCGCGGTCCCGGTACGTCCAGTAGCGGAAGCCGACGTAGTTGAAGGCGATCGCGACGACGGTCGCGATGATGCTGGCGCGCACCACCGGGAGGTCGGAGACATGCCGTACCAGGTTGAACACGCCGAGATTGACAAGGACGCCGACGCCTCCGACAGCGCCGAACTTGGCCACCTCGCGTACGAGCCGTTGCAGCCCCGAGGAACGAGGTTCCATGGCTGTGCAGCTCCCGTCCGTAGGTTTCGTCAACCCAGCCATGCTATCCAGGTGACCTGTCCGCCGCCCCCGGACCGGGCCACAGCTTGGGAACGGGTCGGAAAGAGCCGGGAAAGTCCCGGGTAAGAGACGGTGTGAGGGACGTAATCCGGCCGGGTCGGCGTGGCCGATACCCTAGGGGCGTGACGTTCCCGGTAGTCGGCATGGTCGGCGGTGGGCAGCTCGCGCGTATGACGCACGAGGCTGGCATCCCGTTGGGCATCAGGTTCAAGCTCCTCAGTGACACCCCTCAGGATTCCGCGGCGCAGGTCGTCAGCGATGTCGTCATCGGCGACTATCGCGACCTGGACACGCTGCGTGAGTTCGCGCGCGGTTGCGATGTGATCACCTTCGATCACGAACATGTACCCACCGAGCACCTCAGGGCCCTGGAGGCGGACGGCATCCCCGTGCGCCCCGGGCCCGACGCTCTCGTGCACGCCCAGGACAAGGGCGTGATGCGGGCGAAGCTCGACGCGATCGGCGTGCCGTGCCCACGGCACCGGATCGTGAGCGACCCGGAGGACGTGGTCGCCTTCGCGGCGGAGGGGGACGGCTTCCCGGTCGTCCTCAAGACCGTCCGCGGCGGCTACGACGGCAAGGGCGTGTGGGTCGTCGACTCCGTCGAGGAGGCCGCCGACCCGTTCAAGGCGGGCGTCCCGGTCCTCGCCGAGGAGAAGGTCGACTACGTCCGCGAGCTGGCCGCCAACGTGGTGCGCTCCCCGCACGGCCAGGCCGTCGCCTACCCGGTGGTCGAGTCGCAGCAGGTCGGCGGCGTCTGCGACACCGTGATCGCGCCCGCGCCCGACCTGGACGAGGAGCTGGCCCTCCAGGCCGAGGAGATGGCACTGCGCATCGCCAAGGAACTCGGCGTCGTCGGCCACCTCGCCGTCGAGCTGTTCCAGACCCGCGACGGCCGCATACTCGTCAACGAACTGGCGATGCGTCCGCACAACTCGGGCCACTGGACCCAGGACGGCGCGATCACCTCCCAGTTCGCCAACCATGTGCGTGCCGTGCTCGACCTGCCGCTGGGCGACCCGCGCCCGCGGGCCAGGTGGACGGTCATGGCCAACGTCCTCGGCGGCGACTACCCGGACATGTACTCCGCGTACTTGCACTGCATGGCCCGCGACCCCAAGCTCAAGATCCACATGTATGGCAAGGACGTGAAGCCCGGCCGCAAGGTCGGACACGTCAACACCTACGGCGACGACCTGGACGACGTGCTGGAGCGCGCCCGTCACGCAGCCGGCTACCTGAGAGGCACGATCACCGAATGAGCCCTGTTGTTGGCATCGTCATGGGGTCGGACTCCGACTGGCCCGTCATGGAGGCCGCCGCCAAGGCCCTGGACGAGTTCGAGATCGCGTACGAGGTCGACGTCGTCTCCGCGCACCGCATGCCGCGCGAGATGATCGCGTACGGCGAGCAGGCCGCCGACCGCGGCCTGAAGGCGATCATCGCCGGTGCCGGCGGCGCCGCCCACCTGCCGGGCATGCTCGCCTCGGTCACCCCGCTGCCGGTCATCGGCGTGCCCGTGCCGCTGAAGTACCTCGACGGCATGGACTCCCTGCTGTCCATCGTGCAGATGCCGGCCGGCGTCCCGGTCGCCACCGTCTCCGTCGCCGGCGCCCGCAACGCCGGTCTGCTCGCGGCCCGCATGCTCGCCGCGCACGACGAGGAGCTGCTGCAGAAGATGCGCGACTTCCAGCAGGACCTCAACGACCAGGCAACCGAGAAGGGCAAGCGGCTGCGCGCCAAGGTCGACGGCGCCGCGGGCGGCTTCGGCTTCGGGAAGTGAGGCCCGTGACCTCGCTGGACGACGCCCGCGCACTGCTGCGCGAGTTCCCCGTCGTCGACGGGCACAACGACCTGCCGTACGCGCTGCGCAAGCAGGTCCGCTACGACCTCGACGCCCTCGACCTCGCCGCCTCCCAGAGCGCGAGTCTGCACACCGACCTGCCGCGGCTGCGCGAGGGCGGGGTCGGTGCCCAGTACTGGTCGGTGTACGTCCCCTCCGACCAGCCGGACGCGGTCCCGGCGACGCTGGAGCAGATCGACGGCGTCCGGCAGATGCTGGCCCGCTACCCCGCGCAGCTGGCCCCGGCCCTGACGGCGGCCGACATGGAGGCGGCCCGCGCGGACGGCCGTATCGCCTCCCTGATGGGCGCCGAGGGCGGCCACTCCATCGGGAACTCCCTCGGTACGCTCCGCGGCCTGTACGCGCTCGGCGTGCGCTACATGACGCTCACCCACAACGACAACGTGGCCTGGGCGGACTCGGCGACCGACGCACCGAACGTGGGCGGCCTGTCCGCCTTCGGCCGCGAGGTCGTCCGCGAGATGAACCGGCTCGGCATGCTCGTGGACCTCTCCCATGTGGCAGCCACGACCATGCGGGACGCGCTGGACGCCTCGTCCGCGCCGGTGATCTTCTCGCACTCCTCGGCGCGTGCCGTCTGCGACCACCCGCGCAACATCCCGGACGACGTCCTGGAGCGGCTGCCCGGCAACGGCGGCATGGCGATGGTGACCTTCGTGCCGAAGTTCGTGCTCCAGGCGGCGGTCGACTGGACGGTCGCGGCCGACCGGAACATGCGCGCCAACGGCTTCGACCACCTCGACACCACCCCCGAGGCGATGAAGATCCACCGCGCCTTCGAGGAGCGGAACCCGCGCCCGGTCGCCACGGTCTCCACGGTCGCGGACCACCTCGACCACATGCGTGAGGTGGCGGGCATCGACCACCTCGGCATCGGCGGCGACTACGACGGCACCGCCTTCACCCCGGACGGTCTGAACGACGTCTCCGGTTACCCGAACCTGATCGCCGAGCTGCTCGACCGCGGCTGGTCCCGGGCCGATCTGGCCAAGCTGACCTGGCAGAACGCGGTGCGGGTGCTGGGCGCGGCGGAGGACGTGGCCCGTGACGTCCAGGCCACGCGCGGCCCGTCCAACGCGACCATCGAGTCGCTGGACGGCTGAGTGTCGAGGGTGGGGCGGTCGGTGTCGACCGTCCGCTCCGCCCACGTACATCAGGTACCGGTCCCGGACCGGGGCAAGGCTGGTCGCCGATCTCGCCGAGCGGGGGGACCCCCGTCGGGAGACACTCGACGAGGTGATCCGGGCGGCCGGGGACGCGTGTCCGGCCGTACCCCCGAACGCGCCACTCACCAGGAAGGATCCCCGCGCCCCGTGCGACCGTGGCGGTACGCCGGCCGCATCAGACGTAGCTCACGACCGACGTAGCTCTCGACGACGTACGGAGCCCGCCATGGCCGACCTGCAGGACGACAGGCCCACCACGACCGGGGTCGGCGGGGACTACGGCCTGCCGGACGATCCGTTCCCCGAGGAGTCGTACGTCCAGGCCGACGAGACGCTGCTGCGGGCGCACTCCCTGCTCGCCGACCACCCCGTCGCGGACGGCTACAGCGGCCTGCCGTGGGCCCTGCGCCATCTGCCCTGGTACGACCTGGAGCTGGGCGAGCTGGCCGTCGACACCGATGTGCCGCGGATGCGCGAGGGCCATGTGGGCGTCCTGTTCTGGTCGCTGCACCTGCCCGAGGGCCTGGCCGGGGACCGCGCGTTGGGCGCCACCCTGGAGCAGCTGGACCTCGTCCACTCGGTGATCGACTCCCATCCGGAGGGACTGCGCCTGGTGCGCACCGCCGGACAGATCATCGACGCCCGCAACTGCGGCCGGACCGCCGTCGTGCTGGGCCCGGCCGGGGCGCCCGCGCTCGACGACTCCCTGGGCATCCTGCGCGTCCTGCACTCCCTCGGCCTGCGCGTCCTCACCCTGACGGGCACCGCCTGGGCGAGCGACGCGGGGCTGACCCGGTTCGGCGAGGAGGTCATCCGCGAGATGAACCGCCTCGGCGTCCTGGCCGACCTCTCCGGTGCCTCCGACGCCACGGTCAGGCGGACCACCGCGCTCTCCAAGACCCCGGTGCTGTGCACCCGCTCCGCCGCCCGCGCGCTGCGCCCGCACCAGGCCAACCTGCCCGACGACCTGCTCGCCGAGCTGGGGGCGGCGGGCGGTCTGTGCATGGTGCCGCTGACCGCCGAGCAGACCGGCCCGACGGTCCGGGACGTCGCCGACCACCTCGACCACGTCCGCGCGGTCGCCGGCCCCGAGTGCGTCGGTCTGTCCGGCACCTACGACTCCGGCGCCGCACACCCCCACGACCTCGCCGATGCCTCCCGCTACCCCCACCTGATCGCCGAGCTGCTCCGCCGCGGCTGGTCCGAGTCCGAGCTGTCCCTGCTGACCTGGGGAAACGTACAACGGGTACTCCGCAGCGCGGACTTCACGGCCCGCGCCGCACAGCACCGCCGGGAGCCGTCCAACGCACGGATCGCGGAGCTGGACGGCAGGTCCTAGCCCGCTCAGCAGGCGCAGAGGCAGAAGGGGTGTCCGGCCGGGTCCGCGTAGACCCGGAAGCTGCTGCCCCCCTGTTCGGCCAGTGGCTTCGCCCCCAGCTCCAGCACGCCCTTCTCGGCCGTGTCCAGGTCCTCCACCACCAGGTCCAGATGGAGCTGCTGGGAGGCGTCGGCCGTGGGCCACTGCGGCGGCACGAACCCGGGCGCGCGCTGGAAGGCCAGCGCCTGACCGCCCGGCACCTTCAGATCGACCCAGTCGCCCTCGCCCTCCACCGTGCCGCCGAGCACTCCGGCGTAGAAGCCGGCCAGCGCACGGGGATCGGGACAGTCCAGGACGATCACACCCAGCTTGGCGAGTGCCATGACTTCCTCCTCGAAGTCGGAGTTACCTTTAAAGATGCGTAACCAGTAACGCGTTACCTGATACTCGGGCATCGCCGGTAACGTCGCAACCGAATTCGGGAGGTAACTTGCAGTCATGAGTGAGAGATCGCCCGCGCCGGGAGGCCTGGCCCTGGTCGAGTCCCTGGTGAACACGCTGGACCTCGAGTCGGGCGCCGACTCGCTCGACACGGTGGACGGCAGGGCGCGCCTCGGACTCGCCGAGGACGAGCTGCCGCAGGCCCGCGCGCTGCGCGAGTCGCTGCGGGCCACGCTGCTCGCCCACGCCGGCCATCCGCCGCACGACGAGGTCACCCCGCTCGGCGAGCTGCTGGCGCATGCCCCCCTGTACGTCGCCGTGGACGACCACGACGGCTCCGCGAGCCTCGCCCCGCCCGACACCGGCCCGCTGCTCTCCCGCGTCGCGGCCGCCGTGGCCGAGGCGCTGGTCGCGGGCACCTGGGCCCGCCTCAAGGCGTGCGAGGCCGAGACCTGCCACTGGGCGTACTACGACCGCAGCCCCGCCGGACGGGGCCGCTGGTGCTCGATGCAGGTGTGCGGGGCGCGCGCGAAGATGCGCCGCTACCGCGCGAAGGAGGCGTGAACCACAGGGAGTTCATCGGCCATGTATGTGTCCGGTGGTGCAGAATGCGGGAAGACGCCGGTTCGGCCGACTGAGCCTCGGCCGAACCGGCGTCCTCGTGGATGCCTGTGGGGGGATGCCTCTGCGGGGTCGGGGCTACGCGGTCGGGCGGCCCATCGCCCGGTACGTCCACCCGGCCCGCCGCCACAGCTCCGGGTCCAGGGCGTTGCGCCCGTCCAGGATCAGCCGGGCCGACGCGACCCTGCCCAGCGCCGCCGGGTCCAGCTCGCGGAACTCCCGCCACTCGGTCAGGTGCAGCACGACGTCGGCGCCCCGGACCGCATCGAGGGCCGAGTCGGCATAGCCCAGGGTGGGGAAGACCCGGCGGGCGTTCTCCATGCCCTTCGGGTCGTACACGGTCACCTGGCCGCCCTGCAGATGGATCTGCCCGGCCACGTTCAGCGCGGGCGAGTCACGGACGTCGTCCGAGTCCGGCTTGAAGGTGGCGCCGAGCACCGCCACCCGCTTACCCAGGAAGGGACCGCCGCCCAGCGCCTGCCGGGCCAGCTCCACCATCTGACCGCGCTGGCGCATGTTGACGGAGTCGATCTCGCGCAGGAAGGTCAGCGCCTGGTCCGCGCCCAGCTCGCCGGCGCGTGCCATGAACGCCCGGATGTCCTTGGGCAGACAGCCACCGCCGAACCCGATGCCGGCACGCAGGAACTTCTTCCCGATCCGGTCGTCGTAGCCGATGGCCTCCGCCAGCTTCACCACGTCACCGCCCGCGGCCTCGCAGACCTCCGCCATCGCGTTGATGAAGGAGATCTTGGTGGCGAGGAAGGAGTTCGCCGAGGTCTTCACCAGCTCGGCGGTCGGGAAGTCGGTCACCACGAACGGCGTTCCCTCGCCGACCGGCGTCGCGTACACCTCCCGCAGCAGCTTCTCCGCGCGCTCGCCGCGCACGCCCACCACGATCCGGTCCGGGTGCAGCGTGTCCTGCACGGCGAAGCCCTCACGCAGGAACTCCGGGTTCCAGGCCAGCTCGGCGTCCGCACCGGCGGGCGCGTGCTCGGCCAGATAGGCGGCCAGCCGCTCGGCCGTGCCGACCGGCACCGTCGACTTGCCGACGACCAGGGCGGGCCCGTGCAGATGGGGGGCGAGGGAGGCGAAGGCGGCGTCGACGTACGACATGTCCGCCGCGTACTCCCCGTGCCGCTGCGGAGTGTTCACACAGACGAAGTGCACGTCACCGAAGGCCCCGACCTCGGCCCAGTCCTGGGTGAAGCGCAGCCGCCCGGTGGACCCCTCGAAGCCCGCGACGTGCCGGCGCAGCAGCTCCTCGAGCCCCGGCTCGTACATCGGGGTCTCGCCGCGCTCCAGCATCGCGATCTTCTCGGGCACGACATCGAGCCCCAGCACCTCGAAACCGAGGTCGGCCATGGCCGCGGCGTGCGTGGCGCCCAGGTAACCGGTGCCGATCACGGTGATCTTCAGGCTCATGGATGTGCTCCAGATCGGGTACGTCGGTGATGCGGAGCCGAGCATAGTCGGGGCGTCCACCGGGCAATTTCCCCGCTGTCGCCCATCTCACGTAGGCGTCCTTCGGGCGGCCCTCTAAAATTTGAGTTACTTAACGGTAATTAGCGTCAGTATCACTGCGTCTTTGGAGCGTGAGAGACCGTGGCCGGATCGGCTGACTTCGACCTGTACCGCCCGTCCGAGGAGCACGACATGCTCCGCGACGCCGTCCGTTCGCTGGTCGAGGCGAAGATCGCGCCGTTCGCCGCCGCGGTCGACGAGGAGGCCCGCTTCCCGCAGGAGGCCCTCGACGCCCTGGTCGCGGGCGACCTGCACGCCGTGCACGTACCCGAGGAGTACGGCGGTGCCGGCGCCGACGCGCTCGCCACGGTCATCGTGATCGAGGAAGTGGCCCGCGCCTGCGTCTCCTCCTCCCTCATCCCGGCCGTGAACAAACTGGGCTCGCTCCCGGTGATCCTGTCCGGCTCCGAGGACCTGAAGAAGCAGTACCTCACCCCGCTCGCCAAGGGCGAAGCGATGTTCTCGTACTGCCTCTCCGAGCCGGAGGCGGGCTCGGACGCGGGCGGCATGACGACCAAGGCGGTCCGCGACGGCGACCACTACGTCCTCAACGGCGTCAAGCGCTGGATCACCAACGCCGGCGTCTCCGAGTACTACACGGTCATGGCCGTGACCGACCCCACCAAGCGCACCAAGGGCATCTCCGCCTTCGTCGTCGAGAAGTCGGACGAGGGTGTCTCCTTCGGCGCCCCGGAGAAGAAGCTCGGCATCAAGGGCTCCCCGACCCGCGAGGTCTACTTCGACAACGTCCGCATCCCCGCCGACCGCATCATCGGCGAGGAGGGCACCGGCTTCGCCACCGCCATGCAGACCCTGGACCACACCCGCATCACCATCGCGGCCCAGGCCCTCGGCGTCGCCCAGGGCGCCCTCGACTACGCCAAGGGCTACGTCCAGGAGCGCAAGCAGTTCGGCAAGCCGATCGCCGACTTCCAGGGCATCCAGTTCATGCTCGCCGACATGGCCATGAAGATCGCCGCCGCCCGCGCCCTGACCTACCAGGCCGCGGCCGCCTCCGAGCGCGGCGACAAGGACCTCACCTTCCAGGGCGCCGCCGCCAAGTGCTTCGCCTCGGACGTGGCCATGGAGGTCACCACCGACGCCGTCCAGCTCCTCGGCGGCTACGGCTACACCCGCGACTACCCGGTGGAGCGCATGATGCGCGACGCCAAGATCACCCAGATCTACGAGGGCACGAACCAGGTGCAGCGGATCGTCATGGCCCGCAACCTGCCGTAAGGCACGCGCTCCTCGCTTCCCGGCAGCCCCCGTCCGCCTCGGACGGGGGCTGCCGGCGTATCGGCGTAGCGTGGACAGCAGGGGCGTTCCCGGGCCCGGTCCCGGTCACGGAAGGCACCGCCACCATGCCCACCAGCGAATCCCTCGACGGCCGGCGCGCGCTGGTCACCGGCGGCACCAGGGGCACCGGAGCCGCCGTCGCCGAACGCCTGCGCCGGGCCGGCGCGAGCGTGCTCGTCACCGCCCGCAGCCGTCCCGACGAGGTCGAGGAGAAGACGTTCATCGCGGCGGACCTCTCCACCGTCGAGGGCGCCGCCGAGGTCGTCTCCGAGGTGAACGCCCGCCTGGGCGGCGTCGACATCCTCGTCCACACCCTGGGGGGATCCGAGGCTCCGGCCGGCGGCTTCGCGGTCCTCGGCGAGGCCGACTGGGCCCGCGAGCTGACCGTCAACCTGCTGGCCGCCGTACGCCTGGACCGCGGCCTGCTGCCCGGGATGATCGAGGCCGGCCGGGGCGTGATCGTGCACGTCACCTCCATCCAGCGCCGGATGCCGCTGTGGAACGGCACCCTTGCCTACGCCGCCGCCAAGGCCGCGCTGACCACCTACAGCAAGGGCCTGGCCAACGAGGTCGCCCCGCACGGGATACGGGTCACCGCGGTCTCGCCCGGCTTCATCCGGACCAGCGCGGCCGACCAGTTGGTGACCCGGATCGCCGAGGAGGCGGGCGTCACCCGGGAGGTGGCCCTGGACCGGCTCATGGACTCCCTCGGCGGCATCCCGCTCGGGCGCCCCAACCGCCCCGAGGAGGTCGCCGACCTGATCGCCTTCCTGGTCTCCGACCGCGCGTCGGCCATCCTCGGCGCCGAGTACGTCATCGACGGCGGCACGACCCCCACCCTCTGAAGTCGCCCTGTGGGCCGAACGGGTGCGAAGCGGGAGGGGCGTCAAATGGCAGAGCGGGGCACTCGGGCGTAGGACGGAAGCACACGGGGCCCGCCCCGGACCCCTCTCCCTCCCCAGGAGGAGCCATGACCCAGCCCGGAACCACCATGCCCGCCATGACCAAGGAGATGCAGGACTGCGTCGACGCCTGCATGTCGTGCCACAACGTGTGCGAGGAGACCATGAGCTCCTGCATGCAGATGGGCGGCCAGGCCCAGATGCAGATCATGCGCGCGCTCATGGACTGCTCCGAGATGACCCGCATGTGCGCCGACATGATGATGCGCCGCTCGCCGATGTCCGCCGAGATGTGCGCGATGTGCGCCAAGGCCTGTGACATGTGCGCCGAGGCGTGTATGTCCATGCCCGACGACAAGCAGATGATGCGCTGTGCCGAGGCGTGTCGTCGCGCCGCGGAGATGTGCCGGGCGATGGCGGGCGCACGGATGTGACCCTTCCCACCACCCCGTGAAGGTGTTCAAGGGCACCCCCGTGGGTGCCCTTGATCCTTTGTGCGGCACCCTGGGGCCATGATCGAGACGGATGCGACGGCGGCCTTCGACGCCGCCGAGCGGGCGATGTGGGCGGGGCGGACCGAGGCGTACGCCGCGAGCTTCGGCCGGCTGTGCGCGTACCCGGTGCCCGCGCTGCTGGACGCGGCCCGGGTCGGCGCGGGGACGCGGGTCCTCGACGTCGGGACCGGGACCGGCACGGCCGCCCTGGCGGCGGGGGAGCGGGGCGCGCTGGTGCGAGCCGTGGACGCCGACCCCGGCATGGTCGCCGGGGCGCGACGGCGGGGGGTGGCCGCGGAGGTCGCCGTCCTGCCCGAACTGCTCTTCCCGGACGGTGAGTTCGACGCGGTGGTCGGCAACTTCGTACTCAATCACGTGGGCCGGCCGCGGGCCGCGCTCGCCGAGCTGCGGCGGGTGCTGCGACCCGGCGGACGGATCGCCCTGACGCTGTGGGGCGCCCGGCGCGGGGCCGGGCAGGAGCTGCTCGGGCAGGCGTGCGCGGCCGGCGGTGCCGTACCGCCCTCGTACCTGCCGCGCCTGGACCCGGACGAGGACTTCACGCGCACCCCGGAGGGCCTGGCGGAGCTGCTCGCGCAGGCCGGGTTCGACGGTGCCGAGGCGGTCGAACTGGACTGGGAGCACCGGGCCGGCGTCGAGGAGTGGTGGGGCGGCGCGGCCGGCGGGGTCGCCACCGTCGGGCTGGTGGTGACCTCGCAGGACGCGGAGACGGTCGTCCGGATCCGGCGGGAGTACGAGCGGCTGAGCGCCGGGTACGCGGATGGGGAAGGGCAGCTCGCCCTTCCCCATGTCTCGCTGCTCGCCTCCGCGATGGCCTAGTTGCCGGTGACGGTCACCTTCTCGTCGTTCTTCAACTGGCCCACCAGCGTCTTCACCTTCGCCTTGTCCCAGACGAGGTTGCCGCCGGTGGACCCGGAGATCGGCATGTTCATCGAGGTGCCGTCACCGCCGCTGACGCCCTTCATCGCCCAGAACATGGACGCCAGGTCCCACAGGCCCATGTCCTTGTCGACGATCAGGGAGTCCAGGCCCGCGCCTATGGTCGGGTAGAGCTTGAAGGGGTTCAGGACCGTCGACGGGGTGGCGACCTGGTGGGCCAGCGCGGACAGGAACTTCTGCTGGTTCTTGGTGCGCTGCAGGTCGCTGGTCGCGAAGGCGTGCCGGGTGCGGACGAAGGCGAGGGCCTGCTGGCCGTCGAGGGTCTGCTTGCCCGCCTTGAAGTCGGCGCCGGACCACTTGTCCTTGAAGCCCTTGTCGATGTCGATGTCGACACCGCCGACCGCGTCCACGATGTTCGCGAAGCCCTGGAAGCCGATCTCCACGTAGTGGTCGATGTGCAGGCCGGTGTTGTACTCGATCGTGCGCACGAGGAGGGTCGGGCCGTCCTCGGCGTAGGCCGCGTTCAGCTTCTCGTGCCGGCCCTTGGCCGGGTAGACCTTCCCGGACGTCGACCCCTTGTACGAGGGGACCTCCACGTCCGAGTCGCGCGGCAGCGAGATCAGCGTGTCGCCGTTGTCGCCGACGTGCAGGATCATCATCGAGTCGGTGCGCTTGCCCTGGGCGGCACCGGTGTGCAGCTTCTTCTCGTCCGCCTTGGACATGCCCTCGCGGCTGTCCGAGCCGACGATCAGGTAGTTCGTGCCCGAGCCGGACTCCGGCCGGTCGATGACCGTCGCCAGGTCGACCTCGCGGCGCAGCTTCGAGTCGGCCCAGAAGTAGGTCGCCACCGACGTGACGATCAGCACACTCGCGAGCGTGATCGCGGTCCACTTGATGCGCCGGCGCCAGTTCGGCCGCGGCCGGTACTGCCCGACGTCCGGGTCCACGTCGTTGTCGTTGGGCACGAAGCCGCCGCCGTGGCCGCCGCCGTAGACCTGGCCCGTGTTGTAGCCGCTGTCGTAGTCGCCGTAGCCGGCGCCGTCGTCGTATCCCTGGCCGTCGACGTACGACGGCTGTTGCGGGACACCGCCGCCGTACCCGCGCTGCCCGGGCGGTCCCGCCGGGCCGCGCCGCACCTGGCGCATCACACGGGCGCCTTCCGGCTGCGCGCCGCCGCTGCCGCGTCCGTAGCGCGGGCCGCGATTGTCGTCGGACCATCCCTGGGGCCAGTCATTCATGCGCCCCAGTGTGCAGGGCTCAGGTGTGGGCCTTACAAGGGGTGTCGGAAAATCAGAGCGCCGCTGTTGCGAAGCCGTCACAAATTCCGCGAATGTCCTTCGGCATAGGGTGGGGGCCATGACAGACCAGGCCCCGGACGCGGATCCGGACATCCCGGGCAAGCCGATATCCGCTTCCCGCACCACCCTCAGCCACATCATGACCCACAACGACACCAACCTGCTGGGGACGGTGCACGGTGGGGTGATCATGAAACTGGTCGACGACGCGGCGGGCGCGGTGGCCGGCCGGCACTCCGGCGGTCCCGCCGTCACCGCGTCCATGGACGAGATGGCCTTCCTCGAACCGGTACGCGTGGGCGACCTGGTCCATGTGAAGGCCCAGGTCAACTGGACCGGTCGGACCTCGATGGAGGTCGGCGTGCGGGTCCTGGCCGAGCGCTGGAACGAGTCGACCCCGCCGACCCAGGTCGGCTCGGCCTATCTGGTCTTCGCGGCCGTGGACGCCGACGGCAAGCCGCGCCGGGTGCCGCCGGTGATCGCGGAGACCGAGCGCGACCGCCGCCGCAACCAGGAGGCCCAGATCCGCCGCACCCACCGCCTGGCCCGCCGACGCGAGATCCGCGAGCTGCGCGAGAGGCGCGCGGCGCAGGGCTTCGAGGACTAGGGGCTGTGTGATGTTGTGATCAGCCAGTTGCCTTCAGGAGGAGGTCGTTGATCCAGATCATCGAGGCACGCAGGTGGAGGCCGGCGAGGT
>NZ_JBIWPG010000014.1:0-259805 GCF_044768135.1 Streptomyces sp. NPDC101165 | reverse complement strand
GTGCTGGCGACCAGCTCGGTCAACTTCGACGTCTCCGTCTTCGAGATCTTCACTGCCCTCAGCCAGGGGGCCACCGTGGAGGTGGTCCGGGACGTCCTCGTGCTCGGTGAGCGGGAGGGCGTGGAAGCCGACGTCGTTCATACGGTGCCGTCCGTCTTCGCCGAACTGCTTGATGATCTCGCCGACGGGACCGGGATCGGCACACTCGTCTTCGCCGGTGAGGGTCTGCCGGCGGCGTTGGTGGAGCGGGTGCGCTCGGTGCTGCCCGCGACGCGGGTGGTCAATGCGTACGGGCAGACGGAGAGCTTCTACGCCACCGCCTTCCCTGTCCCGGAGGAGTGGCGGGGCACCGGCGGCGTCCCGATCGGTGTGCCGATCGACAACATGCGCACCTACGTGCTGGGGCCGGGTCTGACACCGGTACCGCCGGGTGTGGTGGGCGAGTTGTATGTGGCGGGTGCGGTGGGGCGTGGCTATCACGGCCGGTCCGGGCTGACGGCGGAACGGTTCGTGGCGGATCCGTTCGGTCCTGCGGGGCAGCGGATGTACCGCACCGGGGATCTGGTTCGGTGGACGGCGGACGGCGTGCTGGAGTACGCGGGCCGCGCGGATGTCCAGGTCAAGGTGCGCGGTCAGCGGGTTGAGCCGGCCGAGGTGGAGGCGGTGCTGGCTTCCCAGCCGGCTGTCGCGCAGGCGGTGGTGGTCGCCCGGGCGGGTCGCGGCGGGGGAACTCGGCTCGTCGCCTACGTCGTGACGACGGACTCCGTCGGCGGAGTCAACGACAGCGGCGAGCTGGAATTCGAGGCGCACGCCGGTGTGTCGGTGGCGGAGCTGCGAGCGTTTGTGTCGGGGCGGTTGCCGGAGTTCATGGTGCCGTCGGCGTTCGTGATGCTGGAGCGCCTGCCGTTGATGGCCAACGGCAAGCTGGACCGGGCCGCCCTGCCCGAGCCGGAGTTCACCGAGACCGTCTACCGCGCTCCGTCGAACCCGGCCGAGCGGGTTCTGGCCTTGGTCGTGGCGGAGGTGCTGGGTCTGGACCGGGTCGGTGTCGATGACGACTTCTTCGCTGTGGGCGGGGATTCGATCCGGTCGATCCAGGTGGTGGCGCGGGCGCGCCGGCAGGGGATCGAGGTCACTCCGCGGCAGATCTTCGAGGCCCGGACGGTGGCCGAACTGGCCCGGGTGGCCTCGACGGCCGGTGACGTTGTCCGGCTGGAGGAGCTGGAGGGCGCTGGTGTCGGGTGGATGCCGTTGCCTCCGGCGGGGCGGTTCCTGCTGGAACAGGGCGATGCGTACGACCGGTTCGCGATGGCCGCGCTGCTGCAGCTGCCGGAGGGTATCGATGAGTCGGGTCTGACCGCGACGCTGGCCGCAGTGATCGACCATCACGATGTCCTGCGTTCCAGGCTGTTGCCGCAGGAGGGCTCCCTGGACGTGCAGCCCGCGGGAATGGTCCCGCTCACTGGTCTGATTCACCGGGTCGAATGTGACGGCTCGTGGGATGCGGCTTGGCAGGAGCGGGCGGGTGTGGAGCTGGATGCGGCGGCGGGCCGGCTGGATCCGCGGGGCGGGGTGATGGCGCAGTTCGCATGGTTCACCCCCACCGACGACACCCTTGCGGGGCGGCTGCTGGTGGTGCTGCACCATTTGGTGGTGGACGGGGTGTCCTGGCGGATCCTGGTCCCGGACCTGGCCGCGGCCTGGCAACAGACCCGCGCCGGCCGGCCGGTCGTCCTGGATCCGGTGGGCACCTCCATGCGCCGCTGGACCCACGCGCTCACAGACCAGGCCACCAGCCAGGCGGAACAGCTACCGGTGTGGCGGGAGATCCTCGACGGCCCCGACCCGGTCCTGGGCAGGCGTCGCCCGGACCCGGCAGTGGATGTCATGGCCACGGTGGAATCGGTACGCATCACGGTCCCGGTGGAGGTGACCCGGGCCCTGCTGAGCACCGTGCCGGCCGCCTTCCATGCCGGGGTCGACGACGGCCTGCTGACCGCACTCGCCCTGGCGGTGGCCAGATGGCGCGCCGAACGCGGCATGGCTGAGTCCTCGGTGCTGGTGCGGCTGGAGGGACACGGCAGAGAGCAGGACCTGGTGCCGGGTGCGGACCTGTCCCGCACGATGGGCTGGTTCACCAGCATGTTCCCCGTCCGTCTGGACGTGACCGGCTGCGACCTCGACGAAGCATTCACCGCCGGTGCAGCCGCCGGCCGGGCCGTCAAGCAGGTCAAGGAACAACTGCGGGCCATCCCGCACAAGGGCGTCGGCTACGGCCTGCTACGCCACCTCAACTCCGACACCGCCGAAGAGCTGGCCGGACTGTCGGATCCGCAGATCGGGTTCAACTACCTCGGTCACCTCTCCACCGCCGACATGCCCCAGCACCTGCGCGGTGAAGGCTTCACCCCCGTCCTGGGCGCCGGCGAACTCATCCCCACACCCGACCCGGACATGCCCGCGATGTCCGCGCTGGAGATCAACGCCCTGGTCACCGACACCGGCCACGGCCCCCAGCTGACCGCCCTGCTCTCCTACCCCACCGGCATCTGGGACCAGACCGACATAGACGAACTCGCCCAGCACTGGCAGTCCGCCCTGAAGGCCCTCACCCGCCACGCCACCACCCCCGGCGCCGGCGGCCTGACCCCCACCGACCTCCCCCTCCTCACCACCACCCAGAGGGACATCGACACCTGGGAGAGCAACTACCCCGGCCTGACCGACGTCTGGCCCCTCACTACGATCCAGTCCGGCCTCCTCTTCCACGCGAAGCTCGCCGACACCGAGTTCGACGTGTACCACGTGCAGATGGTCTTCCACCTGGCCGGACAGGTGGACCCACAGCGACTCCGCACCGCCGGACAGGCCCTCCTGGACCGCCACCCCAACCTGCGCGCCGCCTTCGTGGCCGACGCCACCGGAGACCTCGTCCAACTCATACCCGGCACAGTCGAGTTGCCGTGGCGGTTCCTCGATCTGCGGCACCTGGACGGTGAGGAACGGGACGCGGTCTTCGAGCAGTTCGTCGCCGAGGACCGGAGCGTCCACTTCGACCCGGAGAGGCCGCCCCTGTTCCGCCTGGCGCTGGTCCTGACGGACGACGAGCGGTCCGAGCTAGTCCTCACAGGACACCATGTGCTGTTCGACGGCTGGTCGCTGCCGCACATCGTGCACGACCTGATGCACCTCTACGGCTCCGACGGTGACACCGACGGGCTCCCGAGGATCCGCAGTTATCGCGACTACCTCGACTGGCTCGCCCACCGCGACCGGGAAGCGGCCGCCCCTGCCTGGGCCGAGGAGCTGACGGGCGTAGAGGGGCCGACGCTCCTCGTGCCGCGCACCGAGCCGGTGGTCGCGTCCGGTCTCGGCAACGTGGAGGTGCCCATCGAGGACGCCCGTGCCCTGTCGCGGTGTGCCGCGGCACTCGGCGTCACCCTCAACACCCTCGTCCAGGGCACCTGGGCCATCCTTCTCTCCGCCCTCACCGGCCAGAACGACGTCGTCTTCGGCGCCACCGTCTCCGGACGCCCCGCCGACCTCCCCGGGGTCGACGAGATGGTGGGCATGTTCATCAACACCCTCCCCGTCCGCGTCGACTGCACTCCCGCGCAGACCCTCGCCGACCTCCTCACCACCCTCCAGAGCCGGCAGGCCGCCCTCCTCGACCACCACCACTACGCCCTCGCGGACATCCAGCGGGACAGCGGGATGAGCACCCTGTTCGACACCCTGGTGCTGTTCGAGTCGTATCCGGTGGACCGGTCCGGCATCTCCCGGGCCACGACGGCGGCCGACATCGAGGTCACCGGCCTGCGGCCGTTCGCGGGTTCCCACTACCCCATCACGCTGACCGCCTCCGCCGAACCCCATCTGCGGCTGTCGCTGCAGTACCAGCAGGGTGTGGTCGAGCCCGGGACGGCGGCCGACGTCGCCGCGCGGTTCACCCGCGTCCTGCGCCAGGTCGTCGCCGACCCCGGACGGCGGCTGAGCGCCGTCGACGTACTGACCGCCGACGAGCGCGAGCGGCTCCTGGTCGAGCTCAGTGCCACGGCCGCGCCCACCCCGGACCGGACGGTCGTCGAACTCTTCGAACGGCAGGCCCTCGCCACTCCGGACGCGGTCGCGGTCGTCGCCGGTGACGACTCCCTCTCCTACGGCGAGGTGGACGCCCGGGCGAACCGGCTCGCGCACCACCTGATCCGTCAGGGGGTGGGGATCGAGTCCGTGGTGGCCGTGACGTTGCCGCGGTCGGCGGACCTCGTCGTCGCGCTGTTGGCCGTGCTGAAGGCCGGAGGCACGTATGTGCCGATCGACCCGGACCACCCGGCGACCCGCGTCGAGTACGTACTCGGTGATGCGCGGCCTGTGGTCACCCTCGCCCCGGACATCCTGACCGCCGACCTGAGCGGCTGCCCGGACACCAAACCGGACACCGCGCGCGTGACGATGGCCAACGCCGCCTACGCGATCTACACCTCCGGTTCCACCGGGCGGCCGAAGGGCGTGGTGATCTCCCACGGAGCGCTCGGCAACCTGCTGGCCTCGATGGGCGAGCAGTTCCCGCTGCGGTCCGAGGACCGCCTGCTGGCTGTGACCACGATCGCCTTCGACATCGCGGCGTTGGAGGTGTTCCTGCCCCTGCTGTCCGGCGCCCGCGTGGTGATCGCCCCCAAGGAGATCGGCACCGATCCCGCCGCGGTCCTGGAGCTGATCGAGAGCCGGGGCATCACGGCCGTCCAGGCGACCCCGACGCTGTGGCAGATGCTCGTGACGCACCGGCCGGAGGGACCGCGCGGACTGCGTGTCCTGGTGGGCGGGGAGGCGCTGCCCGCCGCTCTCGCCGAGACGCTGTGCGAGGAGGCACGGGAGGTCGTCAACGTCTACGGGCCGACCGAGACCACCATCTGGTCCACCACCTCCCGGGTGCTGCCCCGCTCCGGCACGCCGCCGATCGGCCGGCCCCTGGCCAACACCCGGGCGTACGTACTGGACGGCGCGTTGCGCCCGGTCGCCCCCGGTGTGGTGGGCGAGCTGTACCTCGCCGGTGACGGTCTGGCACGCGGGTATCTGAACCGGCCGGGGCTGACTGCGGAGCGGTTCGTGGCCGACCCCTTCGGCGCGGGACGGCGCATGTACCGTACGGGCGACCTGGTACGCCTGCGGGCCGACGGACAGCTCGACTACGTGGGCCGTGCCGATTTCCAGGTGAAGGTGCGCGGCTTCCGGATCGAGCTGGGCGAGATCGAGTCGGTGCTGGCCTCGCACCCGGCGGTCGGGCAGGCGGTCGTGGTGGCCCGCGAGGACCGGCCCGGAGACCAGCGCCTGGTGGCGTACGTCGTGCCGGACACCGAGAGCTCCGACGCCGGCGCGCAGGCACAGGTCGAGGAGTGGCGCGAGGTCTACGAACTGGCATACGAGGAATCCCGGGAAACGGCCTGGGGCGAGGACTTCGCCCTGTGGACGTCGGTCTACACCGGCGAGCCGATCCCGCTGCCGGAGATGCACGCGTGGCGGGACGCCGCCGTCGCGCAGATCCTGCGCGGCGCCCCGCGCCGGGTCCTCGAACTGGGCGTCGGAGCAGGCCTGCTGGCGGCGAAGGCGGTCGGTGAGGTCGACGAGTACTGGGGCACCGACCTGTCCGCCTCCGCCGTCGAGCGGCTGCGTCACCAGGCGGAGGAGGCCGGGTACGGACGGCAGGTGCGGCTGCGCTGCCAGCCCGCCGACGATGCCACGGGCCTGCCCCTCGGCTACTTCGACACGGTCGTCCTCAACTCCGTGGCGCAGTACTTCCCCGGCACCGAGTACCTCGACCAGGTGCTGCGGACCGCACTGGACCTGCTCGCCCCGGGCGGCCGGATCGTCGTCGGCGACGTGCGCCACGCCGGGTCGCTGAAGGTTCTCCAGGCCGCGGTGCAGTCGGCGGCCCGCCCGGAGGCGCCCCCGGCCGAAGTGCGCGGCGCCGTCGAGCAGGCGGTGCTGCGGGAGAAGGAACTCGTCGTCGACCCCGAGTGGTTCACCGTGTGGGCCGAGGCCAACGCGGTGGAGGCGGTGGACGTCCGGCTCAAGAACGGCCGGGTCCACAACGAACTCACCCGGTACCGCTACGAGGTGGTGCTGCACAAGGCGCCGGCCGACACCCTCGACCTGCACGCGGCCCCCACCCTCTCCTGGGGTCAGGACGTCGACGACCTGGAGGGGCTGGCCGAGGAGTGCCGGGCCGGTGGCGGCGGACCGCTGCGGGTGGCAGGGATCCCCAACGCTCGGCTGCGCGGCGACTTCGCGACGGCGGTCGACCTGTCGCTCGTCGCCGCCTCCGGAACCGCGGGTCCCTCCCTGGACCCGCAGGACCTCCAGGAGTGGGCGGACCGGCAGGGCTGGGGCCTGATCGCGACCTGCTCCGCCGACGCCGTGGAGTGCTTCGACGCGATCGTGCTGCCCGACGGCCCGGTGGCCGGGCGGACGGTCCGCGGAGGGTTCACCCCCTCCGGCCGAACCGGCCGTCCCCTGGCGAACGATCCGTCCGGAACGCGGGACGTGGGCGCGCTGGCGATGCGGCTGCGCGGCTACGTGCGAGAGCGGCTTCCGGACTACATGGTGCCGTCCGACGTACTGGCTGTCGCCGAACTGCCCAGGACGCCCAACGGAAAGCTCGACCGGCGGGCGCTGCCGGCGCCCGACCGCGCCGGGGCCGCGTCCTCCGGACGCAGGCCGCGCGACCCGCGCGAAGAGATGCTGTGCGCCCTGTTCGCCGAGGTGCTCGGGCTGCCCGAGATCGGCATCGACGACGACTTCTTCGCCCTGGGCGGTCACTCGCTGCTCGCCACCCGGCTGATCAGCCGCATCCGTACCGAACTCGGCGTCGACATCCCCATCCGTGTGCTGTTCGAGTCCCCGACCGTTGCCGACCTCTCCGGCCTCGCCCAGACGATGGCCGCGTCCCGTCGGCCCCTTCTGCGCAAGATGACCGAGGAGTGAGAGGCCAAATGATCCCGTTGTCGTTCGCCCAGCGCCGGCTGTGGTTCATCCACCAGCTCGAAGGCCCGTCCGCCACGTACAACATGCTGGCCGTCCTGCGCATGAAGGGCGTCCTGGACGTGGTGGCCCTGAGGGCAGCGGTCAGGGACCTGGTGGGCAGGCATCAGCCGCTGCACACGATGGTCGCCGAGAACGAGGACGGCGTGCCCTACCAGCGGATCATCCCGATGGAGCAGGTCACGCTCGACGTCCCGCTCATCGAGGTGACCGCCGAGGAGCAGGGCGCCGCGATCACCGCGGCGGTCACCTACCCGTTCCGGCTGGCCGACGAGGTACCCGTGCAGGCGCGGATCCTGCGGATCGCTCCCGAGGAGCATGTGTTCGTGCTGGTCGCCCATCACTTCGCCTGCGACGGCGAGTCCACCGCGCCGATGGCGCGGGACCTGGTGGCCGCCTACACCGCGCGCCGGGAGGGCAGGGCACCGCAGTGGACCCCGCTGGAGATCCAGTACAGCGACTACACGCTGTGGCAGCGGGAGCTCCTCGGCGACGAGTCCGATCCGGACAGCCTGTTGGCCGGTCAGGTCAGGTACTGGCAGAAGGAACTCGTGGGCGTCCCGCAGCCCTTGCGGCTTCCGCTCGACCGGCAGCGGCCCCCCATGGCCAGCCATCGTGGCGACGTCGTGGAGTTCGACCTGGACGCCGATCTGACGGCCGGCCTGGAGAAGATCGCCACCGCTCACGGGGCGACGGTGTCGATGGTGCTGCAGGCCGCGATCGCCGTGCTGTTCCATCAGGTCGGCGGCGGCGACGACGTGACCATCGGGGCGCCGATCGCGGGCCGCACCGAGGAAGCCCTGGCCGATCTCGTCGGGTTCTTCGTCAACACCTGGGTACTGCGCACGGACCTGTCGGGAAATCCGGCCTTCACCGAACTCGTCGAGCAGGTGCGCGGGAAGGCGCTGAGCGCGTACGACAACCAGGACGTGCCGTTCGAGCGGCTGGTGGAGCTGCTCAACCCCGACCGCTCCACCGCGTACCAGCCGCTGTTCCAGGTGATGTTCGCCTGGCACAACGTCACCGAGGCCGATTTCGGCATGCCCGGTCTCGAGGTGGCCGTGGAGCCGGCCCTGACCAAGTCCGCCAAGTTCGACCTGTTCTTCAACATGGCGGGCAATCCGGGGCAGCGGGGAGCCTGGGGCAGCCTCGAGTACGCCACCGACCTGTTCGACCGGGAGACGGTGGAGCGGCTCGTGGGCCGGTTCCAGCGGCTGCTGCGGCAGGTCGTCCAGGACCCGCGGATCCGCGTGGGCGCGGTGGACGTCCTGGAGCCGGGGGAGCGAGAGCGGGTGGTCACCGAGTGGAACGCCACCGCCCACGAGGTTCCGGCGCGGACCCTCGGCGCGGCCTTCGAGGAGCAGGTCGAGCGCACCCCCGACCGGCCCGCCCTCGTCTTCGAGGGGGAGACGCTGAGTTACCGGGAGCTGAACGAGCGCGCCAACCGGCTCGCGCACTGGCTGATCGAGCGGGGCGCGGGCCCCGAGCGGATCGTCGCCGTCCGGCTGCCTCGCTCCTTCGACCTGCTCACCGCCATCTACGGCGTCGTCAAGTCCGGGGCCGCATACCTGCCGATCGAGACCGACGTGCCCGAAGACCGGGTCGCCCACCTCCTCGCGGACGCCGCACCGCTGCTGACGCTCACCGAACTGCCCGACACCTCCGGCAGTCCGGCCACGAACCCGGACGTGGCGGTGACGCCGGCCCATGCCGCCTACGTCATCTACACCTCCGGATCGACGGGCGGCCCCAAGGGAGTCGTCGTCTCGCACCGCTCGATCATGAACCGCATCGCCTGGGGCCACGACCGGTACGGACTCCTCGACGGCGACCGGATGATGCTGAACACGTCCGTGGGCTTCGACGTCTCGGTCCCGGAGCTGTTCTGGCCGCTGCAGGTCGGCTCGGCCATCGTGATCCCCCGCCCCGACGGGCACCGTGATCCTGCCTACCTCGCGCGGCTGATCCAGGAGCAGGACGTCTCCGAGATCAACATGGTGCCGTCCTTGCTGGCCGCGTTCGTCGCCGAGCCCGCCGCGAGCGGCTGCACCGGGCTGCGCCGGGTGGAGGCCGCCGGGGAGGCGCTGCCCGTGGACCTCGCAGGCCGCTTCGCCTCCGTGCTGCCGTACACCGAACTGCACAACCTCTACGGGCCCACCGAGGCGGCCGTCGAGGTGACCGCGTGGCAGCACCGCCCCGAGGAGGGCGCCACCAGCGTGCCGATCGGCGCGCCGATCTGGAACACCCAGGTGTACGTGCTGGACGGTGCGCTGCGTCCGGTCGCCCCCGGTGTGGTGGGCGAGCTGTACCTGGCGGGCGCGGGCCTGGCGCGTGGGTATCTGAACCGGCCGGGGCTGTCCGCGGAGCGGTTCGTGGCCGATCCGTTCGGTGCGGGTACGCGGATGTACCGCACGGGCGACCTGGTGCGCTGGCGGCGTGACGGTGTGCTCGACTACGTGGGCCGTGTCGACTTCCAGGTGAAGGTGCGCGGCTTCCGGATCGAGCTGGGAGAGATCGAGTCGGTGCTGGCCTCGCACCCGGCGGTGGACCAGGCGGTCGTGGTGGCCCGCGAGGACCGGCCCGGAGACCAGCGCCTGGTGGCGTACGTGGTGACGGACGGCCGGGACGCCGAGGACAGCGGTGACGAGCGGGACGGGGCGGACACCGACTCCCTGGCGACCCGGCTCCGTGAGCACGTCGCCGCGCGGCTGCCGGAGTACATGGTGCCGTCCGCGGTGATCCCCCTCGCGGAGATCCCCCTGACCTCCAGCGGAAAGCTGGACCGCCGGTCCCTGCCGCTGCCCCGGTACACCGAGACGGCCACCGGCAACCGGCCGCGCAACCGGCGCGAGGAGGTCCTCTGCGAGATGTTCGCGGAGGTGCTGGGCCTGCCCGGCGTCGGCATCGACGACGACTTCTTCGCCCTGGGCGGCCACTCGCTGCTGGCCGCCGGCCTCATCGGGCGCATCCGGCAGGAGTTCGGCATCGACCTCGCCATCCGGTCGGTGTTCCGCGCCCCCACGGTCGCCCAGCTCGCGGCGCGGCTGATTCCCAACAGCATCCCCGACGAGCTCGACGACCCCTTCGCGGTGGTGCTGAAGTTCCGGACCGAGGGCGCCCGGCCCCCGCTGTGGTGCATCCATCCGGGCGGCGGCCTCAGCTGGTCCTACCTCGGCTTCACGCCCCACTTCAAGGACCGGCCCGTCTACGGCATCCAGGCACGCGGCTACGACGGCACCTCCGAACTTCCCTCGTCCGTCGACGAGATGGTCGCCGACTACATCGAGCAGATGCTGACGCTCCAGCCCGACGGCCCCTTCCACCTGCTCGGCTGGTCCTACGGCGGCACCATCGCCCACACCCTCGCGGCCGAACTCGAGCGGCGCGGCCACGAGGTGGCGCTGCTCGCCCTCCTCGACTCTCCGACGGGCAGCGTCTTCGCGGCGCAGGACGACGTGGCGCACATGGACGCCCGTGCCGCCCTGGAGGAGTACATCAGCCGTTTCGCGGATCCTGCCGAGCACGAGCGGCTGCTGACGGCGGCCACCAAGGTGCTCGCCAACAACATGGCGGTCATGAAGGGATTCGCGTCGCCCGTCTTCACCGGCCGGGCGCTGTACTTCCAGGCCGCCCTCGACGAACGGAAGGAGTCCTTCGCGCCCCTGTGGGAGAAGCACGTTCTGGGCGGTGTGACGGAACACGACGTGCAGAGCACCCACCTCGAGATGAACATGCCCGAACCCGTGGCCGAGGTCTGCGCCGTCATCAACAGCGAACTCGGTGAAGGGAAATAGCCGCGATGCCCACCACTTCCGGGGAGACCTCCATGGAAAGCAGTGACACCATGACGTACGACGTCGTGGGAGCAGGTTTCGGGCCGGCCAACCTGTCGCTCGCCGTCGCGCTTCAGGAACGCCGGGAAGGCGGCACGCCCCGGCCGACCGCCGCCTTCTTCGAGCGGAAGCCGGAGCTCGGGTGGCATCGGGGAATGCTGCTGCCGGGTGCGAAGATGCAGATCTCGTTCCTGAAGGACCTCGTCACCTTCCGCAATCCGGCATCGCCGTTCAGCTTCGTGTCATATCTGCACGCGAGGGGCCGGCTGCCCCAGTTCGTGAACAACCAGGACTTCTTCGCCACTCGCCATGAGTTCCACGACTATCTGGACTGGGCGGAGGCGAAACTGGCCCACCAGGTCACCTACGGCGCGGAGATCACGCAGATCCGGGTGCCCGCGTCGGGCCGGCGCGGCGAAGCGATCGAGTGCCTGGAGGTCGAGGTGCGAGGGGACTCGCTCCCGGGCGGCACCAGGGTGCTCACCGCGCACAACATCGTGATATCGACCGGGCTCGTGCCCCGCATGCCCGCGGGAGTGCAACGCGACGAACGGGTCTGGCACAGCTCGGAGTTCCTGGACCGGTTCACGGCCTGGAACCCCGGCGAGCTGAAGCGGGTGGCGGTCGTCGGGGCGGGGCAGAGCGCCGCCGAAGTCGTCAGGTACCTGTACGACGCCCTGCCCGACGCGTCCATCACGGCGATCCTCCCGCCGTACGGCTATGCGCTCGCGGACAACACCCCGTTCGCCAACCGGGTCTTCGACCCCTCAGCCGTGGACGACTACTACTACGGCTCCGAACGCTCCAAGGACGTCATCTGGCAGCACCACAAGAACACCAACTACTCGGTCGTCGACGACGAGGTCATCAAGGGCCTGCACGAACGGGTCTACGGCGACGAGGTGGCGGGCCGCAACCGGATCGAGTTCCTCAACCTGTCCCGGGTCTGCGGCGTCAAGCGCGCCGCGGACGAGACGCGCGTCACCGTCATGTCGGTCGCGACCGAGGAGACCCGCGAACTCGACGTGGACGTCCTGGTCTGCGCCACCGGCTACGACCCGATGAACCCCGCCCCGATCCTCGGCGAACTCGACTCGCTGTGCCTGCGCGACGCCCGGGGGCGCTACCGCGTCGAACGTGACTACCGGCTCGCCACGGCACCCGAATTGCGCTGCGGCATCTATCTGCAGGGCGGCACGGAGCACACGCACGGTCTGACGTCCTCGCTGCTGTCGAACCTCGCCGTGCGCAGTGGCGAGATCGTGGCGTCGCTGCTGGACCGCCGCAAGTAGCACAGCCCCGACGAACTTCGACCCGAAAGGGATTCCCACCATGAGCACCAACCCGTTCGACGACACCGACGGCCGCTTCTACGTCCTGGCGAACGACGAGGAGCAGCACTCCCTGTGGCCCACCTTCGCCGAGGTGCCGGCCGGCTGGCGCATCGTCTTCGGAGAGTCCGACCGTGCGTCGGCGCTGGAGTACGTCGAGAAGAACTGGCCCGACATCCGGCCCAGGAGCCTGCGCGAGGCCATGGCCGCCGATGCCGCGACCGCCGGCGTCCAGGGAGCCTGAGCAGCCGATGCGAGCCATACCTCTGGTGTGCGTGCCGTTCGCCGGAGCGGGGGCCTCCTTCTTCCACCCGTGGGAAGCCCTGGCCGGCGAGAAGCTGCGGATCGTGGCGGTACAGCCGCCGGGCCGCGAGTGGAAGCTCGTCGAGGAGCCGTACCGGGACGCCGCGCAGGCCGCCGCCGGGCTGCTGCCCGAGATCGTCGAGGAGATCGGCGACACGGGCCGGGTAGCGCTCTTCGGCCACAGCCTGGGGGCCGTCCTGGCCTACGAACTCGCCCATCTGCTGGCCGCCCGCTCCGGCATCGAGCTCGTCCGTCTCTTCGTCAGCGGTTCACCCGGCCCATGGACCAGGCGCCCCGTCCAGGCCACCGGGCTGGACGACGAGCAGTTCCTGGCCCGGGTCCGGGAGTTCGCCGGATACCGCCACGACGCCCTGGAGAACGAGGAGATGCGCGAGCTGATCCTGCCGGTGCTGCGGGCCGACGTGGAGATGCACGAGAACTACACACCCAGCACGGACCGGCCGCTGCCGGCGCCGATCACCGCCCTGCGGGCCCGTGGCGACGAACTCGTCACCGGCGAGCAGACGGGGGAGTGGAGCAAGGCCACCAGCAGCGAATTCACGCTCGTCGAGGTGGACGGCGGTCACATGTACCTGACCGAGGACACGGCCGGGCTGCTGCGGCTGATCGAGGACGAGGTCACCCGGGCATGAGCGGCCGTGCCCGAAGCAACGCCGTCTACCGAGGAGGGGAGCCATGCGCCTGGCCGGAAAGACCGCCGTCATCACCGGTGCCGCACGCGGCGTCGGACGGACCTGTGCCACCGTCTTCGCCGAGGAGGGCGCCGACCTCGTCCTCCTCGACATCGCCGACGACATCCCCGGTGTGCCCTACCCGCTGGGTTCCGCCGGACAGTTGGCGCACACCGCCGAGCTGTGCCGCAAGCACGGCGTCACCGTGCTCACCCGGCAGGCGGACGTCCGCGACCTCGACGCCGTTGAGCACGTCGTCGACGAGGCGCACGAACGTCTCGGCCGCATCGACGTGCTGGTGAACAACGCGGGCATCGCCGCCCCCTCGGGCCGGACGACCCACGAGATCACCGAGGCCGAGTGGCAGCTCATGATCGACATCGATCTGTCCGGTGCCTGGCGGATGACCCGGGCGGTCGGGCGGATCATGACCGAACAGCGCGCCGGAAGCATCGTCAACGTCGCCTCCACCGCGGGCCTGGTCGGCTACCGGCACTTCGCCGGGTACGTCGCCGCCAAGCACGGTGTGGTCGGCCTCAGCAAGGCCGCGGCCCTCGACTACGCCCCGATGAAGGTCCGGGTCAACGCGCTGTGCCCCGGCTCGGTCCGGGACGACTTCGGGGCGGAGGGGCGGATGCTCTCGGAGATCGCGAGGTCCCTGGACGTCCCGGTCGCCGAGCACGAGGAGACCTTCCTCCAGTCGCAGCCCATGAACGCCCTCGTGGAACCGGAGGACGTCGCAGCGGCCGCCCTCTGGCTGGCCTCCGACGAATCCCGGCAGGTCACGGGGTCCGTTGTCACCGTAGACGGCGGATTCACCGCACGCTGAGCGCGGATCCGCCAATCGCAGGGAGAGATGGTGCTCAGGACACATCACTGCCGGGACCGGGCGCGCGGGGACGAGGCGCGTGACTGCCACGCGCTGCGGGTACGGCTGACACGCCCGGCCGACCCGGAACCGCTCGCCCGGCGCCTGGCCGCGCTCGATGGCAGAGTCCGCCTCTGGATCGAGGACGTCCCGTCGGCCCGCGACGAGCCGGAGGCCGTCCGCCTCCGCGCGCGTGAACTGGCCCGGCCGGCAGCCGCCCGGTTCGGCCTGCGCGCGGTTCTGCTCGGGTACACCGGTGGCGAGGCCGACCTGCTCCTCGTGGCCCACCGCGCGGTGTTCGGCCGGCGCTCCCTCCACGCCCTGGCCCGCGCGGTGCTCGGCGACGGCACCGCGGTGCCGGAGCGGAACGATGCCGACGTCCGCGGGACCGGGAGCGAGGAGGCGGATCCCGCGTGGGGTCTCGGCGATCCGGACTTCGGAGAGGAATGGGTCGAGGAGCGGATCGGACCACCCGGGGACGGTGCCGATGAACCGGCCGCCTGGCTGGCCGCGCTCACCGTCCTGCTCGCCCGCTACGAACCGCGCGAGCGGCCGGTCGTGGCGGCCCTCGGTGCCCGCAAGGACGAGGAACCCGTGCTGGTGCGGGCCGAGTCGGACGGGATCACCACGCTCGGCGAGGTCACCGCCTGGTTCCGTGACCGCCTCACCGCCGACCCACCCACGACGGCGCACCCTGTGACCGCCGGGATCGTCTTCGACCCGGACCGTTCCGAGGAGGGGACCGAGTACATACCGTTCCTCGCGCCCCCGTTCCCCCTCACGATCACCCTGACGCGGACCCCGGCCGGAGCGCTCGACGTGCGCTGCCACTCCCGTCCGCGCATCGTACGGCCGGCGATCGCCCACCAGTTCGTACGGCATCTCGTCGAGGTGCACCGCCAGGTCAGCGAGAAACCGTGGCTGCCGGCCGCCGCCGCCAAGCTGCTCCGCGGGCCCGAGCGGGAACAGGTGCTCGCCCTAGGGCGCCCCGCGCGGGAGCTGGAGAGCACGGCGCGGCGCATCGACGAGGTCTTCGCCGAGCGGGCCGCAGCACAGCCCGACGCGGTGGCGCTGTCGGACGAGGCCATCCAGGTCACCTACCGCGGTCTCGACCAGTGGGCCGACCGGCTCGCCCACGGTCTGCGCGAGGCGGGCGTGCGCGACGGCGACCTGGTGGGGGTCTGCCTGGAGCGGTCCGCGGAACTGGTGGCGGTGCTGCTCGCCGTGCTCAAGGCGGGCGCGGTGTACGTGCCGCTGGATCCCGCCTACCCGGCCGAACGGCTCGCCTACACGGTGACGAACTCCGGGCTCGGTGTGGTGGTCACCACCCTCACCGACTTCCCGGTCCCCGACGAGAGGGTCCGGCAGGTCACCCCCGCCCTCCTCGCGGAACGCGGCGCGCGCGGCGGTGACGGACCACCCTCGAGCACCACCGGCGCAGCCGGTCCGGCCTATGTCATCTACACCTCGGGCTCCACCGGGCGGCCCAAGGGCGTGCTCGTCCCGCACGCCAATGTCGTAGGTCTGCTCGACGCCACCCGCGAGGATTTCGAGCTGAGCACTGCCGACGTGTGGACGTTCTTCCACTCCGCCGCCTTCGACTTCTCCGTCTGGGAGATCTGGGGGTGCCTCCTGACCGGCGGGCACCTCGTGGTCGTGCCGTACTGGGTCTCCCGGTCCCCGGAGCAGTTCCGCGACCTGCTGCTGGCCCGGCAGGTCACCGTGCTCAACCAGACCCCGTCGGGCTTCGCCCAGCTGATGGAGGCCGACCGGGCGCACGCCGTGGGGCTGGCGGTCCGGCTGGTGATCTTCGGCGGCGAGCCGCTCGACACCCGGCCGCTGCTGCCGTGGCTCGACCGCTACCCGGAGTCCCGCTGCCGGCTCGTGAACATGTTCGGCATCACCGAGACCACGGTGCATGTCACCGCCGAGACCATCACACGGGAACTGGCCCTCACGGCCTCCAGGTCGGTGGGCCGGCCGCTGCCCGGCTGGTATCTCTGCGTTCTCGACAAGCACCGGGCACCGGTGCCTCCGGGTGTCGCCGGCGAGATCTACGTCGGTGGGGCCGGGGTCGCTCTCGGGTATCTCCGGCGGCCGGAGCTGACCGCCGAGCGGTTCCTGCCCGACCCGTTCACCGGCGGGCGCATCTACCGCACCGGTGACCGCGGCAGGATGCGGCCCGACGGCAGGCTGGAGCACCTCGGCCGGATCGACAACCAGATCAAGCTGCGTGGATTCCGCATCGAGCTCGACGAGATCCGTTCGGTGCTCGCCGAGAGCCCCGGCGTGGCAGCGGCCGTCGTCGTACTGCGCCAGGAGGACCCGGCCGACGCCGCCACCGGCCGGCTGGATGCCTATGTGGTCCTGACCGAGGGCAGCACAACGGGGCTGCGTGACCGGGCGGCCCGCATGCTCCCCGAGTACATGCTGCCGGCCACCATCACTGCGCTGCCGTCCCTGCCGACGACCGCCAACGGCAAGGTGGACCTGGCGGCCCTGCCGGCACCGGACGCGGCGCCCGCGGCGAGCGCCCCGGACGGGGCGCGGCGGTGGACCGGCGACGAACTGTGCGACGACCTGCTCGACGTCTGGGGGCAGCTCTTCGGAGTCTCCGTGCAACCGTCCGACGACTTCTTCCGGCTCGGCGGGAACTCCCTGCTCGCGGTCCGCCTGGCCGCGGTGATGCGGGAGCGGGGCCTTCCCGCACTGCATCCGCGCACGCTGTACCTGAACCCCACGGTGCGCGGGCTCGCCGACGCCCTGCGGTCCTGACCGCGTTCCGGCAGGGACACGAAGAGGCTCGCCACCGCACTGCGGTGGCGGGCCTCTTCGTGTCCCTGCCGGGCCCTCCGGCTACAGGCGCACCGGAAGCCTGGCGAGCAGATGCACTCCGAGCGTGGAGTCGGTGTACTCCAGCTCCTCGCGCTGCACTGCGAGTTCCAGGCCGTCCCGCTTCAGCAGCAGATCGCCCAGGGCGACCTCGCTCTCCAGCTTGGCCAGCGCCGCCCCGACGCAGTAGTGCGGCCCGGCACCGAAACTCACATGGCCCTGGCCGCGCTTCATCTCGCGCCCGAGGTCGCAGCGTTCCGGATCCGGAAAGACCCGCGGATCGTAGTTGGCCGACAGGTACGAACCCGTCAGGGCCTCGCCCCGGCGGACCTGCACGCCGGCGAACTCCACGTCCTCGGTGGCGTAGCGGGGGCTGGCGAGCGGCACGGGGTTCGCCAGCCGCATCAGCTCGTCGATGGCGTGCGGCAGGAACTCGGGGGCGGCGCGCAGCCGTTCGAGCTGCTCGGGGTGGTCGAAGAGGGTCAGGACGGCGTTCGGGATGAAGTGCGAGGTGGAGTGGTGCCCCGCCCACACCAGCAGCAGCACCATCGCGATCATCTCGGCCTCGCTGAGCTGGTCACCGGACTCGTCCCGGGTGCGGACCAGCGTGGAGATCATGTCCTCGGCCGGCTCGGTGCGGCGCCGGGCGATCAGCTCCTTGGCGCACTCGACCATGCCCTGTGCGCTCGACACGACGTCGCCGTTCGCATAGTCGTTCATCAGCTTCCGCATGCGCGGCTGGTCGGCCTTGTCGATGCCGATGAGTTCGCAGATGACGGTGCCCGTCAGAGGTGAGGAGTACTCCTCGAGCAGATCGCCCTCTCCCTTCGCGGCCAGGGTGTCGAGCAGCTGCGCCGAGATCTCCTCCATGCCCGGACGCAGTGCCTTGATACGGCGCACAGCGAACGCGGGGGTGACCAGGCGGCGCAGTCGCGCGTGATCCTTGCCGTCCACGAACATCATGTTGTTGGCGTATCCGCGGAATTCTTCCCGGAATTCCTCGGGCAGGTCGTACACCGCCAGCATCTGGTCGACGACTCCCATGCCGTGGTGTCCGGGCACATTGCTGTAGTCCGTCACGAAACGCGGGTCGCTCAGCGCCGCTTTCACGTCCTCGCAGCGCGTGACCAGCCAGACCGGCGGAGCGCCGGGATTTCCCATGCGCACCAGCGGGGAATTCTCCCGAAGGCGGCCGTAGGCGCCGATCGGGTCATGGGTGAATTCAGGGTCCATCAGGCTGACGATGGGCTCAGCCATATACCGTCGTCTCCTTCTGCGCGGATGGTGTGGGGTTCAGACGGATGCCGTGGTGGTCGGCCCGGAACGCAGCTCCAGGACGCAGCACTTCACTCCGCCGCCGGCCTTGAGCAGTTCGGATATGTCGGTACCGAAGGTCCGGTAGCCGCGCTCCTGGAGCAGCTCCGCCAGACGCACGGCCTCCTGCGCGAGAACCACGTTCCGGCCGTCGGAGACCGCGTTGAGGCCGAAGACGGCCGCGTCCGGCTCCGTGGCGAGGATCGCGTCCGGGAAGCGTTCCTCGAGCAGCGAACGGCTCTGAGGCGCGAAGGCGCCCGGGTAGTACATGATCTCTTCGTCGTCGAGCACGGCGAGCGCCGTGTCCAGATGGTAGAAGCGCGGGTCGACCAGCTCCAGGCCGAGAACGGTCCGGCCGAAGTACGCGGCCGCCTCCTCGTGCGCCCGCGGTTCGGTGCGGAAGCCGGTGCCCGCGAGGACGGTGTCGCCCACGGTCAGGAAGTCGCCCTCGCCCTCACCCTGGAAGTCGGCCTGCCGCACGTCCCGGTAGCCGTGCTGCGGAAACCAGTCCAGGTACGTCCTGGCCTCGTCGGCCCGCTGCCCGTGACGGAACCGGGCGACCAGCACCCTGCCGTCCACGACGGTCGCCCCGTTGGCCGCGAACACCATGTCGGGCAGCCCGGGCTCGGGCTCGACCAGGTCCACGGTGTGACCGAGGCCCACCAGCAGGTCGTGCAGCCGCTTCCACTGGGACAGGGCCAGGTCTGCCGACGTGGGCTTGTCGGGGTTCATCCACGGGTTGATCGAGTAGTTCACGTCGAAGTAGGTCGGCCGGCACATCAGGTAATGCCGTGGCCGGGCAGTACGGATGTCCGTGGGGACTCGATTCTGAGGTTGCCTCGGCACTGCGGATCCCTTCGTTTCGACTGCGGATGTTCCCGGCGGCACAGGGGAATTCGGCGGAACCGGTAATGGCGTGCATATTCCGATTGGCGTGTCGGGGGCCGGAGAACAGCATGGGCAGGGCGGCCCGCCGGCCACAAGTGAGCCGGCTCCGCGGTGTCCCGCCGGCGGGACACCGCCGACGAAATGGTGAACTCACCGCACCGAAGCGGAAATTCTTCAGGCGGTGTCGACCCACCCGGTAGACCGGGCGCGGCGGATGTCGATCTGGCCGTACTTGGTGCGGGCGCGTACCTCGACGGTGTCCTCGGCGTCGCCGGGCACCTCGGTCGCGGCGAGCGTGTTGTGGACGCGGCCGTCGGCGGAACTGACGTCGAGGTAGGCGCCGGTGCCCTCGCGGACACCGATCTCGATGCTGCCGGTGTTGGACTCCAGCACGACCGTGCCGCGTGCCACCTCGCCGATGCGCAGACGGCCGTGGGTCGCCGTGGCGCTGACCGAGGCATGGGCCCGCTCGACGGTGATGTCGCCGGTGGCGCCCATGACGGTGAGGGCGTCGGTGACGTCGGTGACCGTGGTGGCACCGTGGGTGTTCTTCAGCACCGCGGGCCCGTCGATCGAGTGGAAGCGCAGATTGCCGGAGCTCGTGGCCGCCTCGGTGTGCCCGACCGCACGACCGACGGTGATGTTCCCGGAGTTGGCCGTCAGCCACACCGGGCCCGCTTCGTCCATGTGGATCGAGCCGGAGGCGGCTTTGACCCGGCACTCGCCGAGCCGCCCCTCGGTGACGAGGTCCCCCCAGTTGACCGAGGCCTCGATCTGGGAGCCGGCCGGCAGCGCGATGGTGATCTCGACGTTGCCGCCGCGGCTGAACACCGGGTACTGCTTGGGCGCCTTGACCGTCAGCTGTCCGTCGGCGAAGGAGACCTTCGTCTGCCTGGCGATGCGTACGTCGAGATCCCGGGACCTGTCGACCGGCTGGACGCCGACGACGGTGTCCCGGCGGTCCTCGGCGAGGAACCGGACGACCGCCCCGTCCATTTCCACGGAGGCGAGGATGGGCTTCGGAGTGTCGAAAGTGGGCATGGCTGTGCAGCTCCCGTCGGTGACGCGCTTGCTGATGCGTCGATGGTGGAGGACCCCCGACGGCTGACGCACCCATCTCGCGCAGCGCCGGCCGGTGCGGCGGCTGACGGAGAGGTGTCTTCAGGGCCGGCTGCGATGGGGCGCCGAAGTGGCGCCATCAGCGTGCTCAGCGAAACAGCCCGCGCACCGCCTTGCCCGGGGCGGACTTCTTCGGGCTCCCGGCCGCCTCCCGCGACGCTGCTGTCTCCTGGGGCTCGGCACCCTCCCCGGCCGGGGTGTCCTCGCCGTCGCCGTCGCCGTCAGCCGTACCGCCGTCGTCCGAGGGGCGGGTCGGCCGTTCGCGGGTCACCGGGGGGCGCGCGCCCTCGCCGCGGAGTCGGTCGGTCAGGCCGTCGAGGATGACCTCCACCCCGAAGGCGAACTTCTCGCTGAGCAGTTCGACCGGATCGGCCCCGAGCCGCTCCTCCAGGCGGGCGCGCAGCCGCGGGTACCCGGCGGCGATTTCGTTGGCCTCCGCCACCACGTCGACCGCGCTGTCGCCGGCCCGCGCCGCGGCCGCCTGGGTCGCATCGAGCAGGGCGGTTCCCGCCACGAACGTGAACGCGGCGTTCACGGCCCAGTCGAGGTCTCGCCCTTTGAACCCGGCCACCTCGTAGATGGCGTAGGAGTGGTCCTGGAACCGCGCCATTCCGGGACCGTAGACGAAGTGCGTGCTGATGGCGGGCACCAGCCACGGATGGCGCTTGACCATCGCGTACGTGTCCTGGACCAGGGCCCGGGCCGCGACCCGCCAGCCGCTCTCGACCGGGTCCAGCAGTTCGATCTCGCCCCACACCCGGTCGGCGGCGAGGACGACGAGGTTCTCCTTGCTGCCGACGTGCCAGTACACGGCCGTCGCCGCCGAGCCCAGCCGCTTGCCGAGTCGCCGCATGCTCAACCCCTCGACGCCCTCCGCGTCGAGCAGCTCGATCGCCGCCTCCACGATCTGATCGCGATTCAACGTTTCCCGCGGCACGACCAAAGCCTAACCCACCGCTTGCACACTGTTCTAGGAACCACTTGCACACCGTGCAACTGGCTCCTATTCTGCTGCCCGTGTCGGACTTGAACACCGTGAAAGTCGAGGGCGCGATGAGCCGCGCGCGGCCTCGGACAGATCTGAGGAGAAAGGCTGGAGCGCCGTGGAAACCATGACCGAAACGATCGCGCCCACGCGGTCGGCGGCGATCTCCGTCGCCGGCCTGAGCAAGTCCTACGGGGACAAGGTCGTGCTCGACGGCATCGACATGACCATCCCCGAGGGCACCGTCTTCGCGCTGCTCGGCCCGAACGGTGCCGGCAAGACCACCGCCGTACAGATCCTGTCCACGCTCATTCCCGCCGACGGCGGCGAGGCCCGGGTGGCCGGCCACGACGTGGCGGCCGAGGGCCACGCCGTCCGCAGGGCGATCGGTGTGACCGGCCAGTTCTCGGCCGTCGACAACCTGCTGACGGGTGAGGAGAACCTGTTACTGATGGCGGACCTGCACCACCTCGACCGCGCCGAGGGCAGGCGGCGGGCCGCCGAGCTGCTGGAGCGTTTCGACCTCACCGAGTCGGCGAAGAAGCCCGTCTCCACCTACTCCGGCGGGATGCAGCGCAAGCTCGACCTGGCGATGACCCTGGTGGGCGACCCCCGGGTGATCTTCCTGGACGAGCCGACCACGGGGCTCGACCCGCGCAGCCGCCACACCATGTGGGAGCTGATCCGCGATCTCGTCGCCACCGGCCGGGTCACGATCTTCCTGACCACTCAGTACCTGGAGGAGGCGGACCAGCTCGCCGACCGCATCGCGGTGCTGGACGGAGGCAAGCTGATCGCCGAGGGCACGCCGAAGGAGCTCAAGCGCCGGGTGCCGGGCGGCTACATCCGTCTGGAGTTCGCCGACGGCGACGAACTGGACACCGCCACCACGCTGTTCGACACCGGGCGGCGCAACGACGACGACCTCACGCTGGAGATTCCCAGCGACGGCAGCATCGCCACCATCCGGGCGGTCCTGGACGTTCTGGACAACACCTCGGTCGAGGCCCAGAACCTCACCATCCACACGCCCGACCTCGACGACGTCTTCTTCGCTCTGACCGGCCGCGCCAAGAACGAGACGGAGAGTGCGTCATGAGCGGTGTCTCCTACGCCCTGACCGATTCGGTGACGATGCTGCGCCGCAACATGCGGCACCTGATGCGGTATCCGATCATGATCATCGCGTACGTGGGTCAGCCCGTGTTCATCCTGCTGGTGGTGGTCGGCATCTTCGGCCACGCCCTGGGGCACGGTCTGGGCGTCCAGTCCACCGACGGGCACCGGTACATCGACTACGTGGCCCCCGCGATGATCCTCATCACGATCAACTACGGGCTCACCACGACGGCGTTGAACGTCAGCAACGACATGACCGCCGGCATCATGGACCGGTTCCGCACCATGGCGATCGCGCGTTCCTCGATCCTGATCGGGCACGTCCTCGAAGCCGTCGTGCGCACCCTGTTCAGCATCGCCCTGGTCCTCGGCCTCGCGGTGGCCCTGAAGTTCCGGCCGGACGCCACCCCGGTCGAGTGGATCGCCGCGATCGGTCTGATGGCGCTGCTCACGCTGGCGTTCACCTGGCTGGTGATGGCGTTCGCCCTGGCCACCAGGAGCCTGGAGGGCGCCAACAGTCTCACCTTGCCGCTGCAGTTCCTGCCCTTCCTCAGCAGCGCGTTCGTGCCCGCCTCGACGATGCCCGCCGGCGTCGACTGGTTCGCCCGCAACCAGCCCCTGACCCCGATCATCAACACGTTGCGCGGACTGCTGATGGGCTCGAGGATCGGCAACGACGGCATCGTGGCCGTGGCCTGGTGTGTCGGCATCGCCCTTGTCGGCTACCTCTGGTCCAAGGCCTCCTTCAACCGGAACTCCACCGCCCCGGTCGCCGCCGCACCTGCCGGCAAGAAGTAGCGGGAGCGCCTCTCCGGCACCAGGAACGGTGCCACCGCCCAGGTGGCGGTCACCTGCGAGGTGGCCGCCACCAAGGTCGTCAGTCGATGCGCCGAGCCGTCGCACAGGATCGAGGCTAGAGCGGCAGCGCCTCCGCCGCGGCTCCGGCCTCCGCCGACTCGACAGGTGCGGGCACGGCCGGCAGGAACACCTCGGTCTCCGCCACCCTCTGCTGCGGCAGCGACACCGGGCGCAGCGGGCGCGGCCCGGACACCACCGTGTAGTCCTGCCCCAGGAACGGCGGCTCGACCAGACCCGGGTCCTCGCCCAGCGCCAACTGAACAGCCGCCCAAGGGGCGTTCACCCCACAGAGCGACAGCTGGTGCAGCCCGCCCGCGGGCCTCGTGTTGACGTCCAGCAGCACCGGACGGTCGCCGAACATGCGGAACTGGATGTTGGCCAGGTAGTGCAGCCCGAAGCCCTCCGCGATCAGCCGGGCCGGCTCCAGCCACTGCTCGTGCAGTGTGAAGCCCCGGCGGCGGCCGTTCTTGGTGCGGCCCACGGCCAGCCGGACCCGGTTGTCCGGACCGGTCAGGCAGTCGACGGACACCTCCGGCTGCTCCAGGCGCGGCATCACCAGCCAGTCCACGGTCTCCTCGGCCCGCTCCAGCGCCTCGACGACCAGGTCCAGCTGGACGTGCGGGCCGGGGAAGCCGTTGAGGTGCAGGAGAGAGAAGGGAGCGCGCGTGATCACGCGGAAGCCGACCCCGCCCGCGCCGGCGGCCGGCTTGAAGCACGCCTTGTGCCCGGCAGCCTCCAACTCCTCCACCGCGGCGACGAGTTCGTCCGCCGTACGCACTCGCCACCACGGCGGCACCGGCACGCCGACCGAGCGGACCGCCTCGTACGCGGTCGCCTTGTCCTCGAACACGGCCACCGCCTCGGGGGTCGGCGCCAGCAGGGCCGTACCCACCGCCGCGAAATCGGCGCGGTGCGCCACGATCGCCGCCTGGTGCAGCCGGGGGACGAACACGTCGATGCCGCGCCGCGCGCACTGGTCGAGTGCGTACTCGACATAGGCGGCCGGGGACAGGCCCTCCGGCTCCAGGTCGGCGGTGTCGGCGGCGGCCAGCACGGGGGAGTCGGCGTCCCCGTGCGTGGCATGGATCTCGACCGCCCGGTCGCTGGGATTTCTCCGCAGCTGATCCATGAAGAACACGTTCTCCGCGTACGTGCGGTTGAGCCAGACGCGTACGCGAGAGAGCATGCAGGCCGCCTTTCAGGGTTTTCGGGCAGGGCTCAGCGGCCCGTGCCCGGGCAGGAGGGAGGAAGGGTCACCAAACGGCCCTGTGCGAAGGGGGATTAGGGGCGTTGGCGTTGGGGCGATCATACGGCTTTCAAGAGCCCCCGCGTGCAACGCGAATGTTACGGATTTCCAGCGCCTGTCAGGCGGGACCCGACCGGCGCGGGATCCCCTTGTCCCCGGCCGGTGAAATGTGTTGTCGTGGTGCGGACAGGATGATCGGGAGGGGTGCGGGGTGGAGTCGACGGCCGGGGCCGGACAGCTGCTGGCCATCAGTGACCTGCACATCTCCTATCCGGAGAACCGTGCGCTCGTCGAGCGCATGCGGCCCGGGACGGACGACGACTGGCTGATCGTGGCCGGGGACATCGCGGAGACCGTCGAGGACATCCGCTGGACGCTCGCCACCCTGGCGGGCCGCTTCCGCAAGGTCCTGTGGGCGCCCGGCAACCACGACCTGTGGACCCATCCGAGGGACAGCGTCACCCTGCGCGGCGTCGCCCGGTACGAACACCTCGTCGCCCTGTGCCGGGAACTGGGCGTGACCACGCCGGAGGATCCGTACCCGGTGTGGCACGGCCCGGGCGGCCCGGTCGTCGTCGCCCCGCTGTTCCTGCTGTACGACTACTCCTTCCTGCCGGCCGGCTGCGCCACCAAGGAGGAGGGGCTGGCCTACGCGGAGAGCACCGGCATCGTCTGCAACGACGAGTACCTGCTCCACCCCGACCCCTACCCGACCCGCGAGGACTGGTGCCGGGCCCGCGTGGCCGAGACCGAGCGCAGACTCGCCGAGCTGCCCGCGGACCTGCCCACCGTCCTCGCCGGTCACTATCCGCTCGACCGGCACCCGATGGACGTGCTCTGGCACCCGGAGTTCGCCATGTGGTGCGGCACCACCCTCACCGCCGACTGGCACCGCCGGTTCCGGGTCGAGACCATGGTCTACGGACACCTGCACATCCCGCGGACCACCTGGCACGAGGGTGTCCGCTTCGAAGAGGTGTCCGTGGGATACCCCCGTGAATGGCGCAAGCGCTCGGTACCCCCGGGGCAGCCGCGCCGCATCCTGCCGATGGAGGTCGAACCCGGTGATCGAGGAGCTGCTCCCGGAGTCGGTGGTGGCCGTGGAAGCGTTCGGTGACCACGAGGACCAGGAGAGCTCGCTGTACCCGGAGGAGCGGCAGCTCGTGGCACGGGCGGTGACCAAGCGCCGCCGGGAGTTCGCGGCCGTACGGGTCTGTGCCCGGAGCGCCATGGAGAAGCTCGGCGTGCCGCCGCAACCCGTGCTGTCCGGGGAGCGCGGTGCGCCCCGCTGGCCGGCCGGGCTCGTCGGCAGCATGACCCACTGCGACGGGTACCGCGCCGCCGCGCTGGTCCGCGCCGCGGAGCTGGCCTCCCTCGGGATCGACGCCGAGGTCCACGGACCACTGCCGGAGGGTGTGTTCGAGAGCATCGCACTGCCCGCCGAGCAGGACCGCCACCGTCATCAGTGCGCCACCCGGCCCGGGGTCCACTGGGGCCGGGTGCTGTTCAGCGCCAAGGAGTCCGTCTACAAGGCGTGGTTTCCCCTCGCCCGCGCCTGGCTGGACTTCTCCGAGGCCGACATCGAGCTGGTCACCGAACCGGGCCCGGGTCTGCGCGGCCGCTTCCACGCCCGGCTCCTCGTCCGGGGGCCCGAGGTGGACGGCGAACGCCTGACCGGGTTCGACGGCCGCTGGCTGGTGTCGGACGGTCTCGTACTGACGACGGTGGCCGTACCGCACCACTGAACGGAACGGCCATGCGGCGTCGGCTCACTCCTGTGGGCACCAGTGGCGCAGCAACCGGAAGAACTCCTCCTCGTTGCCCGAGAGTCCCGCCCGGGCCAGGGCCCCGTCCGCCTCGGCGAGCACGGCGGGCGGCACCATGACGGGCCGGCCGCCGTCCACGGAGCCGTCGAAGGCGGCGCGCACGGTGTGCAGCAGTCTCAGATAGGCCTGTACGGCGGTGCGCTCACGGTCGGTCAGTACGGCGGTGGGCATCGGTCGGCTCTCCCCGGTTCGGCGTCACGGTGGCGCGCCCTGCGGCGCCGTGCACCGCAGTCGCACGGCGCACACCTCCAGCTTGCCGCCCACCACTGACAACGCCGTTCGGCTCTGCCTCGGTTCGCCCGCTTAGCCGAGGTGAAACGCCATCGGACCCCCTGGATGCAGGGGGGGCGACATGCCGCGACCGCGTCCGGTGCGGGCCGTACGGCTGCGCACCGGAGCGGGAACGGCCCGAGGCGGGCGAACGCAGTGCGACGTGAAGCTCGCGGCGGGGTGCGGGGCCGGTCAGCCCTGTGGCCCCGGGTATCCGAGTGACGCCTCGATACGGCCCGCCACGTCGTCCCGGCGGCCGCGCAGGGCCGAACCGGACAGCCAGGTGCGGCACTTGCTGGCGAGAAGGAGGCCGAAGGCCTCGGCCTCGCGCTCCTCGGCCTGGTCGAAGCGGGTGCGGGCGGCGACGCGGTGGATCGTGGCCTGCAGGGCGGCCTGGTCGGTGTCGTCGCTCAGCAGCCGGGTCGCGACGCCGATTCCGGCATGGTCGAGATGGTGGCCGCGGTGGTCGGCCTGCATGTGCCAGAGCTCGTGACCGAGGATGACCAACTGGTGGTCGGGCGCGGTGCGTTGCTCCACGACGACCAGGTCGCGGTCGGCCATGTCCAGCCACAGCCCGCTGGCCGTACCGGGCGGGAAGGCGGCCGTACGGAAGTGGACGGGGCGACCGCGGCGGCGGCTCATCGTGTCGCACAGCGCGCGGTACAGCTCGTGCGGCGGGGCCGGCGTGGGCAGGGTGAGTTCCCCGACCAGCTCGGCGCACAACCGGCGCATGTCCCTGCCGATGCCCACAGTCCTCCCCCGGTTCACGACTCGGGCCGCTTGACGCTCTCCAGCAGCATGTCGAGCCACTCCGCGACCTTGTCCCGGTGCTGGTCGGTGGGCAGTTGCGCGGCCCGCCAGGCGATCCCGCGCACCCCGTGGTCCTGCAACAGCCGCTCCAGCGGATCGTCCGCCGCCTCGGCCGCGGCCCGCTCCCGGTCGGCGAGCTTCTGCAGCAGCTCCTGCTCGGTGCGCTGCAGCGCACCCGCGAGGGCCTCGGGGTCCTCCGCGGTGAGGAACCCGGCGTGCACCCGGAAGAACCGCTGCAAGGCGTCGCAGTGCTCCATCGTGGGCCGCCGGTCGCCGTTGATGAGCGCGCCGGCCTGCTGCCGGGACATGCCCGCGCCGTCGGCGATCTCCTGCTGGGTGTACTTGCGGCCGTTGGCCTTCAGCCGGGTGTGGCGCAGCAGGTCCAGGCGCTGCAGAAAGCGGGCCTGGACGTCCGGCTCGCCCGCCGGGCGGCCGCTGAGCAGGGCCTTGACCACCGGCTCCGGGACACCGCAGGCGACAGAGAGCCGCCCGACGGCGAAGACCTCGGCGTGCGGCACGGCGAGCCGGTCGGCGAGTGCGGTGACGCGGGCGACGACGGCCGGCAGCTGTGCGGTCTCCGTGGCGCCCGGATCCTCGTAGCCATCCGTCACCGACAGAACTCCTACGTCTCTCGAGGGCTTGAGGTGCGTCGCTTGTCACAAGCGGTTGCCGTGAACTTCCCGGAGAGTAGCGGGTGCTCCGAACCCGCAGCCAGGTCTCGCCACAACTGTGGCGAATTTCAGCCGTCAACGAGCATGAAATGCCACGATAGTTGACATGGATCTCGTCGGGGCAGCAGGATCGCTTCGCCGCGTGAAGGCCGCAGAGGCAAGAGGGGTGACCTCCCGATGGCACATCAGGCAGGAGGGCAGTGGCCGGCGCCGCGGCCCGTCCCCGAGGGCTGCGAGGTGCAGGCGTACCTACAGGACTACGCCACGCTTCTGGAGGCTGTTCCGCTCCCGTCCCTGGTCGTCGACCATCGCTGGAACGTCGTGCTGGCCAACGGCGCGTTCGAGACACTTTTTCGGGGCGTGCGCCCTCATCCGACGGCCATGCCCGGGGACAACTTCCTGCGGTTCGTCCTGTTCCACCCCGACGCCGGCGAGATCCTGGGCGACCACGAGGCGGGCTGGTGTCTGCCGATGCTGGCCCATTTCAAGACCGCCGTCGAGCGCTACGGCCATGACCACGAACTCCAGGCCGTCCGCCGGGACATCGCCCAGGACCCGATCATGGAGGCCGCCTACCGGCAGGGTCTGCCGCACTGGATCCGTGCCGTCGGCGAGGCCGGGACACAGCTCGACGGTGCCGTACGCCTTCTGGTCCACCCCGATCCGCGGCGGGGCCCGACCGAGTGCCGGATCGTCGAGGAGACGCCCCGGACGCTCCAGGAGATCGGCTGCGCCCGCCTGACCATGGTCCTGCGGGACGCCCGCCGCCCGGCCGCGGCCTCGCGCCGGCCTCGCCGGGCGCGCGGAGCGGACACCCATCTGGCGGTCGTTCCCGACCCCGAGGACTGACCCGGCTCCGTCGGCGTTCAGGTCGCCGACGGGGCCGGGCAGATACCCCCTTCCGCCCATGGGCCCCACTGTCTGCCCTGCGACACCCCATGCCGCGTTTACGCAAACGGCTTGCGTAACTTGCGCTACGCTTGCGCGCATGACGCGACGACTTGCGGAAGTGGCGAAGAAGGTCGGGGTCAGCGAGGCCACGGTCAGCCGGGTGCTCAACGGCAAGCCCGGGGTCTCCGAAGCCACCCGGCAGGCGGTGCTGACGGCCCTCGACGTTCTCGGCTACGAGCGCCCCACCCAGCTGCGCGGCGAACGCGCCCGCCTCGTCGGCCTGGTCCTGCCGGAGCTGCAGAACCCCATCTTCCCGGCGTTCGCCGAGGTCATCGGGGGCGCCCTCGCACAGCTCGGACTCACCCCGGTGCTGTGCACGCAGACCAAGGGCGGGGTCTCGGAGGCGGACTACGTGGAGCTGCTCCTGCAACAGCAGGTCTCCGGCGTCGTCTTCGCCGGCGGCCTGTACGCGCAGGCCGACGCCCCGCACGACCACTACCGGCTGCTCGCCGACCGCAACATCCCGGTCGTGCTGGTCAACGCGGCCATCGAGCACCTCGGCTTCCCGGGTGTCTCCTGCGACGACGCCGTCGCCGTCGAGCAGGCCTGGCGGCACCTGGCCTCCCTCGGGCACGAGCGGATCGGGCTCGTGCTCGGGCCCGGGGACCATGTGCCGTCCGCGCGGAAGCTGGCGGCGGCGCGGGAGTTCGCGGGTGACCTGCCGGACGCCTTCGTCGCCCGGGCCATCTTCTCCATCGAGGGCGGTCACGCGGCGGCCTCCCGGCTGATCGACCAGGGCATCACGGGCATCATCTGCGCCAGCGACCCGCTCGCGCTCGGCGCGATCAGGGCGGCCCGGCGCAAGGGGCTCGACGTCCCGTCCCAGGTCTCCGTGGTCGGTTACGACGACTCCGCGTTCATGAACTGCACCGAACCCCCGTTGACCACCGTCCGTCAGCCCATCGAGGCCATGGGCCGGGCGGCGGTCGAGCTGCTGAACGTGCAGATCGGCGGGACGGCCGTACCGGCGGAGGAGCTGCTGTTCGAACCGGAACTGGTGGTCCGCGGGTCGACCGCGCAAGCACCTCGTTCCTGAGATCCACGTGACTGTCGAATAATTACAGATTCTGCGCGATATCTTGCGGCCCGATGTCGTCGGTGCTTGAGTGTGCGGCGCCCACCGCTCCTGCCTTGAGGGGTCCACCGATGAGAAGCACCGGGTTCCGCCGTACCTTCGCCACGATCGGCGTCTGTTCCTCCCTCGCCCTCGTCGCGTCCGCCTGCGGGTCGGGCGACGACGGCACGGCGAGCGGCAAGACCCGTATCACGGTCAACTGCGAGCCGCCGGGGAGCGCCAAGGTCGACCGGCGCTTCTTCGAGCAGGACATGGCCTCGTTCGAGAAGCAGAACCCGGACATCGACGTCGTCGCACACGACGCCTTCCCCTGCCAGGACCCGAAGACCTTCGACGCCAAGCTCGCCGGCGGGCAGATGGAGGACGTCTTCTACACGTACTTCACCGACGCCGGACACGTCGTCGACATCGACCAGGCCGCCGACCTCACGCCGTACCTCGAGGAACTCAAGAGCTACGACACCATCCAGAAGCAACTGCGGGACATCTACACCGTGGACGGCAAGGTCTACGGCATACCGCGCACCGGATACAGCATGGGGTTGATCTACAACCGCAAGCTCTTCGAGAAGGCCGGACTCGACCCCGACAAGCCCCCGGCGACCTGGGACGAGGTCCGCGCCGACGCCAAGCGGATCGCCGCCCTCGGCGACGGCACCGTCGGATACGCCGACTACAGCGCCCAGAACCAGGGCGGCTGGCACTTCACCGCCGAGCTGTACTCGCAGGGCGGCGACGTCGTCGGCACCGACGGCAAGAAGGCCACCGTCGACACCCCCGAGGGGCACGCCGTCCTGCAGAACCTGCACGACATGCGGTGGACGGACGACTCGATGGGCAGCAAGCAGCTCCTCGTCATCAACGACGTGCAGCAGATGATGGGTTCGGGCAAGCTCGGCATGTACCTCAGCGCCCCCGACAACATCCCGATCCTGGTCAAGGAGAAGGGCGGCGACTACAAGGACCTCGCTCTCGCCCCCATGCCCGGCGGCAAGGGCACCCTCATCGGCGGCGACGGCTACATGTTCAACAAGAAGGACACGCCCGCCCAGATCCGCGCCGGCCTGAAGTGGCTCGACCACATGTTCCTCACCCCGGGATCCGGCTTCCTCGGCGACTACGCCCGTGCCAAGCAGAACGACGCACCCGTCGGCCTGCCCGAGCCACGCCTGTTCACCGGTGCCGCCGACGCCAAGGACCAACAGGTCAAGAAGGCCAACGCCAATGTCCCGGTGGAGAACTACCGGGCCTTCCTCGACGGCAACCAGCAGCTGCGGATGAAGATCGAGCCGCCGGACGCCCAGCAGATCTACTCCGTCCTCGACGGTGTCGTCTCCGCCGTCCTCACCAAGCAGGACGCGGACATCGACCAGCTCCTCAAGGACGCGTCCGGCAAGATCGACAGCATTCTGGCCCGGAGCTGACCGCCATGACGAAGACGGCCGAGCGGCGCCCGGTCGGGGAGCCCGCCGTCCACCCGGTGCAGGCGCCGTCCCCGGTAGGGGGCCGGGGGGCGGCGTCGCCTCGCCGACCAGGCCCGTGCCCACGCCTTCCTGCTCGGCGGCCTGATCTGCTTCGCGCTGTTCTCCTGGTATCCGGCGATCCGCGCGATCGTCATCGCCTTCCAGAAGTACACGCCCGGCTCCTCGCCCGAGTGGGTCGGCACCGCCAACTTCACCCGCGTCTGGCACGACCCCGAGTTCACGGCGGCCTGGCGCAACACCCTCACCTTCACCCTGCTGGCCCTGCTGATCGGCTTCGCCGTCCCCTTCGTCCTCGCCCTCGTCCTCAACGAGCTGCGGCACGCGAAGGCGTTCTTCCGGGTCGTGGTCTACCTGCCGGTGATGATCCCGCCGGTGGTCAGCGCCCTGCTGTGGAAGTGGTTCTACGACCCCGGAGCCGGCCTCGCCAACGAGACGCTGCGCTTCCTGCACCTGCCCACCTCGAACTGGACCAACGGCACCGACACCGCACTGATCTCCCTGGTGATCGTGGCCACCTGGGCCAACATGGGCGGCACCGTCCTCATCTACCTGGCCGCCCTGCAGTCCATCCCCGGCGAGCTGTACGAGGCCGCCGAACTCGACGGCGCGAATCTGCTCCAGCGCATCCGGCACGTGACGGTCCCGCAGACCCGGTTCGTCATCCTGATGCTGATGCTCCTTCAGATCATCGCCACCATGCAGGTGTTCACCGAGCCGTTCGTCATCACGGGCGGCGGACCGGAGAACGCCACGGTCACCGTCCTCTACCTCATCTACAAGTACGCCTTCCTCTACAACGACTTCGGCGGCGCCTGCGCGCTCAGCGTGATGCTCCTCGTGCTGCTCGGCGCCTTCTCCGCCGTCTATCTGCGGCTCACCCGCGCCGAGGGGGACGCATGAGCACCCGGACCCTGATCTCCCCGGCCACACTCGCCCGCCCCCGCGGCAGAGCCGTCTACTGGACCGTGTTCACCGGCGTCGTCCTGCTCTTCACGCTCGCCTTCCTCTTCCCGGTCTACTGGATGGTGACCGGCGCGGCGAAGTCCCCGGACGAGGTGGCCCGGACCCCGCCGACGCTGATCCCGCGGCACTGGCAGACCGCCGGCTACACCGACGCCTGGGACCTGATGCAACTGCCGCAGCACCTGTGGAACACGGTGGTGCAGGCGGCCGGCGCCTGGGCCTTCCAGTTGGTCTTCTGCACGGCCGCCGCCTACGCCCTGTCCAAGTTGCGGCCCGCCTTCGGCAAGGTGATCCTCGGCGGCATCCTCGCCACCCTGATGGTCCCGGCCCAGGCGCTGGTCGTACCCAAGTACCTGACCGTCGCCGACCTCCCGCTGATCCACACCAGCCTGCTCAACGACCCCCTCGCCATCTGGCTCCCGGCCGTCGCCAACGCCTTCAACCTCTACCTGCTGAAGCGGTTCTTCGACCAGCTTCCGCGCGATGTCCTGGAGGCCGCCGAGATCGACGGCGCGGGGAAGCTGCGGATCCTGTGGTCGGTCGTGCTGCCCATGTCCCGGCCGGTCCTCGGCGTGGTGTCGATCTTCGCGCTCGTCGCGGTCTGGCAGGACTTCCTGTGGCCGCTGATGGTCTTCTCCGACACCGACAAGCAGCCGATCAGCGTGGCCCTCGTCCAGCTGTCGCAGAACATCCGGCTCACCGTGCTCATCGCCGCGATGGTGATCGCCAGCATCCCGATGGTGGCGCTGTTCCTCGTCTTCCAGCGGCACATCATCGCCGGGATCAGCGCGGGCAGCACCAAGGGCTGAGACAGCGGCCCCGTCTACAGAAAGGCAAGCCCAGTGGGACAGCCCACCCATGCCCCGACGGACCACGACTGGTGGCGCTCGGCCGTCATCTACCAGGTGTACGTGCGCAGCTTCGCGGACGGCGACGGCGACGGCACCGGAGACCTCGCCGGGGTCCGTGCGCGGCTGCCGTACCTGGCCGAACTCGGCGTCGACGCCCTGTGGTTCAACCCCTGGTACCTGTCACCCATGAAGGACGGCGGCTACGACGTCGCCGACTACCGGGCGATCGACCCGGCCTTCGGCACCCTCGCCGAGGCCGAGAAGCTCATCTCCGAGGCGCGCGAGCTGGGCATCCGCACGATCGTCGACATCGTGCCGAACCACGTCTCCGACCAGCACCCCTGGTTCCGGGCGGCCCTTGCCGCAGGGCCCGGCAGCCCCGAGCGCGAGCTGTTCCACTTCCGGCCCGGACGCGGCCCGCACGGCGCACTCCCGCCCAACGACTGGCCCTCGCAGTTCGTCGGCTCCACCGAACCGGTCTGGACCCGGCTGCCCGACGGCGACTGGTACCTGCACCTGTTCACGCCCGAGCAGCCCGACCTCAACTGGGCCCACCCGGCGGTCCGCCAGGAGCACGAGGACATCCTGCGCTTCTGGTTCGAGCGCGGAGTGGCCGGCGTCCGCATCGACTCGGCGGCCCTGCTCGCCAAGGACCCGGACCTGCCCGACCTCGCCGCACACCCCGAGCCGCACCCCTTCGTCGACCGCGACGAACTCCACGACATCTACCGCTCCTGGCGATCCGTGGCCGACGCCTACGGCGGTGTGTTCGTCGGCGAGGTCTGGCTCCCCGACCCCGAACGCTTCGCCCGCTACCTGCGCCCCGACGCACTCCACACCGCCTTCAACTTCGCCTTCCTGTCCTGCCCCTGGGACGCCGGGCGGCTGCGCGCCGCCGTCGACAGCACCCTTGCCGAACACGCCCCGGTCGGCGCCCCGGCCACCTGGGTGCTGTGCAACCACGACGTGACGCGCACGGTCACCCGCTACGGCCGCGAGGACACCGCGTTCGACTTCGCCACCAAGGCCTTCGGCACCCCGACGGACCCGGCGCTCGGCACCCGCAGGGCCCGGGCGGCGGCACTGCTGTCACTGGCGCTGCCCGGGGCGGTGTACCTCTACCAGGGGGAGGAGCTGGGCCTGCCGGAGGCCGAGATCCCGGTCGACCGCGTCCAGGATCCGATGTACTTCCGGTCGCACGGCGCCGCCCCGGGCCGCGACGGCTGCCGGGTGCCGCTGCCCTGGACGGCCGACGCGCCGTACGCGGGATTCGGTTCACGCGAGGAGCCATGGCTGCCGCAGCCGGTCGACTGGCCGTCGTACGCGGTCGACCGCCAGCAGCGCAGCGCGTCCTCCATGCTGACCCTCTACCGCGAGGCCATCGCCATCCGCCCGGTCTTCGGCGACGGACCCCTGACCTGGCTGCCCGCCCCCGAGGACGTACTTGCCTTCTCCCGCGCGGAGGGCGTGACGTGCGTGGTGAACCTCGCCGCCGCTCCCGCCGAGCTGCCCGCGCACTCCGAACTCCTGCTCAGCAGCGGCCCGCTGGACGACCGGGGCCGGCTCCCGCAGGACACGGCGGCCTGGCTGCGCGCCTGAGCCGCCCCCGCACTCCCTGCTATCCCACGCACCCCCACCACGAAGGGATCAGCACATGCACAGCAGCACCGCCGAACATGTCAGGCGCATGCCAGCCATCGGGGCGGTCGTCGCCCTGGCCGCCGGCATGCTCGTCGCCGTGGCCCCCACCGCTCACGCGGCTTCGGGTGCCACACTCCCCTTCACCTCCGTCGAGGCCGAGTCGGCGAGCACCACCGGCACGAAGATCGGCCCCGACCACACACAGGGCACCCTCGCCTCCGAGGCCTCCGGACGGCAGGCCGTACGGCTGACCTCCGGGCAGCGGGTGGAGTTCACCGTGCCGCGTGCGTCCAACGCCGTGAACGTCGCCTACAGCGTCCCGGACGGGCAGTCCGGTTCCCTCAACGTGTACGTCAACGGCACCAGGCTCGCCAGGACGCTCCCGGTGACGTCCAAGTACTCCTACATCGACACCGGCTGGATCCCGGGCGCGAAGACCCACCACTTCTTCGACAACGCCCGGCTGCTGCTGGGGCAGAACGTCCAGGCGGGCGACAGGATCGCCTTCGAGTCGACCGGCACCCAGGTCACGGTGGACGTCGCCGACTTCGAGCAGGTCGCGGCGGCCGCCGCCCAGCCCGCCGGTTCGGTGTCCGTCGTGTCCAAGGGCGCCGATCCCAGCGGCAACGGCGACTCCACCCAGGCCTTCCGGGACGCCATCGCGGCGGCCCAGGGCGGAGTGGTGTGGATCCCGCCGGGCGACTACCGGATCACCTCCTCCCTCAACGGGGTCCAGAACGTGACCCTGCAGGGCGCGGGCAGCTGGTACTCGGTCGTGCACACCTCCCGGTTCATCGACCAGTCCAGCTCCTCCGGAGGCGTGCACATCAAGGACTTCGCGGTGATCGGCGAGGTCACCGAGCGCGTCGACTCCAGCTCGGACAACTTCGTCAACGGCTCCCTGGGACCCGGCAGTTCGGTCTCCGGCATGTGGATCCAGCACATGAAGGTCGGCCTCTGGCTGATGGGCAACAACGACAACCTGGTGGTGGAGAACAACCGCATCCTCGACACCACCGCCGACGGCCTCAACCTCAACGGTACCGCCAAGGGCGTCCGCGTCAGCAACAACTTCCTGCGCAACCAGGGCGACGACGCGCTCGCCATGTGGTCGCTGTACTCCCCGGACACGAACTCCAGCTTCGAGAACAACACGATCTCGCAGCCCAACCTCGCCAACGGCATCGCCATCTACGGCGGCACCGACATCGCCGTCAAGAACAACCTGATCTCCGACACCAACGCCCTCGGCAGCGGCATCGCGATCTCCAACCAGAAGTTCCTCGACCCCTTCCACCCCTTGTCCGGCACCATCACGGTCGACGGCAACACCCTCGTCCGCGCCGGCGCGATGAACCCCAACTGGAACCATCCGATGGGCGCCCTGCGCGTCGACTCCTACGACAGCGCGATCAACGCCACGGTCAACATCACCGACACGACGATCACCGACAGCCCCTACAGCGCCTTCGAGTTCGTCTCCGGCGGCGGGCAGGGCTACCCGGTCAGGAACATCAACGTGACCGGGGCGACGGTGCGGAACACGGGCACGGTCGTCGTCCAGGCCGAGGCACAGGGCGCGGCCACCTTCCGCAACGTCACCGCCACCCAGGTCGGCGCCGCCGGCATCTACAACTGCCCCTACCCGGCGAACTCCGGCTCCTTCGCACTCACCGACGGCGGCGGCAACTCCGGCTGGTCCAGCACCTGGTCGGACTGCTCCACCTGGCCCCAGCCCGGCCAGGGCAACCCGGACCCGGACCCGAACCGCAACCTCGCCAAGGGCCGCCCGGCCACCGCGACCGGCTCCCAGGACGTCTACACCCCCGGCAAGGCGATCGACGGAGACGCCAACAGCTACTGGGAGTCCGCCAACAACGCGTTCCCGCAGTCCTGGACGGTCGACCTCGGCTCCTCCGACGCGGTCCGCCGACTCGTGCTGAAGCTGCCCCCGTCCTCGGCCTGGGGCGCCCGCACCCAGACCATCACGGTGCTCGGCAGCACCGACGGCTCGACCTACTCGACCGTGGTCGGCTCCCAGGGCTACCGCTTCGACCCGGCCACCGGCAACACGGCCACCGTCGCCCTGCCCGGCAGCACCGACCTGCGCTACCTCCGCCTGAGCGTCAGCGCCAACACGGGCTGGCCGGCCGGGCAGTTCAGCGAGGTGGAGGCCTACCTCACCCCCTGACCCGGCCCGAGCGTCACGGATCCAGCACCAGGCGAGCGCCCCGGCACCGGGACACGCGGACCGTCATCGTGTCGTCGGCCGCCCGCTCCTCCTCCGTGAGGACCGAGTCCCGGTGATCCGGGGCGCCGTCCAGAACGTCCGACTCGCTCCAACTGGTCGCGGGCGAAAGCGGATCCGCCCCGCCCCGCATGCTCCCGCAGCACCGAGATCCGCCACGCGGACCGGTCCGCCGGGTCCCCGCACAGCGAGTGGCTTGCCCGCTCGAGTCGTTGACATGTTCCTGCCTTATGGCTAGCTTCGCGAGGAGTTCCCCTGCGCCCCCGGGCGTTCGCGGCCCCAGGGTCCCATCGAAGCGCTCGAATTCCAGGCACCTCATCTTCACGGCTGGACAACGTTGTCAGTCTCTCGGTGATCCGGATCCAGGCATCTCGGCAAGCTCGCTCATCACCCCGGATTGCTTTCTCGGCGCAGAGACAACGTTGTCGGCCCTCGCTTCCGAGTAGAGGAGAAAACCCCGTGATGACACCACTGTCGAGACCAGGAACCGCGGCGATCGGTCTCCTCGCCGCTGCGACGCTGGCCGCGGCCGGGCTGTGCACCCCTGCGTGGGCGGCCGGGAAGTCTGCGCTCGTCACCGCGCCGGCGACTCTGGTCAACCCGTTCATCGGCACGTCGAACCAGGCCGACGACTTTCCGGGGGCCGACGTCCCGTTCGGCATGGTGCAGTGGAGCCCGGACACCCCGTCGCGTCCCGACGGCGGGGGCTACGAGTACAACGACTCGTCGATCACCGGTTTCAGTCTGACCCACATCGCCGGACCCGGTTGTGGCGCGGCCGGTGACATACCGGTGCTGCCCACGGTGGGGGCCGTGAACACCGGCGCGACGGACGCGTTCTCGCATGCCGACGAGTCGGCTTCCGCCGGGTCGTACAAGGTCGCGCTGAACAACCAGGTGACCACCGAGCTGACCACCACGACGCGCAGCGGTATGGCGCGCTTCACCTTTCCCTCGACCAGCCAGGCCAATCTGATCTTCAAGTTGACGGGCAGTCAGAACGGCGCCACGTCGACGCAGTTCACCAAGGTGTCGAGCACCGAGGTGAGCGGACAGGTGACCAGCGGCCGCTTCTGCGGCGCCGCGAACACGTACACCGTCTACTTCGACATGGTCTTCGACCGGCCGTTCGCCTCGCAGGGCAGCTCGGTCGCCAAGGCTTCCGCGCCGTCCACGGCGCCGGCCGAGGCGTCGAAGAACGCCGCCGAGAAGCCGAACAAGCCGGTGCTGCACGGCAAGATCCCCAGCGCTTCGGACTCGAAGTCCACGAAGGACGGCGCCGCCCCGGATGCCGCCGCCTCGAACGGCTACGTCACCTTCAACACCACTGCCAACCCGGTCGTGCAGGCCAAGGTCGGCATCTCCTACGTGTCGGTGGCGGGCGCGGTCGCCAACCGGACCGCGGAGAACACCGGTTGGAACTTCGACGCGACCCGCACCGCGGCGCAGAACGCGTGGAACAGCACGCTCGGCAAGGTACAGATCGCCGGCGGGACGGCCGCACAGCAGCAGACCTTCTACACCGCGCTCTACCACTCGCTGCTGCACCCGAACGTGATCAGCGACACCAACGGCCAGTACTACGGCTTCGACGGGAAGACGCACACCGTGGACGCCGGCCACAGCGCCGTGTATGCGAACTACTCCGGCTGGGACATCTACCGTTCGCAGGCCCAGCTCGAAGCCCTGGTCGCTCCTCAGGTCGCCTCCGACACCGCGCAGTCGATGGTCGACGACTATACGCAGACCGGGATCTTCCCCAAGTGGTCCGAGAACAACGGCGAGTCGTACGTCATGGTCGGTGACCCGGCGGACGCCATCCTCGCCGACTACTACGCCTTCGGCGCCCGGGACTTCGATGCCAAGACCGCCCTGGCCGACATGGTCAAGCAGGCGAGCACGGCCAACAACGACCGGCCCGGCCTCACCTACTTGAACTCACCGGGATACATGCCCCACGACGGCAGCTACGGCTGCTGCAACTTCTACGGCCCGGTCGCCACCACCCTGGAGTACGACACCGCCGACTTCGCGCTCTCCGCGATGGCCGGGGCACTCGGCGACACCGCGCACCAGAAGACGTACGCCAACCGCGCACAGGACTGGCGCAACGTGCTCAACCCCGCCTCCGGTTTCGTCGAACCCCGTAACGCCGGCGGCTCGTGGACCGGTGGCTTCGACCCCACCAGCGGCACGGACATGGTCGAGGCCGACTCGTGGATCTACACCGGAATGGTTCCTTTCAACATCGGCGGCCTGGCACACGCCAAGGGCGGCAACACCGCGATGAACCACTACCTGGACACCGTGCTCCGCAGCTACAGCGGCGCCAACGGCTACGCCTGGGTCGGCAACGAACCGAGCATCGAACTGCCGTGGGAGTACGACTACACGGGGCAGCCCTACAAGACACAGGGCACGGTGCGGGCGATCCAGGACCAGATCTGGTCGAACACCCCGGGCGGCCTGGCCGACGGCAACGACGATCTCGGCGCGATGAGTGCCTGGTACGTCTGGTCGGCGCTCGGCATGTTCCCCGAGACGCCCGGAACCTCCGATCTCGCCCTGGGATCACCGCTGTTCACGCAAGCCGTCATCACCCTCCCCTCGGGCAGGACGCTGACCGTCAACGGCAACGGAGCCGCCGACAACGCCCCCTACGTCCAGTCCGCCGCGTGGAACGGCACGGCGTGGAACAACGCCTACGTTCCCACCACGGCGATCACGGCCGGCGGCACGCTGGACTTCACGCTGGGCACGAGCGCCAACACGTCGTGGGCGACCGCTGCCACCGCGGCCCCGCCCTCGTACGCGGGCGACGCCACGGCGCCGACCTCGCCGCGGATCGGTCCGATCACCTCCGCGGTGGCCTCCAACCTGTGCGCGGACGACGCGTCTTCGGGCACCTCCGACGGCACCCACGTCCAGATCTGGGGCTGCAACAACACGTACGCCCAGGACTGGATCGTCGCCGGCGACGGAACGGTCCGGACTCTCGGCAAATGCCTGGACGCCGATCACAGCGGAACCACCAACGGCACGTTGATCCAGCTGTGGACCTGCAACGGCACCGGCGCTCAGCAGTGGACCGCCGGAGCCAACGGGTCCCTGGTCAACCCCGCGTCGCACCTGTGCCTGGACGACCCCAACTCTTCGACCACGAACGGCACCCAGCTTCAGCTGTACACCTGCAACGGTACGGCGGCCCAGAACTGGAAACTGCCGAGTTGAGGCGACTGGTCAGGGATATCGAGGGAGCCTGGACACGGCGGTGCGGGCCAGAGCCAGTGTCCGGGAGCGTTCGGGTGCCGTGGGGCTGCCCGCGTCGCTGAGCACGAGCAGGGTCCTGCCCACGGCCACCAGGACCAGGGTCTCCTGGACGGTGAACGTCCCGGTGGTCGCGGTGACCGTGGCGTGCCATGACGCGTCGCCGATCCCCGCCGAGCCGCGCGGCACCACTTGCTCCGTACCCGTGGATCCGTCGCTCCAGCCGATGGAGAACTCGGGGCACCCGGACAGGGTACGCGCGGCCGGCGTCAGCTCCTGTCGTGCTCCGGTTCCCGGCAGCCGGCGCAGCACCTGCTGGAGGAACGGTCCGCTCTGGCTCGTGGCGAAGTTGACCCTGGCCTCGACCGCGTCAGGGTGAGAACTGTGAGCCGATTCCAGGGAGTTGAGTGCGGTGAGGCATTCGGGACGGTCGGAGCGTGTCGGGGGATCGTCTCGCAGGACGGTCTTCACATAGCCGGCCGGCAACTGGGCCGTGGTGAGCAGGGCCGCGGACAGGTCCTCGGTGCCGGTGGAGGTGGGGGACGTGGGTGCCTGCGTCGGGGTCACGGTGTCCGGATCGCCTTCGCTGCCGCAGCCGGTGAGGGTCGTACCCGCCAGCAGCGCCGCCACGACCGGCAGGGTGGCGAGTATTCGTCGCCCGGTGGCGGACGTCGCGGCGGAGCTCGGGCTCACGGGTGCCTCCTCGGACGGCGGGCGGATCGTCTGACGCGGCCGGTCAGCGGCCGTAGCGGAAGTACAGGTCGCAGCGCAGGACGGAGGCGACCAGCGCGTGGCTGTCCACAGGGCCCGCCGGGTCGCGCCGGAGGACGGCGGAGGCCGCCCGCAGCACGGTGTCGTCGAGGCCACCGAGCAACTCGGTCATGTCGGCGCGGCGTCGGGCGTCGGTCCAGATGGCGGTGCCGCCCAGGGACAGTGCACGGCAGACGAGGGCGGTGTCCGTCCGCATGGCATCCGTCCGCTCCTCCTTGGGCGGCAGCACGGGGAGCTGGTCCAGGGGGACGGTTCGGTCAGCGCTGCCGGAGGCCGGTGAGGCAGTCGGGTCCGGCGAGTTCACCGAGTCCGTCGGGGCTGCGGACACCCCGGAGTCGCCGGAGGCGTGCGTGGCCGGTGCCTGCTTCGGCTCGCTGCCGAAAGCCGCCCAACCGGCCCCGGCCGTGACCAGGACCGTGGCGGCGGCCAGCAGGGCCAGGGGTCGGGGCTGCCTGGCGCCGCGCGGCCCCGCGCGCCTCGATCCGCGGGCGGCGGCCGCCGGTACCAGCGCGCCGACGACGGTCGTCAGCACCCCCGCCACCCACCAGGGTGTGTCGATCACGGCCCACCGGATGTCGGGAGCGGCGCGGGCCGCCGTCAGCCGGGCGAACAGGAACCAACTGCCCAGTGGCACGGCCAGCAGGAGCCCGGACAGTCCCACGGCCGCCGCGCAGACGGGTGCGGAACGGGGACCGTCCACCGTGGCCCCCAGGGTTCTGGCGAGGGAGGTGCTCCAGAGGGCGAACAGTGCCCCGCCGATCACGAGCACCGCCCCCAGGGCCAGCGCCTGCACGTGCGGCACCTGGGTCAGGGAGAGCGCGGTCGCCAGTCCGTCCGCCGTGCCGGTGTCCCGTACCCAGTCACCGGCCGCCCGCCCGGCGAGCTGGCTGCCGAGGAGCACGCCGAGTCCGAGCGCGGCCCCGGCCGGCGCCGCGCGCCGGCCGGACGCGTCCCGGTGTCCCACGGCGACGGCCCGCCACCACGCCACGGTCACCACCCCGGCCACGACCCAGCCCGTCAACAACCCGCCCACCATGTAGGCGAGTTGGGTGTGCTCGGGCATCAGGGCGGCCACCAGCAGGGTGAGGTCGGTGAACACCAGGCCGGCGGCGAGCCCAGTGGTGAGGCACTCCAGGGACGACAGCCCCCAGGACCGCGCCGGATCGGCCAGCACGGCCAGGCGGACCGCGGGTGCGGGATGCGTGGCCAGGCCCAGGGACCGTACGAGGCGCTCGGTGCGGCGCGGCGCGAGGGCCGAGCCGATGTGGGCGGCGGTGGCGTCCCGTGGTGCGCGTGGATCCGCCGCCGCGGCGAGGTCGGCGTCGTGCTCCCGCACGCGCAGCACGGCGCACAGGGTGAGCAGCACGACGACCAGGACGATCGCCATCCGGACCAGCAGGCCGGTGCCCAGCAGTCCGGGGTCGCGGGCCAGTGCCACCACGATCGGCAGGGTGACGCAGAGGAGCAGGAGCCACCCGGCCGCCATGGCCAGCCGTACCCGGCCCACGTCCCGCAGCCGCAGATGGGCCAGTTCATGCCGGAAGAGCGCGTCCACGCTCCGGTCGGACAGGCTGAGGACGTAGGAGTCGGCCACGATCCGGGGCCGGCGGACGGTACCCGAGGCACGCGCCCGGATCCCGACGCCCCGGCCGCGCACCCACAGCACCGGCCGGGGTCCTTCTGCTTCGGGCGCGACGGCGGCCAGGCGCCGGGCGAGCGCTGAGGAGTGGTCCGGCGTGGCCTGCCACCGCCACAGGCTCAGCCGGCGTCCGGCGGCTCGGCAGAGCACGGCGAGGGCCAGCAGGGCCAGTGGCCCGCACAGCACCACCGCCGACTGCGCCAGCCGTACGTCGTTCACGCACCCGGTGAAGCGGGCCAGCACCTCGTCGGGCGGGGCGTCGGCGCCGGGCAGGCAGGCGAGTTGGGCCCCCGGCCAGTTGTCCCGGCCCAGGACCAGCCACCACCAGGTGGCGAACGAGGCACCGGCGCCCGCGACGAGGACCAGCAGGGCCAGCCGGGTGGTGGTCGGCAGCGGCAGGGGGCTGGACACGAGTGCGCGGGCTACGTCCGACCGCTCGGCGGTGGAAGTGGAGGTGGCGGTGATGGGGGCGGTGTTGGGGGAGTGGGAGGGGTAGGGCGGGCCTTGGGGGCCCGGCACGGCGGTCACGACGACGACGGGTTCGTGGCTGCCGCTGCGTCACCAGCGCCCGCTGCGTCACCAGCGTCCGGCGTGCGACCGTTCTCCGGTGCGCCACCGGTCTCCGGCGGGAGTCCCGCCCCCGTGTCGTCGCCCGCCCCGGCGGCCGCAGCCATCGGGCCCGGAGTGAGGTGGCGATCAGGCTCCGGATCCGCCCGGTGCCCGGGGTCCACCGGCGCAACCGGTGTGACCGACGAGTTCCCGCGCACCACGGCCACGACGATGACCTCCGCGCAGGTCTCGCCCTCGGGTGCGGACAGACCGGCGGAACGGCCCACGGCCATGGCCCAGTCCGCGAGTTCCTGCCGGGTCACCCCGGAGAGTTCCGGGACGGCCGAGGTCAGCGCGGCCCGTCTGCCCTCGGTGTCGGCCTCGCGCCGCCGACGCCACCAGCGCCTGAGCCGGGTGCTGCCCGCCTGGATGCGCCCGGAGGCGAGGTCGGCGAGGACCTGGGAGACCACCGACACCAGCACCGGCAGCAGCACCGCCGACTCGAAGCCGATGCCCAGCGGGTCCCCGGCCGGCCGGTGCAGGCGCTGCGGGGGATGGGGCCGGGCCAGATACGCCCGGCAGGTCTCGTCCAGCTTCTCCAGTTCGGCCGGAGCGACGCGGCCGACCACGTCGCGCAGGACGTCCCGGCCCGTGCGGTGGTGCATGACTTCCTCCTGTGAGGACGGGCGGGCGGGCGGTGCACCCGTGCGGACGGCGGTGGCCTGCCTCGACCGCGGCGGGTTCAGTGCCCACTGCGGCGACGCCGCAGGGTCACGCCGACGGTGATGACGGCGGCGAACACGAGGCCTGCCACGCCGACGGCCACGATCGACGCGGAGGTTCCGCCGTCCGTGTGCCCGTCCCCTCCGGTGCCGTCGGACAGCGCCGACGGGGCGGAGGTGGTGGCGGACGGGGGAGCCGAGGAGGGCGCGGGCGACGGGCTGTCGGTCGGTGTCGTCGCCTCGCTCACCGGACTCTCCTGTGCGAGGCCCGCCGAGGCCGTGTCCGGCGTCGGTGCCGGGGACGTCGCCTGTTCGACCACGGAGTACGACGCCTTGCCGTCCATCAGGGGCGCCGGGTCGACCGAGGTCGTGGGCTGGGTCAGGCCCTGCGTGACGAACTGGAGCGTGGCCGGCGCCGGCACTCCGGAGGCCAGGGAGACGCGCAGGGGGATGCGCGCCGAGTCGCCCGCCGGGAGCGACCCCACGGAGGGCAGTCCGGCGTCCGTGCTGAGGTAGCCGCTCAGCGCGGTGTCCCCGGGAGTCAACTCCACCGGCCGCCACACGGACGGGCCGGCGTCGAACCATTCCACGGTGACCTGATCGGGTGTCAGCCGGTCGGCGGGCGGCGCGAGCCGGAGGCCGACGGCGACGATGAAGCTGTCCGTGATGTCGGTGTCCAGCGTGTTGTGGAACGTGGCGTCCACGGTCAGCGGATCGCCGCCGGGCACCATCTCCCCCGAATCCGGGGTCAGTTCGGCGTAGGGCGCGGTCGGGTCCGCGGCGTGCGCCGGCGCCGCGGACAGATACAGCGGTAGAAGTAACGCGACACAGCTCAAGAGGCTTGTGCACAAGGATCTGCGGCGCACGACAACCAGCTCCCCCCGACGCGCCCCCCAGCGCGCTTTCTGGCGTGATGCCGGAAAGTTTAAGGGATAATGTGCGCTAAAGAGCCGTCAATTCACATTCGGTCAATAAAGAACAGAAGTGAATTCCTGTGCCCCGTGTGGTTTCTCAGGACCCGTCCGCGTCGACGACGACGTCGTACGAAGGCGTGGACAGGGAGTGCAGCGGGGAGTCGAGTTTCTCCGTGCGGAGGATGTACGTGCCCGGAGCCAGGTCCGAGATCTCCTGGTAGCGGCCGGTGAAGTCGGGCTCCGTTCCGGTCCAGTACCCGGAGCCGAGGCTGTGCTTGAGGACCCATCCGTTCGGCTGGACGATCGCCGGGTACACCGGGCCGAGCGCGTCCTGGGTGAGGGTGAAGGACGCCCCGGCGTGGGCGTTCGTGCCCGGTGTCCCGGACAGGGTGAACGAGAAGTAGCGGACGTTGAACGGTGAGCCCGAGGTCAGCGGGGCACAGTCGCGGGCCGTCACGAGCCCGTCCACGACGCCGAGTTGCAGCGGGTCGGTGAAGGTGCCGCTGCCCGCGAGACTGCCACAGTCCTGGCTGCCGTCTCCGGCCGGCTGGTCGTCGTCGGTCGCGTCGCCGACGCTCCCGCTGTCCGGAGCGTCGGAGGTCGCGCTCTCCTCGGTGGGAGTCTCCTCGACGGCTTCCTGTGTGGTGGAGGCGGGATCCGAGGAGGAACTGCCGACGGTCGGCGTCCTCGAGGCCGTGTCGGAGGCCGATGCGGAGACGTCCGCCGACGGGGACTCCTCCGCACTCGACCGGTCGTGCGACGAGCCGCCGCCGCAGCCGCTCGCGAGCAGTAATGCCCCGAGTGTCAGCGCGCATTTTCTGATCATGGTTTTCCGCCCCCTCCCGCACCGCCGAGAACGGCTCGGCGGACGTCATGTGCGCGGGATATTACATCTCTTCACCCTTTCGATCCCCCCATATGAGGACTTCTCCGAACCGGGTGCAAAGGGCACAGTCGCCCCAACCCCCTCCGTACCGACGACTTTCACATCGCCGCCATCAGACCCTTCCCTGACGTTTGCTGCTCTTGGAACACTCGCTGCGCGCAGATTCCGTCATCTAGCGGCGTCACGTACGTCAGGACGAGAGGACCCTCACTCATGACCGAAGTCAATCGGCGGCGCTTCCTCCAACTCGCGGGCGCCACGACGGCGTTCACCGCGCTGTCCAGCAGCATCCAGCGTGCGGCCGCACTGCCCGCGCACCACCGCACGGGTTCGGTCGAGGACGTCGAGCACATCGTCGTCCTGATGCAGGAGAACCGTTCGTTCGACCACTACTTCGGCTCGCTCCGGGGTGTGCGGGGCTTCGGCGACCCGCGTCCGGTGACGCAGAACGGCAAGTCCGTCTGGAAGCAGTCCGACGGCACGAAGGACATCCTCCCGTTCCACCCGGACGCCGACGACCTGGGCCTGGCCTTCATCCAGGACCTCCCGCACGGCTGGAACGACGGACACGCGGCCTTCAACGGGGGTAAGTACGACAAGTGGGTGCCCGCCAAGTCGTCCACGACGATGGCGTACCTGACGCGTGAGGACATCCCCTTCCACTACGCGCTCGCCGACGCCTTCACCATCTGCGACGCCTACCACTGCTCCTTCATAGGCTCGACCGACCCCAACCGCTACTACATGTGGACGGGCTACACGGGCAACGACGGCAAGGGCGGGGGCCCGGTCCTCGGCAACGACGAGAAGGGCTACGGCTGGACGACGTACCCCGAGCGTCTGGAGCAGGCCGGCGTCTCCTGGAAGATCTACCAGGACGTCGGCGACGGCCTGGACGCGAACGGCTCCTGGGGCTGGATCAACGACGCCTACCGCGGCAACTACGGCGACAACTCCCTCCTCTACTTCAACCAGTACCGGAACGCCAAGCCCGGTGACCCGCTGTACGACAAGGCCCGCACCGGCACCGACGCGCGCACGGGCGAGGGCTTCTTCGACCGGCTCAAGGCGGACGTCAAGGCGGACAGGCTGCCCCAGGTCTCCTGGATCGTCGCCCCCGAGGCCTTCACCGAGCACCCCAACTGGCCCGCCAACTACGGCGCCTGGTACGTCGCCCAGGTCCTGGACGCGCTCACCTCCAACCCCGAGGTGTGGGGCAAGACCGCGCTGTTCATCACCTACGACGAGAACGACGGCTTCTTCGACCACGTGATCCCGCCCTTCCCGCCGGCCTCCGCCGCCCAGGGCCTGTCGACCGTGGACCCCTCGCTCGACCTGTACAAGGGCGACATCGGCCACCCCGCCGGCCCCTACGGGCTCGGCCAGCGGGTGCCGATGCTGGTCGTCTCGCCGTGGAGCAAGGGCGGTTACGTCTGCTCCGAGACCTTCGACCACACCTCGATCATCCGGTTCGTCGAGCGCCGCTTCGGTGTCCAGGAGCCGAACATCTCGCCCTGGCGCCGCGCGGTCTGCGGCGACCTGACCGCCGCCTTCGACTTCTCCCGCAAGGACACCAAGCCGGTCACGCTGCCGTCCACGGCCGGCTACCAGCCGCCGGACCACGACAGGCACCCCGACTACGTGCCCGTCCCGCCCGCCAACTCCGCCCTGCCCAAGCAGGAGCGCGGCTGCCGTCCCACCCGCCCGCTCAAGTACGCCCCCGTGGTGGACGGTTCCGCGGACACGGCGGCCGGTAAGTTCACGCTCTCCTTCGCCTCCGGCGCACACGCGGGCGCCGCGTTCCTGGTCACCTCGAACAACCGCACCGACGGTCCCTGGCCGTACACCACCGAGGCCGGCAAGACCCTCTCCGACACCTGGAACTCGGTCTACTCCGGCGGCTCGTACGACCTCACCGTGCACGGCCCGAACGGCTTCCTGCGCCTGTTCAAGGGCGCCAACAAGGTCGCCGGACCCGAGGTCACGGCCCGGTACGCCGGTGACGACGTCGAGCTGACCTTCACCAACAAGGGCTCCGGCACGGTGAAGCTGAAGCTCGTGAACCGCTACGGCGGCAGCCCGGTCGCCGTCACCGTGCGGCCCGGCGCTACGGTGAAGCACACCGTCGCCCTCACGGCGAGCAAGCGGTGGTACGACCTCACGGTCACCTCGGACAGCGACCCGGCCTTCCTGCGCGCCTTCGCCGGCCACGTGGAGAACGGGCACGCCGGCGTCAGCGACCCGGCCATCATCACGGCGTGAACGGGGTGAACGGGCGATGAACACCGCTCCGTGCGGACTGGTCAGGTACCGGTCACATCAGGGTAGTGTGCCCCGGTGACCACGCAATCGAACACTCCTGCAGGCTGGTACCCCGATCCGCACGGGGCTGCCCAGACGCTCCGTTACTGGGACGGCGCGCAGTGGACCGAGCACACGAACCCGGCCCAGCAGGCCGCCGGACAGGTTCCGCAGCAGCAGGCCGCGCCCCAGCAGCCCGCCGCCCACATCCCGCACCAGCAGGGCACCGACGCCAAGGTGCAGCGCCAGGTGCAGCAGCAGGCCGGGGTCGCGGCCGGCGGTCCCGGCGGCGGCACCCTCTTCACCGAGCCGGTCCTGGTGGTGAACCAGAAGGCCAAGCTGATCGAGCTCACCAACGAGTACAAGGTCATGGACCAGAACGGCCGCGAGATCGGCGCGGTCGTCCAGGTCGGCCAGAGCGCGCTGAAGAAGATCCTGCGCTTCGTCTCCAGCCTCGACCAGTTCATGACGCACAAGCTGGAGATCCGCGACGCCTACGGGCAGCCGCAGCTGGTGCTGACCCGGCCCGCGAAGTTCATCAAGTCCCGGGTCGTCGTGACCCGTCCGGACGGCTCGCCGGTCGGTGAGATCGTCCAGCAGAACATGATCGGGAAGATCAACTTCGCGATGAACGTGAACGGCCAGCAGGTCGGCGCGATCAAGGCGGAGAACTGGCGGGCGTGGAACTTCGCGATCGTCGACCACTCGGACAACGAGGTGGCCCGGATCACCAAGACCTGGGAAGGCCTCGCCAAGACGCTGTTCACGACGGCGGACAACTACGTCCTGCAGATCCACTACCAGCTGCCCGAGCCGCTGTTGAGCCTGGTCGTGGCGACGGCACTGACCGTCGACACCGCGCTCAAGCAGGACTCCCGGGGCTGGAACTGAGCAGGACCCGCACGGGGAGTACGGCAACGGCGGCCGGTGCACGCGGACTTCGCGCGCACCGGCCGCCGTCGTGTGTCCGGCCGGGCCGTGTGACCGGTCGGATCGGGTGTCCGCTCAGAGTGCGGTGAGATGCCCGGGCTGCTCCGGCTGCCGGGGCACCAGCACCGGTTCCGCCGTCGCCGTGCCCGGCTCCAGGGCCAGGACCGCGGCGACCGGGTGGTCGTCATGCTCGTCGGACCGGTCGGGTGCGGGCGCCGACCGGGTCAGCAGGACCACGCCCCAGGCCGCCAGCCCCGCCCCGGCCAGCCCCAGCAGCACACCGCCGGCTCCGCCGCGCAGGCCCTGCCCGAGCAGGGTCAGTCCGATGATCGCGGCGGCCATCGGGTTGGCCAGGGTGACGACTGCCAGCGGGCCGCCGAGACCGCCGCGGTAGGCCGTCTGCGACAGCAGCAGGCCGCCGGTGGCGAACGCGGCGACCAGGACGGCGACCACGATCACCTCGGCACTCAGCGCCGGGCCCGTGCGGTCCGTCGCCGCCACCGTCACCGTCTGGGTGAGGGCGGAGGCGACACCCGAGGCGAACCCGGAGGCGGTCGCGTGCCGCAGCCCCGGCCGGGCGCCGGGCCGGGAGAGCATGCCGATCAGGGCAGCGGTCGTACCGGCGACCGCCAGCGCCTGGGTCAGGCTCAGCACCCGCTCGGGCGCCGGACCCGACGCGGTGACCAGTAGCGCGGCCAGTCCCAGCAGCGTGAGCGCCGTACCGCGCCACTCCACCGCGCTGACCCGCCGCCCGGCCGCCCGCGCGCCGAGCGGCACGGCCGCGACGAGGGTGAGCGCGCCCAGCGGCTGGACGACGGTGAGCGGGCCGTACTTGAGGGCCACGACGTGCAGCAGCGCGGCGGCCGCGTTCAGCCCGACCGCGGACCACCAGGCGCCGGTGCCCAGCAGTCGCAGGAGGCCGGTCCCGGGGCTGCGGGAGGCGAGGCGTTCCTGGGCGACGGCGGCCGCGGCGTAGGCGACGGACGAGATCAGGGACACGCCGACGGCGAGGAGTGCGGCGAGGTTCATCGGCCCGCTCCCACCAGGACGGGCTCCTTCGGGGCGAGCCGCCGGGCACCGCGCCCCGCCGTACTGGAGGTCCGCTTCGGCGGGGGGACGACCGCGAGCGCGATGCCGAGCATGGCGGTCGCCACGATCGCGTCCAGCCAGTAGTGGTTCGCCGTGCCCACGATCACCAGCAGGGTGATCACCGGGTGCAGCAGCCAGAGCCGGCGCCATGGCGACCGGGTGGCCGCGATCAGGCCGATCGCCACCATCAGGGCCCAGCCGAAGTGCAGCGACGGCATCGCCGCGAACTGGTTGGAGAGGTGGTCGCTGGACGGCGGGCCGTAGACGGAGGGGCCGTAGATCCGGGCGGTGTCCACCAGGCCGGTGCCGGTCAGCATCCGCGGCGGGGCCAGCGGGAACGCGAACGGCAGCACCAGGGCCGCGGAGGTGACCACGGCCAGGACCCGGCGGGCCCACACGTAGTGCGCGGGCCGCCTGAGGTAGAGCCACACCAGGAAGGCCAGCGTGGCCGGGAAATGGACGGTCGCGTAGTAGGTGTTCGCCAGGTGCACGAAGCCGTCGCCGCGCAGCAGTGCGGACTGCACGGCGGTCTCGTGGGGAAGGTGCAGGGTCCGCTCGAGGTCCCACACCCGGTGGGCGTTGTGGAAGGCGTCCGCGGTATGGCCGGTGGCCAGCTGCCGCCCGAGCTTGTAGACGAGGAAGAGCCCTGCGACGAGCAGGAACTCACGGAGGAGCGGCGGCCGCGCTATCGCGTCCGGCTCCGCTTCTGCAGGCTCGGTTCGGGCATTCATCCCCCGGCCCCTTCGCTGACGGTCGTGCGTGTGGTGGTGCGGGCTGAGGCCCGGACCGGGGTCCGGAACTCATCGATACGCGTAGGTACCGATACTCCTCAGTACCGATACGAGAGTGTACCGATACGGAAGTGTACCGATACGCTTGAGTACCGGTACACTTGCGTATCGATTGATGTGCGACACACTGGAGACAGGGTCCGCAGCCGCCCTTGCGCGGATCTTCAACGGACCGGGTACGAGCGAGGGGAAGTCACGCATGACGTCGCAGGACGCGGACGGACCGGAGACGGTCGCCGCCTCGCGCCGCTCCAAGATCACGCCCGAGCGTGAGCGGGAGTTCTTCGACGCCGTGCTGGAGCAGATCCGCGAGTGCGGCTACGACTCCGTGACCATGGAGGGCGTCGCCGCCAGCACCCGGTGCAGCAAGTCCACGCTCTACCGGCAGTGGAAGACCAAGCCGCAGTTCGTCGCGGCCGCGCTGCGCGCCAACCGCAAGGTGCGCTTCGCCGGGATCGACACCGGCTCACTCGCCGAGGACCTGCGCCAGGCGGCACGCGCCGCGGGCGACTGGTCCAACAAGGACGCCCGGCTCATGCAGGCGCTCGGTCACGCGGTCACGGCCGACCACGAACTGGCGCAGGCGCTGCGCGACGCACTCGTCACGCCGGAGATCGCCGCACTGCAGGAGATGCTGAAGAGGGGTGTGCAACGGGGCGAGGTGCCCGCGGACCACCCCGCGCTGGAGTACGTCCCGGCCATGATGTTCGGCGTCCTGCGGGTGCGCCCGGTGCTGAGCGGCGAGTACGCCGACGCCGACTATCTCGACCGATTCGTGGAGTCCACCGTGCTGCCCGCACTCGGACTGACCCAGGACCCAGGCCGCCGTTCACGGGATGACTGAACGGTGACCTGCCGGCGCCGCACCGTGGGGACGGGGGCGGCGCGCACCCCCCGGCCGGGTGGGGTTCCTCTTGAGCGGAGGGGAACCCCACCCGGCCGACTTCTGTCTGCCGGTGTCCTCAGACGTTCTGGCCGCTCCCGCCGCCCGACGAGACCTTGATCCCCTTCAGGATGTCGTCGATGACGGACACCTTCTGGCCGACGTCCACGCCGAAGCGCACCACGACGATCTGCTTGGTGTCGTTGGGCGAGGGGAAGGCGACCGACTCGACGTAGCCGTCGGCGCCGTTGGCGGTGACCGCCTTCCAGCGCACCATGTAGCCCTTCTGCCCGGCCACCGTGACCGCCTTGGAGGCCAGCATCTGGTGCGAGGTGATGCTGCCGTAGGTGGTGCCGCCGTAGGACTCCTTTGCGTTGGCCGTGATGTCCGCCTTGGCGACCGCCTCGGCCGTGTCGCCTTCCGTGCCGAGCGCGACGGCCGGTGCCGAGTAGGCGCCGCCCGCGGTGCACGTCTGCTCCTTGTTGCCGGGGCACTTGTAGGAGTTGTCGGACGTGACCTGCGCGCCGACGCTGATCGTCTGGCCGGTCCAGCCCTTGGGCACCGGCATGCTGATCCCGTTCACCGGATCCGGCACCGTGCCGCCGCCCTGGATCTTGGGCGCCGCGGACTGCCCCGGGGAGGGCGACTCGCCCGAACCGCCGGACCCACCCTGCCCGCCGTTCTGCCCGCCCGGTCCCTGCTGGGAACCGGCGCGGTCGTCGCCCCCGCCGCTCCCGCCGTCCTTGCTGAGCGCGTACACACCGACCCCGATGCTCACCAGGACCGCGGCCGCCGCCGCGACGGCTATGCCCGTGCGCAGACCGCGCCGGGGCGCGGCCGGCTGGACCGGGTACGCCGGATATCCCGGGAAGGCGGCCCCGTACGCCGGGGGAGCCGGCTGCGGGCCGCCGGGAAGCTGCTGCGCCGGGGGACCCCACGTGGCGGCCGTCCCGGCGGGGCGGGTCTGGTCCGTCCAGGCCTTGCCGTCCCACCAGCGCTCGGTGGGCGGACCGTCATTCGTCTGCCCGGGGTCGGGGTACCACCCGGGAGGAGTCACCTGCGTCATGCCCCCACCGTATGAGGCATCGGTGAAAGCCGGATGAGAGGATCCGCCGCCAATTCCTCGGACCGGCACATTTCACCTCGGATTTCTCTGCCTTCACCCCGGATTTCCGTGCTTTCGCCGCGGACCCCCACGCTCCGGTCACCACGGTCGGGCCGGCGTGCGGCACGGCACGGCACGGTGGGCTTCCTCACACCGCCACCACCAGCCGCACCGGCCCCACCCGCGGGGCCGGCGGCAGACGCAGGCCCGCCCGCCCTGGTGTCAGCGAGCCCAGCACGCTCGGGTGCCGGGCGCCCGTGCTGCGCGGCTCGGTGCCGGGGAGGCCGTGGGCGGTGAGGAAGCCGAGGACCGCGAAGGCGTACGCCTCCTTCGCGGCGGCGGACAGGCCGAGCTGGTCCGAGGTGCGTACGGCGCTCTGCGGGAGCAGGTCCCGGAGGTGGGACATGAGCACCGGGTTGCGGGTGCCTCCGCCGGAGGCGATCACCTCCGTGGCGCCGACGGACCGTGCCGCGTCGGCGACCGTGCGAGCCGTCAGCAGGGTGAGCGTCGCCAGCACGTCCGGCGCGGGCAGGCCGTCCACCCCGGCCGCCCGCAGGTACCCGGCGTGGAACAGCTCCTTGCCGGTCGTCTTGGGCGGGACCAGCGCGTAGTACGGCTCGGCGAGCAGCCGGTCCAGCAGCGGCAGGTCCGGCCGGCCCCGCGCGGCCAGCGCCCCGTCGGCGTCGTAGGCCAGGCGCCCGCCGCTGAACTGCCTGGCCGCCGCGTCGAGCAGCGCGCAGCCCGGCCCGGTGTCGAAGGCGGTCCCGTCCGGCGCGGTCAGATTGGCGATGCCGCCGATGTTCAGCGCCACCGGCGTGCCGGGCCGGCCCCGCAGCCACAGCAGGTCGACCAGGCTCACCAGGGGCGCGCCCTGGCCGCCGGCGGTGACGTCCCGGGACCGGAAGTCGGCGACCACCGGCAGCCCGGTCGCCTCGGCGATCCACGCCGGCTGCCCCAGCTGGAGCGTGCCGTGCACCCGGCCCCCGTCCACCCAGTGGTAGACGGTCTGCCCGTGCGAGGCCACCAACTCGCCGCCTCCATCGCACAGTTCACGATCGGCCCGGACCGCCGCCGCGGCGAACGCCTGCCCGATCAGGGTGTCGAGGCGGCACACCTCGGCGAGCGGGACGGCGGCCGGCGGCAGCGCCGCGGCGAGCGCATCGCGCAGCCCACCGTCGTACGGCGTGCTCACCATCCCCAGCGGCTTCAGCACGAGCGTGTCCCCGTCCAGCCGCAGGTCGGCGGCCGCCGCGTCGACCGCGTCGTACGACGTCCCCGACATGAGCCCGATCACCCGCATCGCTCAACTCACCTTTCCCCTCTGCCGTTTCATCAGCGCCAGTGCGCTCACCGCGCATGCCGTCGCCGCGTAGTAGGCGGGTACGTCCACGTTTCCGGTCCGGTGCACGGCCTCCGTGATGATCAGCCCCGCGCATCCGGAGAACACCGCGTTCGACAGGGAGTAGGCCAGCCCGAGGCCCGTCCAGCGCACCCGTGCCGGGAACATCTCGGCGAGCAGCGCGGGTCCGGGCCCGGCCATCAGTCCCACCACGGCGCCCGCGGCACACGTGGCCACACCCCTGGTCACGGCCGAAGTCCCGTCGCTCTGCAACAGGTTGAACAACGGCACCGCGAGTCCGGCCACCAGCACCGCCCCGGTGAGCATCACCGGACGCCGCCCGACCCGGTCGCTGAGCAGCCCCGCCGGGAGGATCGTCGCGGCGAACCCGATGGTGGCCGGCACGGTGGCGAGCAGCGCCTCCCGGACGCCCGTGTGCAGCGAGGCCTGGAGATACGAGGGCAGGACGACGAGGAACGTGTATCCGGCCGCCGACCAGCCCATGACCCGCCCGACGCCCAGCAGCACCGTCGACGCGACCACCCCGGCGCCACCTGGGCCGACAGCCGTCCGCTCCCGCTCCCGGAACTCCGGCGTCTCCTCCAGCCCGACCCGCAGCCACAGTGCCACCAGACCCAGCGGCAACGCCAGAAGGAACGGCAACCGCCAGCCCCAGACGGCGAGTTGGTCCTCGCCTAGCACCGTGGCCGTCGCCGCCGCGACCCCGGCACCGCCCAGCAGGCCCAACGCCACCGTGAACGACTGCCACGCGCCGTACAGACCGCGCCGCCCCGGCGGGGCGAACTCGGTCATCAGCGCGACGGCACCACCGAACTCCCCGCCTGCCGACAACCCCTGAAGGACCCTCAGGAATGTCAGCAGCCACGGTGCCAGGGCGCCCGCGGTGGCGTACGTCGGCAGCACGCCGATCAGCGTCGTCGCGGCCGTCATCAGTACGATCACCGCGATCAGCACCGGACGCCGCCCGATCCGGTCGCCCAGCCTGCCGAACAGGGCCGCGCCGAGGGGCCGGAAGAAGAACGCCAGCGCGAAGGAGGCGTACGTGCGCACCAGGCCCTCGGTCGGGGTTCCGCCCGCCGAGGTGAAGAACCGTTCGGCGAGGACGGTGGCCAGATAGCCGTAGACGCCGAACTCGTACCACTCGACGAGATTGCCCACCGACCCCGCCGCCACCGCCCGCACCGTCGGTGTGCGGGCGGCTGTGTCGTCGCGGGATCCGCGATCGCCGCGGGATCCGTGATCGTCGCGGTCGTGTCGTTCCCCATGATCCCCGGGGTCTCCCGGGGGTTCGAAAATCAGCTTCATTCCAGGCCCTGTTGACGGTTCGTCGGCTCCACAGCGGCTGGTGGGACGGCGTGCACGTCGCCCACTCGCCACATCGTTCACCCGGCGGGGCAACACCTGCCCGGACCGGCCTCCACACATCCCATCGGACGGCTACGCTCGTGGTCTGTACGTCATTCGGGCGACCTGGGGAGGTAACGGGATGACGGAGGGACGGCCGTCGGCGGCCGCCGCTGCTTCCCTGTGGGAGCGGGACGCGGAGATCGCCACCGTCATGCGGACGCTCGACGCCCTGTGTGCCGATCAGTCATCCGCGGGCAGCCTGCTGGTCTTCCGGGGCGAGGCCGGACTCGGCAAGACCGCGCTGCTCACCGAGACCCGTCGTATCGCCGAGCGCCGCGGCTGCACGGTGTGGTACGCCCGCGGCGGCGAGACCCTGAAGTCCGTGCCGTTCAACGTGGTGCGGCAGCTGCTGCAGCCGGCGCTGGTCTCCCTGCTCCCGGAGGAGGCCCGCGAGTACCTCGGGGACTGGTACGACATCGCGGGCCCCGCCCTCGGGATAGTGGACCCCGGCGAGGGCAGCGTCGACCCGCAGTACGTCTGCGACGGGCTCGTCGCGGCCGTGCGCCGGCTCGCCCGGCGTGAGTGGCCGCTGGTGCTGATCATCGACGACGCCCACTGGGCCGACCAGGAGACCCTGCGCTGGCTCGCCGCGTTCGCCGAACGCCTGGACGACCTGTCGGTGCTGGTCCTGGTCGCCCGCCGCCCCGGCGATGTGAGGGGCGAGAGTGCCCGCCACCTCGAAGCGGTCGCCGCAGCGGCGGGCCGTCCCGTCAACAACCTCAGCGCCCTCACCCCGGAGGCCACCGCCGGGCTCACCCGTGCCACCGTCGGCCGGCACGCCGACGACCCGTTCTGCCGCGAGGTCTGGGCCGTCACCGGCGGCAATCCGTACGACACCGTCGAACTCCTCGCCAAGGTGCTGGACAGCGAGGTCCATCCGGTCGAGTCCCGGGCCGGCGAACTGCGCGACCTGAACCGCTCCGCCCGCGGCGGCGGCCTGGTCGACCGGCTCAAGGGACTCGGCATCGACGCCACCCAGTTCGCCTGGGCCGCCGCCATCCTGGGCACCGGCATCTCCGTCGACCTCGTCGCACGGCTCGCCTCCATGAACCCCGAGGTCGCCGAGGGCTGCGCCGACCTGCTCCGCACCGCCCGCATCCTCACCGAACCCGACCCGGCGGCCGGCGCCGAGACCGAGGAGGGCGAGCTGGAGTTCGTCCACCCGCTGATCGCCTCCGCCGTCTACAACTCCATCCCGCCGGGTGTGTGCACCGCCATGCACGGCGTCGCCGCGCAGATCCTCACCGAGACCGGGCACAGCGCCGCCGAGGCCTCCCGGCACCTGCTCAAGGTGCACCCGGACGACGACGAGGAACTCGTCGAGCAGCTGCGCGAGGCGGCCCGCGAGCACCTGGCCGTCGGCGCGCCCGACGCGGCCCGCCGCTGCCTGGAGCGCGCACTGGCAGAGCCGCCGCTCCCCGAGTCGCACGCACAGGTGCTCTTCGAACTGGGCCACGCCACCCTGCTCACCGCACCCGCGGTCACCGTCGAGCATCTGCAGTCCGCGCTCGCCATGCCCGGCCTGAGCGGAACCCAGCGGGTCGACGCCGTGGTCCGGCTCTCCCAAGCGCTGCTCCACAACGACCAGCTGGAGGAGGCCGTCCGCACGGTCGAGGCCGAGGCCGCCCGGCACGAGGCGGGCCCGGTCAAACTGCGGCTGCAGGCCGTGCAGTTCATGTGGGAGGGCATCCACGGCGAGACCGTCTCCCAGGAACGCTCGCGGCGTCTGGCCGAGCTGGCCGGCACCTGCACCGGCCGGGACAACTCCGAGCGCGCCCTGCTGATCCTGCGCGGCTTCGACGCGATGACCCACGGCGAGAACGCCGAGGAGGTCCTCCAGCTGTGCGACCGCGCCCTCGTCAACGGCCGCCTCGCACCCGGCCTCGGCTGGACCGACGGCGAGTGGGGCATCGAACTGCTGATGATGCTCGGCAGCGCGTACGCCTACGCCGACCGGCTCGACCGCGCCGAGAGCCTGTTCGCCGAGGCCCTGCGCGCCTACACCGGCGCCGGCTGGCGCGGTGGCCACCTCTCCCTGGCCAACGCCTTCCTCGGCCTCGCCTACCGCAGGCAGGGCCGGCTCCGCGACGCCGAGACCACGCTGCGCGAGGCGCTGAACCTCGCCGAGCGCGTCGGCCGCGGCCTGCCGCTGTACTGGTCGTCGACCTGCGGACTCGTCGACACCCTGCTGGCTCGCGGCCATGTCGAGGAGGCCTGGTCGATCGCCGAGCAGTACGGCTTCGGCCCGCCCTACCCGTCCACGATCGTGCTGCCCGACATCCGCTCCGTACGCGGTCGGCTGCTGCTCGCGACGGGCCGTACCGAGGAGGGCATCAACGAGCTGGAGGCCGCCGAGAAGACCGCCGCCTCGCGTGGCGGCCACAACCCCGTCCTCGCACCCTGGTCGATCGACCTCGCCAAGGCCCTCGCCACGCAGGACCCGGCCCGGGCCGCCCAGCTCGCCGCGGACGCCCGCCGGCAGGCCGAGCGGTTCGGCACGGACACCGCCATCGGTGAGGCCCTGCGCTGTGCCGCCGCTCTGGAGACCGGCCAGCGGGCGGTCCACCTGGCCGCCCAGGCCGTCGCCTATCTGGAGGCCTCGCCCTGCCAGTACGAGCACGCGGCGGCCCGGGTCGAGTACGGCATCGCGATCCGCTCGGTCGCGGAACTCAACCGGGGCCTGGCGCTGGCCCGTTCGATCGGGGCGGACGGACTGGTGGCGCAGGCGCGGGAGGTGCTGGAGACGGGGCGGGGACTGCGCTAGGTGCGGGCCAGGCGTCGCGGGGCAGAGGGTACTTCGACGACAGACCCCAGGTCAGACGGCCAGCAGCTGGTCGGTGACCGACGCCAGGTGCTTGCGCACCTCGGGGTCGTACGTCGCCTCGTGCGCCCGTGACGGACTCGTGCCGTCGAAATAGCGGCCCGTGCCCAGGTCCTGGGTGGCCAGGGCCAGGACGCCCGGCGCGCCGTCGGCGACCGTGTTCCACGGCGTCACGCCCGCGTCGCGCACCATCGTCGTGTCCATGTAGGTCGCCGGGTGCAGCACGTTGACGGACACCCCGGTGCCCGCCAGCTCCTCTGCGAGCGTGAACGTGTGGGCCGCCAGCGCGAACTTGCTGCGGCAGTACGCCGACACGCCGCTGTAGCCACGGGTCAGGCCCGGGTCGGCGAAGTCCAGCGGCTCCTGCCCGGCCGAGCCGACGTTCACGATCCGGGCCGGCGGGTCGGCGCGCAGGACCGGCAACAGGGCGCGGGTCAGGGCCACCGGCGCCAGGTAGTTCACCGCGAGCCGCAGCTCGTGGCAGTCGGCGCTCAGCTCGCGCCCGGAGCCGTGCGGACCGCCGCCGACGCCCGCGTTGTTGATCAGCACATCCAGCTCGGGATGGCCCCGGGCGACCCGGGCGCCCAGCTCGCGCACCTCGGCGAGCGAGGCCAGATCGGCGACGAACCCCTCCGCCCGGCCCTCGGTGCGCAGCTCCGCGACCAGCTGCTCGGTGCGTGCCCGGTCGCGGCCGTGGGCCAGCACGAGATGGCCGCCCCGGACCAGTTCGAAGGCGATGTACCGGCCGAGCCCGGAGGTGGCGCCCGTGATCAGAACAGTCGACATGCCCCCACCCCAGGCACGGCCCGCCCCCGGGAAGGAGGTGCTGCTGAAGCTACGACCAGCAGGGTCACCCTCGGTCGGGCGCCGCGTCCTCGTCCTTCCCGTCCTCCTCGGCGAGCACCCGCTGGGCCGTCGCGAACGCGGAGTTGGCCGCGGGCACCCCGCAGTACACCGCGGTCTGCAGCAGCACCGCGCCGATCTCCTCCGGTGTCAGCCCGCCCCGCCGCGCCGCCCGGACGTGCAGGGCCAGCTCGTCGTAGTGGCCGTGCGCGACCAGCGCGGTCAGTGTGATCATGCTGCGCTCGCGGCGCGAGAGGGTCGGGTCGGTCCAGATCTCCCCCCAGGCGTAGCGGGAGATGAAGTCCTGGAACCGCGCGGTGAACAGGGTCTGCCGGGCCTGCGCCCGGTCGACGTGCGCATCGCCCAGCACCTGCCGGCGCACCGCCATCCCGCTCGCCTGAGCCCCGGTCAGCTGGGTGCGCAGGGCGGTCAGGACGGCCTGCGGGCACTGCGCGGGGGCGAGGTGCGACGCCCTGGGCAGCTCCACGAGGGCGGCCGCGGGCACCGCGTCCGCGATCTCCCGCAGATGCGCGGGCGGCGTCGCCGGATCCTGTCGGCCCGCCACGAGCAGAGTCGGTACGGCGATGTCGGCGAGCCGGTCGCGCAGGTCGAACGCGGCCAGCGCGTCGCAGCAGGCGGCGTACGCCTCCGGGTCGGCCTCCCGGTGGTCCCGCACCAGCCGCGGCACGGTGAAGCCGGGCGTGAACCACCGCGCGTCGGCGCTCTCCACCAGCCACTCAAGCCCCTCCTGCCGCACCCGCTCGGCCCGCTCCCGCCAGGGCGCGCCGCCGCCGAAGTGCGCGGAGGAGCAGATGACGGCCAGCGAGGTCAGCCGCTCGGGGTGGTGCACGGCCAGATGCAGTCCGACCGCGCCGCCGAGCGACACGCCCGCATAGGCGAACCGCTCGATGCCGAGCGCGTCGGCGAGCGCCAGCACCAGCGTGGCGAGGTCGCCGACGGTGGCCCCCGGCCCGATCAGGTCGGGCGCCGAACCGCCGTGCCCCGGCAGGTCCCAGCGCACCACCCGGTGGGTGATCGACAGCTCGGGCGCGACCGCGTCCCACAGGGCGTACGAGGTGCCGAGCGACGGGCCGAGCAGCAGCGGGGGAGCGGAGGCCGGGCCTTCTTCCAGATGGTTGAGGAGTTTCACGGTCAACGTCGCTCCAGGGCACGGTCGGTGAGGGCACCGGCGAATCCGGTGTAGTGGGCGGGGTCCGTGAGGTCGTCCAGCTCGACGTCCCTCAACTCTGCTTCCTCGGCGAGGAGTTCACGCAGCGAGCGGCCCTCCTCGTGGACGCGGCAGGCCAGTTCGGTCAGCAGCTCCTTGGCCCGCGCCCGGCCGAGAACGGGTGCCAGCGCGGCGGACAGCCGTTCGGAGACGATCAGACCCCGGGTCGTGCCGAGGTTCCGGCGCATCGCGGCGGGATGCACACGCAGCCCTTCGGTCAGTGCGGCCGCGTGCGCGGCCGCACCGCCCACCAGCCGGAGCAGGTCGCGCAGCGGCTCCCACTCGGCGTGCCAGGCACCCGCCGGCCGCTCGTCCTCGGCGGCCAGGGAGCCGTACAGCGTGGCCGCGAGCTGCGGGGCGCGCCGGGCGGCGGCGGCGAGGAGCGTGGCGCGCACCGGGTTCGCCTTGTGCGGCATGGCGGAGGAGCCGCCACCACTGCCCTCGCTCACTTCGCCGACCTCGGTGCGCGACAGCGTCAGCACGTCCACAGCGAGCTTGCCCAGCGCCCCCGCGGTGAGGGCCAGGCAGCCGGCCAGGTCGGCGACGGGCGTGCGCAGCGTGTGCCAGGGCAACGCCGGTGCCGCGAGGCCGACTTCGCGGGCGTACGCCTGGGTCGGCGCATCCGCGTCCTGGGCGCCGTACGTCTGGAAGGCCGCCAAGGTCCCCGCCGCGCCGCCGAGTTGGGCGGGGAGCGAGTCCCGGACCCGGGTGACGCGGTCGCGTGCGTCCAGGATCAGCGAGCGCCAGCCGGCCGCCTTCAACCCGAACGTCGTGGGTACGGCGTGCTGGGTGAGCGTCCGACCGGGCATCGGCGTGTCGCGGTGCTCCGCCGCGAGCCCGGCCAGCGCCCGCTCGGTGCGGCCGAGGTCGGCGAGGATCGGCCCCAGGGTGCGTACGGCGACCAGCATCGTGGCCGTGTCCATGATGTCCTGGCTGGTCGCGCCCCGGTGGACGTAGGGGCCGTACTTCTCGCCGACCGCCGCCGTCAGGTCGGCGACCAGCGGGATGACCGGGTTGCCGCCCGCCGGGGTGCGGGCCGCCAGGGAACGGATGCCGAAGTTCGCCGGGACGGCCGCCTCGGTCACCGCCGCCGCGGCCTCGGCCGGGGCGAGCCCGAGCACGGCCTGCGCCCGGGTCAGCGCGGCCTCGGCGTCGAGCAGGGCTCGCAGATAGGCGTGGTCGCCGGTCTCGGAGGCGGCCTCGGACAGCCCCCACTCGGGGGCGAGCAGACCCGTGTCGGCGTACGGCGGGGACTCAGATGTCACTGGAACTCCAGGAAGACCGTCTCGCCTTCGCCCTGAAGGCGGATGTCGAAACGGTAGGTGCTGCCGCCCTCGTCGCCGGCGATCAGCGTGTCGCGCCGGTCGCCCACCCGGGTGAGCAGCGGGTCCGCGGCGAGCGCGGCCTCGTCGCCCGGCAGGTAGATCCGGGTGAACAGGTGCACGAGCAGGCCGCGCGCGAAGACGCACACGCTCAGGTACGGGGCGCTCCGCCCCCGCGCGCCGGGCCGCAGCGTCCGCGCGTACCAGTGGCCGTTCGCGTCGGTCTGGATGCGGCCCCAGCCGGTGAACTCCACACCGTTGCGGCCCAGATGGCCGCCGGTCGCCGGGTCCTGCCGCATGGAGCCGTCCACCTGCGGGACGGTGCCGTCCGGGCGCGGCCCCCACAGCTCGACGAGGGCGTCCGGGAGCGGATCGCCTTCGCCGTCGAGGACGTATCCGTGCACCGTGACCGTGTCGGGGTGCTCCAGGGGGGCGATGTCCTCGCCGCCGCGGAACGGCAGCGCGTACCCGTAGAAGGGGCCGACCGTGTGGGAGGGGGTGGGCAGCACGCTCTGCGGGCCGCGCGTGTCGATCTTCGTCATCGCTTCCGTCAGCGTCCTTCCTCGATCCAGGTGGCGGCCGGGCCGTCCAGCACGATGTCCCAGTGGTAGCCGAGGGAGAACTCCGGCACCGACAGGCCGTGGTCGTAGGTGGCGACCAGCCGTTGCCGGGCCGCGTCGTCCGTCACGGACTGCAGGATCGGGTCGTACGGGAACAGCGGGTCGTTCGGGAAGTACATCTGCGTCACCAGCCGCTGGGAGAACGCCGTGCCGAAGACCGAGAAGTGGATGTGCGCCGGGCGCCAGGCGCCCACGTGGTTGCGCCAGGGGTAGGGGCCGGGCTGGACGGTGGTGAAGTGGTAGCGGCCCTCGGCGTCCGTCAGGGTGCGGCCGGCACCGGTGAAGTTGGGGTCCAGCGGGGCGTCGTGCTGCTCACGCCGGTGGGCGTAGCGGCCGGCCGAGTTGGCCTGCCAGATCTCGACGAGCTGGCCGCGGACCGGGCGTCCGGCACGGTCCAGGAGCCGTCCGGACACGGTGATCCGCTCACCGACCGGCTGGCCGGTGTGCTGCCGGGTGAGGTCGTTGTCGATGTCGGTGAGGTCGCGCTCCCCGAAGGCGGGGGAGTGCAGTTCCACCAGTTCGGGGTCCCGGCGGGTGTCGATGGCGACCAGGGGCTGCTTGGGGTGGCGGAGCACGGAGGAGCGATAGGGCGCGTAGTCACGGCGCGGGTGGTGTTCGACGGGCGCTCCGTCGGCGACCCGCTTCTCGTACGCGGCGTGCTCGGCCGCGATCTCCTGGTCGATGTCCTGCTGGGTGAGGGGCATTGGGGGATACCTGACGCTTCCTTGGCGTTCGAGGAGGAGTCCTTGATGTGGGAAGGCGAGTCCTCAGCGATCGAGGACGAGGGCCAGGCCCTGGCCCACGCCGATGCAGAGGGTGGCCACGCCGGTGCCGGAGCCACGACGGGCGAGCTGGTGGGCCACGGTGCCGGCGAGCCGGGCGCCGGAGGCGCCGAGCGGGTGGCCGAGGGCGATGGCTCCGCCCTGGGGGTTGAGGATCGCCGGGTCGAACTCGGGCCATTCGGCGGCACAGCCGAGGACCTGGGCGGCGAACGCCTCGTTGAGTTCCAGCACGGACAGGTCGTCGAAATCCTTGCCCGCCTTGGCGAGGGCGCGGTTGACGGCCTCGACGGGAGCGAGCCCGAAGTACTGCGGGTCGATTCCCGACACCCCGGTCGCGGTGACCCGGGCGAGGGGTTCGCGGCCGGTGGCCTTCAGACCCTCCTCGTCGGTGAGGAGCAGGGCGGCGGCGCCGTCGTTGAGCGGGGAGGCGTTGCCCGCGGTGACGGTGCCTCCCCTGCCGCGGAACGAGGGCTTGAGCTTCGCCATGGCGGCCAGGGAGGCGTCGGGCCGTACGCACTCGTCGGCGGCGAAGTCGACCGGGTCGCTCTTGCGCTGCGGGACCGGAACGGGCGCCGACTCGGCGTCGAACAGACCCTGTTGCTGGGCCGCGGCCGCCTTCCGATGGCTGTGCAGCGCGTACTCGTCCTGCTGCTCGCGGCTGATCTTGTGCTTGTCGGCGATCAGCTCGGCGCTCTCCCCGAGCGGGACGGTCCACTGCGGGTCCATCCCCGGGTTGACCATGCGCCAGCCGAGCGTGGTCGAGTACAGCTCGGCGTGTGCGGCGGGGAAGGGCTTGTCCGACTTGGGCAGGACGTACGGCGCGCGAGTCATCGACTCCACACCGCCCGCCACGGCGATCCGTGCGTCGCCGACCGCGATGGCGCGGGCGGCCTGGATCACCGCCTCGAGGCCGGAGGCGCACAGCCGGTTGACCGTCACGCCCGGTACCGAGGTCGGCAGGCCCGCGAGCAGGGCGGCCATACGGGCGACGTTGCGGTTCTCCTCTCCGGCGCCGTTGGCGTTGCCGAAGTAGACGTCGTCGATGCGGGAGGGGTCCAGGTCGGGCGTGCGGGCGAGGAGTTCGCGGAGGGCGTGGGCGGCGAGGTCGTCGGGTCGCACGGAGGACAGCCCGCCGTTGTAGCGGCCGATCGGGGTGCGGACGGCGTCGACGATGTAAACAGGATTCACAGCACGTTCTCCCCGATGGTCAGTTCAGCGTCGGTCCTGGTGACGACGTCTTCGACGCCCACGCCCGGTGCGGTCTCGACCAGGACGAGCCCCGCGTCCGTGACGTCCAGTACCGCCAGGTCCGTGATGACTCGGTTCACACACGCCTTGCCCGTGAGCGGAAGCGTGCACTGCTCCAGGATCTTCGGGGAGCCGTCCTTGGCCGTGTGCGTCATGACGACGACGACCGTACGGGCGCCGTGCACCAGGTCCATCGCCCCGCCGATCCCGGTGACCAGCTTCCCCGGGACCGCCCAGTTGGCCAGGTCGCCGCCCGCGGACACCTGCATCGCGCCCAGCACGGCCACGTCGATGTGCCCGCCCCGGATCATCGCGAAGCTGAGGGCCGAGTCGAAGTAGGAGGCGCCCGGCAGGACCGTCACGGTCTCCTTGCCGGCGTTGATCAGATCCGGGTCGACCTCGCCCTCGGCGGGGTACGGACCGGTGCCGAGGATGCCGTTCTCCGACTCCAGGACCACCTCGACGCCCGGCGGCAGATGGTTCGGGATCAGCGTCGGCAGGCCGATGCCGAGGTTGACGTACTGGCCGTCCTTCAGTTCGCGGGCCGCGCGGGCGGCCATCTCCTCGCGTGTCCAGGCCATCAGGACCTCACCGTCCGCTGCTCGATCTTCTTGTCCGTCGCCTGCTCGGGGGTCAGCGCCACCACGCGCTGCACGAAGACGCCGGGCAGGTGCACCGTGTCCGGGTCGATCTCGCCGGGTTCCACCAGCTCCTCCACCTCGGCGACGGTCACCCGGCCGGCCATCGCGGCAAGGGGGTTGAAGTTCCGGGAGGACTTGCCGAAGACGAGGTTGCCGTGCCGGTCGCCCCTGGCGGCGCGGACCAGCGCGAAGTCGGTGCGGATGCCCCGCTCCAGGACGTACGCCACGCCGTCGAACTCCCGGACCTCCTTCGGCGGCGAGGCGAGCGCGACCCCGCCCGCACCGTCGTACCGCCACGGCAGCCCGCCCTCGGCGACCTGTGTGCCCACACCGGCCGGGGTGTAGAAGGCGGGGATCCCGGCGCCGCCCGCGCGCAGCCGCTCGGCGAGCGTGCCCTGCGGGATCAGCTCGACCTCCAGTTCGCCGGACAGGTACTGGCGGGCGAACTCCTTGTTGCCGCCGATGTAGGAGCCGGTCACCCGGGAGATCCGGCCGGCGGCCAGCAGCACCGCGAGGCCGGACTCCATCGCACCGCAGTTGTTCGACACCACGCCCAGACCGGTCGTCCCGCGCTCGTACAGCGCCTGGATCAGTACGTTCGGCACACCGCTCAGCCCGAAGCCGCCGACCGAGAGGGACGCGCCGTCCGGCACATCGGCCACCGCCTCCAGGGCAGTGGCGACCACCTTGTCCATCCGTGAAGCCTCATCTCTGCAATTAATCAGCGCACTGAGTATTTCATCGAGGTGCTCCTCACGCTGCCATCGGATACGGAAACCGTCAATACCTCGTGGTACACGCGATTCTCCCTGCAGACACGTGCGCCACCGGCGAGTATCGTTCAGTACACCAACGAATCGATCAGGGGAGCGCTCATGGCCGCGGTGGACCTCGCCACCCATCCCGGGCACCTGGCCCGGCGGCTCCAGCAGGCGCACTACCTGCTGTGGAACACCATGGTCTCCGAGGAGATCACCTCACCGCAGTTCGCGGTGCTGAACACACTCGTCGCCGAGCCGGGTCTCGACCAGCGGACCGTGGGGGAGCGGGTGGGCCTGGACCGGTCGACCATCGCCGAGGTCATCAGCAGGCTCACCCGCCGCGAGCTGCTGCACAAGGTCCGCGACCCGCAGGACGGCCGCCGCTTCTTGCTGCGCCTCACCGATGAGGGCCTGCGCGTGCACCGCAAGCTGACCGTGCGCACCGCGCGGATGAACCAGGTCTTCCTCGCCCCGCTCTCCGCCGAGGAGCAGACCGTCTTCTTCGACCTGATCCGCCGGGTCGCGGACGCCGCCGAGGACCTGCGCAACCCGGCCGAGCCGCTGGTCGCCCGGCAGGGCTGAACGGCGGGGCCGGTCAGGAGGGGGCCTCGGCGAACACCACCCACACCTGGCCGGCGGCGAAGTTCATCGGGCTGCCGTCCGCCGCCGTGAACGCCGTGCCGTCCGTGGCGGACGGCCGGGACCAGGTGGCGTCGAAGGACCGGCCGTCCCGCAGCACCTCGGCCTTTCCGGAGCCGACCGTCTCGGTGTACGGGGTGCTGTTGCCGAGTGCGTCGTGGTACTGCGACGCACGGATCTTCACGTACTGCACGACGACCGTCGCCGGCGCCGGCCGCCCGCCGTCGGTCGTCACCGTCGGCGTGCCGTCCATCGCGACCAGCCAGCCGCCCCGCCCCGCTGACCAGGTGAAGGTGAAGCGCGCCGACGGAAAGCGCACCGTCCGCGCGTGTTCGGGAGTGCCACCGGAGGGCGCCGGACCGTAGCGGAACCCGGTGGTCAGCGCGGCCTTGCCCGGCGCGGAGGGCAGCAGCCGGGCGGGGTGCAGATACAGGTTGTGCGGTGCGGCCCTGCCGGTGCCCCGGTAGTAGGCGTCTCCGGCCTCGTCGGGCGACTCGGCCCGCACCGGGGCCTGGTGGATCAGCGGCAGCAGCTTGCGCTGGGCTCCGGAGAACGCCAGCGTCGGCTCGTCGAACTGGCGCAGCAGCTCCAGATCGGACTCGCGGGCGCTGCGCACCGGGCCGACCGCTTTGGGAAGGGTGGTGGCGTACACCGCCATCAGGCGGCTCAGGCCGCCCTCGACCTGCTCCGCGTACACGACGTCCGCCGCATCGAGTCCCGTCTGCGGGCGGGCCGCCGGCACGTTGTCGATCTTCACGGCGAGCGGTGAGCCGTCCGCGGGCGCGGCCGGGCCGGTCGGCGACGCGGTCCGGTGCGGGGCGTGGCCGTCGTCGGCCGGGCCGTGCCGTGTGCAGCCCGCCGTCAGGGAGACCGTCATCGTGACGGCGACCAGGGCCGCCGTCAGTGCCGTACGTCGTGTGCGCGCGCTGCGTCCTATGGCCACCGTTGCCCCCGTTCGTATAGGTCGATTGTGTGCTCATCGGTCATCGCGGGCCATCCCTGGTCGGTTCCGGTCATGCGCGTTCCGTGGATCGATGGATCGATCGGGTCGACGGCGTGGCCCGGGCGGTCCGATCCGCCGGGGCGGCGAGGTGTCGGTCGCGGCACGCGCGGGTACCCGGGCGCCACCGCAAACCGGACGCGCCAGGGCGAACCGGCGCGCACGCGAGCAAGGGAGCGCGACCTCATGAAGGCAGTCACCTGGCAGGGCAGGCGGGACGTGCGGGTGGAGGACGTGCCCGACCCGCGGATCGAACAGCCCACCGATGCCGTCATCCGCATCACGTCCAGCGGCCTGTGCGGCTCGGATCTGCATCTGTACGAGGTGCTCACCCCGTTCATGACCCCGGGTGACATCCTCGGCCACGAACCGATGGGCATCGTCCAGGAGGTCGGTGCCGGGGTGCCGGACCTCGCCGCGGGCGACCGGGTCGTGGTCCCGTTCCAGATCGCCTGCGGAGACTGCTGGATGTGCCTGACCGGGCTGCCCACCCAGTGCGAGACGACCCAGGTCACCGGCGAGGGTATGGGCGCCGCCCTGTTCGGCTACACCCGCCTGTACGGCGCCGTGCCGGGCGGCCAGGCCGAGTACCTGCGCGTCCCGCAGGCGCAGTACGGCCCGATCAAGGTGCCCGAGGGCCCGCCGGACGACCGGTTCGTCTACCTCTCGGACGTGCTGCCCACCGCCTGGCAGGCCGTCGAGTACGCGTCCGTCCCGCCCGGCGGCAGCCTCGCCGTCCTCGGCCTCGGCCCGATCGGCGACATGGCCTGCCGGGTCGCGATCGCCCGGGGAGCCGAGCGGGTGTTCGGCGTCGACCTGGTGCCCGAGCGGCTGGCCCGGGCGAGCCGGCGAGGTGTGCGGACGTACGACCTCAGGGCCTTCGACGACGAGAAGGAACTGGTCCACGTGATCCGCGATGCGACCGACGGCCGCGGCCCGGACGCCGTGATCGACGCCGTCGGCACCGAGGCCCACGGCAGCGCCGCGGCCCGGCTCGCCCAGCAGGCGTCCGCGATGCTGCCCCGCAAGCTGGGCGCGCCACTCGCGGAACGCTTCAGTGTCGACCGGCTCGGCGCCCTCCACCTGGCCATCGAGCTGGTCCGGCGGGGCGGCACGCTCTCCCTCGTCGGCGTCTACGGCGGCACGGCCGACCCGATCCCGATGCTCACCCTGTTCGACAAGCAGATCCAGATGCGGATGGGGCAGGCCAATGTCCGCCGGTGGACCGACGCGATCATGCCCTACCTCACGGACGAGGACCCACTCGGCGTCGATGACTTCGCCACGCACCGGCTGCCGCTCGACGAGGCCCCGACCGCGTACGAGATGTTCCAGCACAAGCAGGACGGCGCGATCAAGATCCTGATGCAGCCCTAGGCGGCATCTGGGCGTCCGACCTGCAGCGGACCGGCCCCACCGGCGTCACCGTGACCGTCGACGCCTGCGACCCGAAGGGCGTTGCGGGCCGGACCTAGGAGCCGTCCTCCTTGGCCCCGAGGATCTCCGCGAGGTCGTAGCGCACCGGCTCCTCCAGCTGTGCGTAGGTGCAGCTCTCCGGTGCCCGGTCCGGGCGCCACCGGCGGAAGCGGGCCGTGTGCCGGAAGCGGGCGCCGTTCTCCATGTGGTCGTAGGCCACCTCGGCGACCCGCTCCGGCCGGATCGGCACCCAGGACAGGTCCTTCTTGCCCGACCAGCGGCTCGGCGCCCCCGGCAGCCGAGCCGTCTCGTGCGCCGCCTCGTCGCCCCATGCCGCCCACGGGTGCCCGGTCACGTCGTCCATCCGCAGCGGCTCCAGCTCCTCGACCAGCTCGGCGCGCTTCTTCATGGCGAAGGCCGCCGACACGCCCACGTGCTGCAGGGCGCCCCGGTCGTCGTACAGGCCCAGCAGCAGCGAGCCCACCACCGGTCCGCTCTTGTGGAACCGGTAGCCCGCCACGACGACATCCGCCGTCCGCTCGTGCTTGATCTTGAACATGGCCCGCTCGTCCTGCAGATAGCGCAGATCGAGCGGCTTGGCGACGACCCCGTCCAGACCGGCGCCCTCGTACTGCTCGAACCACCGCTGCGCCACCTCCACGTCGGTCGTCGCCGGCGCCAGATGCACCGGTGCGCTCACCCCGGACAGCGCCCGCTCCAGCAGGGCCCGCCGGTCGGACAACGGCACGTCGAGCAGGGCATGGTCGTCCAGCGCCAGCAGGTCGAACGCCACGAAGGAGGCCGGGGTCTTCTCGGCCAGCATCCGCACCCGCGAGTCCGCCGGATGGATCCGCTCGGTCAGCGCGTCGAAGTCCAGCCGCCCGCCCCGCGCGATCACGATCTCCCCGTCCAGCACGCACCGCTCGGGCACCCGCTCCTGCAACGCCGCAACCAGCTCCGGAAAGTACCTGGTCAGCGGCTTTCCGGTACGGCTGCCCAACTCGACCTCGGCCCCGTCCCGGAACACGATCGCGCGGAACCCGTCCCACTTCGCCTCGTAGTGCATGCCCGGCGGGATCTTCGCCACCGACTTGGCGAGCATCGGCTTCACGGGCGGCATCACCGGCAGATCCATGCGTCCGATTCTGCTCGCATACGTCAGCTGCCGCCCGGTATGCGGGGTGTGCCGGGTACGCCTACCGTGGCCGCATGGGCGAAGCGGTGGAACTGGACGTGGCCGGCCGGACCGTACGGCTGTCCAGCCCCGACAAGGTCTTCTTCCCGGAGCGCGGATTCACCAAGCTGGACGTCGCCCAGTACTACGCGGCCGTCGGCCCCGGCATCCTGCGCGCCCTGCGCGACCGCCCCACCACCCTCCAGCGCTACCCGGACGGCGTCGACGGCGAGTGGTTCTACCAGAAGCGCGCACCCAAGGGCATGCCCGACTGGATCCCCACCGCCCACATCACCTTCCCCAGCGGCCGCAGCGCCGACGAGATGTGCCCGACCGAGGAGGCCGCCGTGGTGTGGGCCGCCCAGTACGGCACGCTCACCTTCCACCCCTGGCCGGTGCGCCGCACCCACGTCGACCATCCCGACGAACTCCGCATCGACCTCGACCCGCAGCCCGGCACCGACTACGACGACGCCGTCCGTGCCGCCCACGAACTGCGTGCCGTCCTCGACGAGTTCGGCGGACTGCGCGGCTGGCCCAAGACCTCGGGCGGCCGCGGCCTGCACGTCTTCGTGCCCGTCGAACCCCGCTGGACCTTCACCCAGGTGCGGCGCGCCGCGATCGCGGTGGGCCGGGAGCTGGAGCGCCGGATGCCCGACCAGGTCACGATCAAGTGGTGGAAGGAGGAGCGCGGCGAACGCATCTTCCTCGACTACAACCAGACCGCCCGCGACCGCACCATCGCCTCCGCCTACTCCGTCCGACCCCGCCCGAACGCCCCCGTCTCCGCGCCCCTGCGCTGGGACGAGGTCGGCGTGGCCCACCCCCGCGACTTCGACCTCGCCACCATGTCGGCCCGCTTCGCCGAACTCGGCGACGTGCACGCCGACATGGACGACCACGCCTACTCCCTCGACGCCCTCCTCGAACTGGCCCGCCGCGACGAACACGATCACGGCCTGGGCGACCTGCCGTACCCGCCGGAGTACCCGAAGATGCCGGGCGAGCCCAAGCGGGTGCAGCCGAGCCGGGCCCGCCGCGAGCAGGACTCCTGACCCGACCCGGCGCTAGCGCACCGGGGTTTCCATCCGCTGGCCGAACTCGGCCAGCACGCGCCGGCAGTCCTGCTGCAGGGCCACGTCGGTGGGAACGTCGTAGCGCATGTTGCCGGTGGAGTCGTCGTTGTTGTGACGGCGGGGCGAGGCCAGCTCCGCGCGTATCAGCGGCAGCGCCGGTGCGGCCGCAGGGCCCATGCCCGCCAGGCAGCCGGCCATGGCGGGGCGTTGGGCCGGCGTGGCCGACCACTCGGTCAGGAGCACGGGGAGCGCCTCGTCCGTCTCCCCGGTGACCTGCCACAGACCGACGGCCGCCCGGGCAGGCGTGTGGCCGTCCGCGATCATCTCGCGCAACGTGGGTGCGAGGGCGGCACCGGACCGGCCCAGGGATGCGGTCAGCTGCAGGGCCGCGTACCACGGGCTCCACGACCGCGACCGCAGACCCTCGCGGACGACGGCGAGCACCGCCTCCGCTTCGCCGGTCAGGGCCCACAGGGCGTGTGCCACATGGATGCGGTGCTCGTCCGCGAGGGTGTCGTCCTCCCACAGACGCCGTACCAGCGGAGCTGCTTCGGCCGCCTGGGGGCCGTAGGCGCAGAGGGCCTCCAGGACCTCCCGTGTCGTCCGGAAGTGCTCGGCATCGGCCAGGACGCGGGTCAGCAGGGGCACCGACTCGGCGTGCCGAAGTGTGCCCAGGGCCTCGACGAGGCCGTCCAGCTCCGCGGACGGTGCGCGGTGGTCCAGTCGGGCCAGCCGGTCGTGGAGCACGGGGCCGAGCGGAGCCGCCGCCTCGGGGCCGAGCGCCTCCAGCCACCGGGACAGCTTCTCGGGCAGCTCGACCACTTCGAGCACATGGGTGAGCGCCGGCACGATCCGGCCGTCGCCCTGCAGCGCCAGTACCTCGAACGCCATGCCGAGGGCCATGTCCCGGAAGACCGTGTCGGTCTCCAGCGGGCGGCCCTCCCAGCTCTCGACGTACGCCGCCACCCCCTCCGACACGCGGTGTGCCACCGGTGCGAGATGCCGCAGTTCCGACAGCACCTCCTTCTGCAGCCGCAGATCGTCGTCGGCCAGCAGCCGGGCCAGTGCCAGCACCGGTTCGTCGTCGGGAGCCCGCCACCCGGTCAGCAGCCGTCCCGCCATGCCGACGGCGTGCCTGCGCTGGCGCGGACTGGGGCTGCCCAACTGGCCGACGAGGAGCGGGAAGCGCAGGTCGACCCGATCGCGTAGCTCCGTGTGCAGCTCTTCGAGCAGGTCCGCCGCGTCGTCCAGGTCCAGGCTGCGGCGGTGCTCCGCGTGCAGCTCGCGCACATGGGAGATCAGGGTGTCCGTGCGCGGCCGCTCGGGCGCGGCGGGCGGTGGGCCCAGCTCGTCCGCCTCCCGGGCCAGCCGCATCACGTCCAGCGCGATCTGCACGGTGTCCGGCGGTAGTTCGTCGGGCGCACTGCGCGCCAGCCGGGCCAGCGCCGTCATGCGCAGCTGGGGGTCGGGGGTGCCGGAGACGAGATCCTTCAGCATCCGGACCGCTTCGGCGCCCAGCTCGGCGGGGTGCCGTCCGGCCAGCGTGCCCAGGGCACGCGCCAGGGACCGGGCGGCCTCCGGGTCGGTCTCCGCGGGCACCCGCTCGCGCAGGGCGTGAAACACCCGCACCGGGTCCGGGTGCAGCCGCGCCAGCGCACCCGGCACGGCGGCCCGCACCCCGGGATCCGGATCGCCGAGCAGCCCGAGGAAGTCCCCGGCCCGCTCGCGGACCAGGTCACGCGCCACGAAGAAGTGCCGCAGCCATTCCTCGTGTTCGTCCTCGTCGAACTCGTCGAAGGCCTCGGCCTCCTCCTCGTCCCACTCGTCCTCGTCCTCGTCCGAGACGTGGGCGATGCTGCACAGCAGGCCGATCACCGCACCCCGGTCGGCGATCGACGGGTTCGCGACCAGCTCGAACAGGAACGGGACGCAGGCGACCGTGCTGTCGTACACATCCCCCTGGTGGTGCACCGCGCCGTACATTCCGTCCAGCGCGATCTCCCGGCGCTCCGGGTCGTCCGACGCCAACCCCCACAGCAACTCCGGCACATCGGTCGCCGATTCCGTGTACGCATGCCCCATCGACGCCCAGTCGACGTCGTCGATCCCCCTGAACATCCCAGCCCTCCCCGTGGTTGATGGCGCGTGTTCCGCCACTGATCACAGGATGCCGCACGCCACTGACAACGCGTTCGGCCTGTGGACAACCCTCACGCGAGGTCGAACACGAACCATTCGGTGAACGGTTTGACCTGTACATGGATCCGGGAGCCACGGGAGACGATCCGGGGCCGACCGAGCCGGCCGCCGTCGGGGCGGACCAGGCGGCTCTCGGCCACCGGTTCCACGGAGGTCTCCGTCAGACGGCAGTCGACGAGCCGGTTGCGGTCGTCGCCGTATCCGCTGAAGAACACGGCCCGTTCGCCCAGCACGGCGAGCCCGCTCGCACCCCGCACCGGGTTCTGTCGTACCCGCACGACCTGGGCATCGTCCACCTCGATGAGCGGGAAGCGGGAGTACGGGCACATCCAGGCGGTGCGCCCGGTCACGTTCAAGGTGTAACAGTCGTCGATCCACCCCGCGTCGGGCACCGGGCTGTAGGACCAGAGGGGTTCGCCCGTGATGCTCCAGCGGCGCAGGCCGGGCGCGCTCAACGCGTCGTCGCCGTAGACACCCTCGTCGAAGTAGCCGACCCAGAGGTCTCCCGCCCGGTCGGCCAGGAGGTGTTGGAAGCCGTCCCCCACGCGGAACGTGCCGGTCGCCCGGCCCAGCGCGTCGAAGACCTGGACCTGCTGCCCGTCGTCCTTGTCCGCCCGGGGTGTCGCCAGCACGAACCCGCCGTCGGGCAGGGCCTCGATGTGGGGGCACCAGGGCAACACCGCATGCAGGTACGTCTCGTGGCACACGCGGTCCTCGACGGTCACCACCAGCGCGTCGTACGGATCGGAGCCCAGATCCTTGGGCGGGTGCTCGGTGAGCAGCCAGTGTCCCCGGCCGAACGCGTCGACCGAGCTGTGGACGATGTGCCGGTCGCGGTACTTGCGCGGCAGTCGTGCGTAGGGCACGAGCCGCGTCTCGGGGCGCTCAGCCGGCATGAGCCTTTCTCGTCTTCATCCGGTGATCTTCACCTGGCGAGATGCTGGAGAGCAACCCCTTTTCCCGCCCCGACGGCCCCGGCGCACCGCGGTTATCCTGATCGTCAGCCGCCGATGAGGAGTCCCGAAGTGACCGAGGCAGTGTCGCGTCCCACGCTGGAGGCCGTGGCCGCGCGGGCCGGGGTGTCCCGGGCCACCGTGTCACGGGTCGTCAACGGCGGCGACGGGGTCAGGGAGCCCCTGGTCGAACGGGTCCGGCAGGCGGTCGAGGAACTCGGGTACGTGCCCAACCAGGCCGCACGCAGCCTGGTCACCAAACGGCACGACGCCGTCGCCGTCGTCATCGCCGAACCCGAGGCCCGGGTCTTCGCCGACCCCTTCTTCGCGCTGCAACTGCGCGGCATCAGCAAGGAGCTGACGGCCCACGACAACCAGCTCGTGCTGCTGCTGACCGAGGGCCGAGCCGACCACGCCCGTGTGGCCCGCTATCTCGCCGGAGGGCATGTCGACGGCGCGCTCGTCTTCTCCCTCCACCTCGACGACCCGCTGCCCGGCCTGATCCGCAACGCGGGCGTGCCCACCGTGTTCGGCGGGCGCCCCGACTGGAGCGACGGCACTCCCGGTCCGGTGTACGTCGACAGCGACAACCGGGGCGGCGCCCGCGAGGCCGTACGCCACCTCGTGGACCTCGGCCGCAGCCGGATAGCGCACATCACCGGCGCGCTGGACCAGACCTCGGCGGTGGACCGGCTCGACGGCTACCGGGACGTGGTGGGCGACGCCGACCCCCGGCTCGTCGTGGAGAGCGACTTCACCCCCGGCGGTGGCGAGCGCGCCATGCGGGAACTGCTCGACCGCTGCCCGGACGTGGACGCCGTGTTCGCCGCCAACGACCTCACCGCGCTCGGCGCCCTGCGCGTGCTGCGCGAGCGGGGCCGGCGCGTGCCGGACGACGTGGCCGTGATCGGCTTCGACGATGTGCTGCCCATCGCCGAAGAGGCCGATCCGCCGCTCACGACGGTCCGTCAGGACATCGAGGAGATGGGCCGGCTGATGGCCCGTCTCCTGCTGCGCGGCCTGGCCGGCCGCACGCGCGACGCGACCCCGGCGGACGCGGCCGTCCCCAGTGTCGTCCTGCCGACGACCCTGATACGACGCGCGTCCGCCTAGGCACTCCGCGTCCGCCTGGGCGCAGGGTGCCCGCCGGCGCCTCAGCCCTGCGGCGGCTCGCTCTTGATCACCGCGAAGCGGACGCCGTACGGGTCGGCGAGCTTGGCCATCCGGCCGACACCCTCCATGGTCGTCGCCGGCATACGCACCGTGCCGCCCAGCTGCTGCGCCTTCTCGACCACGGCGTCGGTGTCCTCGACCTCGAAGTACGGCAGCCAGTACGCGCCCGCCTCGGTCTCCGTCGGGTCGTCGGCCAGCGGGACCATCCCGCCGAACATCGCGTCCTCACCGGCACCGCCCGGGTTCACACAGGTGTACGTGCCGCCCGGGAACGGCACGGCCGAGGTCTCCAGGCCCAGGACCCGCTGGTAGAACGCGGCGGCCGCCGCGATGTCCGGGGTGTACAGCTCGACCCAGCACAGCGCGCCCGGTTCGTTCGCCGCGTCCACGCCCTTGGTCTGCCCGGGCTGCCAGATCCCGAACGGCACGCCCGCCTGGTCGGCGAGGACCGCCATGTGTCCCTGGCCCATCACGTCCAGGGGCTGGAACAGCACGCTGCCGTGCGCCTGTTCGGCCGCCTTGGCCGTGGCCTGCGCGTCCTCGCTCTGGAAGTACACCGTCCAGGCCGGAGGCCCCTGCTCGGGTCCGGTCTGCATGCCGCCGGCGACGGTCCTGCCGCCCAGCTGGAAGAAGCCGTAGCCGCCGGCGTCCGGCCCCGCCGACTGGAACTGCCAGCCGAACAGCCCGCCGTAGAAGGCGAGGGCGCCGTCGAGGTCGGGGGTGCCGACGTCGATCCAGTTCGGAGCGCCGTCGACGAAACGGGTGGTGAGCATCTTCGCCCTCCTTGAAAGGGGGTCCGGAAACCCTTGAAGGGGGCGTCCGGAATCGGGTCCCGTCCTCTGCACTGCCGAGTCTGGCACCGCCCACTGACAACCGCTGCCGGAGCGCCGCCGCGCGCCGGACCGATGCCCCCGGTCACCCTGGGGGCCGCGCCCGGTTCTCCGGGTTTTCACACTGCTTCCGCGCGCCGCCGTGCGCGGGCGTCTGCGCGCGGAGCATCATCGGGGCGGCCCAGGGCTCCGGCGGAGCATCAACGGGCGGCCCGGGGCGCGGCCGCGCCGTTGACCCGGCGTTGATCGAACGTTTTTCGCCGCCCGGCAGGATCCTGGACATGCACATCGACACGATCACCCCGGCCGACACCGCCTGGCAGGCACAGGCTCTGTGCGCGCAGACCGGGGCGGACTTCTTCTTCCCCGAGCCCGGCAGCTCGGTGCGCGAGGCGAAGCGCATCTGCGCCATGTGCGAGATGCGCTCCGCCTGTCTCGACTACGCGCTCACCAACGACGAGCGTTTCGGCGTCTGGGGCGGCCTCTCCGAGAAGGAGCGCCTCGCCCTGCGCCGCACGTCGAACTGAACGGGACGCACGTCGCACCGACCGCGCCGCACGTCCCGCCTACATCCATCTCGGGCGACGGCCCGAGCGCCGCTCAGCCCGCGGCCCGCGCCGCCATCCGCGCCTTGCGGGCCGCCAGCTTCTCGTCGAACTTGGTGGCCTCCGTGTCCAGGCCGCCCATGAAGAGGCCGAGTTCCTCCTGCGCCTGGGCGCCCTCCGGGCCGAGGCCGTCGATCTCCATGATCTTCAGGAAGCGCAGCACGGGCTGGAGGACGTCGTCGTGGTGGATGCGCAGGTTGTAGACCTCGCCGATCGCCATCTGCGCGGCGGCCCGCTCGAAGCCGGGGATGCCGTGGCCGGGCATGCGGAAGTTGACCACGACGTCCCGGACCGCCTGCATGGTCAGGTCGGGAGCGAGTTCGAAGGCGGCCTTCAGCAGGTTGCGGTAGAAGACCATGTGCAGGTTCTCGTCGGTCGCGATGCGCGCCAGCATGCGGTCGCAGACCGGGTCGCCGGACTGGTGGCCGGTGTTGCGGTGCGAGATGCGGGTCGCCAGCTCCTGGAAGGCGACGTAGGCGATCGAGTGCAGCATCGAGTGCCGGTTGTCGGACTCGAAGCCCTCGCTCATGTGCGACATGCGGAACTGCTCCAGCTTGTCCGGGTCCACCGCGCGCGAGGTGAGCAGGTAGTCACGCATCACGATGCCGTGCCGGCCCTCCTCGGCCGTCCAGCGGTGCACCCAGGTGCCCCAGGCGCCGTCGCGGCCGAAGAGCGAGGCGATCTCGTGGTGGTAGCTGGGCAGGTTGTCCTCGGTCAGGAGGTTGACGACGAGGGCGATGCGGCCGATCTCCGTCACCTTGGAGTGTTCCTTGTCCCAGGCCTCGCCGTCCTCGAACAGGCCGGGGAAGTTACGGCCGTCGGTCCAGGGCACGTACTCGTGCGGCATCCAGTCCTTGGCGACCTGCAGATGCCGGTTCAGCTCCTTCTCGACCACTTCCTCCAGCGCGTACAGCAGCCGCGCGTCGGTCCACACGGACGGGCTGCCGAGGTGAGGGGAGGTGATCGTCACAGGAACTCCTGGGGGACGCCGTACGAAGGGGGAGAGACGGGGGACGGTCCGGCGAGCGGAGCCGGAAACCTACGAGATCGTAGGCTACGAATCCGTAGGTTACGAAGCCGTAGGTTAAGTTCGTTGTAAAGATCGCTGATCAGCGCCCACGGCCCGGCTTTTCGAGGGCATGCCAAACGGCCCCGGGACCCGCAGGTCCCGGGGCTGCCGGAGTGACGGATCACCCGATCAGGCGTACAGCTCCCGCATACGCACCGAGAGGCACGTCACACAGCCCTCGAGCTTCTCGAACTCGCTGATGTCCACCGTGACCACCTCGTGGCCGAGATCGGTGAGCAGTTCCGCCGTCTTCGGGGCGCTCGCCGCCATGAGCAGCTTGTGGCCGCCGAGCAGCACCACGTGCGCGCCGGACTCCTCCGGCACCGACAGGAAGCCCGGGAACAGCGACGGCCGGTCCACCATCGGGATGTGCCCGATGACCGTCCCGTCCGGCAGCGCGGTGACCGCCGACTTGAGGTGCAGCACCTTGCTCACCGGTACGGCGACCACGCGCGCGCCCAGCGGTTCGAAGGCGGCGCGCAACTGCTGCACGCCGGCCGCGTTGGTACGCCCGCCCCGGCCGACGTAGACCGTGTCACCGACCTTCAGGACGTCGCCGCCGTCCAGAGTGCCCGGCTCCCATATCCAGTTCACCGAGCAGCCGAGCCGGGCCACGGCCTCCTCGACGCCCGCGGTCTCCGCGCGCCGGGACTCGGCGCCGGGCCGGGTGATCAACGCCACGTTCTTGTACATGACGACGGTGTCCTCGACGAACACCGAGTCCGGGCAGTCGTCGGCCGGATCGACCTCGATCGTCTTCCAGCCGTGCTCGCCCAGCGCCTCGACGTACGCCTCCCACTGCTCGACGGCGAGGTCCACGTCGACCTTCTCCCGCTCGATGTGCGTCACCAGGCCTTCGACGAGGCGCGGGCTGGGGCGGCGGACGAGGGCCTTCTTGCTGGGCACGAGGGACCTTTCGTTATCGGCGGTGCGGCTCCGGCGCCCGTGATACGGCGCCGGTCCGCCATCATGCAGGGCACGGCGGCCCGGACAAAACCCCTCGTTGTCAGGCTGTGCCCCACCTGAGACCCCTGCCGGTCCGGCTAGGCCGGATCGCCGAGCGTCCCGGGTGTCGTCTCCTTCAATTCTCCGTCCTCCATCAGCAGCCACCGGGTGATGCCGATCGACTCCAGGAACGGCAGGTCGTGGCTGGCGACGAGCAGGGCACCCTCGTACGACTCCAGGGCCGTGGTCAGCTGCCGGACGCTCGCCATGTCGAGGTTGTTGGTGGGTTCGTCCAGCAGGAGCAGCTGGGGTGCGGGCTCGGCGAGCATCAGCGCGGCCAGGGCCGCCCGGAAGCGCTCGCCGCCGGACAGCGTCCCGGCCTTCTGGTCGGCCCGTGCGCCCCGGAACAGGAAGCGGGCCAGGCGCGCCCGGATCCGGTTGTTCGTGGCGCCCGGCGCGAACCGGGCCACGTTCTCGGCGACCGTCCGCATGTCGTCCAGCACGTCCAGCCGCTGCGGCAGGAACCGCAGCGGGACGTGCGCCCGCGCCTCGCCGGCCTCCGCCGCCAGCTCCCCGGCGACGGTCCGCAGCAGTGTCGTCTTGCCCGCACCGTTGCGGCCGACGAGGGCGATCCGCTCCGGGCCGCGCAGATCGAGGATCCCCTTGACACGCCCCCCGTAGGCCAGTTCCAGGTTCTCCAGGGTGAGCACCTGCCGGCCGGGCGGTACGGCCGTGTACGGCAGGTCGACGCGGATCTCGTCGTCGTCCCGTACGGCCTCCACCGCGTCGTCCAGCCGCTCCCTGGCCTCGGCGAGCCTCTCCTCGTGCATGATGCGGTGCTTGCCCGCGGACTCCTGGGCGGCGCGCTTGCGCGCGCCCATGACGATCTTCGGCTCGCGCTTCTGCTCGTACATCTTCTGCCCGTACCGCTTGCGGCGGGCCAGCTTGACCTGCGCGTCGGCGAGTTCGCGCTTCTGCTTGCGCACGTCCGCCTCGGCCACCCGCACCATCCGCTCGGCCGCCTCCTGTTCCGCGGCGAGGGCCTCCTCGTAGGCCGAGAAGTTGCCGCCGTACCAGGTGACCTCCCCGGAGTGCAGCTCGGCGATCTGGTCGACCAGCTGCAGGAGCTCACGGTCGTGACTGACGACCACCAGCACGCCCGGCCAGGAGGCGACCGCCGCGTACAGCCGACGGCGTGCGTACAGGTCGAGATTGTTGGTGGGTTCGTCGAGGAGCAGGACGTCCGGGCGGCGCAGCAGCAGTGCGGCCAGGCGCAGCAGCACCGACTCGCCGCCGGACACCTCGCCGACGGTGCGGTCCAGGCCGATGTGGCCGAGGCCGAGTTCGCCGAGCGTGACCAGGGCACGCTCCTCGACGTCCCAGTCGTCGCCGACGGTCTCGAAGTGTTCCTCGGACACGTCGCCCGCCTCGATGGCGTGCAGGGCGGCTCGCCGGCCGGCGATGCCGAGGGCCTCGTCGACGCGGAGCGTGGTGTCGAGCGTGACGTTCTGCGGCAGACAGCCGACCTCGCCGGTCACCTTGACGGTTCCGTCGGCCGGACAGAGTTCACCGGCCAGCAGCTTCAACAGGGTCGACTTCCCTGATCCGTTGACGCCGACCAGCCCGGTCCTGCCGGGACCGAAGGCGACGTCGAGGCCGTCGAAGACGGGGCTGCCGTCGGGCCAGGCGAAGGACAGGGACGTGCAGGTGAGGGAAGTAGACATACAGGCCTCGCGGTTGCTTGATGCGGTGTGGGCGGACGCATGTCGAGACACCGCGAGGCGGAAACCGAGGAACCTGGGGCACGGAGAGAAGGCCTGTGCCTGAGGACGGCTCGTACGCCGAGGTCGAACGCCACGCACACCTCACCGGTGTGAGCGCGGTGTCTCAGGACCTCAGACGAGCAACGTCCTTCTCCAATCGGCGGCAACAGGAACGCTGTACACCGTAGGAGGGCGCCGGAAAGGCCGCAACCGGATTAATGCGCGTGCTTCCGAGTGGCCGAATTCCCTACCCCTGGCCCGGCCCACGCTGGTGTCGGATTTCTGCCAGCGTCCACCCCGCCGGGGCTGTTTGACTTCCCCGCATGACGCTTCAGCACCCGCTTGCCGACTCCGCCCTCGCCTTCCGCGCACTGCACGTGCCCGGCCGCCCTCTGGTCCTGCCGAACGCCTGGGACCCGGTCAGCGCGGCCGTCGTCGTGGAGGCGGGCGCCGCCGCCGTCGCGACCACCAGCGCGGGGCTCGCCTGGGCGCTGGGCACCGCCGACGGCGACCGGCTCGACCGTGACCGCGCACTCGCGGCCGTCGCCCGCATCGTCGACGCCGTACCGGTCCCGGTCACCGCCGACATCGAGGGCGGTTACGCCGAGGACGCCGCCGGGGTCGCCGACACCGTCCGTGCGGTGATCGCCGCCGGCGCGGTCGGCGTCAACATCGAGGACGCCCGCCATGCGGCGGGCAGTGAGCCGCTGCGGCCGGTCGCCGAGCAGGCGGAACGCATCGCCGCGGCTCGTGCGGCGGCCGACACGGCGGGCCTGCCGCTGTTCGTCAACGCGCGGATCGACACCTTCCTGCAGGGCGCCGGGGGAGTCGACCTCACCCTGGAACGCGCGGCCGCCTTCCTGGCCGCGGGCGCCGACGGGATCTTCGTCCCCGGGGCCGTCGGACCGGAGACGGTCGAGGAGCTCGTCGCGGGCGTCGACGGGCCGCTCAACGTGTTGGTCGGCCCCGGCGCGCCGACGGTCGCCGAACTGGCCTCGCTCGGCGTTGCCCGGATCAGCGCCGGCTCGAGTCTCGCCGAGGCCGCCCACGCCCTGGTCCGCCGCGCCGCGCGGGAGCTGCTGCGGGAGGGGACGTACGGGGCGCTGGCCGACGGGTTCGACTACGGCGGGCTGAACGCGTTGCTCACGCGCGCGTAGCGCGTTTCGCGCAGGTCAGCAGGCGTCCCGGATCAGCTCGGCCAGGTCGTGGTCGAGGTCCAGCTGCAGGTGCTCCAGCCCGACCGGCACCAGGTCGCCGGTCGCCTGGAGGAACCGCCGTATCTCGCCGGAGCGCACGTGCACGATCGCCGTGCCCTCGGGGGCGTGGAACTCCAGTACCGTGCGGTCGTAGCCGTACGGCCGTACGCGCACGTCACCGAAGCCCTCCGGGCCGTGCAGCCCGGCCGCGAGCAATTCGCGGGAGAAGGTCCAGCAGACCTCGACACCCTCCAGGGTGGCCGGGGCGGGGAAGGTCATGCGGACGGCGAACGGGTCGCTCCGGTCGTAGCGCAGCTTGGCGGGAATGCTCGGCATGCGCGGTGCGGCGGCGACGAGGCGGGCCTCTACGGGCTGCTCGATGACGGTGGACAACGCCTTGCTCCCTTGTGACGGCTGGACGTACTTGCGGGCGGGTGAGGCCTGGTACTGGAAGAGACGATGGAATCGGCCATTGCGTGCACGTCGGGAACGAGTGACCTCGGTCACCGCATTCATGCACGGGAGTGTGGTCGTGAGGCGCTCTGGACGGCGGCTGGCCGGTGGGCTAGCTTCGCCCGCCATGAGGCGCTTGGGGAGCACGCGACGCAGGGGACGGACGGGCCGGCTGGTGGCGGCGGGGGTGGCGTGCGGAGCGGCGCTGGCCGCGCTGACGGTGCCGGCCGCCGAGGCGGGGCAGCTCGGTCAGGGAGGCCGGGGAACCGTGCACTGGGAGGCGAAGGACAGCGGCACCCCGCAGGTGCGCTTCCGCGGCCTGGCCGCCGTCGACCGTGACACCGCCTGGCTGGCCGGTACGGCAGGCACCGTGCTGCGCACCACCGACGGCGGGGCGAGCTGGCGGAACGTCTCTCCGCCGGGCGCGGCCGACCTGCAGTTCCGGGACGTCGAGGCGTTCGACGCGCGGCGCGCGGTGGTGCTGGCCATCGGTGAGGGAGAGGCCTCCCGCGTCTACCGCACCGACGACGGCGGTGCGACCTGGACGGAGTCCTTCCGTAACACCGACCCGAAGGCCTTCTACGACTGCCTCGCCTTCTTCGACCGCCGTCACGGCCTCGCCATGAGCGATCCCGTGGACGGCCGGTTCCGCATCCTGTCGACCAGCGACGGCGGCCGTTCCTGGCGGGTGCTGCCCGCCGAGGGCATGCCGGCCGCCCTGGACGGTGAGGCCGGCTTCGCCGCGAGCGGCCAGTGCCTGGTCACCTCAGGGCCGCGGGACGTCTGGCTGGCGACCGGCGGCGGCGCCCACGCGCGCGTGCTGCACTCGGCCGACCGCGGGCTGACCTGGACGGCCGCCGACACACCGGTTCCGGCGGGCGATCCGGCCAAGGGCGTCTTCGCGCTCGCCTTCCGCGACCGCACCCACGGACTCGCGGTCGGCGGCGACTACCGCCCCGACCAGACCTCGCCACAGGCGGCCGCGGTCACCGACGACGGCGGCCGTACCTGGCGCCCCGCCGCGACCCCGCCGCCCGCCTACCGCTCCGGCGCCGCCTGGCTCCCGCACAGCCGCCGGGCCGCCCTCGCCGTCGGCCCCACCGGCACCGACCTGACCACCGACGGCGGCCGCACCTGGCGGACCATCGACACCGGCTCGTACGACACCGTGTCCTGCACCCCCGACCTCGGCTGCTGGGCCGCCGGGGAGAAGGGGCGCGTGGCGCGGCTGGAGCGCTGATGCGGTTGGCCTGATCGCGGGTACCCGGTCACCGCGCACGAGAGGAAGTGAGCGGTCATGCCACGCGGTTCCAGCCCCAAGCGGGAACGTCAGTACGAACACATCAAGCAGAGCGCGCTGGACCGGGGCGAGAGCACACAGCGCGCCGAGGAGATCGCCGCGCGGACGGTGAACAAGGAACGCGCCCGGTCCGGCGAGTCGAGGACGGCCAGCCGCACCTCCATCCAGGACATGTCGTCCGGCGAGCGGGGCGGCCGGCGGTCCGGCAAGGGCTCGCAAGGGCCCACCTACGACCAGCTGTACAACGAGGCCAGGCAGCGGGGTGTCGAGGGCCGTTCGCACATGAACAAGGCGGAGCTGCAGCGCGCGCTGGACGCCAGGAAGGGCTGAGCCCCCGCGGGCTCAGCCCAGCGTCTGCCGGTGCTGGGCCAGTTCGGGGGCCGTCTTCGTGGCGACGAATTCCGTGATGCGGTACTCGCACACCCCGGCGGCGATGAACGGGTCGCCCGCGGCGACCTCCTCGATGCGGGCGCGGTTCTCCGCGACGGCCAGGATCACGCCCCCGTCGCGGGGGTTCTTGCGTCCGGAGGCGAGGAAGAAGCCCTTCTCGTACTGCTCGTCGAGCCAGGCCACATGCGCCGGGATGACGGCGTCGACGGCGTCGAGCGGGGCGGTGTAGGACAGCTCCAGTACGAACATGATCGCGAGCCTACCCCCGGACCCCGGACGGGTGTCGGCGGGCCGTACAGTCTTGGCCATCATGACGACCGTAGGCGTACCCGCGGGCTGGCCCGCGACCGAGGAAGAGGCTCGCGCCGTACAGGACGAGCTGCGCGGGCGGGTGGTGCTCGGCGAGCCGGGGCCGCCGCCCGGGAGGGGGCACGTCACGGGCGTGGACGTCGCCTACGACGACGACCGCGACCTCGTCGCCGCGGCGGCCGTCGTCCTGGACGCGGCCACCCTGGACGTCGTCGCGGAGACGACGGCCGTCGGCAGGATCTCCTTCCCGTACGTTCCCGGCCTGCTCGCCTTCCGTGAGATCCCGACCGTGCGTGCCGCCCTGGACGCGCTGCCCTGCGCGCCGGGCCTGGTGGTCTGCGACGGCTACGGCCTCGCCCACCCGCGCCGCTTCGGCCTCGCCAGCCACCTCGGCGTGCTCACCGGCCTGCCGACCATCGGCGTCGCCAAGAACCCGTTCACCTTCACGTACGACGAACCCGGTTCCGCGCGGGGGAGTTCCGCACCGCTCCTCGCGGGCACCGACGAGGTCGGCCGCGCCCTGCGCACGCGGGACGGCGTCAAGCCGGTGTTCGTCTCCGTCGGCCACCGCGTGAGCCTCGACAACGCCCTGGCGCACACCCTGGCCCTGACCCCGGAGTTCCGCCTGCCGGAGACCACGCGCAGGGCCGACGCGCTGTGCCGGCGGGCGCTTCAGGAGGCGTCGATGCGCCAGGCGCCCACCTCCTGATAGCGCGAGTCGTGGACGGCGGAGCCGTCGCCGGGTTCGAGGGCGTAGTGGTGGAGGTTCCCGCCCCAGTAGCGCAGGATCCGCCCCAGCTCTCCGGCCCGGTCCGCCGCCGACGCGCCCTCGTCCACGGTCACTTCGAGTACGAACTTCACTTCCGTTCCCCCTCCTTCGGCCTGGGCTTCCAGCGTCTCATTGAAGTACCCGGTGAGACTTCGAGCGCGTGGCCGCAGGTCGCCGGGCACTCCTGGCACGGAAAGTCTCAAATGCTGAAGAAGGGGTGGCCGGGGCCGGGTGAGTACGTCGCCTGAGTACGCGTACGGATGTGCCCGCACCGGCCCGACGGCAGGCTGACGCCCATGACGACGCACCGTTCCGCCAAGACCGTGACCCGTCCCGCCCAGCCTGTCGAGCGCGCCGTGACGGCCGCTCTGGTCCTCGCCGTGGTGGCGGGTCTCGCCTGGATCGGCGGGATGTTCTGGACCCTGCTGGGATGGCAGATGTAGCGCCGGCGGGCTACTGCCTGGCGGCCACCCGGAAGGTGATCCCCGCAGCGCGCAGCCGCTCGGTCAGCGCGTCACCCATCGCGGCGGCAGTGGTGACCTGACCGGCGGTCGGCGGCAGCTCGTCGAAGGCCAGGCACAGGGCCGACTCGGCGAACATCTTGGCCGTCTCGTCGTAGCCCGGGTCGCCGCCCGCGACCTCGGTGAAGACGCGCCGACCGCCGCCCACGCCGACGAAGCGCACCCGGAACCAGCTCTTCGCCCGCTTCTCCGGACTCGGCCCGTCCCCGGGCCGCAGCCGGTCCGACAACCAGCGCCGGGCGGGCGCCAGCTGGGCGGCGGCCGCGACCGCGCCCACGGCGGCGACGCCGCCGGCGGCGACCGGCAGGTGCCGGACCGCCGCATAGTGCCGGTAGCGGAAGTCGGGGCCGTACCGGTCCAGGGCCTTCGCCGAGCGGCGCACGATCTGCGGGTCGATGGTCGGCAGCGGCACCGCCCAGGCGCCGACCTCCCTGGCGAACCGCGGCGCGCCCGTCGGTGCCGCCACCCGGCGCCCCATCAGGCGCGGCTCGTGCCGGCCGCGTTCCCGGGCCGCGGCCACCATCTGCCGCCCGCGCGCGACCTGGTTCAACGCCGAGGACAGTGTGCCGCCGGAGAAGGCCGCGTCGGCGGTCACGAACCCGTCCACGGTCAGCGGCACCCCTTCCGGCAGCTGCCGGACCGTGAAGTACACGCCCAGGTCGTGCGGCACGGAATCGAAACCGCAGGCGTGCACGAGGCGGGCGCCGGTCTCACGCGCGCGTGCGTCGTGCCGGACGTACATCAGGTCCACGAACTCGGGCTCGCCGGTGAGGTCGAGGTAGTCGGCCCCGGTGTCCGCGCAGGCGGCGACGAGCTCCTCGCCGTAGGTGACGTACGGCCCGACGGTCGTGGCCACCACGCGCGCGTGGTCGGCGAGTGCGCGCAGGGTGGCCGGTTCGCTCACGTCGGCGCGCAGCACCCCGATGTCGGAGCCGCCGGGCAGTCGGTCGCGCAGCCGCTCCAGCCGGCCCTCGTCGCGGCCGGCGATCGCCCAGCGGAGGCCTTCGGGGGCATGCGCGGCGAGGTATTCCGCGGTGAGCGTGCCGACGAAGCCGGTGGCCCCGAAGAGCACGATGTCGTAGGGACGGTCCGTCCTTTTCAGCCTGCTCATGACACCCCTTGGTCGTGCAGCCGCGCCGCTGTCGGTGGCTGAGGCTAGCGTGAAGCGTACGGACTTCCGACACGGCCTCGGCGGGTCCGGCCGGGCACTTGTCTAAGCGCTTGCTCGTTCAGGTCTTGTGTCCGGTGGAACGTGTTCTTAGCATCACTGGTGTTACATCAGTTGTGTCACAAGGCTGGGGGCAGGACGGCATGACGACGGCAGGGACGCCGACGACATCGGGGCACGGCCCGCTCGCAGGCGTGCGCGTGGTGGAGCTGGCAGGCATCGGACCGGGTCCGTTCGCCGCCATGCTCCTCGCCGACCTGGGCGCCGACGTGGTCCGGGTCGACCGCCCGGGCGGTCCTGGCCTCGGGATCGACCCCGCGTACGACGTGACCAACCGCAACAAGCGCTCGGTGGTCGTCGACCTGAAGGCGCCGGACGGCCCCGCGCGCGTCCTGGACCTCGCCGCCCGGGCCGACATCCTCATCGAGGGCTACCGCCCCGGCGTGGCCGAACGGCTCGGCGTCGGCCCCGAGGACTGCCACGCCCGCAACCCCCGCCTGGTCTACGGCCGCATGACCGGCTGGGGACAGGACGGCCCGCTGGCCGACCGCGCGGGCCACGACGTGGCGTACATCGCCCTCACCGGCACCCTGGGCATGATCGGCCGCCCGGACGAGCCCCCGGCCGTCCCCGCCAACCTGCTCGGCGACTACGCGGGCGGCTCCCTCTACCTGGTCGTCGGCGTCCTCGCCGCCCTGCACCACGCCCGTGCGACCGGCACCGGCCAGGTCGTGGACGCGGCCATCGTCGACGGCACCGCGCACCTGTCCGCGATGATCCACGGCATGCTCGCCGCCGGCGGCTGGCAGGACCGGCGCGGCGCCAACCTCCTGGACGGCGGCTGCCCGTACTACGGCACCTACGAGACCGCCGACGGCGGCCACATGGCGGTCGGCGCCCTGGAGACGCAGTTCTACGAGGAGTTCCTGCACCTGCTCGGCCTCGACGAACTGGTCCCGGCCCGCAAGGACTGGACCCGCTGGGGCGAGCTGCGCGAACGCGTCGCCGCCCGCTTCAAGTCCCGCACGCGGGACGAGTGGACGGCCCTCTTCGAGGGCTCCGACGCCTGCGTGGCCCCCGTCCTCTCCCTCGGCGAGGCCCCGCACCACCCGCACCTGGCGGCCCGCGGCACCTTCACCGACCACGGCGGCATCACGCAGCCCGCTCCCGCCCCCCGGTTCTCCGCGACCCCCACCACGGTCCGTACCGGCCCGGCCCTGCCGGGCGCGGACACCGGGACGGTGGCGCACGACTGGGGCATACCTGACCTCGTGAACGACGACCTCGTCACCGAAGGCGACTGACCCCGCCCACCTGACGACCACCCGCCCTCGGCGACCGACTTCCGCTCGGCCCACCCTCCCGAAAGGCACATCAGTGAGCACCGAAGCGTACGTGTACGACGCGATCCGCACCCCGCGCGGCCGCGGCAAGGCGAACGGCGCCCTGCACGGCACGAAGCCCATCGACCTGGTCGTCGGCCTGATCCACGAGATCCGGGACCGCTTCCCGGGCCTCGACCCGGCCGCGATCGACGACATCGTGCTCGGCGTCGTCGGCCCGGTCGGCGACCAGGGCTCCGACATCGCCCGGATCGCCGCGATCGCCGCAGGGCTGCCGGACACGGTCGCGGGTGTCCAGGAGAACCGCTTCTGTGCCTCAGGCCTGGAGGCCGTCAACCTGGCCGCCATGAAGGTCCGCTCGGGCTGGGAGGACCTGGTGCTGGCCGGCGGCGTGGAGTCCATGTCGCGCGTGCCGATGGCCTCGGACGGCGGCGCCTGGTTCAACGACCCGATGACCAACCTGGCCGTCAACTTCGTGCCGCAGGGCATCGGCGCGGACCTGATCGCCACCATCGAGGGCTTCTCCCGCCGGGACGTGGACGAGTACGCGGCCCTGTCGCAGGAGCGCGCCGCCGAGGCGTGGAAGGACGGCCGTTTCGCGCGCTCGGTCGTCCCCGTCAAGGACCGCGCGGGCCTCACGGTCCTCGACCACGACGAGCACATGCGCCCGGGCACCACCGCGGACTCGCTCGCGAAGCTGAAGCCGTCCTTCGCGGACATCGGTGAGCTGGGCGGTTTCGACGCGGTGGCGCTGCAGAAGTACCACTGGGTGGAGAAGATCGACCACGTCCACCACGCGGGCAACTCCTCCGGCATCGTGGACGGCGCCTCGCTGGTCGCGATCGGCTCCAAGGAGGTCGGTGACCGTTACGGCCTCTCCCCGCGCGCGCGGATCGTCTCCGCGGCCGTCTCCGGCTCCGAGCCCACCATCATGCTCACCGGACCCGCGCCCGCCACCCGCAAGGCCCTCGCCAAGGCCGGCCTGACCATCGACGACATCGACCTGGTCGAGATCAACGAGGCGTTCGCGGCGGTCGTGCTGCGCTTCGTGAAGGACATGGGCCTGTCCCTGGACAAGGTCAACGTCAACGGCGGCGCGATCGCCCTCGGCCACCCGCTCGGCGCCACCGGCGCGATGATCCTCGGCTCGCTCATCGACGAACTGGAACGCCAGGACAAGCGCTACGGCCTCGCCACCCTCTGCGTCGGCGGCGGCATGGGCATCGCCACCATCGTCGAGCGCATCTGAACTCCCCGCGGAATCACGAGACTTCAACGGAGACGACTGTCATGACCGAGAGCACCACCATCCGCTGGGAACAGGACGACACCGGTGTCGTCACCCTCGTCCTCGACGACCCCAACCAGTCCGCGAACACCATGAACCAGGCGTTCCGCGACTCCCTCGCCGCGATCACCGACCGCCTGGAGGCCGAGCAGGACTCCATCCGCGGCATCATCTTCACCTCCGCGAAGAAGACCTTCTTCGCGGGCGGCGACCTGCGCGACCTGATCCGGGTCACGCCGGAGACCGCGCAGGACCTGTTCGACGGCGGCCTCGCCATCAAGCGCAACCTCCGCCGCATCGAGACCCTCGGCAAGCCGGTCGTCGCGGCGATCAACGGCGCCGCCCTGGGCGGCGGTTTCGAACTGGCCCTCGCCTGCCACCACCGGGTCGCCCTCGACACCTCCGGTACCAAGATCGGCTGCCCCGAGGTCACCCTCGGCCTGCTCCCCGGAGGCGGCGGAGTCGTCCGCACCGTACGGCTGCTGGGCATCGCGGACGCCCTCCTGAAGGTGCTCCTCCAGGGCCAGCAGTACAACGCCGGGCGCGCTCAGGAGAACGGTCTCGTCCACGAGGTCGCCGCCACGCCGGAGGAACTGCTCGCCAAGGCCCGCGCCTTCATCGACGCCAACCCCGAGTCCCAGCAGCCCTGGGACAAGCCGGGCTACAAGATCCCAGGCGGCACGCCGGCCAACCCCAAGTTCGCCGCCAACCTGCCCGCCTTCCCGGCCAGCCTGCGCAAGCAGACCAACGGCGCCCCCTACCCGGCCCCGCGCAACATCCTCGCCGCGGCCGTCGAGGGCTCCCAGGTCGACTTCGAGACCGCCCAGGTCATCGAGGCCCGCTACTTCGTCGAGCTGGCCGCCGGACAGACCTCGAAGAACATGATCCAGGCGTTCTTCTTCGACCTGCAGGCGGTCAACTCCGGTGCCAACCGCCCCCAGGGCATCGAGCGGCGCCAGGTCCGCAAGGTCGCCGTCCTCGGCGCGGGCATGATGGGCGCCGGCATCGCGTACTCGTGCGCCCGCGCGGGCATCGAGGTCGTCCTCAAGGACGTCTCCCTCGAAGCGGCCATCAAGGGCAAGGACTACTCCGAGAAGCTGTGCGCCAAGGCCGTCGCCAGGGGCCGCACCAGCCAGGAGAAGGCCGACGCCCTCCTCGCCCGCATCACCCCCACCGCCGACCCGCAGGTCCTGGCCGACTGTGACGCCGTCATCGAAGCCGTCTTCGAGGACACGACCCTCAAGCACAAGGTGTTCCAGGAGATCGAGTCCGTCGTCGCCCCCGACGCGCTGCTGTGCTCCAACACCTCCACCCTGCCCATCACCGCCCTCGCCGAGGGCGTGGAGCGCCAGGGCGACTTCATCGGACTGCACTTCTTCTCACCCGTCGACAAGATGCCCCTGGTCGAGATCATCAAGGGCGAACGGACCGGCGACGAAGCCCTGTCCCGCGCCTTCGACCTGGTCCGGCAGATCAACAAGACGCCGATCGTCGTCAACGACTCACGCGGCTTCTTCACCTCCCGGGTGATCGGCCACTTCATCAACGAGGGCGTCGCCATGGTCGGCGAAGGCGCCGAGCCCGCCTCCGTCGAGCAGGCCGCAGCCCAGGCCGGCTACCCGGCCAAGGTGCTCTCCCTCATGGACGAACTGACCCTCACCCTGCCGCGCAAGATCCGCAACGAGTCGAAGAAGGCCGTCGAGGAGACGGGAGGCACCTGGGCCGCGCACCCGGCGGAGGCGGTCATCGACCGCATGGTCGACGAGTTCGGCCGCCCCGGCCGCAGCGGCGGTGCCGGCTTCTACGACTACGGCGAGGACGGCAAGCGGGCCGGGCTGTGGCCCGGCCTGCGCGAGCACTTCACCAAACCCGGACACGAGATCCCGTTCCGCGACATGCAGGAGCGGATGCTCTTCTCCGAAGCCCTCGACACCGTACGGCTCCTCGAAGAGGGCGTCCTGACCTCGGTCGCCGACGCCAACATCGGCTCCATCTTCGGCATCGGCTTCCCAGGCTGGACCGGCGGTGTGCTCCAGTACATCAACGGCTACGAAGGCGGCCTGCCCGGATTCGTGGCCCGCGCGCGTGAACTCGCCGAGCGCTACGGCGAGCGCTTCACCCCGCCCGCGCTGCTGGTGGAGAAGGCGGAGAAGGGGGAGCGGTTCAGCGACTCAGCCGGTTCGTGATCCGCTGAGCCACTCGCTCAGCTCTTCCCGCAGAGACCGCTGGAACGTCGTCAGCAGCGCCTGCACCACCAGTGGGTGCATGTGCGCCGACAGGGACTTCACGTCCCGGGCGTCACGCTCCGCCACCTCGCCACGGAAGAGCTGAGCCAGCTCGTGGGCCGCGGCGCGCGAGTGCTCGATGAGCACCTTGCGCGCCGCGAGGATCGTGTCCTGCGACAGCGGTACGTCCAGGAGCTGGACGCCGAGCCGGAGCAGCCCGGAGTCGACCCGGAACGTCTCCCCGTCGTCCCCGTCCTCGGGCGCGACGACGCTCATCGCCGCCAGCCGCTCGATGTCCTCGGGGGCGAGCGGCCGTCCCGCGCGCCGCTCCAGTTCCCGCCGCGGCACCGTCTCCACCAGGTCCGGCGCCCACGACGCGACCACCGCGCGGTGGATGGCCAGATCGTGCGGGGTGAGGTCGGGCGGCAGCTGCCCCAGGTACCGCTCGATCGCCGCGAGCGTCATGCCCTGCTGCTGCAACTCCTCGATGAGGGCCAGCCGAGCCACGTGCCCGGGCCCGTAGTGACCCACCCGGCGCGGACCGATCACCGGTGGCGGGAGCAGCCCCTTGCTGCTGTAGAAGCGCACGGTGCGGACCGTGAGGCCCGCCCGGGCGGCCAGCTCGTCGATGGTGAGGGTCGGCTCCTCGGCCTCGCTTGTCATGCGCAGCAGTATCGCTGTCTCACCAATGCTGTGACACCCCGAATGAACACCACTGTGTGTACTCCGTGTGGATCAGGTGAGAAGTGACGCTCTGTGACGTAGGCCACCGCATACCTGTGATCTCTCTGGGAAGCTGCTGCCTTGGTCTGTACCGCGACACACCAGGGTGGTGCGGGCCGAACTGTACGGACACCCGGCCCACGAGGTTCGGGCGCACCAGGAAGTAGAACCACCCGTGAGCAACGAAGCCGTGGAATCGGCCCAGGCGGCTGCCCGTCCCGAGGCGGCCCAGACGCCCGCGGACGCGGGCGACGCCGGATACAGCAAGGACCTCAAGGCCCGCCACGTCAACATGATCGCCATCGGCGGCGCCATCGGCACCGGACTCCTCCTGGGCGCCGGCGGCCGCCTGCACAACGCGGGCCCGGCGCTCGCCGTGGCCTACCTGGTCTGCGGCGTCTTCGCCTTCTTCGTCGTCCGGGCGCTGGGCGAGCTGGTCCTGTACCGCCCGTCCTCGGGCTCCTTCGTGTCGTACGCGCGCGAGTTCCTCGGCGAGAAGGGCGCCTACGTCGCCGGCTGGATGTACTTCCTCAACTGGTCGACCACCGGTATCGCCGACATCACCGCGATCGCGCTCTACACGCACTACTGGAGCATGTTCACGAGCATTCCCCAGTGGGTGCTCGCCCTGATCGCCCTCGCGGTGGTCCTGGCCGTGAACCTGATCTCGGTGAAGATCTTCGGCGAGATGGAGTTCTGGTTCGCGATCGTCAAGGTCGCCACCATCGTCGGCTTCATGCTGATCGGCATCTTCCTGCTCGCCACCCAGCACAAGGTCGGCGGCCACACCCCCGGCCTGAGCATGATCACCGACCACGGCGGGATCTTCCCGCACGGTGTGATGCCGGTCGTCCTGGTCATGCAGGGCGTGATCTTCGCGTACGCCGCGCTGGAGCTGGTCGGCGTCGCCGCCGGCGAGACCGCCGAGCCGGAGAAGGTCGTCCCGCGCGCGGTGAACTCGATCATGTGGCGTGTGGGCCTGTTCTACGTCGGCTCGGTCGTGCTGCTCGCCCTGCTGCTGCCGGGCTCCGTGTACTCCGCCGACCAGAGCCCGTTCGTCACGGTCCTGTCGAAGATCGGCGTCCCGGCGGCCGGCGACGTGATGAACCTGGTCGTCCTGACCGCCGCCATGTCCTCGCTGAACTCCGGCCTGTACTCGACCGGCCGCATCCTGCGCTCGATGGCCATGGCGGGCTCCGCGCCCAAGTTCACCGCCCGGATGAACCGCAGTCAGGTCCCCTACGGCGGCATCCTGCTGACCTGTGCGGTCTGCGTGCTCGGCGTCGGCCTGAACTACCTGATGCCCAGCCAGGCCTTCGAGATCGTGCTGAACGTCGCCTCCCTCGGCATCATCAGCACCTGGGTGATCATCATGCTCTGCCACATGATCTTCGTCCGCCGTGCCCGCGCGGGCCTGGCGACCCGGCCGCACTTCCGTCTGAAGGGCAGCCCGGTCACGGAGATCGCCACGATCACCTTCCTGCTGGTCTGCCTCGGCATGATGTGGAACGACCCCGAGGTCGGCCGCAGGACCCTGCTGCTCATTCCGGTGATCGCCGTGTTGCTGGTCGCCGGCTGGTTCGGGGTGCGCCGCCGGGTGTCCAAGAACACCGACCAGGAGCTGTCGCAGCTGACGAAGTAGCAGCTCACCGCCACTGTCAGTGGCATCGCCTACGGTGGCGTCATGTCGGAGATCACGTATGTCCGGGGTGACGCCACCGTTCCGTCGGTCAAGGGCGTCAAGGTGATCGCCCATGTCTGCAACGACATCGGGGGCTGGGGGAAGGGCTTCGTCCTCGCGCTCTCGCGGCGCTGGCCTGAGCCCGAGGCGGCCTACCGGGCGTGGCACCGCGACCGCGCCAGGAACGACTTCGGGCTGGGCGCCGTCCAGCTCGTCAAGGTCGGCCCGCACGTGTGGGTGGCCAACATGGTCGGCCAGCGAGGCACCCGCACGGGCAGCAAGGGCGTCCCCGTCCGCTACGAGGCGATCGACACCGCCCTCGGCCGCCTCGCCGACGAAGTGATCGAACTCGGCGCGTCCGTGCACATGCCCCGCATAGGCTGCGGCCTGGCGGGCGGCAAGTGGTCCCGCATAGAACCGCTCGTCACCGAGCGGTTGGTGAGCCGCGGTATCGCGGTGACGGTCTACGACCACGGGGAGGGCGGGGGATGACCGCACAGGCAGGTGCCCACGACGTTCTGGTGCTGGGCGGAGCCGGCGTCGACACGATCGTGTACGTCCCGGAGCTGCCGCTCCCGTACGCCGACAGCTACATGATCGACTCCGGCATCCGGACGCGCGCCGGGCAGACCGGGGACTTCGTCGCCGTGGGCCTGGCCGCGCTGGGGCTGCGCACGCACCACCTCGACCTGCTCGGCGACGACCCCGAGGGCGACCTCGTCCGTACCCTGCACGAGGAGCGGGGCATCGGGCTCACCGCGCTCCCGCAACCCGCCGGGACCAAGCGCGCGGTGAACCTCGTCGGCCCGGACGGGCGCCGCCTGTCGCTGTACGACACCAGCCGCGCCCACCCCGACGACCGCTTCCCCGAGGAGATCCTGCGCAAGCTGGCCGCGGCGAGCCGGCACGTCCACGTGACCATCACCCAGCCCTGCGCCCACGCCCTGCCGGTACTGGCCGAGGCGGGCGTGCCCCTCTCCACCGACCTGCACGACTGGGACGGCGAGAACCCGTACCACGAGTCGTTCGCGCTCGCGGCGGACGTCGTCTTCCTCTCCGCGGCCGCACTGACCGACCCCGAGCGGACCATGCGGCGCATCGCCGAGCGCGGCCGGGCCGAGACCGTCGTCGCCACGGCGGGCGCCGAGGGCGCGTATCTGCTGGCCGACGGCGAGCTGACCCGGATACCGGTGGCGGACCCGCCCGCGCCGGTGGTCGACTCCAACGGCGCGGGCGACGCCTTCGCCGCCGCGTTCCTCTACGGCCGCCTCACCGGCGAGCCGCCCCTGCGGTGCGCCTGGTACGGGGCGGTCGCCGGTGCGTACGCCTGCACGGTCCCGGCCACCCGCGCGGGGGCGCTGGGCCGGGACGAACTGCTCGAGCAGGCGGCCGAGCCGAGACCCTGAGGCGGCCGGGCGTCAGTGCCCGTGCACGTAGTTCGTCGCCTCGATCCTCTTCCACGACTTCGGCTGGGTGACCGTCGTACCCGCCTTCGCGAGGGACGCCGTGCGTGCCGCGGGCGCGGCCGGCTTCGACGGCTGGAAGAGCCAGGTGTGGAACAGCGCGGCCAGCGACTTGCCGGACACCTGCTCGGCGTACCTCTGGAAGTCGGCCACGGACGCGTTGCCGTAGGCGTGCTCCTTCGGCCAGCCCTTCAGGACGGCGAAGAAGGCGTCGTCACCGATCTCGTTGCGCAGCGCCTGGATGGCGAGCGCACCCCGGTCGTACACGGCGATGTCGAACTGGTCGTCCGGGCCCGGGTCGCCGGGCTTGACCGTCCAGAACGCGTCGTCGGCCGGGTGGGAGGCGTACACGTAGTCGGCGAGCTCCTGGGTGGTGCCCTCGCCCTCGTGCTCGGACCACAGCCACTGCGCGTAGCGCGCGAAGCCCTCGTTGATCCAGATGTCCTTCCAGTCCTTCAGTGACACGTCGTCGCCGTACCACTGATGGGCCAGCTCGTGCACGACGACCGAGGTGTTGGAGCCGTTCGCGAACTGCTTGGGGCTGTAGTAGACGCGGGTCTGCGTCTCGAGCGCGTAGCCGGTGGTGGTGTTCGGCACGTACCCGCCGGCCGTGCTGAACGGATACGGCCCGAAGTAGCCGCTCAGCCAGTCCACCAGCTCCCCGGTGCGCTCCACGCTGGCCCGCGCGGCGCCGTCGTTGTCACCGAGGTCCTTGCTGTAGGCGTTGATGACGGGCACCCCGCCGTCGGAGGTGCTGGTGGTGACGTCGAACCTGCCGAGGGCGAGCGTGGCCAGATAGGTCGCCTGCGGCTTGTTCTGCCGCCAGTTGTAGCGGGTCCAGCCCAGCTTCGAACTGGTGGACTGGAGCGTGCCGTTGGAGAGGGCCTGTGTGCCGTCCGGGACGGCCACCGACACGTCGTAGGTCGCCTTGTCGCTCGGGTGGTCGTTGCTCGGGAACCACCACCAGGCGGCCTCGGGCTCGTCCGCGGCCACAGCGCCGTCCGGTGTGCGGTGCCAGGTGGTGAAACCGTAGGCGCTCTTCGCCGACGGCACGCCGCTGTAGCGGACGACGACGGTGACCGCCGTGCCCTTGGCCAGTGGTGTCTTCGGGGTGACGACCAGTTCGTGCTGGCCGGACGTCGCGAAGGACGCCTTGGCGCCGTTGACCCGCACCTCGCTCACGTTCAGCAGGAAGTCCAGGTCGAAGCTGGACAGGTCCTGCGTGGTCTTCGCCAGGATGGTCGCCGTGCCCTGCAGCTCGTCCGTCTTCGGCTGGTACTGCAGCCTCAGGTCGTAGTGCGAGACGTCGTAGCCGCCGTTGCCGTAGTCGGGGTAGTAGGGGTCGCCGATGCCCGGCGCGCCGGCGGAGTGGCTCGCGGCCGATGCCGGGATCGCCAGCAGGAGGGAGGCCGCCGCGAGTGCTCCCGGCGCGATGATTCTGCGGTGCACGTCAGCTCCAAGTCGTCGGGACAGGAAGTCTGTTCGGAGCCTATTCAGTAGCTGTGGCCCCTGACCTGTCCACAGCCCCCGCCGTCACACGATCGCCATTCAGCCGACACAGCCACGCGCGTCGCCGTAAAGCCCTCTTCTGTACGGGAGTTGTCCGGAGTACCGTCCGCGCATGCCGATTCGTTCGACCATGCGCACGCGCTTCACGATCTGGAGACCGCTCGCGACTGCGGCCGTCACAGCCCTGCTGGCCGCATTCCTCGCCCCCGCCGCCGCGCACGCGGCGCCCCGCGAGAGCCGCCCCGTCTACTCGTACGCACACGCCATCCGCGAGGCCGTCTGGGTGGACACCGGCCTCGACGAGGACGGCGACGGGAAGAAGGACCGCGTCGCCGCCGACATCGTCCGACCCGCCGAACCCGCCCGCCAGGGCCGCAAGGTGCCGGTCATCATGGACGCCAGCCCCTACTACTCCTGCTGCGGACGCGGCAACGAGAGCCAGAAGAAGACGTACGACACGCACGGCCATGTCGTCCGGATGCCGCTGTTCTACGACAACTACTTCGTGCCTCGCGGCTACGCCTTCGTCGGCGTGGACCTCGCCGGCACCAACCGCTCCGACGGCTGCGTCGACGTCGGTGGCCGCTCCGACATCCGGTCCGCCAAGGCCGTCATCGACTGGCTGAACGGACGCGCCAAGGCGTACACGACCCGGACCGGCACCCGAACCGTCAGGGCCGGCTGGACCAACGGCCGCACCGGCATGATCGGCAAGAGCTGGGACGGCACGATCGCCAACGGCGTCGCGGCCACCGGCGTCAAGGGCCTGAAGACGATCGTCCCGATCAGCGGGATCTCCTCCTGGTACGACTACTACTTCGCCCAGGGCGCCCCGCTGTACGACGGCGGCCCCGACGAGCTGGCCGGCTACGTCGAGAGCGCCGGCGCGACGGCCCACTGCACGGCGGTGCAGAAGAAGCTCGCCGACGGCAGCCCGCGCAGCGGGGACTGGACCCCGCTGTGGACCGAGCGGAACTACGTCAAGGACGCGGCCAAGGTCAGGGCCAGCGTGTTCCTCGTGCACGGCATGCAGGACCTCAACGTGCGCACCAAGCACTTCGGCCAGTGGTGGAACGCCCTGGCCGCGCAGGGTGTCGAGCGCAAGATCTGGCTCTCCCAGACCGGGCACGTGGACCCCTTCGACTACCGGCGCGGCGCCTGGGTCGACACCCTGCACCGCTGGTTCGACCACGAGCTCCTCGGCTACGACAACGGCATCGACCGCGAGCCGATGGCCGACATCGAACGCCACCCCGACCAGTGGGTCACCTCCAAGGTCTGGCCGCCGCACGGCACCCGGGCCACCACGCTCCACCCGGCCCACGGCACCCAGCCCGGCGTCGGCACCCTCGGCCTCGGCCCGGCCACCGGCACCGAGACGTTCACCGACGACCCGAAGCTGAGCGAGACCGACTGGGCCGCCCACCTCACCACGTCCACACCCGAGAAGGCCGGCTTCATCACGGCGCCGCTCACCCGCGACCTGCGCCTGTCCGGCTCCTCCAAGGTGACCGTGACCGCCACCCCGACCACCTCCTCGGCCCACCTCTCCGCCGTCCTGGTGGACCTCGGCCCGGACACCATCCGCGACTACGCCGACAGCGCCGAGGGCATCACCACGCTCACCAACCGCACCTGCTGGGGCCAGAGCACGGCCGGGGACAGCGCCTGCTTCAAGGCGACCGCGGCGAAGACGGCCAAGGTCGACTCCACGGTGTTCAGCCGCGGCTGGGCCGACCTCGGTCACTACGCCTCCCTCGACCAGGGCGTTCCGCTCACCCCGGGCAAGGCGTACACGATCACCCTGTCCCTTGCGGCGACCGACCACGTCATCCCGAAGGGGCACCGCCTGGCACTGATCGTCGCAGGCACCGACAAGGACCTCATCGACCCTCCGTCCACCAAGCCGACCCTCACCCTGGATCTGTCCCGTACGACGGCCCGGCTCCCGCTGGTCGGCGGCACGGCGGCGTTCGAACGGGCCACTTCCGGCAGTGTGACCGCCGCGCCCGCGGCGCGCACCCTGGACGGCGTCCGCGCCCCGCGCGCCTCCCGGCACGTCCCGGCGAGCTGATCACCCAGGCACTACTCGGTCCCCTCCGGGGGAATCAGCCGGTGCCGGGCGGCCGACCGTTCGCGCGGTCGCCCGCTCGGCACCGGCACGAGGAGGCCCGGCACGAGGAGGCCCGGCACGAGGAGGCCCGGCGGGCCCTCCGGTTCCGGTTCCGGCTCTCGCTCCCCGGTCCGGTTCCGGATCCCGCTCCCGCTCCGGCTCTGACTCTCGCTCCGGCTCCGGCTCTCGCCCGGGCTCAGGCGCCGGCTCCCGCTCTCGCTCCCGCTCAGGTTCTCGCTCTCGCCCCGGCTCAGGCTCCCGCTCCGGTCAGTCCGGCCGCCTCCCGGGCGCACCCCCAGGCCACCGTGATCCCGGCTCCGCCGTGCCCGTAGTTGTGCACCAGCACCCGCCCGTCCGGCAGCGCCTGCCGTTCCAGCCGTACGGAGTCCCGGGCGGGCCGGAGCCCCACACGGTGCGCCAGCACCCGTGCCCCGGCGATCTCCGGCCGGACGGTCGCGCACCGCGTGACGATCGCAGCGGCGGTCGCCGGGTCCGGCTCCAGCGACCAGGCGTCCTCCTCCGCCGTACCGCCCAGAAGCAGCCCGCCGGGCTGCGGGAAGAAGTAGGTCGAGGTGTCGGAGGAGTGGTCGACAGAGGTGAACCAGGTCGTGATCCCGGGGTTCTCCACCACGACCAGCTGTCCGCGCACCGGGCGCACCGCCGGATCGGGCACCAGCGATCGCGCCCCGAGCCCCGCGCAGTTGACCACCACCCCGGCGGGCACGGAGGCCAGATCGGTCACCTCCCGCTCCTCCACCAGGCCGCCCGCCTCGACGAACCGCTTCCGCAGCCACGCCAGATGGACCGGCATGTCGATCAACGGAAGCCGCGCCGCCAGCCCGTCGGCCACCGCCCGCAGCCCCGGCACCCGGCCCGCCCAGGCACCCAGCTCGTCCAGCCGGGTCCCCCGGTGTACACCCTCGACCAGGCGTACGCCCGTCTCCTCCGGCCGGTCGGCCAGCTCCTCGTACACGCCGAGGGAGTCCAGCGCCCACGCGCCGACGAGCGGCTCGGGCTCGATCCGGTACGGCCACCACAGCGCGCCGGCGACCGCCGAGGTCGTGCGCTCGGCGGGCTCCCGGGCCCACACCCGTACCCGGCGGCCGGACTCGGCCAGCGCCACGGCCGTCGTCAGCCCGGCGACCCCGCTGCCGACCACGATCACTTCGTCACTCGACTCGCGTTTCACGCCAGGACGCTAACGGAATATGTCATGCCGCGCTCACATCCGTCCCGGTGTGGGGATACTCACAGCATGTCTGCCGCATACGCGACCTTCGGCCTGGCACCGGCGATGCGCGCCGGCGGCGTCCTCGCCGACGGCGGCTACCAGGTCCACCGCGACTTCGTGGACTTCATCGTGGACGGGCGTCCGCTGCTGTTCCAGCTCTCCGACCTGGACGCGGTCTCCCCACTCGCCTCCGACATCCCGCCCGCCATCTTCACCGCGCAGGTGCGCAGCCTGCTGCTGGAGACCGAACCACCGCTCCCGGACGGTCGGTTCGTGATCTACGGCTGTCCCGAGTGCGCGGACCTTGCCTGTGGTGCCGTCACCGCCGTGATCGAGCGGGACGGCGACGACTTCATCTGGCGGGACTTCGCCTGGCAGACGGAGGAGCACGCCGACCTGAACCTCAACGGCTACCACGGCATAGGGCCGTTCCGCTTCGCCGGACCCGAGTACCGGGCCGCCCTCGCCGCCCTGATCGAGGACGCCGACGGCCCGCCCGCGCCCCGCCGCCGGGTGCTCCTGATCGGCGCCCGCGTGGCCGTCCTCGCCAAGCTCGCCGCCGCGCTGCGCACCATCGGCATAGGCGCGGACATCACCCAGGACGCCCGTGGCGTCCACGCCGAGGAGCTGCGCGGCTACGGCGCGGTCGCCTTCGGCCGTGCGGTCGGCGAGGCGGAACGGGCCGCCGTACGAGAGGCGTTCGAGCGTGCCGGGGTCGAGGTCGCCTACGTCAGCGGCCTGGCCCCGATCATCCCCCTGCTCGTCGCGCAGATCGAACACGCCCTGGACCGCAGCCCGCTCCCACAGCGCCGGCTGACCGGCCTGGTCGCCGCCGACGGCGAGGCGGCCGTCGACGTCACCTCGCCCTGCCGGGTCCGGGTCACGGTCTACCGCCTGGACCGCCTCTACCGCACCCACACCCAGGAGGTCTTCGACGGCGTCCTGGAGCCCGGCCGCCACCGCATTCCGCTGGACCCGAAGGCGGCGAAGGGGGAGGCGTTCGTGGTGGCCAGAACGTCCGGGAGCGTGCTGGTGGAGCCGATGCGGAAGTGACGGCCGGGCAGTCCACGGGAAACCCCGCGGATGGCCACGTGCCCGGGACACTAGGATCGCCTCCTGATGACTGCCACCCTCGTCGCCAAGAACCTCACCGCCGGGCACGGCGACCGCTCCCTCTTCTCCGGGCTCGACCTCGTCGTCGCGCCCGGCGACGTGATCGGGCTGGTCGGTGCCAACGGCGCGGGCAAGTCCACCCTGCTGCGGCTGCTCGCCGGGCTGACCGCGCCCGAGCAGGGCGAGCTGCGGCTGTCCCCGCCGGCCGCGACCGTCGGCCATCTGCCGCAGGAGCCGGAGCGCAGGCCGGGGGAGACCGTCCGGGAGTTCCTGGCCCGCCGCACCGGCGTCGCCGAGGCGCAGCGCGTGATGGACGAGGCCACGCAGGCGCTGGTCGACGGTGCGCCCGGCGCCGACGACGCGTACGCGACCAGCCTGGAGCGCTGGCTGGACCTCGGCGGCGCCGACCTGGAGGAGCGCGCCGAGGAGGTCACCGACTCCCTCGGTCTGGCCGTGGACCTGGACCAGCCGATGACCTCGCTCTCCGGCGGCCAGGCGGCCCGCGCAGGTCTCGCCTCCCTCCTCCTCTCCCGCTACGACGTCTTCCTGCTCGACGAGCCGACCAACGACCTCGACCTGGACGGCCTGGAGCGCCTCGAACGCTTCGTGACCGGCCTGCGCGCGGGCACGGTGGTCGTCAGCCACGACCGCGAGTTCCTCACCCGCACGGTCACCAAGGTCCTCGAACTCGACCTGGCCCAGGGACAGATCAACCTCTACGGCGGCGGCTACGAGGCCTACCTGGAGGAACGGGACGTCGCCCGTCGGCACGCCCGCGAGGACTACGAGGAGTTCGCCGACAAGAAGTCCGCCCTCCAGGACCGCGCGCAGATGCAGCGCTCCTGGATGGACAAGGGCGTCAAGAACGCCCGGCGCAAGTCGGGCAACGACAACGACAAGATCGGCCGCAAGTTCCGCAGCGAGGCCAGCGAGAAGCAGGCCGCCAAGGCCCGCCAGACCCAGCGCATGATCGAACGCCTGGAGGTCGTCGAGGAGCCGCGCAAGGAGTGGGAGCTGCGCATGGAGATCGCGGCCGCCCCGCGTTCCGGCGCGGTGGTGGCGACCCTGCGGGACGCCGAGGTCCGGCGCGGCGACTTCACCTTCGGCCCGGTGTCGCTGCAGATCGACTGGGCGGACCGGATCGCGGTCACCGGAGCCAACGGCGCGGGCAAGTCGACCCTGCTCGGGGCACTGCTGGGCCGGGTCCCGCTCGACTCCGGACATGCCGCCCTCGGCTCCGGCGTCCTGGTCGGCGAGGTCGACCAGGCCCGCAAGCTGTTCCACGGCCCGGAGGCGCTGCTGGAGGCCTTCTGCGCGGCCGTCCCGGACACCGAGCCGGTCGAGGTCCGCACCCTGCTCGCCAAGTTCGGCCTGAAGTCGGACCATGTGCTGCGCCCGGCGGCCACCCTCTCCCCGGGCGAGCGCACCCGTGCCGCCCTGGCGCTGCTCCAGGGCCGGGGCGTCAACCTGCTCGTCCTCGACGAGCCGACCAACCATCTCGACCTGCCCGCCATCGAGCAGCTGGAGTCGGCTCTGGACTCCTACGAGGGCACGCTGCTCCTGGTGACGCACGACCGGCGGATGCTGGACGCGGTCCGGGTGACCCGCCTGCTGGAGGTCGCGGCGGGCAAGGTCACGGAACGCTGACCGACCTAGTGCCGCACCGAGGATCGGGTCCGCCCGCCGCGTAGGCTCACGGCTGTTCCGGAGACGGTCGGTCGGGGAGTGGGCATGAGTGGTGCGGTGAGCGGTCCGGGTCGGCCGGGCGGTCCGGCTCTGCGGCTGCTGCGCGAGCAGGACGTGCTCGCGCGGATACGGGGCACCGAGGACAAGATCGCGGACGTGATCACCGCCTTCGCGGGGACCATGCTGTTCGTCTATCTGCACGCCCTGTGGTTCACGGTCTGGATCGTGTTCAACGAGGGCGCGTTCGGCCAGAAGGCGGTCTGGGATCCCTTCCCCTTCGGGCTTCTCACCATGATCGTCAGCCTGGAGGCGATCTTCCTGTCCACCTTCGTGATGGTGAGCCAGAACCGCCAGGCCGCCCGTGAGAACGTGCGCGCCGACCTGGACTTCGAGACCAACGTGCGCTCGGAGGTGTGGTCGATCCACATGGGCCGCGCCCTGGGCGTGGACCCCGAGGAGGTCGAGCGCAAGGTGCAGGAACTCCTCGCGGAGAACCGCGCCCGGATGAGCGGATCCGCCCACTCCTCTCAGTGATGCTCGCCGTGCCCGTGTGACGCCGACTCACATCCGGCCGGCTCACATCCAGGCGTCGGGACCGGGATCGCCGCCCGCCGCCACGACGGCGAGCCGGTCGGTGTAGTGCTTCCAGCCCTCCTCGTGCGCGGCACACGCCTCGGGGGAGGGCAGGTCCCGGTGGACCAGGCGCAGCAGGGTGCCTTCGGGCACCGGCTCCAGGGTGATCTCGACCGTGGACGAGCCGGGCGGCACGGGCATCTCGTCCTCGACCCAGCCCCAGGTGAACACGATCCGCCTCGGCGGGTCGATCTCGACGAAGCGGCCCTCGGCGATGTGCTCGCCGTTGACCCGCGTCCGGTAGGCGCCGCCGGGCTCGAAGCTGAACTCGCCGTCCTGACCCATCCAGGACAGCCACTTGTCCCGGTCGGTGAAGAAGGGGAACACCGTCTCGGGGCGCGCCGCGATGCGCCGTTCCACGGTGACCGCGTTGTCCCTCACGAGTCCGTCCCTTCGGGGCGCTCCGCCCGTTCCGCCGCCTCCGCCAGTTCGGCGAGCGTGTCCAGCTTGGTGGCCCACATGGACTGCAGATACGCGGCCAGCGGACCGAGAGCCTCGCGGTCGGCCTGGTAGAAGCGCTTCTTGCCGTCCTGGCGCAGCGTAACGAGGCCGGACTCCCTGAGCACCTTGAGGTGCTGGGAGACCGCCCCGAACGTGACGTCGAACCGCTCCGCGATCTCGCCCGCGGACAGCTCCGCGTCCCACACCAGCCGCAGGATCTCGCGCCGCCGGGGCTCGGCGACCGCTCGTACCGCATCCATGGAGGTCATTTTAGTCGCCACTTGAATTTGCCAGAACCCGTGAGTCATTTTAGTGTGGACTAAAACGAGGCGCAGGGGGCAGCGCTCAACACTCGAGGGAGGAGCACCCGACATGCCCGACATCGCGATGCAGCCGGCCGTCGAGGCCGATGCGGACACCGTGTACACGGCGATCTCCACGGCCGAGGGGATCCACGGCTGGTTCACCACGACGGCCACCGCGGGCGACGGCGTCGGCGGCCTGCACGAGCTGGCGTTCCCCGGCGTCCCGGAGCCGTGGCGGCTACGGGTCACCGAGGCGGAGCCGGGCAAGCGGCTCGTCCTCGCGGGCCTGAACGGACCGTGGACCGGCACGGAGCAGACCTACGAGATCCTGACCCGCCCCGAGGGCGGCGTCACCCTGCGCTTCACGCACAGCGGTTTCCCGGCCGTCGACGACGCCTACCGCGACTTCACGTACGGCTGGGCGACCAAGTTCGTCCAGCTCAAGAGCTACGCCGAGACCGGCGAGCCCGCGCCCTTCTTCACCGGCTGACCGCCACCGGGCCGCACGGACCTCACCGACCCGTTGATCCCCCAGGGAGAGAACCCATGAGCACCCAGCACAGCACGTTCCAGCCCGCCATCCGGGAGTGCGCCGACGCCGTCGCCGCGATCGCCTCCGGCATCCGGGACGAACAGCTTCAGGACCGCACTCCGTGCGAGAAGTTCACCGTCGCCGAACTCGTCGACCACCTCGGCTCGACCCTGCAGTCCGCGGCGCGGGCCGCCCGCAAGGAGGCACAGCCCGGTGCCGGCCCCGTCCCGGCCGTCTCTCCTCGGGCGCTGGCCGACTCCGCGGGGCTCGCCGCGGTGGCCTGGTCCGACCCCGCCGCCTACGAAGGGACGACGGAGTTCGGCCCGGGGGAGATGCCTGCCACCGTCGCCGTCTCCATCACGCTGCAGGAACTCGCCCTGCACGGCTGGGACCTGGCACGCGCCACCGGTCAGCCGTTCGGCGTCAGCGACGAGACCGGGCGGATCACGCTCGGTGTGGTCGAGCAGATCGCCGAGCAGGTCCGGGGCAACGGCGGATACGCCCAGGCCGTGCCGGTACCGGGGGACGCCCCGGCCTTCCAGCGGGCGCTCGGCGCCAGTGGACGCAATCCTGGGTGGAACGGCTGACCGCCGGGAGGGCGGAGTCCCGCGGGGAGGTCGAGAGAGCGGTATGACGATCGACGAGACGGCGGAACGTGTCATCGCGCTGCCGCCCGAGCGGGTGGCCGCGTACGCCATGGACTGGCGCCACGATCCGGAGTGGACCCAGGGAATCCGCACCGCGGAGCTGACCAGGGCGGCGGCCGCAGGCGGCTTCGGCGTCGGCGCCGAGGTCACCCGCACCGCCCACTTCCTCGGCCGGCGCATCGACTACGTCCTGCGGGTCGCCGCGCACGAGCCGCCCGGGCTGCTGGACATGGTGTCGGTCGCGGGGCCCCTGCCCATGCACGTCACCTACGCCTTCGACGAGCACCCGCGGGGCACCCTGGCCCGCATCCGGGTCCGCGGCGACGCGGGCTCCCTCTACCGCCTGGCCGCCCCGGTGATGGCCAGAAAGGTCCGCTCGTCCATCGGCAAGGACCTGCGGGACCTGGAACGGCGGCTGACGGAGCCCACACCGAGGTGACCGCCCGGACCGGTCAGCCGACCACTCCGAACGGGGTGACCTCGATGCGGCCCTCACAGGGGGAGAGCTGCGCAGCGGGAAGCAGGGTCAGCGCACCGGAGCCGCCCGGTATCCGAATGTCGACTCCGTAAGGTGCGTCCACCAGGGTGCCGCACAAGTAGGACCCCTGCCAGACCAGCGTGAACGAGGTCGAGTGCCCCGGGGCCAGCACGATGTCGGGAACGCCGTGAGTGGAAGACCGGGTGATCGCGAAGGGGCGGGTTCCCGACCTGCTCGCCGGCTTGCCGCAGGACGGTGACGGGTCGCCCTTGGCGCAGACACGTAGGGTCTGGTCACCGAAGAAGGTGAGACCGGGCCAGCCGCGCAGGCGGCACGCCGAGCCGGAGCGGTTGCGCAGCTGGATCGGGGTGCCGAACCAGCCGGATCCGCGGCCGGCCGGCAGGCCGGTGCGTCCCTCCGATGCCGTGAGGTCCCTCGCGGCACAGGCGGATACGCGGGGCGCAGCGGCCGCCGTCGCGCGGGCCGGTCCGTTCGCGGGAGCCGCTGTGCGGCCGGGCGTCGTACGGCTCGGCGTCGGTTTCCCGGCCGGGACGGGTGAACCGCCAGGGCGCCCGACGGGATCGCCCTCTGGGGAGGCCGACGTCGCCACGGCGGCGGGCGGTGGTGTCGCCGAGCCGACGCCACCGCCGCACGCCGTGGTCGCGGCCAACAGGACTCCGACCGCGAGAAGTTGTGTCCCCCGCACTCTCACGACGCGAACGGTATCCGCGTGTGCGGAGGCTGCGGAGACGCGGCGGCGAACGTACTTGATCCCGCCGTCCGCCGTTCACCTGTCCTGCTGCCCGGCCTCCTTCGCCGCCCGCTCGACCCGCTCGACGTGCTCGGGATCGAACGGCGCCGTGTTGAGGCCGTTCCGCCGCTGCCCCACGGACCCGTCGATCAACTCCCGCACGACGTCGGCGTGCCCGGCGTGCCGCTGGGACTCGGCGATCATGTGCGTGAGGATCCGGTGCAGCGTCAGCTCGGTGCCCGCATCCCCCGGCAGCCGGCCGACCGCGTCCAGCGGCAGCGAGACGATCGTCTCGTCGGAGTGCGCCCACGCCTTCCGGTACCGCCCGACGATCTCCTCGCGGCTCTCGTCCGGCCGCGCCCACAGATCGGCGTCCGGCTCGGCGTCCCCGGTGATCCACAGGGGTGCACCGGCGAAGGGCCGCCCGAAACAGGCCCCGAAGTACAGCGCCTCGGCGCCGGTGAGGTGCTTGACCAGGCCCAGCAGATTGGTCCCGGTCGGGGTCAGCGGACGCCGGACGTCGTACTCCGACAGGCCCTCCAGCTTCCACAGCAACACGTCACGGGCGTCCTGCAGATACACCTGGAGGTCGGCCTTGGGATCTGATCCAGTCATGGGATCAGTCTGGTGATCGGGTGATTCCGGTGCACGGAATTCTTCGTGCGGGGAGGGGAGGCCAACTCGCGGCGCGGAGCGACGAAGCTGCCCCGACGCGGACCCGGCGAGGACGCACGAACGCGTCCCCGCCGGGGTCCGGGGCGAAGCCCCGTGAGGGTGCTTCTCAGCCCACCCGGACGGGCGGGCGGCCGGCAGACGGGCCAGCGGCGGAGCCCCGGCTCAGCGGCGTCCGTCCTTCGGGTTCAGCAGTCCCGCCCGCCGCAGCGCGTCCGCCATGGCGCTGTTGGCCGGCGCCGGCGCCTGACGCCCGCCCCGGTCACCGCCGCGGCCCTGCCGCTGGCCCTGGCCCTGACCGCCCTGCCGCTGGCCCTGGCCGCCCTGCCGCTGCTGAGGCGGCCGGGAACCGCCGCCCCGCTGCTGCTTGCCGCCCTGCCCCTGCGGCGCGGCCTCGTCGTCCAGCCGCAGCGTCAGCGCGATCCGCTTGCGCGGGATGTCCACGTCGAGGACCTTCACCTTGACGATGTCACCGGGCTTGGCCACGTCCCGCGGGTCCTTCACGAACGTCTTCGACATCGCCGAGACGTGCACCAGACCGTCCTGGTGCACACCGATGTCCACGAACGCGCCGAAGGCCGCCACATTGGTGACCACGCCCTCCAGGACCATCCCGGCGGACAGGTCGGAGATCTTCTCCACGCCCTCCTTGAAGGTGGCCGTCTTGAAGGCGGGCCGCGGGTCGCGCCCCGGCTTCTCCAGCTCCTTGAGGATGTCGGAGACGGTCGGCAGACCGAAGGTGTCGTCCACGAAGTCCGCAGGGCGCAGCGAGCGCAGCACACCGGTGTTGCCGATGAGGGAGGCGACCTCCTGGCCCGAGGTCTTCACCATGCGCCGCACCACCGGGTACGCCTCCGGGTGCACGCTGGAGGCGTCCAGCGGGTCGGCGCCGTCGCGGATGCGCAGGAAGCCCGCGCACTGCTCGTACGCCTTCGGGCCGAGCCGCGCCACCTTCTTCAGCTCGGAGCGCGACGAGAACGGCCCGTTCGTGTCCCGGTGCGCGACGATGTTCTCGGCCAGGCCCGAGGAGATGCCGGACACCCGCGAGAGCAGCGGCACGGACGCGGTGTTGACGTCCACACCGACGCCGTTCACACAGTCCTCGACGACCGCGTCCAGCGAGCGGGACAGCTTCACCTCGGACAGGTCGTGCTGGTACTGGCCGACACCGATGGACTTCGGGTCGATCTTCACCAGCTCGGCCAGCGGGTCCTGCAGCCGGCGCGCGATGGAGACCGCGCCGCGCAGCGAGACGTCCATGTCGGGCAGTTCCTGCGAGGCGTACTGCGACGCCGAGTACACGGACGCGCCCGCCTCGGACACCATGACCTTGGTGAGCTTCAACTCCGGGTGCTTGGAGATCAGTTCACCGGCGAGTTTGTCGGTCTCCCGGGACGCCGTGCCGTTGCCGATGGCGACCAGGTCGACCGCGTGCTCCTTCGCCAGCCGGGCCAGCTTGGCGATCGCCTCGTCCCACTTGTTGGCCGGGACGTGCGGGTAGATCACGTCCGTGGCGACGACCTTGCCGGTGGCGTCGACCACGGCGACCTTCACGCCCGTACGGAAGCCGGGGTCCAGGCCGAGCGTCGAGCGCGTGCCGGCCGGGGCGGCCAGCAGCAGGTCGCGCAGGTTCGCCGCGAACACGTTCACCGCCTCGTCCTCGGCCGCCGTACGCAGCCTCAGGCGCAGGTCGATGCCGAGGTGCACCAGGATGCGGGTGCGCCAGGCCCAGCGGACCGTGTCCGTCAGCCACTTGTCGGCGGGGCGGCCCCGGTCGGCGATCCCGAATCGGTGGGCGATGATCCCCTCGTACGAGGACGGGCCCTCCGTGGCCTCCTCCGGCTCCAGGACGAGATCGAGGACGTCCTCCTTCTCGCCGCGCAGCAGCGCCAGGACGCGGTGCGAGGGCAGCTCGGTGAACGGCTCGGCGAAGTCGAAGTAGTCGGCGAACTTGGCGCCCGCCTCCTCCTTGCCGTCCCGCACCTTGGCGGCCAGCCGCCCGCGCACCCACATGCGCTCGCGCACCTCGCCGATCAGGTCGGCGTCCTCCGAGAACCGCTCGGTCAGGATCGCCCGCGCGCCCTCCAGTGCGGCCTGCGGATCGGCGACGCCCTTGTCGGCGTTCACGAACGCGGCAGCAGCGGCCAGCGGCTCGACCGCCGGGTCGCCCAGCAGTCCCTCGGCGAGCGGCTCCAGCCCCGCCTCCCGCGCGATCTGTGCCTTGGTGCGCCGCTTGGGCTTGTAGGGCAGGTAGATGTCCTCGAGCCGCGCCTTGGTCTCGGCGCCGCGGATCTGGGCCTCCAGCTCCTCGGTGAGCTTGCCCTGCTCGCGCACCGACTCCAGGATCGCGGTCCGCCGCTCCTCCAGCTCCCGCAGATAGCGCAGCCGCTCCTCGAGCGTGCGCAGCTGCGCGTCGTCGAGCATCTCGGTCGCTTCCTTGCGGTAGCGGGCGATGAAGGGCACCGTCGAGCCGCCGTCGAGCAGCTCCACCGCGGCCTTCACCTGCCGCTCCCGTACGCCGAGCTCCTCGGCGATCCTGCCTTCGATGGACCCTACGAGGGGTGTCGTCACGATCCCGTACCGCCTTCTCCACTGAGGTTGCGCGGCAATTGTGGCAGGTGACACCGACAACTGGGGATCAGGGCGGCACGTGGCGGGCCGCCGCACCCGGAAGCCGGGCCCGGTTCCTGCCGCGTGGCAGAAAAGGTGGGGAACCCGTCATTGCGGCCATGTGCCGGTTCTCGAAGAATCGAGACATGCCGCAGCGCACCCTCCTCTTCGTCCTGTTCGACGGCGTGCAGAGCCTCGACGTCACCGGCCCCGTCGAGGTGTTCGCCGGCGCCGAGCACCACACGCCGGGGACGTACCGCCTGCGCACGGCCTCCCTGGACGGCGGCCCGGTGCGCACCTCCAGCGGCCTCACCCTCGTACCGGACGAGGCGCTCACAGAGGTCTCCGCCCCGCACACCCTGCTGGTCCCCGGCGGTGCGGGCACCCGCAGCCCCGATCCGCGGCTGGTCGAGTGGCTGCGCACGCACGGCCCGCGCGCGCGGCGCCTCGTCTCCGTCTGCACCGGGTCGATCCTGCTCGCCGCCGCGGGCCTGCTCGACGGCCGCCGCGCGACGACCCACTGGGCCCACTGCGACAAGCTCGCCCGCGACCACCCGGCCGTGGTGGTGGAGCCCGAGCCGATCTACGTACGCGACGGACACGTCTCCACCTCGGCGGGCGTGACCTCCGGCATCGACCTCGCCCTGGCCCTCGTCGAGGAGGACCTGGACCGGGACGTCGCGCTCTTCGTCGCCCGGCACCTGGTGGTCTTCCTGCGCCGGCCCGGCAACCAGGCGCAGTTCAGCGCCCAGCTCGCCGCCCAGACCGCGCAGCGCGAACCCCTCCGGGAGGTCCAGCGATGGATCACCGAACACCCCGCCGACGACCTGACCGTCGAGTCCCTCGCCGCCCGCGCCCGGCTCTCGCCCCGCCACTTCGCCCGCGCCTTCCGCGAGGAGACCGGTACGACACCCGGCCGCTACGTCGACCGCGTCCGCCTCGAACACGCCCGCCGGCTCCTGGAGGACACGTCCGACGGCGTGGAGGAGATCTCCCGCGCCAGCGGCTACGGCACCCCCGAAGCCATGCGACGCGCCTTCGTCAGGTCCTTCGGCACCCCGCCCGCGGAGTACCGCAGACGCTTCCATCCGGCATCCGCCCACTGAAACCGCAGTACGCCACCGAGTCCGGAACGCGCCCAGTGAAGGGAATCCCCATGCACATCGCCCTGCTCGTCCACGACCGCTTCACCGCCCTGGACATCGTGGGACCCTACGAGGTCCTCAGTCATCTCCCGGACGCGCGGGTCGACTTCGTCGCCGAGCAGCCCGGCCCCGTACGCACCGACACCGGCTTTCTCGCCGTCACCGCGGACAAGGCCCTGCACGAGGTGCCCAACCCCGACATCGTGGTGGTCCCCGGCGGCCCCGGCACCTTCGACCAGCTGAAGAACCAGGCCCTGCTGGACTGGCTGCGCGCCGTCGACGCGACGAGCACCTGGACGACCTCGGTGTGCTCGGGCTCGCTGCTGCTCGGCGCCGCGGGCCTGCTGAGGGGCCGGCGCGCCACCAGTCACTGGCTCGCGCTGGACCTTCTGAAGGAGTTCGGCGCCGAACCGACGGGGGAGCGGGTCGTCACCGACGGCAAGTACGTCACCGCCGCCGGCGTCTCCTCGGGCATCGACATGGGCCTCACCCTGGTCGGCAGGATCGCCGGCGACGAACACGCCCAGGCCGTCCAGCTGCTGATCGAGTACGACCCGCAGCCGCCGTACGACGCCGGCTCCCCGGACAAGGCGCCCGCGCACCTCGTGGAGGAGTTCCGCACCCACAGCCGCTTCACTCTGGTGTAGACACGCTCCAGGTGAAGCGCGGCTGCCTGCGCTCCAGGAACGCGGCGACCCCCTCCGCGGTGTCGCCGCTGCCGCGTGCCTGCTCCGCCCAGTGGGCGTCCCGGTCGGTGCGGCCGTTCGCGAACTCCTTCGCGGCGGCCTGGGTGAGCTGGGAGCGCGACACCAGGATCCGGGCCAACTCGGCCACCCGCTTGTCCAGTTCGCCCTCGGGCAGCACCTCGTCCACGAGCCCGGTGCGCAGCGCCCGCTGGGTGTCGATCAATTCGGCCGAGAACAGCAGGTACTTGGCGGTGGCCGGTCCCACCAGCGAGACCAGCCGCCGGGTGGACGAGGCCGGGTACACGATCCCGAGCTTCGCCGGCGTCACCCCGAACAGTGCGCCCTCCTCGGCCAGCCGAAGATCGCAGGCCGCGGCGAGCTGGGCTCCGCCGCCCACGCAGTGGCCGCGGATCGCGGCGAGCGTCGGCTTGGGAAACGCGGCGAGGGCCTCCTCGGCCGCCACGGCCAGCCCCTGCGCCTCGGCGGGCGAGCCCTGGAGCGTGGAGATGTCCGCGCCCGCGCAGAAGGTCGCGCCCTCCCCGGTGAGCACCAGCGCCCGTACGTCCGGGTCTCCCGCCAGCCGGGCCAGCAGCGGCGGCATGGCTCGCCACATCGCGGCCGTCATGGCGTTGCGCTTGGCCGGGTGACGGATGACGACCGTGGCGACGGCGTCGACGACCTGGTGCGACAGCTGGGGATCCATGCGGTGGATGCTATCCGGACGGCTCCGCCGGGCTCTTTGGGAGTTTTCCCACAACACGAATAGTTCGTGAACCGGCGTCAGGGGGACAGGAGTGGTCCCACAACTGCCGTTGTCATACGCACGCGATCAGAACCGTTCGATAAGCGCTGACTTGTGTTCAGTCCTTCGGTGCGGAGCGGATCGTTACCAACACTCGACGTGTGGTGACAATCGAGCGCGAGGGTGGCGACCGGACGATGGACAACCACGGGCGCGGGGACGACCCGCGCCCAGCGGGGGGCGCCGAGCGGCCGCCTGATCCACTGCCGTACGAGGGAGTGTGGCGGTTCACTGCGGCCGCCGTGGACGCGTCGGTCCCGCAGGCGCGACACGCCGTACGGGACCTGCTGCTGCGCCAGGGCGTACCGGTCTCCGACGACCTGGTCCACGGGCTGCTGCTGATCGTCTCCGAACTGGTCACGAACGCGGTCCGGCATGCGGCGCTGCTGTCGCCGGTGCTCGCCGTTGAGGTGGCCGTCGGGGCCGAGTGGGTACGGGTCTCGGTGGAGGACAACCATCCCTACCGCCCCACCGCCCTGGAGGCCGACCATGGTCGGACCGGTGGCCGCGGGCTGCTCCTGGTCCGCGAGGTGGCCCGGGAGGCGGGCGGAGTGGTCGACGTGGAGCACACGGCGAGCGGCGGCAAGGTGATCTGGGCCGCCCTGCCGCTCAAGCCCGTGACCCTCGCCTGACGGGGGACTACCAGCCCGCGGACTCGCCCGTCAGCTCCCTGATCGCCGGACGGGCCGCGTCCAGCACGGTCATGAACCACGCCGAGAACGGGTCCTGGGCGTGCCGCTCCGCCAGCTCGGCCGCCGTCACGAAGGCGGTCTGACCGACCTCCTCCGAGTCCGGCGCGGGCGGTGTCTGCACCAGGCCGACGAACAGGTGGTTGAACTCCTGCTCGACCAGGCCCGAGGCCGGGTCCGGGTGGTTGTAGCGGACCGTGCCCGCCTCCGCCAGCAGCGACGGCGACACGCCCAGCTCCTCGTACGTCCGCCGGGCCGCGGCCGCGAAGGGCGCCTCGCCGGGGTAGGGGTGGCCGCAGCAGGTGTTGGACCACACACCGGGGGAGTGGTACTTGCCGAGCGCCCGCTGCTGGAGCAGCAGTCTGCCCTGCTCGTCGAAGAGGAACACCGAGAACGCCCGGTGCAGCTGTCCCGGTGGCTGATGGGCGGCGAGCTTCTCCGCGGTGCCGATCGTCACGCCCTTCTCGTCGACCAGTTCCAGCAAAATCGCCTCTGCGGTGCCGTTCGACGAGCTGTGCGTCTCGGTGGCAGGTGTGATCGGCATACCCATCCTTCGCCTCGGTCTTCGCGCCCCAAGTCTGCCGTACGAATCCGGCACTCCCGGCACTTCCCGGCACGTCCGCATGTCCCGCGCGGGGGGCGGCACCGAGGTGGGGCCCGGTAGGTCATCGTGCCCGGCGGGCCCAGCCGGGAACCGTTCCGGGAATATCGAACGAATGTGTGTGCGGTCAGTGGCACAGACGTGCTTCGTGCTCCGCGTGCCCGCCCGGCTCCAGCTGGAAGGTGCAGTGCTCCACGTCGAAGTGGCCGCCCAGGCAACCCTGCAGCTCGTGCAGCATCTTCTCGTTCCCGATGGCGTTCAGCACCTCCGAGCTGACCACCACGTGCGCGGACAGCACGGGCAGGCCCGAGGTGATCGTCCAGGCGTGCAGATCGTGCACGTCCTCCACCCCGTCCAGGGCCAGGATGTGCGCCCGCACCTCCGCCATGTCGACGTCCTTGGGGGCCGCCTCCAGCAGCACGTCCAGCGTCTCGCGCAGCAGCTTCAGCGTCCTCGGCACGATCATCAGTCCGATGACGAGCGAGGCGATCGGGTCGGCCGCCTGCCAGCCCGTGGTGAGGATCACGGTCGCGGAGATCAGCACCGCCAGCGAGCCCAGCGCGTCCGCGGCCACCTCCAGGAAGGCGCCACGCACGTTCAGGCTCTCCTTCTGCCCGCGCATCAGCAGGGTGAGCGACACGGTGTTCGCGATCAGGCCGATGAAGCCGAACACGATCATCAGGCCGCCCCGGGTCTCCGCGGGCGTGACGAACCGCTGGATCGCCTCGTACAGGACGTAGCCGCCGACGCAGAGCAGCAGCAGACAGTTGGCCAGGGCGGCGAGGATCTCGGCACGGGCGTAGCCGAAGGTGCGGTTGGTGCTCGGCGGGCGGTTCGCGAAGTGGATGGCGAGCAGCGCCATGCCCAGACCCACCGCGTCGGTCGCCATGTGGGCCGCGTCCGCGATCAGGGCGAGCGAGTCCGCGAGAAGACCGCCGGCGATCTCGACCACCATGACCATGAGCGTGATGCCCAACGCCACGCGCAGCCGGCCACGGTACGCGGCCGCGGCCGTACCTGTGGGCGGCACATGGCTGTGCGTATGCCCGTGGTCGTGCCCTGCCCCCATGAGATGTCCGCCCTTCCGTGTTGCTTCCGAGCTGACAGTGAACTACGGGCGGGGGGTATCGGGCAACGCGGCACTGAACACCGTTGTCATGTGCCCTGACCTGCGTAAACGAACCGCTGGTCAGGGCGTTGCCGACTCACTTGCCGTGGTGCAGCTGCCAGCCCTGCCAGGCCGACTCCACCATCTCGCGTACCCCGCGCCGGGCCCGCCACCCCAGTGTCTCGGCGGCCCGCTCGGCCGAGGCGACCGCGCGCGGCGCGTCCCCCGGGCGACGCGCCTCCACCAGCGGCGCCCGCCGGTCGCCGGTGACCTCACCGATGACCGTGATCAGCTCGCGCACCGAGACGCCCTCGCCGCGGCCGATGTTCAGCGTCAGATCGCCGGTCAGGTCGCCGTCGGAGAGCCGCCGGGCCGCCGCGAGATGCGCCTCGGCGAGGTCGGCCACGTGAATGTAGTCACGGATGCAGGTGCCGTCCGGCGTCGGATAGTCGGCACCGAAGATCCGCGGGGCGTCGTCGCGGGTGAGCCGGTCGAAGACCATCGGCACGATGTTGAACACACCCGTGTCCGACAGTTCCGGCGCGGCCGCGCCCGCCACGTTGAAGTAGCGCAGGCACACCGTGGAGATTCCGTGCGCGGCTCCCGCCGCCCGCACCAGCCACTCCCCGGTGAGCTTGGTCTCGCCGTACGGGTTCACCGGCGCGCACGGGGTGTCCTCGGTGATCAGGTCCACGTCCGGGTTGCCGTACACGGCCGCCGACGAGGAGAACAGCAGCCGGCCGACGCCGGCCTCGGCCGTCGCGTCCAGCAGAGTGGCCAGGCCGCCCACGTTCTCCCGGTAGTAGCGGGTGGGCTGGGCCACGGACTCGGCGACCTGCTTGCGCGCCGCGAGATGGACGACACCCGTCACGCCGTAGTCCGCGAAGACCCGCTTCAGCAGGTCGCCGTCCATCGTCGAACCCTCGACGAGCGGGACGTCCGCGGGGAGGCGCGAGGGCACGGCGGCCGACAGGTCGTCGAGCGCCACGACGCTCTCTCCGGCGCCCGTCATGGCACGTGCCACATGCGACCCGATGTATCCGGCTCCGCCGGTGATCAGCCACGTCATGGTCGCCCACCCTATGCCGCCCCGTCCGCATGTCCCTGATGCCCGGGTCTGGGGCCACGGTTTGTGGGGCGGGCCCCGGATCACCGATGATGATCGCGGCAAAGGCCTGGGCAGCCCCCGTGGGCCGGACCGTGAACGGCCGGTGAACAAGGGATCGAGTCCATCGGATACCCTTCGCCGACATGCCGCCCGGGAGCCGCAGGCAGGGGCGCCCCAACCACGCAGAAGACCGGCGCCGCCACGCCGGCACCCAGGGAGTGAGTTCGGTTGTCGACCGCCATCGTCACCGGTCAGCCGGTGCCCGGATCGTCGCTCGAGAACGATCTGCGGTCTCTCGGCTTCGACGTGCGCGCGGCCACCGACGCCTCCGAGGCGGAGAGTCTGCTCGCGGCCGTCCCGGCCGACCGGCGCGTGGCCCTGGTCGACGCCCGCTTCGTCGGCCACCTGCACGCCCTGCGCCTCGGCCTCACCGACCCGCGCTTCCCGCTCGCCGCCGTCCCCGGCGCCGTCACCGCACAGCCCGCCGCCCGGCAGGCGCTGACCCGGGCCCTGGCCCGCGAGACCTCCGCCGACGGCGGTACGGCCCATGGGGGCGCCCCCGCGCGAGCGAAGTCGAGCGTGGGGGGAGTCGACAGCGTCGCCGACCGCATGGTCACCGCCCTCGACGCCGACGGCAGCGCGGTCCACCGTCCCGAGCTGGGCAGCCTGGTGGCTGCCGTGCCGGAGGACCCGCAGGCCCGCAACGAGGTCCGGCAGGCCGTCGCCGCCGTCGACGACGAGGCCATACGCCTGAAGTCGGCCGTGAAGTCGCGCGACGGCTTCTTCACCACGTTCTTCATCAGCCCGTACTCGCGCTACATCGCCCGCTGGTGCGCCCGCCGGGGCCTGACCCCCAACCAGGTCACCACCGCCTCGCTGCTCACCGCGCTGATAGCGGCGGGCTGCGCGGCGACCGGCACCCGCGCCGGGTTCGTCGCGGCCGGCGTGCTGCTGATCGCCTCGTTCGTCCTTGACTGCACCGACGGCCAGCTCGCCCGCTACGCCCTGAAGTACTCCACGCTCGGCGCCTGGCTGGACGCCACCTTCGACCGGGCCAAGGAGTACGCCTACTACGCGGGACTCGCCCTCGGCGCGGCCCGCGGCGGCGACGACGTGTGGGCCCTCGCCCTCGGCGCGATGATCCTGCAGACCTGCCGGCACGTCGTGGACTTCTCCTTCAACGAGGCCAACCACGACGCCACCGCCAACACCAGCCCCACCGCCGCCCTCTCCGACAAGCTGGACAGCGTCGGCTGGACGGTCTGGCTGCGGCGGATGATCGTCCTGCCGATCGGCGAACGCTGGGCCATGATCGCCGTCCTCACCGCGTTCACCACCCCCCGCATCACCTTCTACGTGCTCCTCGCCGGGTGCGCCTTCGCCGCGACCTACACCACGGCCGGCCGCGTGCTGCGCTCGGTGACCCGCAGGGCGGTGGGGGTCCCCCCAGGCGTTAAGCACTGGGGGAGCACCGACCGGGCCGCGCAGGCGCTGGCGGACCTCGCCGACAACGGACCGCTCGCCTCGTACGTGTCGCGTGTCACGCGTGGCCTCCTCGGTGGCCCGCTGCTGGTGGCCCTGGGCGGCACGGCCGTCCTCGCCGTCTCTCTCTTCTCCGGGCTGACCTGGGCACCTGTCGCCGGTGCCGTGGTCTACGCCGTCGCCTCCGGCCGGGCGCTGTACAGCCCCCTCAAGGGCGCCCTGGACTGGCTGATCCCCCCGCTGTTCCGGGCCGCCGAGTACGGTACGGTGCTCGTCCTCGCAAGCAAAGCAGGGGTAAACGGAGCCCTTCCTGCGGCTTTCGGCCTGGTGGCCGCCGTCGCCTACCATCACTACGACACGGTGTACCGCATCCGCGGCAACGCCGGAGCGCCCCCGGCCTGGCTGGTACGTGCCATCGGGGGCCAGGAGGGGCGGACGGTGCTCGTCACCGTCCTCGCGGCGGTGCTCACCGCCTCGCAGTTCAAGGTCGCGCTCACGGTCCTCGCCGTGGTCGTCGCCCTGGTGGTGCTCATCGAGAGCATCCGCTTCTGGGTGTCCGCAGGGGCACCCGCCGTACACGATGAAGGAGAACCCGCATGATCGGCCTCGTGCTGGCGGCCGGCGCCGGACGGCGTCTGCGCCCCTACACCGACAGCCTTCCCAAGGCACTCGTGCCGGTGGGCCCCGCGGGCATAGAGGACTCGATCACGGTGCTCGACCTCACTCTCGGCAACTTCGCCGAGATCGGCCTGACCGAGGTGGCGATCATCGTCGGCTACCGCAAGGAGGCCGTGTACGAGCGCAAGGAGGCGCTGGAGGCGAAGTACGGCCTCAAGCTGACCCTCATCGACAACGACAAGGCCGAGGAGTGGAACAACGCCTACTCCCTGTGGTGCGGCCGTGACGCCCTCAAGGACGGTGTGATCCTCGCCAACGGCGACACGGTGCACCCGGTCTCCGTCGAGAAGACGCTGCTCGCCGCCCGCGGCGACGGCAAGAAGATCATCCTCGCGCTGGACACCGTGAAGTCCCTCGCCGACGAGGAGATGAAGGTCGTCGTCGACCCCGCCAAGGGCGTCCAGAAGATCACCAAGCTGATGGACCCGGCCGAGGCGACCGGCGAGTACATCGGTGTCACCCTGATCGAGGGCGACGCCGCTCCCGACCTGGCCGACGCGCTGAAGACGGTCTGGGAGACCGACCCGCAGCAGTTCTACGAGCACGGGTACCAGGAGCTGGTGAACCGCGGCTTCAAGATCGACGTCGCGCCGATCGGTGACGTCCAGTGGGTCGAGATCGACAACCACGACGACCTCGCCCGCGGACGGGAGATCGCGTGCCAGTACTGACGCGGCTCATTCCGTCGCCGGTCGTCGTGGACATCCGCCCGGGTGCCCTCGACGACCTGGCCGGAGTGCTCGCCGACGAGCGGATCTCGCAGTCGGGCCGGCTCGCCGTCGCCGTCAGCGGCGGCTCCGGCGCCAAGCTGCGCGAGCGCATCGCCCCCTCGCTGCCCGGCGCCACCTGGTACGAGGTCGGCGGCGGCACCCTCGACGACGCGATCCGGCTGGCCGGCGACATGAAGGCCGGCCACTTCGACGCCGTCGTGGGTCTCGGTGGCGGCAAGATCATCGACTGCGCCAAGTTCGCCGCGGCGCGTGTCGGCCTGCCCCTGGTCGCCGTGCCGACGAATCTCGCGCACGACGGCCTGTGCTCGCCGGTCGCCACGCTCGACAACGACGCCGGCCGCGGCTCCTACGGTGTGCCGAACCCGATCGCCGTCCTCATCGACCTGGACGTGATCCGCGAGGCACCGGCGCGCTTCGTGCGCTCCGGCATCGGCGACGCGATCTCCAACATCAACTCGGTCGCGGACTGGGAGCTGTCCAACCGCGTCAACGGCGAGAAGATCGACGGTCTGGCCGCGGCCATGGCCCGCCAGGCCGGCGAGGCGGTGCTCCGGCACCCCGGCGGCATCGGCGACAACGACTTCCTCCAGGTGCTCGCCGAGGCGCTGGTCCTCACCGGTATCTCCATGTCGATCTCGGGTGACTCCCGGCCCGCCTCGGGCTCCTGCCACGAGATCAACCACGCCTTCGACCTGCTCTTCCCCAAGCGCGCCGCGAGCCACGGCGAGCAGTGCGGGCTCGGTGCCGCCTTCGCGATGTACCTGCGCGGAGCGCACGAGGAGTCGGTGTACATGGCCGAGGTGCTGCGTCGGCACGGGCTTCCGGTGCTGCCGGAGGAGATCGGCTTCACGCTGGACGAGTTCGTCCGCGCCGTGGAGTTCGCTCCGGAGACCAGACCCGGCCGCTACACGATCCTCGAGCACCTCGACCTCAAGACGAACCAGATCAAGGACATCTACGCCGACTATGTCAAGGCCATCGGTAGCTGAACTCCGACCGGTCGTCCACCCCGCCGGGGTGAAGGACCGGCGCAGCGGTGAGCACTGGGCGGGACGCCTCTACATGCGCGAGGTGTCCCTGCGCGTCGACCGCTACCTGGTGAACACCAGGGTCACGCCCAACCAGCTCACGTACCTGATGACCGTCTGCGGTGTGCTCGCGGCCCCGGCCCTGCTGGTGCCGGGGATCGCGGGCGCCGTGCTCGGCGTGGTCGCCACCCAGCTGTACCTGCTGCTGGACTGCGTCGACGGCGAGATCGCCCGCTGGAAGAAGCAGTACTCGCTCGGCGGGGTCTACCTGGACCGCGTCGGTGCGTACCTGACCGACGCTGCCGTCCTGGTCGGCCTCGGCCTGCGCGCCGCCGACCTGTGGGGCACGGGCCGTATCGACTGGCTGTGGGCCTTCCTCGGCACCCTCGCCGCGCTCGGCGCGATCCTGATCAAGGCCGAGACCGACCTCGTCGGTGTCGCCCGGCACCAGGCCGGCATGGCGCCGGTCAAGGAGGCGGCGTCCGAGCCGCGCTCCTCCGGCATGGCGCTGGCCCGCCGGGCCGCCTCGGCGCTCAAGTTCCACCGGCTGATCCTCGGCATCGAGGCCTCGCTCCTGATCCTGGTCCTAGCGGTCCTGGACCAGATCCACGGCGACCTGTTCTTCACCCGGCTCGGCACCGCCGTGCTCGCCGGCATCGCCGTGCTGCAGACCGTGCTGCACCTGGTGTCCATCCTCGCCTCCAGCAGGCTGAGGTGAGCGGCATGAAGGTCGGCGCGGTCATCATCACCATGGGCAACCGGCCCGAGGAACTGCGTGCGCTGCTCGACTCGGTCGCCAAGCAGGACGGTGACCGGGTCGAGGTGGTCGTCGTCGGCAACGGCTCGCCCGTCCCGGACGTCCCCGAGGGCGTACGGACCATAGAGCTGCCCGAGAACCTGGGCATCCCCGGCGGCCGCAACGTCGGCATAGAGGCCTTCGGCCCGAGCGGCCGCGACGTCGACATACTCCTCTTCCTCGACGACGACGGCCTGCTCGCCCGCCACGACACCGCCGAGCTGTGCCGCCAGGCGTTCGACGCCGACCCGAAGCTCGGCATCGTCAGCTTCCGCATCGCCGACCCGGACACGGGCGAGACCCAGCGCCGGCACGTCCCGCGGCTGCGCGCCTCCGACCCGATGCGCTCCTCCCGGGTCACCACCTTCCTCGGCGGTGCCAACGCGGTCCGCACCCGGGTCTTCGCCGAGGCCGGCGTGCTCCCGGACGAGTTCTTCTACGCCCACGAGGAGACCGACCTCGCCTGGCGGGCCCTCGACGCGGGCTGGATGATCGACTACCGGTCCGACATGGTGCTGTACCACCCGACGACCGCGCCCTCGCGGCACGCGGTGTACCACCGCATGGTCGCCCGCAACCGGGTCTGGCTGGCCCGGCGCAACCTCCCGGCGCTCCTGGTCCCCGTCTACCTCGGGGTCTGGCTGCTGCTCACCCTGCTGCGCCGCCCCTCGGGACCGGCCCTGAAGGCCTGGTTCGGCGGCTTCAAGGAGGGCTGGACCTCCCCGTGCGGCCCCCGCCGCCCGATGCGGTGGCGCACGGTGTGGCGGCTCACACGACTGGGCCGGCCCCCCGTCATCTGACAAGCTCGACGGTGCGGGCCGCGCCCCGAGGGCGCGCCCGAAGCCGGATCCGACGCAGCCGGACGGCGCAGACACGACGAACCACGCCGACCACTACGTTCCCGACGAACCCGACGCACTAGAAGACGAAAGCTTCCACCTGTGAGTGAGACAACGCACGACGGCGGTGTCGCGGTGACCGCGGCCCCGTCGCCCGACGAGGGACTGACGGCGGCCCAGCTCGCCGCCAAGTACGGGCTCGCCGTGAGCGGTGCCCGGCCCTCGCTCACCGAGTACGTCCGGCAGCTGTGGGGGCGGCGCCACTTCATCCTCGCCTTCTCGCAGGCGAAGCTGACCGCGCAGTACAGCCAGGCCAAGCTCGGTCAGCTGTGGCAGGTGGCGACCCCGCTGCTGAACGCGGCGGTCTACTACTTCATCTTCGGCGTCATCCTGCACGCGAGCCGGGGCATGTCCAAGGACGTGTACATCCCGTTCCTGGTCACGGGCGTGTTCGTCTTCACCTTCACGCAGAGCTCGATCATGTCGGGCGTCCGCGCCATCTCCGGCAACCTGGGCCTGGTGCGCGCCCTGCACTTCCCGCGCGCCTCGCTGCCCGTCTCCTTCTCGCTGCAGCAGCTGCAGCAGCTGCTCTTCTCGATGATCGTGATGTTCATCGTGGCGATCGGCTTCGGCAGCTACCCGAGCCTGTCCTGGCTGCTGATCGTGCCGGTCCTGGTGCTGCAGTTCCTGTTCAACACCGGGCTGGCACTGATCGTGGCGCGTCTGGGCGCCAAGACGCCGGACCTCGCCCAGCTGATGCCGTTCATCCTGCGGACCTGGATGTACGCCTCCGGTGTCATGTTCTCCATCACCACGATGATGGAGGGCCGTTCCGAGTGGGTGGTCCGCCTGCTGCAGGTGAACCCGGCCGCCATCTACATGGACCTGATGCGCTTCGCGCTGATCGACGGGTACGGCGCCTCGAACCTGCCGCCGCACGTGTGGGGCATCGCCCTGTTCTGGGCCGTGGTCGCCATCGCCGGCGGGTTCGTGTACTTCTGGAAGGCGGAGGAGAGGTACGGCCGTGGCTGAGCAGAACCCCCAGGACAGTGCCGAGCGGCGCCCGACGGTCATCGCCGACGACCTGCACATCGTCTACCGCGTCAACGGCGCGAAGACGGGCAAGGGCAGTGCGACGGCCGCCCTGAGCCGCATACTCAAGCGTGGCGAGGAGCGGGGCGTGCGCAAGGTGCACGCCGTGCGCGGAGTCTCCTTCGTCGCCTACCGCGGTGAGGCCATCGGCCTGATCGGCTCCAACGGCTCGGGCAAGTCCACCCTGCTGCGAGCCATCGCCGGTCTGCTGCCCGCCGAGAAGGGCAAGGTCTACACCGACGGCCAGCCCTCGCTGCTCGGTGTGAACGCGGCCCTGATGAACGACCTCACCGGCGAGCGCAACGTGATCCTCGGCGGTCTCGCCATGGGAATGTCCCGCGAGCAGGTCAAGGAGCGCTACGAGGAGATCGTCGACTTCTCCGGCATCAATGAGAAGGGCGACTTCATCACCCTGCCGATGCGCACCTACTCCTCCGGCATGGCGGCCCGGCTGCGCTTCTCCATCGCCGCCGCCAAGGACCACGACGTCCTCATGATCGACGAGGCGCTGGCCACCGGTGACCGCAAGTTCCAGAAGCGCTCCGAGGAGCGCATCCGGGAACTGCGCAAGGAGGCCGGCACGGTGTTTCTGGTCAGTCACAACAACAAGTCCATTCGCGACACCTGCAACCGTGTCCTGTGGCTGGAGCGCGGCGAACTGCGCATGGACGGGCCGACCGAAGAGGTCCTCAAGGAGTACGAGAAGTTCACGGGCAAGTGACCCGTTGAGCCGTTTCGGCCAGGGCCCCGTCGGCAACCGTCCGGTGGGGCCCTGCGTCTGCAAAGGAAACGTCAACTCCCGGCGCCCTTAGGAATCTTGACGCCAATCGGTGTGTTGTTGTGATGTGCAGGACACCCCGACGGACCTTGCCGCGTTGTACAACGTAAGCTGTACGGGTGCCGGAAAGCGGCAAGTAGGGCCATAATGCGCGACACCCTCCCGGCGACAGCCCCCCGGAGGGCCGGGCGGCGTGTCCGAAATAGTGTGTATTGGATCGGCAGTGTAGAACGGGAGATGTGACGGCAATGGCTACGGAAACTCCCCAGCTCAACGCAGCATGTGCCGTCCCCGCCCCGGGCAGCGCGCGATGACGGGAACCGACACGGCGCCCGAACTGGAGCGCGCCACACTGGACAAGGCTGCGAGCGAGAACTTTCCCGTGGCCCCCTTTTTCCTGCCCCGGGCCTGGCGTGCCGACCTCATGGCGGTGTATGGCTTCGCCCGCCTGGTGGACGACATCGGCGACGGTGACCTGGCCCCCGGTGGAGCCGACGCGCGCGCCCTGGGTGTGACGGCCGCCGAGGCGGAGGACCGACTGGCCCTCCTCGACGCCTTCGAGGCCGACCTACGGCGTGTCTTCGACGGCACGCCCCGCCACCCCCTGCTCCGCCGCCTGCAGCCCACCGTCCGCCGCCGCGCCCTCACCCCCGAGCCCTTCCTCGGCCTGATCGCCGCCAACCGCCAGGACCAGCTGGTCGCCCGGTACGAGACCTACGACGACCTCCTCGCCTACTGCGAGCTGTCCGCCAACCCCGTCGGCCGCCTCGTCCTCGCCGTCACCGGTACCTCGACCCCCGAGCGGATCCACCTCTCCGACGCGATCTGCACCGCACTGCAGATCGTGGAACACCTCCAGGACGTCGCCGAGGACTTCGGCCATGACCGGATCTATCTGCCCGCCGAGGACATGAAGCGCTTCCACGTCCAGGAAACGGATCTCGCCACGAAAACCACGGGCGCATCGTTGCGCGCTCTGGTTGCATACGAAGCGCAACGCGCCCGCGATCTGCTGAATGAAGGCGCCCCCTTGGTGGGTAGCGTCCACGGCAGGTTGAAGCTGCTGCTCGCGGGGTTCGTGGCAGGGGGGAGGGCGGCGATCCGGGCGATCGCCGCCGCCGAATACGACGTACTTCCCGGCCCGCCCAGACCCGGCAAGGTCCAGTTGCTGCGTGAGGTGGGCTCGACCCTGCGAGGAGAGGGGTGATCCGGACCGTGGAGTCTGTGCCACACGTGTCCGCACCGGTACTCGCCGCCTACAGCTACTGCGAGGCCGTCACCGGGCAGCAGGCCCGCAACTTCGCGTACGGCATCCGCTTGCTGCCGACGCCCAAGCGCCGCGCCATGTCCGCGCTGTACGCCTTCTCCCGGCGTGTCGACGACATCGGCGACGGCGACCTGCCCGGCGACGTCAAGGTCGTGCGCCTCGAGGACACCCGGGCGCTGCTCGACCGCGTCCGCGCGGGCCGGGTCGAGGAGGACGACACCGACCCGGTGGCCGTCGCCCTCACCCATGCCGCCGACGCCTTCCCGATCCCGCTCGGCGGCCTGGACGAGCTGATCGACGGCGTCCAGATGGACTTGCGCGGGGAGAGCTACGAGACCTGGGACGACCTGAAGGTCTACTGCCGCTGTGTGGCCGGCGCCATCGGCCGCCTCTCGCTCGGTGTGTTCGGCACGGAACCGGGGGCGCGCGGCGCCGAGCGCGCGTCCGAGTACGCCGACACGCTCGGTCTCGCGCTGCAGCTCACCAACATCCTCAGAGACGTCCGCGAGGACGCCGAGGGCGGCCGTACCTATCTGCCCGCCGACGACCTCGCGAAATTCGGGTGCTCGGCCGGTTTCAACGGCCCGACCCCACCGGAGGGCTCCGACTTCGCGGGCCTCGTGCACTTCGAAGTACGACGGGCCCGCGCCCTTTTCGCCGAGGGCTACCGGCTCCTCCCCATGCTCGACCGGCGCAGCGGCGCCTGCGTCGCCGCCATGGCCGGCATCTACCGCCGTCTGCTCGACCGCATCGAGCGCGACCCGGAGGCCGTGCTGCGCGGCCGTGTCTCGCTGCCCGGACGCGAGAAGGCGTACGTCGCCGTACGCGGACTGTCGGGCCTCGACACCCGGCACGTGTCCCGGCGGACCGTCAGGAGGCGCGCCTGATGGACTCCGACGGCCCGATGCGGCGGGCAACCCTCCGCTGCGGCGTGGCGTCCCTGACTGCGACGGCCGAGCGTGCACCGTTCATCCAGCACGCCAAGCAGGCCGGCTCGTTCAGTGGAGCGCTTGGGCACGCACGGAAGGACGCACGATGAGCGACGGCGCACACGACTCGGCGGCGCACGCCGACACCCCGGCACCGGCGGGGCGCAGTGCCGTCGTGGTCGGCGGCGGTCTCGCCGGGATCACCGCTGCGCTCGCACTCGCCGACGCGGGCGTCCGGGTCACCCTGCTCGAAGGCAGGCCGAGACTGGGCGGCCTCGCCTTCTCCTTCCGGCGCGGCGACCTGACCGTCGACAACGGCCAGCACGTGTACCTGCGCTGCTGCACCGCCTACCGCTGGTTCCTCGACCGCATCGAGGGCGCGGCGCTGGCACCGCTGCAGGATCGTCTCGACGTGCCCGTACTCGACGTGAACCGGCCCGAGGGACGGCGGCTCGGCAGGCTGCGGCGCGACGCCCTGCCCGTACCCCTGCATCTGGGCCGGAGCCTGGCGACCTATCCGCACCTGTCGCTCGCCGAGCGTGCCGCGGTCGGGCGTGCCGCGCTCGCGCTCAAGGGGCTCGACCTCGCCGATCCGACCCTGGACACCCAGGACTTCGGCAGCTGGCTGGCCGCCCACGGCCAGTCGGCGCGTGCCGTCGAGGCCCTGTGGGACCTGGTCGGGGTCGCCACCCTCAACGCGGTCGCGGGCGACGCCTCGCTGGGGCTCGCCGCGATGGTGTTCAAGACCGGTCTGCTGTCCGACCCGGGCGCGGCCGACATCGGCTGGGCCCATGTCCCGCTGGGCGAACTGCACGACCGGCTGGCCCGCAAGGCGCTCGACTCCGCGGGCGTCCGTACCGAAGTCCGTACACGCGTCACCTCCGTCTCCATCAACGAAAACGGGACCTGGAGCGTTCAGGTTCCCGGCGAGACGCTCCGGACCGACGCGGTCGTCCTCGCCGTACCCCAGCGCGAGACGCACGACCTGCTGCCGCCCGGCGCCCTCGACGCCCCCGAACAGCTGCTGAGGATCGGCACCGCGCCGATCCTCAACGTGCATGTCGTCTACGACCGCAAGGTGCTCGCCCGGCCCTTCTTCGCCGCCCTCGGCACCCCGGTGCAGTGGGTCTTCGACCGGACGGACGCGTCCGGGCTCGCCGAGGGGCAGTACCTGGCACTGTCCCAGTCCGCCGCGCAGGACGAGATCGACGCACCGGTCGCCGAGCTCCGCGAGCGCTACCTGCCCGAGTTGGAGCGCCTCATCCCGGGCACGCGCGGCGCGGCCGTGCAGGACTTCTTCGTGACCCGGGAGCGCACGGCGACGTTCGCTCCCACCCCCGGCGTCGGGCGGCTGCGGCCCGGCGCCCGCACCAAGGCCCCCGGCCTGTACCTGGCCGGAGCGTGGACCGCCACCGGGTGGCCCGCGACCATGGAAAGTGCGGTCCGCAGTGGAGTGAGCGCGGCCGATGCCGCGCTGAGCGCCCTGGGCCGGCCCCGCCCCCGCCGCCTCTTCGAGTTCGAGGAGGCGGCGTGACGCTCGATCAGCACGCGGCAGGCCCCCGCACCCCCGGTACCGCAACAAGAGGAGAGACTGTGCCCACTGTGCCCCCGGCCTCGACGCCCGCTCGGAGGACCGCGGTGGACGTGACCGCGCTTCTGGAGCGCGGCCGGACCCTGGCCACACCGGTCCTGCGTGCGGCCGTCGACCGCCTGGCGCCTCCGATGGACACCGTCGCCGCCTACCACTTCGGCTGGATCGACGCGGCCGGCAACCCGGCCGACGGCGACGGCGGCAAGGCCGTGCGCCCCGCCCTGGCCGTTCTCTCCGCCGAGGTCACCGGCGCCGCACCCGAGGTGGGCATCCCCGGGGCCGTCGCCGTCGAACTCGTTCACAACTTCTCGCTGTTGCACGACGACCTGATGGACGGCGACGAGCAGCGCCGGCACCGCGACACGGTCTGGAAGGTGCACGGCCCCGCCCAGGCCATCCTGGTCGGCGACGCCCTGTTCGCTCTCGCCAACGAGATCCTGCTGGAGCTCGGCACGGTCGAGGCCGGCCGCGCCACCCGCCGCCTGACCGCCGCCAGCCGCGCCCTGATCGACGGTCAGGCGCAGGACATCTCCTACGAGCACCGCGACCGCGTCAGCGTCGAGGAGTGCCTGGAGATGGAGGGCAACAAGACCGGCGCCCTGCTCGCCGCCTCCAGCTCCATCGGCGCGGTGCTCGGCGGCGCCGACGACCGCACCGCCGACACCCTGGAGAAGTACGGCTACCACCTGGGCCTCGCCTTCCAGGCCGTCGACGACCTGCTCGGCATCTGGGGCGACCCGGAGTCCACCGGCAAGCAGACCTGGAGCGATCTGCGCCAGCGCAAGAAGTCCCTGCCGGTCGTGGCCGCGCTCGCCGCGGGCGGCTCCGCCTCCGAGCGGCTCGGCGAGATCCTCGCCGCCGACGCCAAGAGCAGCGACTTCGAGAACTTCTCCGAGGAGGAGTTCGCGGCCCGCGCCGCCCTGATCGATGAGGCCGGCGGCCGCGAGTGGACGGCCGAGGAAGCGCGCCGTCAGCACACCATCGCCATCGACGCCCTCGACACCGTCGACATGCCCGAACAGGTGCGGGACGCCTTCACGGCACTCGCCGACTTCGTCGTCGTACGAAAGAGATGATCGTTATCGGTCGAATAGCCCTCGCGTAGTCGCCGGCCGGTGTCGAGGGACGACGGACACCGGCCGACGGCGGACCCACAGCAGCACGACTCGCACGACTGCACTAAGGGGAAGCCATGACAGCGACGACCGACGGAAGCACCGGGGCGACCATCCCGCCCCGCGCTGCCGCGGCCAGCGAAACCGACATCACGACCCCCGCGGCGGCCGGGGTGCAAGAAGCCGCCGAACGCGCCGCACGGCGCGCCACCGACTTCCTGCTGGCACGGCAGGACGCCCAGGGCTGGTGGAAGGGCGACCTCGAGACGAACGTCACCATGGACGCCGAGGACCTGCTGCTCCGTCAGTTCATGGGGATTCGCGACGAGGCGACGACACAGGCCGCCGCCCTGTTCATCCGCGGCGAGCAGCGCGAGGACGGCACCTGGGCCACCTTCTACGGCGGGCCCGGCGAACTGTCCACCACCGTCGAGGCGTACGTAGCCCTCCGCCTGGCCGGCGACGCGCCCGACGCCCCGCACATGGCGAAGGCCTCCGCCTGGATCCGCGAGCGAGGCGGGATCGCCGCCGCCCGGGTGTTCACCCGGATCTGGCTGGCCCTGTTCGGCTGGTGGAAGTGGGAGGACCTGCCCGAACTCCCGCCGGAGCTGATCTACTTCCCCAGCTGGATGCCGCTCAACATCTACGACTTCGGCTGCTGGGCGCGGCAGACCATCGTGCCGCTGACCATCGTCTCGGCCAAGCGCCCGGTCCGCCCGGCACCCTTCCCGCTGGACGAGCTGCACACCGACCCGGCGGACCCCAACCCGGCCAAGCCACTTGCACCGGTGGCCAGTTGGGACGGAGCCTTCCAGCGCCTGGACAAGGCGCTGCACCAGCTGCGCAAGGTCGCCCCGCGCCGCCTGCGCAGGGCCGCCATGAACTCCGCCGCCCGCTGGATCATCGAGCGCCAGGAGAACGACGGCTGCTGGGGCGGCATCCAGCCACCGGCCGTGTACTCGGTCATCGCCCTGCACCTGCTCGGCTACGACCTCCAGCACCCGGTGATGCGCGAGGGCCTCGCCTCGCTGGACCGTTTCGCCGTATGGCGCGAGGACGGCGCCCGGATGATCGAGGCCTGCCAGTCCCCGGTGTGGGACACCTGCCTCGCCACCATCGCCCTGGCCGACGCCGGACTGCCCGTCGACCACCCCCAACTGGTCAAGGCCGCCGACTGGATGCTCGGTGAGGAGATCGTCCGGCCCGGCGACTGGGCCGTGAAGCGGCCCGGGCTGCCGCCCGGCGGCTGGGCGTTCGAGTTCCACAACGACAACTACCCGGACATCGACGACACCGCCGAGGTCGCCCTCGCGCTGCGCCGGGTCAGGCATCACGACCCCGACCGGGTGGACGGGGCGATCGGGCGCGCGGTGCGCTGGAACCTCGGGATGCAGTCGAAGAACGGCGCGTGGGGCGCCTTCGACGTCGACAACACCAGCCCGTTCCCGAACCGGCTGCCGTTCTGCGACTTCGGCGAGGTCATCGACCCGCCCTCCGCGGACGTCACCGCGCACGTGGTCGAGATGCTCGCCGCCGAGGGCCTCGCCCACGACCCGCGCACCCGGCGCGGCATCGAGTGGCTGCTCGCCGAACAGGAGCCGGACGGCTCGTGGTTCGGGCGCTGGGGCGTGAACTACGTCTACGGCACCGGCTCGGTGGTGCCCGCGCTGACCGCGGCCGGACTGCCCGGCTCCCACCCGGCGATCCGGCGGGCCGTGACCTGGCTGGAGAGCGTCCAGAACGACGACGGCGGCTGGGGCGAGGACCTGCGCTCCTACAAGCACGTCAAGGAGTGGAGCGGCCGCGGAGCCTCCACCGCCTCGCAGACCGCGTGGGCGCTGATGGCCCTGCTCGCGGCGGGGGAGCAGGACTCCAAGGCCGTCGAGCGCGGTGTCAGGTGGCTGGCCGAGACCCAGCGGGAGGACGGCTCCTGGGACGAGCCGTACTTCACCGGCACCGGCTTCCCCTGGGACTTCTCCATCAACTACCACCTCTACCGGCAGGTCTTCCCGCTCACCGCGCTCGGCCGGTACCTGCACGGCGACCCCTTCGAGCGGCAGCTGCTCGCCAGGGCCAGGAAGCCGCTCTCCGAGATCAAGAAGCCGCTCTCCGAGGTCAAGGGGGGCTGAATGAGCGCCCAGCCCGCCCCGGCCCCGCTGCTGATCGCCTGCGCGCTCGGCATCGAGCACCTCGCCCTGCGCACCGGCGACCGGGGCAGTGCCGGCGGGCCGTTCAGCATCGTCCGCACGGGCATGGGCCCCAAGGCGGCGGAACGCTCCTTCACCCGGCTCCTCGCGGACCCGGCGCTGGCCGACGCGGCCGTCCTGGCCACCGGTTTCTGCGCCGGGCTCGCGCCCGGGATGCACCCCGGCGACCTGGTCGTCGCCGAGGAGACCCGGGACCCGCACGGGACCGTCCCGTGCGTGGGCACCGACCTGCTCGTCAAGGAACTCGTGCGCATCCTGCCCGGGCGCACCGTCCACACCGGGCCCGTCACCGGTTCCGACCATGTCGTCCGCGGCCATGAGCGGTCCGACCTGCTCGCGACCGGCGCGATCGCGGTCGACATGGAGTCCGCGGCCACGCTCCTGAGCGCCGTCCGCGCGGGCGAGCGCCCGGTTGCGGCCGTACGGGTGGTCGTGGACGCTCCAGAACATGAACTCGTCCGAATCGGCACGGTGCGCGGTGGAATATCAGCCTTCCGCGTTCTTCGCACCGTCCTTCCTGCTTTTTTCGAATGGCACCGTTCTTTGTTGCTCCCCCGGAGGTGAGCCAGATGGCCATGCCGCTGCGTCAGTCCATCAAGGTCGCTACTTACCTGGCTGAACAGAAGATCCGCAGGCGGGACAAGTTTCCGCTCATCGTCGAGCTGGAACCGCTGTTCGCCTGCAACCTCAAGTGCGAGGGCTGCGGCAAGATCCAGCACCCGGCGGGTGTGCTCAAGCAGCGCATGCCGGTGGCCCAGGCCGTGGGCGCGGTGCTGGAGTCCGGTGCGCCGATGGTGTCCATCGCCGGTGGCGAGCCGCTGATGCATCCTCAGATCGACGAGATCGTGCGCCAGTTGGTGGCCAGGCGGAAATACGTCTTCCTGTGCACCAACGCCATGTTGCTGCGCAAGAAGATGGACAAGTTCACGCCCTCGCCCTACTTCGCCTTCGCGGTGCACATCGACGGGCTGCGCGAGCGGCACGACGAGTCCGTGGCGAAGGAGGGCGTGTTCGACGAGGCGGTGGAAGCCATCAAGGAGGCCAAGCGGCGCGGCTTCCGGGTGACCACCAACTCCACCTTCTTCAACACCGACACCCCGCAGACCATCATCGAGGTGCTCAACTTCCTCAATGACGACCTGCAGGTGGACGAGATGATGATCTCGCCCGCCTACGCCTACGAGAAGGCGCCCGATCAGGAGCACTTCCTCGGCGTCGAGCAGACCCGGGAGCTGTTCAAGAAGGCCTTCGCGGGCGGCAACCGCAGGCGTTGGCGGCTCAACCACTCCCCGCTCTTCCTGGACTTCCTGGAGGGCAGGGTCGACTTCCCGTGCACCGCGTGGGCGATCCCGAACTACTCGCTCTTCGGCTGGCAGCGCCCCTGCTACCTGATGAGCGACGGGTACGTGCCGACGTACCGCGAACTCGTCGAGGAGACCGACTGGGACAAGTACGGCCGCGGCAAGGACCCGCGCTGCGCCAACTGCATGGCGCACTGCGGCTACGAGCCCACCGCCGTCCTCGCCACCATGGGCTCCCTGAAGGAGTCGCTGCGGGCCATGCGCGAGACCGTCGCCGGAAACCGGGAGTGACGCCATGACCGCCGTCCCCTTGGGCGTTCCCGAGGTACCGGCCCGGCCGGTCGCACCGCGGCGCGTGTCGCGGCAGATCCACGTCGGTCCGGTGGCGGTCGGGGGCGGAGCCCCGGTGTCGGTGCAGTCGATGACGACGACCCGTACGTCGGACATCGGTGCCACCCTGCAGCAGATAGCCGAACTCACCGCGTCCGGCTGCCAGATCGTCCGCGTCGCCTGCCCCACGCAGGACGACGCGGACGCTCTCGCGACCATCGCCCGCAAGTCGCAGATCCCGGTGATCGCGGACATCCACTTCCAGCCGAAGTACGTGTTCGCGGCCATCGAGGCGGGCTGCGCAGCGGTCCGGGTGAACCCGGGCAACATCAAGAAGTTCGACGACCAGGTGAAGGAGATCGCGCGGGCGGCGAAGGACCACGGCACGCCGATCCGGATCGGCGTCAACGCCGGCTCCCTGGACCGGCGCCTGCTCCAGAAGTACGGCAGGGCGACGCCCGAGGCACTGGTCGAGAGCGCGCTGTGGGAGGCGTCGCTCTTCGAAGAGCACGACTTCAGGGACATCAAGATCTCGGTCAAGCACAACGACCCGGTCGTGATGATCGAGGCCTACCGGCTGCTCGCCGAGAGCTGCGACTACCCGCTGCACCTGGGGGTCACCGAGGCCGGTCCGGCCTTCCAGGGCACGATCAAGTCGGCGGTGGCCTTCGGGGCGCTGCTGTCGCGGGGGATCGGCGACACCATCCGTGTGTCCCTGTCGGCCCCGCCCGCCGAGGAGGTCAAGGTCGGCATCCAGATCCTGGAGTCCCTGGGGCTGCGGCAGCGGCGCCTGGAGATCGTCTCGTGCCCGTCCTGCGGGCGGGCCCAGGTCGATGTGTACAAGTTGGCCGACGAGGTCACGGCGGGGCTGGACGGCATGGACGTGCCGCTGCGGGTCGCGGTGATGGGCTGCGTCGTCAACGGTCCGGGCGAGGCCCGCGAGGCAGACCTCGGGGTTGCCTCGGGCAACGGTAAGGGCCAGATCTTCGTCAAGGGCGAGGTCGTCAAGACCGTCCCCGAGTCCAAGATCGTGGAGACCCTCATCGAGGAGGCCATGAAGCTCGCGGAACAGATGAAGTGAGTTGGGGTCAAAGCACGGCACGGACCGAGAGGGGGCCCAGCGTGACGATTCTGGAGAGCATCAGGGGACCACGCGACCTGAAGGCGCTGTCCGAGGCGGAACTCGGTGAACTGTCCGAAGAAATCCGTGAGTTCCTGGTGCACGCGGTGGCGAGAACCGGCGGTCACCTCGGGCCCAACCTGGGGGTGGTGGAACTCTCCGTCGCGCTCCACCGGGTCTTCGAGTCGCCGGTGGACCGCATCCTGTGGGACACCGGCCACCAGAGCTATGTCCACAAGCTGCTGACCGGGCGTCAGGACTTCTCCAAGCTGCGCGGCAAGGGCGGCCTGTCCGGCTATCCCTCGCGTGAGGAGTCCGAGCACGACGTCATCGAGAACAGTCACGCCTCGACGGTGCTCGGCTGGGCCGACGGCCTCGCCAAGGCCAATCAGGTGCAGGGGGAGAAGGGCCATGTGGTCGCGGTCATCGGCGACGGCGCGCTGACCGGCGGCATGGCCTGGGAGGCGCTGAACAACATCGCGGCCGCCAAGGACCGGCCGCTGATCATCGTCGTGAACGACAACGAGCGGTCGTACGCCCCGACCATCGGGGGCCTGGCCAACCACCTGGCCACCCTGCGCACCACCGACGGCTACGAGAAGGTCCTCGCCTGGGGCAAGGACGTGCTGCTGCGGACCCCGGTCGTCGGCCACACCGTCTACGAGTCCCTGCACGGCGCGAAGAAGGGCTTCAAGGACGCCTTCGCCCCGCAGGGCATGTTCGAGGACCTGGGACTGAAGTACGTCGGTCCCATCGACGGGCACGACATCAAGGCCGTCGAGTCGGCGCTGCGGCGGGCCAAACGTTTCCACGGGCCCGTTCTGGTCCACTGCCTCACGGAGAAGGGCCGCGGCTACGAACCCGCCCTCGCCCACGAGGAGGACCACTTCCACACCGTCGGCGTGATGGACCCGCTCACCTGCGCACCGCTCACGCCGTCCAACGGGCCGTCCTGGACTTCGGTGTTCGGCGACGAGATCGTCAGGATCGGGGAGGAACGTGAGGACGTCGTGGCGATCACGGCGGCCATGCTGCACCCGGTGGGTCTCGGCAATTTCGCCGAGCGCTTCCCGGACCGGGTGTGGGACGTGGGCATCGCCGAGCAGCACGCGGCCGTCTCCGCCGCCGGCCTCGCCACCGGCGGACTGCACCCGGTCGTCGCCGTCTACGCCACCTTCCTCAACCGCGCCTTCGACCAGTTGCTGATGGACGTCGCCCTGCACCGGTGCGGGGTGACCTTCGTGCTGGACCGGGCCGGCGTCACCGGCGTGGACGGGGCGTCGCACAACGGCATGTGGGACATGTCCGTCCTGCAGGTCGTCCCCGGCCTCAGGATCGCCGCGCCGCGCGACGCCGACCAGTTGCGCGCCCAGCTGCGCGAGGCCGTCGCCGTGGACGACGCGCCCACTCTGGTCCGCTTCCCGAAGGAGTCCGTCGGCCCGCGGATCCCGGCGATCGACCACGTCGGCGGGATGGACGTCCTGCACCGCGGCGAAGACCCCGAGGTGCTGCTGGTGGCCGTCGGCGTGATGGCGCCGGTCTGCCTGCAGGCCGCCGAGCTGCTGGCGGCGCGGGGCATCGGCTGCACGGTGGTCGACCCCCGTTGGGTCAAGCCCGTCGACCCGGAGCTGCCGGGGCTGGCCGCCGCACACCGGCTGGTGGCCGTCGTGGAGGACAACAGCCGGGCCGCCGGGGTCGGTTCGGCCGTGGCGCTCGCCCTCGGCGACGCCGACGTGGACGTGCCGGTACGGCGGTTCGGCATCCCGGAGCAGTTCCTCGCGCACGCCAAGCGCAGCGAGGTGCTGGCCGACATCGGTCTCACGCCCGTCGAGATCGCCGGCCGGATCGGCGCGAGCCTGGCCGTCAAGGACCCGGGTCTCGCCGTCAAGGAGACGGGCTTCGCCGCCAGGAACGCGGGGGGCACAGTCAAGGAGAAAGCTGAATGACCAAGGAGTTCGACCTCGGCGCCCTCCTCGCCGACCGCGGAACCGAGCGCTACGAGTTGCACACGAAGTACCTGAACCCGCAGCTCCCGCGCATGCTGCACACCATCGGCTTCGACAAGGTCTACGAGCGCGCCGAGGGCGCGCACTTCTACGACGCGGACGGCAACGACTACCTGGACATGCTCGCCGGGTTCGGGGTGATGGGCCTCGGCCGTCACCACCCGGTCGTCCGCCGGGCACTGCACGACGTCCTGGACCTGAACCTCGCCGACCTCACCCGCTTCGACTGCCAGCCGCTGCCCGGCCTGCTCGCGGAGCGGCTGCTCACCCACAGCCCGCACCTGGACCGGGTGTTCTTCGGCAACAGCGGCACCGAAGCGGTCGAGACCGCCCTGAAGTTCGCCCGGTACGCCACCGGCAGACCGCGCGTCCTCTACTGCGACCACGCCTTCCACGGCCTGACCACCGGCTCCCTGTCGGTCAACGGCGAGGACGGCTTCCGCGACGGCTTCGCCCCGCTGCTGCCCGACACCGCCGTACCCCTCGGCGATCTCGACGCGCTCGCGCGGGAGCTGAAGAAGGGTGACGTGGCCGCCCTGATCGTGGAGCCGATCCAGGGCAAGGGCGTCCACGAGGCCCCGCCCGGCTATCTGCGCGCCGCGCAGGACCTGCTGCACCGGCACAAGGCGCTGCTCATCGCCGACGAGGTGCAGACCGGCCTCGGCCGCACCGGCGACTTCTACGCCTACCAGCACGAGGACGGCGTCGAACCGGATCTGGTGTGCGTGGCCAAGGCGCTGTCCGGCGGCTACGTCCCGGTCGGCGCGACCCTGGGCAAGGACTGGATCTTCAAGAAGGTCTACTCGTCCATGGACCGCGTCCTGGTCCACTCGGCGAGCTTCGGGTCCAACGCGCAGGCGATGGCGGCCGGCCTCGCCGTGCTGTCGGTGATGGAGGACGAGCAGATCGTCGCCGGGGTGCGTACCACGGGCGGTCTGCTGAAGTCCCGGCTCACCGCGCTGATCGACGAGTACGAGCTGCTCGCCGACGTCCGCGGCCGGGGCCTGATGATCGGCATCGAGTTCGGGAAGCCCAGCTCGCTGAAGCTGCGCAGCCGCTGGACCATGCTCCAGGCCGCGCGCAAGGGCCTGTTCGCGCAGATGGTGGTCGTACCGCTGCTGCAACGCCACCAGATCCTCACCCAGGTCTCCGGCGACCACCTGGAGGTCATCAAGCTCATCCCGCCGCTCGTCGTGAACGAGGCCGACGTGGACCGTTTCGTGGACGCCTTCACGGCGGTGATGGACGACGCGCACAGCGGCGGCGGCCTGATGTGGGACTTCGGCAAGACCCTGATCAAGCAGGCGGTGGCAAACCGCTAGCGCCCTCGTGAGCCGGGGCCCCGCCGCGGGCCCCGGGAGGCAGCGGGCAGTGAACTTTTGCCTCTGGGGCAAGAAATTTGCCGCGGAGGCAAAGCTCCGGCTCAATAGAGACATGAACGAATCCGAGCCGGTGCCCGGCGGCGACCTGCCCGCCGTCGCTCCCCAGCTGCGTGCCCTGCGTCGGCGCACCGGCCTGACCCTGGAGGCCGCGGCCCGGTCCGCCGGTCTCTCGCCGGCCCATCTGTCCCGGCTGGAGACCGGGCAGCGCCAGCCCTCGCTGCCGATGCTGCTCGCGCTCGCCCGTATCTACGGTACGACCGTCGCGGAACTGCTCGGCGAGACCGTCGCCGACCGGGACGCCGTCGTGCGCGCCGCCGACATGGAGCCGACCCGGGCGGGCGGCTGGACGTACTTCCAGGCCGGCGCCTCCGGGCGGGGCATGCAGGCGCTGCGCGTCCGGGTGCCGTACGGCACCCAGGGCGACATCGTGCGCGTGCACCCCGGCGAGGAGTGGCTCTACGTCCTCACCGGGCGGCTCAGGCTGCGCCTCGGCGACACCACGCACCTGCTCGCACCCGGCGACAGCGCGCACTTCGACTCGCTCACCCCGCACCGCCTCGCCGCCGAGGACCCCGACGGCGTGGAGCTGCTGTTCGTCCACACCCTGCTGCAGAGTCCCACGGCCACACTGTGCCTGGGCCCACTGACTGGAGAGCTGCCATGAGCAACATCGAGGAGAGGTTCCCCCGTTCGCTGTGGATCCGGCTGATCATCTACATCGCCGTCGGCCACCTGTTCGCCGCGTTCCTCTACCTGCTGTTCGCCCTGGGCGCCAAGGGCTGACCACCGTCAGTCCAGCAGGCGCTCCCGCAGTCGCTCCCGGGTCTCCGGGGTGACACCCAGCCCCTGCGCGAAGTAGGCGTCGGTGCCGCCCCACGTCTCCTCGATGCCCGCGAAGGCCGCCTGCAGATACTCGGCGCGCGCGTCGAAGAGCGGGCTGAGCAGCTCCATCACCTCGGGCGTGTACGCGGTGTCCGCGCTGCCGTTGCGACGGACCTTGTAGCGCCGGTGCTTGGCGTTGGACTCCAGGTAGTCGGCGATGACGGCATCGCGCTCCACGCCCACGGCCAGGAGCGTGACGGCTATGGAGATGCCCGCGCGGTCCTTGCCCGCGGCGCAATGCATCAGCGCGGGCACGCTGTCCTCGGCGATCGCGTGCAGCACCCGGGAGTGCTCGGCGGTGCGCTCCTTGACGATCGTCCGGTACGAGGCGACCATCCGGGCCGCCGCCTTGCCGTCCGCGAGGATGCCGCGCAGCTGCTCGATGTCGCCGTCGCGGACCATCTTCCAGAACTCGGCGCCGTCCGCCGGGTCGCTCAGCGGCAGGTTCACGTTCCGCACGCCGGGCAGCTCGACGTCCGGGCCCTCCAGCTTCTGGTCGGCGGCGTTACGGAAGTCGAAGATCGTGTGCAGGCCCAGGGACGAGAGGAAGGCCGCGTCCTCCTCGGTGGCGTGCGCGAGGTGGCCGCTGCGGAACAGCGCTCCGGGGCGCACCCGCCGTCCGTCCACGGTCGGCAGTCCGCCCACATCGCGGAAATTGCGCACTCCGGCCAGCTCGGGCTCGGTCGAGGGGACCTGCTGCGTCACGGGGGCTCCTCCCGGTCGGCCCCGCCGGCGCGGCTCGTCGACGGGCACTCCGTCGACGATACGACATCGATTTCCTCGGGCAATGAGTTGTCCACAGGCGTTGCCACCAGGGGCTGCGGGGCCTAATGATGTTCGCACTTGAGCGGATCTGTTGGCACCTGTGAGGTCTCGATGGTGGACATCGCCGAAGACGGTCGTACGTGGCTCCTGTCGGGCCCCGGCAGCAGCTATGCGCTGCATCTCACCGGGGCGGACGAACTGCTGCACCTGCACTGGGGGCCACGGATCGAGCTCGCCGACGCCGAGGCCCTGGCGGTGAGCCCGCTGCCCGCCTACTGGCCCTTCGAGTCCCCGCTCGACGGCCGCGAGGAGTACCCCGTCGAGGGCGGCCCCCGCTTCGTCCGTCCGGCCCTGTCCGTGCGCACCGAGGAGCGGCGCGGCACCGAGTGGCGCTTCGTGTCGTTCGACACCGAGGGCGGCGCCGACGGTGACGAGCTGCGGCTGTGCTTCGACGACGACGGGCTCGCCGTCACCCTGCACTACCGGATGCGCGGGGACGTCGTGGAGCGCCGGGTGACCGTGGAGAACGGCTCGCACGCGCGCGCGGAGCTGCTGCGCGCCGACGCCGCGACCTGGACCCTGCCCGACCGCGAGGGCTGGCGGCTGTCCCAGCTGCACGGCCGCTGGGCCGCCGAGTCGCTGCTGACCACCGCGCCGCTCACCTACGGCGAGAAGATCATCGGCAGTCGCCGCGGCCACACCGGCCACCAGCACCTGCCCTGGGTCGCGCTGGACACCGACGCGACCGAGGAGCGCGGCGAGGTCTACGGCTGCGCGCTCGGCTGGTCCGGGTCCTGGCGGATCGCCGTCGCCCAACTCCCGGACGCGCGCGTGCAGATCACCGGCGGCGCCGGATACGACGACTCCGGCCTGCTGCTGCTCCAGCCGGGGGAGTCGTACACCACCCCCGTCTTCGCCGGCCTGTGGAGCGACGGCGGCTTCGGCGGGGCCAGCCGCACCTGGCACGCCTACCAGCGGGCGTACGTCATCCCGGACGCGGAGCAGGACCGGCCGGTGCTGTTCAACTCCTGGGAGGCGACCAACTTCGACATCTCCGAGGAACAGCAGACCGCCCTCGCCCGGCGGGCCGCCGAGATCGGCGTCGAGCTGTTCGTCGTGGACGACGGCTGGTTCGGTGCCCGGACCAGCGACCGGGCGGGCCTCGGTGACTGGACGCCCAACCCCGACCGCTTTCCGCACGGCCTCAAGCCCCTCGCCGACCAGGTGCACGGCCTGGGCATGCAGTTCGGCATCTGGGTCGAGCCGGAGATGGTCAACCCCGACAGCGACCTCTACCGCGCCCACCCCGACTGGGTGCAGTACGAACCGGGACGTAAGCGGACGGAACTACGCAACCAGCTCGTCCTCAACCTCGCCCGCGAGGATGTTCAGGAGTACCTCTGGGAGCAGCTGGACACCCTCCTGTCGAGCGCCCCGATCGACTACGTGAAGTGGGACTTCAACCGCTGCTTCACCGACGCCGGCTGGCCGGGTGAGCCGTACCCGCAGCGACTGTGGGTCGACCATGTCCGCGCCCTGTACGCCCTGCTGGACCGGTTGCGCGCCGCCCATCCCTCGGTCGCCTTCGAGTCCTGCTCGGGCGGCGGCGGGCGGATCGACCTCGGTGTGATGAGCCGCACCGACCAGGTGTGGACCTCCGACAACACCGACCCGCTCGACCGGCTCGCCATCCAGCACGGCTTCAGTCAGATCCATCCGGCGCGGGTCATGGCCGCCTGGGTCACCGACAGTCCGAACACCCAGCTCAACGGGCGGGAGAGCTCGCTGCGGTTCCGCTTCGTCAGCTCGATGGCCGGGGTGCTCGGCGTCGGCGGCGACCTGACCGAGTGGACCGGGGAGGAGCTGGCCGAGGCCCGTCGCTGGGTGGACCTCTACAAGGAGATCCGGCCGGTGGTCCAACGCGGCGACCAGTACCGGCTGCGGCCCCCGGCGGGCGGTCTCAGCGCCGTCCAGTACGTCCTCGGGGACGAGACCGTGGTCCTCGCTTGCCTCCAGGCGCAGCACTACGGCGAGCCGGTGCCGGCGCTGCGGCTGCGCGGACTCGACCCGAGGGCGTCGTACGAATGCCGCGAAACGGGCGAAGTGCACCGAGGGGCGGTACTGCTGCACCACGGGCTGCGCACCGGGCTGAAGAGCGACCTGGATGCGACGGTTCTCCGGCTACGCCGCATCTGAGCTGTCTGTCCCAATTGGAGCCTTCGTTCAAAGTCGACCTGAAATAAGGGAGTGTGGGGGATCGGCGCGTGAGGAGCGTCATATTCGTGACCGTGTGTCGCGCGTCATGTCCATGTAATCCCCATAAAGGCGAAGGAAATTGAAAAGGGGGGAGATTCAAGAATTCACGGAGAGTGACCGTGAATTCCCGAATTCGATCATTTGGAACCCCGACGCCTGGAACAAGGTGCTTGTCCGGGTGCGTCTTGCTCGCTTACGTTCGCCACCAATCCGGACGGAACGCCGAATCCTGCCGCCGCCCGGAGTCCCCACACACTTCACCCGTGTTCGGCAGGAGCGGGGGACCCACCAGGTATGACTGCCTGTCCCGGTCTCCGGGACAGGCTGGGGTGCAGCCGCGCACTGCGCGGCCGGGCAGCTCCAGCCCGAACCCGTCAGCTCACCTCGCAGGCGCCGGAGAGGAATGCGCCATGCCCGCGAAGGGTAAGCACCGCCGTCCCAAGCCCCCGCGTTTCACCCGCTCGATAGCGGTCGCCGGAACCGGCGGTGCCGCGCTGGCCCTGCCGCTCCTCGGGGCCACCGGAGCGCACGCCGCCACCACGCAGTCCGTTTCCGGAAAGGCCGTGCAGTCCCTTCCGGCCGTGGAAAAGGCGGCCGTGAAGAAGGCGGCCGCGCAGCGGAATTCGGGTGTGCGCACCTACCTGGTGAAGTCCGGCGACTGGCTCGCGAAGATCGCCGACGCGCAGCACGTCAGCGGCGGCTGGCAGCGGCTCTACGACGACAACCGGCAGGCCGTCGGCCAGAACCCCTCGCTGATCCACCCGGGTCTGAAGCTGTCGCTCGGCGCGAAGGCCGCCCGGCCGCACACCGAGCCCGCAGCCCCGGCGCCGGCATCCCCGTCCCGGTCCCAGTCCGGCCAGGCCTCCGGTGCCGTCACCGCACCCTCCGCGCCCTCCGCACCCTCCGCGCCCTCCGTGCCCGCCGCGCCCTCCGCACCCGCCGCGCCCTCCGCACCCGCCGTGCCCTCCACCGGCTACACCCTCCCGGTCGCGGGTGCCACCATCGGCACCAGCTACCACGTGGCCGGCAGCATGTGGTCCAGCGGCTACCACACCGGCGTCGACTTCGTCGTGCCGACCGGTACCCCGCTCAAGGCCGTCGCCGCCGGCACCGTCGTCTCCGCCGGGTGGGGCGGCGCGTACGGCAACCAGGTCGTCATCAAGCTGAACGACGGCTACTACGCCCAGTACGGCCACCTCTCGCAGCTCTCCGTCTCGGCCGGCCAGACCGTGACCGCGGGCCAGCAGATCGGCCTGTCCGGCGCGACCGGCAACGTGACCGGCCCGCACCTGCACTTCGAGATCCGCACCACGCCGAACTACGGCTCGGACATCGACCCGGTCGGCTACCTCCGCTCGCACGGCGTCGCCGTGTGAGGATCCCGCTCCGCGGGATCCCCTCTTTGAGAAACACCTGCCCTGACAAGCCGCCGAAGGCCGGACCCCGATCCCGGGGTCCGGCCTTCGGCGTGTGCGCACCGTGAACGCGCCTGACCGTGGCGTTATTCCTGGATTGGCCCATCATTTAAGGGTGTCTCATCTCACCGTTCGTCAACCCCTGCCTACGGTCGCGTAGGTCACATCCGAAGGTGAATCATGGTCCGACGTGGCAGACGATTCGAAGAATGACAACAGATCAGTGATCGGGTCGTACGTGGCGGTGGGGGACAGCTTCACCGAAGGCGTGGGCGACCCCGGCCCCGACGGGGCGTTCGTGGGCTGGGCCGACCGGTTCGCGGTACTGCTCGCGGACCGGCGTCCCGAGGGCGACTTCGCGTACACCAACCTGGCCGTGCGCGGAAAGCTGCTCGACCAGATCATGGCGGACCAACTCCCGAAGGCCGTCGAACTCGCCCCGGACCTCGTGTCCTTCTGCGCGGGCGGCAACGACATCATCCGGCCCGGCACCGACCCGGACGAGGTGGCCGAGCGCTTCGAGCGGGCCGTGTCCCAGCTCACCGAGGTCGCGGGCGCCGTGCTCGTGACGACCGGATTCGACACCCGTGGCGTCCCGCTGCTCAAGCATCTGCGTGGCAAGATCGCCACCTACAACGGGCACGTCCGCGCCATCGCCGACCGGTACGGGTGCCCCGTGCTCGACCTGTGGTCCCTGAAGTCCGTGCAGGACCGCAGGGCGTGGGACGACGACCGGCTCCACCTCTCACCCGAGGGGCACACGCGCGTGGCGCTGCGCGCCGGCCAGGCCCTCGGCCTGCAGATCCCGGCCGACCCGGAGCAGCCCTGGCCGCCGCTCCCGCCCCGGGGCACCCTGGACGTCCGCCGCGACGACGTCCACTGGGCCCGTGAGTACCTCGTCCCGTGGATCGGCCGCCGGCTGCGCGGCGAGTCCTCCGGGGACCACGTGACGGCGAAGGGCACCCTGTCGCCGGACGACATCAAGATGCGGATCGCGTCGGTGGCGTGACGGCCGACATCCGTGCCCCGCACCGCGATTCCGGCGGTGCGGGGCACATCCGTACCACCGCACGGACCGGAGCTCACCGCTCCCGCTCGGTCAACGCCTCCCGGCCCAGCCCGAGTTCCCGGGCCAGGGCCTCGTCCGCCCACTGCCGCGCCCGGGACCGCGGCACCGAGCCCGGGTACGACGTCAGCTGCACCGCGAGACCGTCGAGGAGCGCGGTGAGCCGCAGCGCCGCTCCCGCCGGGTCGGCGCACGCGAACTCGCCCGCCGCCACACCCTCCGCGATGACCTCGGTGATCGCCGCCTTCCACTGCAGGTCCAGGTCGAGGGTGACCTGCCGGAGGGCGGGCTCGCGCAGCGCCACCGCCCAGCCCTCGATCCACAGCCGCCAGCCCTTGGCCTGGCCTGTGGGCGCGTACCAGCGCACGGCGGACCGCAGCCGGCGCAGCGCGGAGGTACGCCGGTCCAGCAGCCCCCGCAGATGCGCGAGGTCGTCCGCGGCCGCGTAGGTGAAGGCCTCGGCGACCAGCTTCTCCTTGGTCGAGAAGTGGTACAGCACCAGCGCGTTGCTCACGCCCAGCGCGGAGGCCACGTCGGCGATCCGCACCGCCGCCACGCCCCGCGCCTCGATCTGCTCGATGGCGGCCCGCAGCAACTCCTCCCGCCGCTCGGCCACACTCAACCGCACTCTCGCCACGCGGTCACCCTAATCCGTCGCTCGGGGCCGCGCCGCAAGGGGCTGGCTCCCTCGGCCACTTCGGGTGCCGCGGGCCAGGGGCGCACGGCCTGTGTCAGCGGTACCAACCGAAGCGCTCCGCGATCACCGGCAGGCGGTCGGTGACCAGGGCGTGGGCGGCGGCGCGCGGGGTCGTACCGTCGGCCTCCGCGCGCGTGAGCATCATGTCGACCAGGGCGCGCATCGCACGGCGGATGTGCGCGAACGCCTCGTCGGCGTCCGGGCCGATGTCGCCGAACAGGGTCCACCACCACCAGGCGTTCGTGGCGGAGTTGACCACCACGTCCGGCAGTACGGTCACCCCGCGCGCGGTCAGCAGCGCCTCCGCCTCGGGCAGAACGGGCATGTTGGCCGCCTCGACGATCCAGCGGGCGGTGATCCGCTCCTGCTCGGCGGTGCCGATCGCGTACGACACCGCGGCCGGCACCAGCACCTTCGCCTCAGCGGACAGCCACGCGTCACCGGGCAGTTCACGGTCGCCGGGGCGCAGCACGGAGCGGTCGACCGTGCCGTAGGAGTCCCGCGCGGCCAGCAGCGCCTCCACGTCGAGCCCCTCCGGGTTGGCGACGGTCCCCTTGACGTCGGCCACGGCCACCACGGTGAGGCCCGCGCGCGCGAGGAAGCGGGCCGTGGCCCCGCCCATCGTGCCCAGGCCCTGCACGGCCACCCGGGTGCCCCGGTACGGCACCGACGCCCGGTCCAGGGCGGCCAGCACCGACTCGGCGACCCCGCAGCCGCCCGCCAGCTCGTCCAGGCCGATGCCGTCCACCTCGACCGCGAAGGCGTGCGCGAGCCGCTCGCGGGCCGCCGCCTCGTCGTCCAGCAGCGGGTACACGGCCTGCACGGAGGAGACCAGGCCTGCCTCCGCCGCCGCACGGTCCACCAGGTCCTGGGTGAGGCCCAGATCCTCGCCGGTGGTCCAGAAGCTCTCGATGTACGGGCGCATGGCCCGCAGATAGCGCACGAGCAGCCGGTACGCCCCGGGGTCCTGCGGATCGCAGTCGATGCCGCCCTTGGCGCCGCCGAGAGGGACGTAACGGCCTTCGGGGTTGTAGTGCAGGGCCTCCTTCATCGTCATGCCCCGGGCGAGTCCGGCGACCTCCTCCAGGGTGCAGCCGGGCCGCATCCGCAGCCCGCCGCTGGCCACGCCCCGCACCAGCCGGTCCACCACCAGGAAACCCCGGCGGCCGGTGATGTGGTCGGTCCAGACGAGCGACATCAGAGGGGCGGTCATGGGGTCTCCCGGTGAGTGTTACTGAATCGCGAGTCAGTATTCGGAGCCGGTGCACGGCCTGTCAACGTGCGACGGATGCTCAGCGGCGCACGCAGGACGCCGGCCTGTGACCCCGGCCACCCCGGCCTGTCGGAGGTGCCGACCATAATGGAGGACCTCAGCGACTCCACCAGGAGGTACCGTGACCGGTTTGCGTTCCCAGAGCTTCGGGCTCGGCATGCTTCAGCCCGAGGCCTTCGGCGCGGAACCGAGCGGTGAGCGCATGGCCCGCATCCGCCGCTCCCCCCACTTCAAGGACGGCGTCTTCCAGAACCCCGGCGGCACCGCCCGCACCCGGCCCTCCGGTTCCATGCTCGACTTCGCCAAGGTGTTCCTGGACAAGGACACCCGGCCGCTGCGCGCCCCCCGTGGCACCGTCCCGGTGCACGCCACCACCCTGGCGGACCTCGCCAAGCCGCCGGCCACGGGGCTGCGGGTGACCTGGATGGGGCACTCCAGCGTGCTCGTGGAGATCGACGGCCACCGTGTCCTGTTCGACCCCGTCTGGGGCGAGCGCTGTTCCCCGTTCCCCTTCGCCGGGCCCAAGCGACTGCACCCGGTGCCGCTGCCGCTGGCCGCGCTCGGCCCGGTCGACGTGGTGGTCGTCTCGCACGACCACTACGACCACCTGGACATGCCCACGATCAAGGCGCTGGCCGGCACGGACACCGTGTTCGCCGTGCCGCTCGGCGTCGGTGCCCATCTCGAGCACTGGGGCGTGTCCGCGGACCGGCTGCGCGAGCTCGACTGGCACGAGGCCACCAAGATCGGCGGACTCGCCCTGACCGCCACCCCGGCCCGCCACTTCTGCGGCCGCGGCCTGCGCAACACCCAGCACACCCTGTGGGCGTCCTGGGTCGTGGCGGGCGAGGAGCACCGGGTCTACCACAGCGGTGACACCGGCTACTTCGAGGGCTTCAAGGAAATCGGCGCGGCTCACGGCCCGTTCGACGCCACGATGATCCAGATCGGCGCGTACAGCGAGTTCTGGCCCGACATCCACATGACCCCCGGGGAGGGCCTGCGCGCCCACCTCGATCTCCAGGGCGGCGCCCCGCACGGAGTGCTGATGCCGATCCACTGGGGCACCTTCAACCTGGCCCCGCATTCGTGGGCCGAACCCGGCGAGTGGACCAAGGAGGCCGCCGAGGAGGCCGGTCAGGCGGTGGCGCTGCCCCGGCCCGGCGAGCCCTTCGAGCCCGCCGGCAAACTCCCCGCCGAGGCCTGGTGGCGAGGCGTCTCCGGAACCGTCCGCCGCACCTGGCGTGCGCTCGGGGCGCTGGCCGCCGAGCCCGGCGTGCGCAAGGGGCTCGACCACGGGTGATCGACGGCTCTGCGCATTTCTCCGGATAAAACGTACAATTATTGATGAAGTGTACGTCGTATCCGGAGTGCGGCCATGGCGCGGCGAGACAACCCAGAAAGACGGGGGCGCCTCAGCCGCCCACGCGTGCTCGCCGCGGCCGTCGCCCTGGTCGACCGTGAGGGGCTCGCGGCCCTGACCATGCGCCGCCTCGCCGCCGACCTGGGCGTGGAGCCGATGGCTCTCTACCGGTACACCGCCGGCAAGGAAGCCCTCCTCGACGGCCTCGTGGAGACATTCTTCGACGAGGTCAACGAGCGGCTGCGGACCTCGGCGCAGCAGGCCCGCGCAGACTCGGGCGCCGTACCGGAAGAACCGCCCTGGCGGGCCGAACTGCGCAGGATCGCCCAGGCGTTCGCGTATGTCGTGCACGCCCACCCCGAGATCCTCCCTGTGGTCGCCACCCGGCCGCTCGCCGTGCCCGTGGCCCGCCGCCCGCAGTCCTGGCTCCAGCTCACCGAGCACGTGCTCGCCGTCCTGGCGCGCGCCGGATTCGACGATCCCACCGTGCTCACCGTCTACCGCACCTTCGTGGCCTGGACCCTCGGCTGCCTCCTCGTGGACAAGCGCCAGGTGGTGGACGACAGCGCCGAGCCGGACCTCATGCTCCGGCTCGGCCTGCACCGGCTGCCCGCCGCCGACTACCCACGACTGCGCGCCCTCGTCCCGCACTTCGCCGAGTACGACGACGAGCGGGAACTGGCGGCCGGCCTCGACAGGCTGCTGAGCGGCCTGCCCGAGGTCCCCCTTGACGCCTTCTATCGCGGCGGAGCACCCTGAGAATACGACGTACATATATGGCGTAAATGCCATCAAACGTCATCCGGCGTTGTTCAACGTCACCGATTCAACGTCACCGATCGTCGAAATCCGCACGGTCCTCACACGCGGCACTCGCGCCGCCGGGTGGCCTTGTGGCGCGCCCGGCGGCGCCGGAAGAAGCGGTCATGTCCAGCACATCCCAACCCGTCCTTCGCGTGCGCGTCACCGCCCGGGACGAGGAAACCCTGCGCGCCCTCCTGCGCGACGCGCATCCCGACGTCGGCGGGAGCCCCCGCCGAGCCGATGACGGCAGGTGCAGCATCGACGCCTACGTCACCGCCGAACAGGCCGAGGCCCTCGAACGCGACGGGGTGTCGGTCACCACGGTCGAGAACGCCACTGCCAAGGGACTCGCCCGCCAGGCCGAAGTCGGCGAGGGGGACCGGTTCGCCCCCGACGACGCCGTGCCGCACGGGCTGGCCGTCAAGGCATAGCGCCCGGGAGGAGCGCCATGACGTACCTGAACATCACCGAGGTCGAGTCCGCCGTGACCAGCCTGGCCACCGCCTTCCCGGCCACGAGCCGACTCATCGACCTGCCCGAACCCTCGGTCGAGGGCCGCGCCGGTCACGCTCTGCGGATCGGCGCAGCCCCGGCCGGGACCCGCGACTGCGCCGTCCTGATCGGCGGCGTCCACGCCCGGGAATGGGGCAGTTGCGAGATCCTGGTCCACTTCGCCGCCGACCTGCTGGAGGCGTACGACGCGGGAACCGGCCTGATCTACGGAGGGACGAGCTTCACCAGCGACCAGGTGCACAGGATCCTGGACGAGCTGGAGATCGTCGTCTTCCCGCTGGTCAATCCCGACGGCCGGCTGCACAGCCAGACCGCCGAGCCGATGTGGCGCAAGAACCGCAACCCGGCACAGTCGGACGGCGACCCCGACCGCATCGGCGTCGACATCAATCGCAACTACGACTTCCTCTTCGACTTCCGTACCGCGTTCGACCCGGACGCGGCTCCCCGCGTCTCCGACGACCCCGGCGAACTCGTCTACCAGGGGCCCCACGCCTTCTCGGAACCCGAGACCCGCAACGTCCGCTGGCTGCTCGACACCTACCCGCGCACCCGCTGGCTCGTCGACGTGCACAGCTACTCCGAGGACATGCTGACCGTCTGGGGCGACGACGAGAACCAGTCCGCCTCCCCGGCCCAGAACTTCCTCAACCCGGACTTCGACCACCGGCGCGGATTGTCCGGTGACACGTACGCCGAGTACCTGCCGAAGTCCGACGCCGACGACGCCGTGGTGCTCGCCGAACAGTTCTGCACGGCACTGAACGGCGTACGGGGCCGTGCCTACACCCCGATGTCCGCCTTCCACCTCTACCCGACCTGTGGAACCAGCGACGACTACGCCTACTCCCGGCACCGCGCCGACGAGCACAAGGGCAAGATCCTCGGCTTCACCATCGAGTGGGGCGACGAACCCGGCGGCTTCCACCCGCCGTGGCCGGAGATGGAGCGGATCATCCTGGACGTCGACGCAGGGCTGGTCCAGTTCTGCGCCACGGCACTCGACTGACACCCCCACAGCAGGAGTCGAGGCGCCCGCCGTGCGGGTGCCTCGACCACGACCGGGTCCAGGGCCCTTCCTGCGGGCGCATGATCCGGCGGGCGGCGCTTGGCCCCCGCGTGGCCCGCCGTCCCGGGATCGGCGGGCCGGCGTCTCGAAGGACGCCGACGCGGGGTAAGCGGAACCTACTCTTTCGATTGTTGAAACGGAAGCCCCTACTCCCATTGACCCTCGACCTGCGCAGATGCAACCTGGTCCGCACGCGCAGCGAGGGAGCACAGCATGAGCCGAGCCACCGACACACATCGCGTCATCGAGTACTGGACGGACCGGGACACCCACGTGATCTTTCCCGTCGAGCGAAGCGAAGAAGTCGACCGCATGAGCGATGCCCAGTTGATCTCGAAGTACGGCAACCCCGAGGACGGGGTTGCCACGCGCATCGTCCACTAGTGCAGGGGACCGGTCACCCGAGATCTGCCTCGGCGCGGGCCACCTCTGCGTCGTACTCGTTCGCGTCGAAGTCGAATTCCAGCAGTCGGCCCTCCCCGTGGGGAACCTGCCAGCCGGACCACTGGACGACATTCGCCATGCGCTGCACGACCACGGTGGGGAAGCCGCAGCACCCCCCGGTGCACTCCGGCTCGCCCAACTGCACACGGCGCGGCTCGGACGTCGCCCGCAGCGGGCTGGGGAGCCCGACGGGAAACGCTTCCGCTGCCAGGGGCCCTCGGCCCCCAGGGCCCAGCACCTGCTCCATCACGTCCTCGCCGTTGACCCAGAAGCGCAGTTGGGCAGGGAAGCGCGGTCCCGGCGGCAGCACCGTGATCTCCAACCGATCGAACATCAGGCCACCCTATGGCTGCCTGGGCGACTTTTGTCCAAGCCTGAGTCAAGGCCACGACTGATACTCTCCGTGACAATTTCTCGAACCGGGTGGAGGGTGGCCGGAGTGCTTCGGTGGGGTCCTTGTGCCTCATGCCGGGATCGAGGTGAAGGGGGGAGGGCTCCGGCGTTCGGATCGGCCCCTCGTCGCCGTGACCACTTTTGAGCAGGTCTTTTCGATCTCTTTCGGGTCGGATCGATGAGTGTGGCACGGTTATCGGTCTGTCGTACGAAGCCTCATACCAGAGCGGGACCCTCTCCGGGTGACTTTGTCAACTGCCCACCGCACTTGATGCGCAGGCGACTACTGTGAGTGTCCGGATGGCAGCCCGACGGACCAGTACGAGGACGCAGATGTCTCACCTCCGTGCACCGGCCGCCCGCGCCGACCGCCGTGAGGGCGGCCGGCACGGACGACCGGTCGCCCGACCCGTTCCCGCACTGCCCGAGACGCACATACGGCCTCAGCTCATGCGGCTCGCCGTGCTGCCGCCCGTCGCGGTCGCGCTCAGCGCCAGTGCGGCGGTCCTGTTCAGCATCCGCTCCACCGGCGTACGCCCCGCGCCCACCCTGTGGGCCGTGCTCGCCGGAGCGGTCGCGGTGACCGTCGCGGGCATCATGATCGCCGCCGTCGCCGCGGACCGGGCCGCCCGCTCGGTCAGCGACCGTGTCGGCGCCCTGCGCCGCAGCGCCGCACGCGGCGAGGCCGATCTGCGTGCCCTTGTCGAGGCGCTGCGCCACGGCGAGACCCCGCCGCAGCGGGGGCCGCGCCGCCGGCCGCCGCAGGACGCCGACGACTTCGAGCTGCTCGCCGCCGACCTGGCCCACGCGTACGACGGCGCCGTCACCGCCGTCGTGCAGGCCAGCAAGCTCTCCAGCCAGGCGGGCAGCGAGCAGAAGCTCGAGGTCTTCGTCAACCTCGCACGGCGGCTCCAGTCCCTGGTGCACCGGGAGATCTCGATCCTCGACGACCTGGAACACGAGATCGAGGACCCCGCACTCCTCAAGGGCCTGTTCCACGTCGACCACCTGGCCACCCGGATCCGACGGCACGCCGAGAACCTCGCCGTGCTCGGCGGCGCCGTCTCCCGTCGGCAGTGGAGCAACCCGGTGAGCATGACCGAGGTGCTGCGCTCCGCCATCGCCGAGGTCGAGCAGTACTCCCGGGTCAAGCTGGTGCCGCCCATCGACGGCGAACTGCGCGGCCACGCCGTCGCCGACGTCATCCACCTGCTCGCCGAACTCGTCGAGAACGCCACGGTGTTCTCCGCCCCGCACACCCAGGTGCTGCTCCGCGCCAACCTCGTCACCTCCGGGCTCGCCGTGGAGGTCGAGGACCGCGGACTCGGCATGCCGGTCGGCGAACAGAACAAGATGAACGCCCTGCTGGCCGACCCCGACCAGGTCAATGTCGCGAGCCTGCTGGCCGACGGCCGGATCGGCCTCTACGTCGTCTCCCAGCTCGCCCGGCGCCACGGCATCGGCGTGCGCCTGCAGACCAACATCTACGGCGGTGTGCAGGCCGTACTCGTGGTCCCGGAGGCGTTGTTGGGCACGACGCGGGGTGTACCCGGGGCAGCACCGCAGCCCCAGGACACGGTGCGGAGCCCGCAGGTGCCCCAGCAGGGGCGTCCGGCATCCGTGGAGCACCGGCCGGGAACCGTGGCCGGGGCGGGCCCGGTGGGCGCGGCCGGCACGAGTGACCCGAGCAGCGCCCGGGCCGGAGGGCAGGGCGGGACAGGACCGGACCCGGCGGCCGGACGGCGGCGGCACGCGCCGTACGGATCCGAGCACAGCGGTATCCCCGCGCACGGAGGCATGCAGAACGGGGATGACCGGAACGGGGGTTCACCGGCTGCGGGCTCGCCACCCCCGCTGCCCGTGCGCGGCACGCATGAACAGCGGCCCAACATCGCCGAGGCCGTCCCCGGCGTCAACGCCGAGGACCGGTCGGTGCTCGAAGCCCACGCGGGCACCCTGCCCAGCCCGCGCACCGGTGCGGTCCGCGGCACCATGGGCAAGCCCCAACTGCCCCGCCGGCGCGCCCAGGAGCACATCGTTCCCCAACTGCGCGGCGGCCCGGTTCCCCGCCAGGACGGCGACGTCGTCCCGGGCCACGACCCCGGCCTGATGGCGGCCTTCCAGCGCGGGATCGGACTGGCCGAGGCACAGCAGAACATGGAGTCGGCATACGGGGATTCACCCCGTGCGGAGGCCGCACGCGGGGTGCCCGGACACCTGGACGCCGGCCCGGCCCACAGGACACCGGCCACGGTGTCGCCCCAGGTGCGCCCCACACACGTCGACGCAAACCCCTTGGGCACCAACCCCATGGCTGCCCACCCCATGGACGCGGCCAACCCACTGGCCCAGACGCCCATATCCCAGATGCACACGCACGCGCCCGTGTCCGAGGGCACCGGCCGGTCCGACGGGAGCGCACCGGCCGGATGACCACCCTCGTCAGTCCCGCACCACCCCCCACCCCCAGCGCTCCCGCTGACCTTCGTACCTCAAGGAGTCGATCCACCATGGCGAGCGACGCGCCGACCGCCCAGGCATCCGACCTCGACTGGCTGCTGAGCGGCCTAGTGCAGCGCGTACCGCACACCAACAGCGCGGTGCTCCTGTCGTGCGACGGACTGGTGAAGTCCGTGCACGGCCTAGACCCGGACAGCGCCGACCACATGGCGGCCCTGGCCTCAGGCCTCTACTCCCTCGGCCGCAGCGCGGGGATCCGGTTCGGCGACGGCGGGGACGTCCGCCAGGTCGTCGTCGAACTCGACTCGACGCTGCTGTTCGTCACCACCGCCGGTTCCGGCACCTGCCTCGCGGTGCTCGCCGGCCGCGAGGCCGACGCCGCCGTGCTCGGCTACGAGATGGCGATGCTGGTCAAGAGCGTCCGCCCGTACCTGGTGACTGCGCCCCGGCAGCACGCCGTCGAATCCACGGCGATGAGGCCTTGAACGTGGCCGCAGCCGGCGACGGACCCTGGCTCGACGACGCGGCCGGACGGCTGGTGCGCCCGTTCACGGTCAGCAACGGCCGCACCGAGCCCAGCATCGCCCTCGACCTGATGTCGCAGGTGATGGCCACCGGTGTCACCCCGCTCGGCTACCTCGGCCCCGAGCACGCCCAGGCGCTCGACCTGTGCCGCGCGCCCGTCTCGGTGGCCGAGGTGGCCGCGCATCTGAAACTGCCCGCCGTGGTCACCAAGGTGCTCCTCTCGGACCTCGTCGACTGCGGGGCGCTGACCACCAAGCCCCCCGCGTTCCACCACAACCCCACTGACCGGTCTCTGCTGGAGGCAGTGCTCGATGGACTACGACGACAGCTCTGACCCGTTTCCGACCGCCCTCAAGATCCTGGTGGCGGGCGGGTTCGGGGTCGGCAAGACCACCTTCGTGGGAGCGGTCAGCGAGATCGCCCCGCTCAGCACCGAGGAGCTGCTCACCACGGTCAGCGCCGCCACGGACAACCTCGACGGCATCGAGAACAAGGTCGAGACGACGGTCGCCATGGACTTCGGCCGGATCACCCTCGATCCGGAGCACGTCCTGTACCTGTTCGGCACGCCGGGGCAGGAGCGGTTCTGGTTCATGTGGGACGAGCTGTCGGAAGGGGCGCTCGGCGCGGTCATCCTCGCCGACACGCGCCGTCTGGAGGAGTGCTTCGCGGCCGTGGACTTCTTCGAGGAACGCGGCCTCGCCTTCATCGTCGCCATCAACGAGTTCGACGGCGGCTACCGGTACGACCCGCAGGAGGTGCGCGTGGCCCTCGACCTCGACCCGGAGATCCCGGTCGTCTGCTGCGACGCCCGCATCTCCAGCTCCGGTGTGCAGACCCTGCTCACCCTCGTACGCCACCTCATCGCCCACGCCCCGGCGCCCGCGCCGAGCCACGGCGCCCACATGTGATCCAGCCATACCGCCCACGGAGCCGCCCCATGCGACACGCCCACAGCGCCGGAGCCCGGCCATGAGCTACGAGCCGCCCCGACCGGTCCGGGGTCTGCTGCTCACCCCCGAGGACAGGGAGGCGCCCGCCCGCATCTCCCGACTGCGCCGACTCGGCCTGGGGGAGCGACCCGAAGCCGCTCTCGACGCCTTCGCGCATCATCTCGCCCAGCTCACCGGCGCGCCGTACGCCATGGTCAACTTCGTCGGCGAGGACCACCAGTACTTCGCCGGCCTGCGCACCCCGGTGGCCGCGCCGGTGGTCCGGGAGGACGGCAGCAGGCCCGAGGTCGGCCGTGTCCTGCCGCGCGACCACGGCTTCTGCCCGCATGTGGTGGTCCGCCGCAAGGCCCTGGTGCTGGAGGACGTCTGCGACTATCCCCGCTTCGCCGGCAACCCGGTCGTGGACGAGTACGGCATCCGCTCCTACCTCGGCGCCCCGCTCATCGACAGCTCCGGCATGGCGCTCGGCACCGTGTGCGCCTTCGACGTCGCCCCCCGGGCCTGGGGGAGGTCCGGGCTGGAGACCATCAAGGCGCTGGCCGCCGAACTCGTCGTACGCATCGAACGGTCCGAGGCCGACGGGCTGCCGATCTGAGGTGCCCGCGGGGACCGACACGACCGTGGGAATCCGGGAGGCGTGAAGGAAAGCTGAGGCCGCGGTTAAGAAAAGCTCGATGGACCCCGGCTCGCGCGTCCGGCAGATTGCAGGGTGATTCCACCCCTCTGACCTGGTGCGGGCTGCTTCGGTATGCCTGCGGCCGGGACCTCACCCACAGGAGCCGTAGCGTTGAAGGCGCTGGTCAAGGAGAAGGCGGAGCCCGGCCTCTGGCTCGCGGACGTACCCGAGCCCGAAATCGGTCCCGGGGACGTACTGATCAAGGTCATGCGGACCGGTATCTGCGGCACCGACCTGCACATTCGGGCCTGGGACGGCTGGGCGCAGCAGGCCATCAGCACTCCGCTCGTGCTCGGGCACGAGTTCGTCGGGCAGGTCGTCGAGACCGGCCGCGACGTCACCGACATCCGGGTCGGCGACCGGGTCAGCGGCGAGGGCCACCTGGTGTGCGGCAAGTGCCGCAACTGTCTGGCCGGCCGCCGTCACCTGTGCCGGGCGACCATCGGCCTCGGTGTCGGCCGGGACGGTGCGTTCGCCGAGTACGTCGCGCTGCCCGCGTCCAACGTCTGGGTGCACCGCGTCCCCGTCGACCTCGACGTCGCCGCGATCTTCGACCCGTTCGGCAACGCCGTGCACACCGCGCTGTCCTTCCCGCTGGTCGGCGAGGACGTCCTGATCACCGGTGCCGGGCCGATCGGCCTCATGGCGGCGGCGGTGGCCCGCCACGCCGGCGCCCGCAACGTCGTCGTCACCGACGTCAGCGAGGAGCGCCTGGAGCTCGCCCGCAAGATCGGCGTGAGCCTCGCCCTGAACGTCTCCCGGACCTCGATCGCCGACGGGCAGCGGGAGCTGGGTCTGCGCGAGGGCTTCGACATCGGCCTGGAGATGTCCGGCCGCGCCGAGGCCATGCGGGACATGATCGCCAACATGACGCACGGCGGCCGGATCGCGATGCTCGGCCTGCCCGCCGAGGAGTTCCCGGTCGACTGGTCCCGGATCGTCACCTCGATGATCACCATCAAGGGCATCTACGGCCGGGAGATGTTCGAGACCTGGTACGCGATGTCGGTCCTGCTGGAGGGCGGCCTGGACCTCGCCCCGGTGATCACCGGCCGGTACGGCTACCGCGACTTCGAGGCGGCCTTCGCCGACGCGGCGAGCGGCACCGGCGGCAAGATCATCCTGGACTGGACTGCGTAACCCCCTTCTTCCGCCAGCACCTTCAGAGGAGCCCCCTCATGTTCAGCTCTGTCCGTGACGACCTGCGTGCCACCCTCGACGAGATCCGTGCCGCCGGCCTGCACAAGCCCGAGCGGGTCATCGACAGCCCGCAGTCCGCGACCGTCAACGTCAGCGCCGGCGGCCGCCCCGGCGAGGTCCTCAACTTCTGCGCCAACAACTACCTCGGCCTCGCCGACCACCCCGAGGTGATCGGCGCCGCCCACCAGGCCCTGGACCGCTGGGGCTACGGCATGGCCTCCGTGCGCTTCATCTGCGGCACCCAGGAGGTGCACAAGGAGCTGGAGGCGCGCCTGTCCGCGTTCCTCGGCCAGGAGGACACGATCCTGTACTCCTCCTGCTTCGACGCCAACGGCGGTGTCTTCGAGACCGTGCTCGGCGAGGAGGACGCGGTGATCTCCGACGCCCTCAACCACGCCTCCATCATCGACGGCATCCGCCTGTCCAAGGCCCGCCGCTTCCGCTACGCCAACCGCGACCTCGCGGACCTGGAGGCCAAGCTCAAGGAGGCGACCGAGGGCGGCGCGCGGCGCAAGCTGATCGTCACCGACGGCGTCTTCTCCATGGACGGCTACGTGGCCCCGCTCGGCGAGATCTGCGACCTCGCCGACCGCTACGACGCGATGGTCATGGTCGACGACTCGCACGCCGTCGGCTTCGTCGGCCCCAGCGGCCGCGGCACCCCCGAGCTGCACGGCGTCATGGACCGCGTCGACATCATCACCGGCACCCTCGGCAAGGCGCTCGGCGGTGCCTCCGGTGGCTATGTCGCCGCCCGCGCCGAGATCGTCGCCCTGCTGCGCCAGCGTTCCCGCCCGTACCTGTTCTCCAACACCCTGGCCCCGGTGATCGCCGCCGCCTCCCTGAAGGTCCTCGACCTGCTGGAGTCGGCCGACGACCTCCGTGTCCGGCTCACGGAGAACACCGCACTGTTCCGCCGCCGGATGACCGAGGAGGGTTTCGACATCCTCCCCGGCGACCACGCCATCGCCCCCGTCATGATCGGCGATGCGGCCGAGGCGGCCCGTATGGCGGAGCTGCTGCTGGAGCGGGGCGTGTACGTGATCGGCTTCTCCTACCCGGTCGTCCCGCAGGGCCAGGCCCGCATCCGCGTGCAGCTGTCCGCCGCGCACTCCACCGAGGACGTCGACCGGGCCGTGGACGCCTTCATCGCCGCCCGCGCGGAGCTGGCGGCCTGACCAGTGCGGACACCCTGAGATAATTGGTCCCATGATCGAAGCCCGGCGGCTCCACATCCTCCGTGCGGTGGCCGACCACCGCACGGTCACGGCGGCAGCCGCCGCGCTCTATCTCACCCCGTCCGCCGTCTCCCAGCAGCTGGCGGCCCTGGAGCAGGAGACCGGGCACCGCCTGGTCGAGCGCAGCGCCAAGGGCGTACGGCTCACCCCGGCCGGCGAGATCCTGCTCGGCCACACCAACGCGGTCCTGGCCCAGCTGGAGCGGGCCGAGGCGGAGCTTGCGGCCTACGGCTCGGGGGAGGCCGGCACGGTCACCGTGGCCGCCTTCGCGACCGGCATCGCCCAGGTGGTGGCGCCCGCGGTGGCCCGCCTCGCGGCCGCCGCGCCCGGCATACGCATCCGCGTCCAGGACGCCGAGGGCGACGCCAGCCTGCCCATGGTCCTGGACCGGCAGGTGGACGTCGCGGTCGCCGTCGAGTACCGCGGGGCGCCGCCCGCCGACGACCCCCGGCTCACCCACGTGCCCCTGTACGCCGAGCCCTTCGACGCGGTCGTCCCGCTCGGCCACCGCCTCGCCGACGCCCCCGAGGTTCCGCTGGCGGAGCTGGCCAAGGACCCGTGGATCGGCCCGTACCCCGGCAACCCCTGCCACGACGTGGTGGTCCTCGCCTGCGAGAGCGCCGGGTTCCAGCCCCGCCTCGAACACTCCTCCGACGACTTCCGTGCCGTCGTCGCCCTGGCCTCGGCCGACGCGGGCGTGGCCCTCGTGCCGCGCTCGGCCCTGCGCGGCATGGACCTCACGGGTGTCGTCGTCCGCCCCGTCGACGGAGTGGCCCCGACCCGACGGGTCTTCGCGGCCGTACGGCGAGGAGCCGAGGGACACCCCCTGATCCGCCAGGTGCTGGAGGCATTGGGGGAGGCGGCGCAGGCGTGAGCCTTCCGTAACATGCGCTTCTCATATCCGGGATAGCGTCCCGGATATGAGAAGCGAAGATCCCGACCCCGTCGACGCCCGGATCGGTGCGCGGCTGGCCGAACTCCGGGCTCGACACGGCTGGTCCCTGGGGGAGCTGGCCGAGCGCAGCGGAGTGAGCAGGTCGACCCTGTCCCGGGCCGAGCGCGCGGAGATCAGCGCCACCGCGGTCGTCCTCAACCGCGTCTGCCACGTCTACGGACGCACCATGTCCCAGCTGCTCAGCGAGGTCGAGGCGGAACCGGCCCCGCTGGTGCGGGCGGCAGAGCAGCAGGTGTGGCAGGACCGCGCCTCCGGGTTCGTTCGCCGGTCCGTGTCCCCGCCGCACGCCGGCCTGCGCGGCGAACTGGTCGAGGGCCGGCTCGCCCCGGGCGCCGACATCGCGTACGACCGCCCGCCCGTGTCCGGCCTGGAACAGCATCTGTGGGTCCTGGAGGGCGCGCTGGAGGTGACCGTCGGCGACACCGGCCACCGTCTCGACGCGGGCGACTGCCTGCGGATGCGGGTCTTCGGGCCGACCAGGTTCCGCTGCGCCGGGCCGGAAGGGGCCCGCTATGCGCTGGCGGTGGTGCGACCGTGAGGGTGCTGCGCTGGAACGAGGCCCAAGTACGGGACGGCAGCGAGGAGTTGGCGGGACTGCTGGCCGACACCGTGGCCGGGGGCGCCTCGGTCGGCTTCCTCGCGCCGCTCGGGCGGGCGGAGGCGGCCGCCTGGTGGCGGGAGCGGGCCGACGCGGTGGCGACCGGGCGGCTGGCGGTGTGGGCGGCCGTGGACGACACGGACCGCGTCGCCGGCACGGTGAGCCTCGCCCTGCCCGACAAGCCCAACAGCCGCCACCGCGCCGAACTCGTGAAGCTGATGGTGCACCGGTCCGCGCGCGGGCAGGGCCTCGGCCGCAGACTCCTCACCACCGCCGAGGACGAGGCAGCCGCCACCGGCATCACCCTCCTGCACCTGGACACCGAGACCGGCAGCCCGGCCGAACACCTCTACCGCTCGGCCGGCTGGACCGAGGCCGGCACCCTCCCCGACTACGCGGCGAACCCGGCGGGCGAACTGCGCCCGACGACCCTCTACTACAAGCGGGTGGGTCCGCCGACCGGGTGACTGTCAGTGGCAGGGGCTACCGTGCGTGGCATGCCGGACGCTGAAGACGTACGCCGTATCGCCCTGTCCCTGCCGGACACCACGGAGAAGATCGCCTGGAGCATGCCCACGTTCCGGGTGGCCGGGAAGATGTTCGCCACGCTGCCCGAGGACGAGACGTCCATCGCCGTGCGCTGTCCCAAGGAGGAGCGCGACGAACTGGTCATGGCCGAGCCGGCGAAGTTCTGGATCGCCGACCACGAGGCCCAGTTCGCCTGGGTGAGAGCGAGACTCGCCGCGTTGGAGAACGAGGACGAGCTGCGCGACATCCTCGCCGACTCCTGGCGGCAGGCCGCCCCGCCCCGACTCCTGGATTCCTACCCGGAGTTGGGCCTGCCCGGCGGCAGCTGAAAATCCCTCGGCGGAGGCAGGGGCGGCGTGACATGATCCCGCGCGGCGGGGATCCCGCGGGGCAGGGACGGGGGCGTACGAGTGACGGGTACGGACGCACGGCGTGACACCGAGGGCATCGTCTCCCGGGTTCGGCGCAAGGCCGGTGCCGAGCCCCCGGCCGTCTGGTCGCGGGACTTCGCGCTGTTCTTCGTCGCCCGTGCCGTCGCCCGCCTCGGCGACACCATGCTGCCCGTGGCGCTCGCCGCCGGTCTGCTGGAGCACGGGTACGGCGCGGGCGCGGTCGGCCTCGCCATGGCCTCCTCCGTCGCTGCCTTCGCCGGACTCGTCGTCCTCGGCGGGGTCATCGCCGACCGGTTCAGCACCCGCAGACTGATGATCGGCGCCGACCTGGTCCGGCTCGTCACCCAGTCCTTCGCCGCCGGTCTCTTCTTCACCGGGCACGTGGTCCTGTGGCAGCTCTGCGCCATCGGTGTCGTCAACGGCGCGGCCGCGGCCGTCTTCCAGCCGGGCGTGGCCAGCACCGTGCCCCGTCTCGCCCCCGACGTCCAGGGGGCGAACGCCGCGATCCGCATCGCCGAGTCGTCGGCACAGCTCGCCGGCCCGGCCGTCGCCGGCGTCCTGGTCGGCTTCGTCTCGCCCGGCGGCCTGTTCGCCGTGCACGCCACCACCTACGCCACCAGCGCCCTGTGCCTGCTCCTCCTCCGGCTGCCCGCGCTCCCCGCGGCCGCCCGCGCCGCCGGCCCCGGCCTGCGCGCCTTCCGCGCCGACATGGTCGAGGGCTGGCGGGAGTTCCGGTCGCGTACCTGGCTGTGGGGCGTGATCGCCGTGTGGTGCGTGTACATGATCGCCGTCTGGGGGCCGACGGTCCCGCTCGTCGCCACCGAGGTCGTCCAGCACCACGGTCCCCGTGCCTACGGCCTGGTCAACTCGGCCCTCGGGGCCGGCACCGTGATCGGCGGACTGCTCGCCCTCAGACTGCGGCCCCGCCGCATGCTGCGGGCCGGTGCGCTCGCCCTGTTCGCCTTCTTCGGCTTCCCGGCGACCGTCGGCGCCGGCCTCGGCGTGTCGGCCATGGCGGCCGGGGCCGCGGTGGCCGGGGCCGGGATGTCGTTCTGGGGGGTGATGTGGTCGACCAGCGTGCTGACCCAGGTTCCGTCCGACGTCCTCAACCGCATCCACGCCTACGACGTGGCCGGCTCCCTGGCGATGATGCCCGTGGGCCAGGCCCTCGCCGGCCCGGCGGCCGCAGCCCTCGGCGCCGACCACGTCCTGCTGGTCTCCGCCGTGATGAGCGTGCTGGTGGCCGCGGCCCTGCTCTCGGTCCCCGCGATACGGGGCCTGGTACGAGCGGAGGCGCAGACGCCGACGCACTGAGCAGGCGCCGGGGCCGGGCTCGTGTGGCTCCGTGGGTGCTCTCGACCGGGGTGCGATGGCCGCGTTCGCGTGGCTGTCGTCCACGTACTGAGGAGGCGTCGCGGCCGGGCTCGTGTGGGCTCCTGCGCGGGTTTTGGACGAGGACGCCGTGATCTGGTTCGCATCACCGCCGTCCGCGTACCGAGCGGGGGCCACCGTGGACCGGGGTGGGCTCCCACGCGGTTCTGGACGGGGGTGCCTTGGCTGGGTTCGCATGGCTGCCGTCCGCGCACCGAGCGGGCGCCGTAGTCGGGCTCGCATGGGTTGTTGTCCGTGCCTCGAGCCGGCGCTGCAGTCGGGCTCGTGTCGGCCCTTGGCCGCGGCCCCGAGCCGGCGCCGCAGCCGGGCTCGTATCGGTCCTTGGCGCCGGCGCCGCAGTCGAGCTCGCATCGGCTCTCGTCCGCGCACCGAGGCGGCGCCAAGGTTCGGCTCGCATGGCTTCCCGCCCGGGTGCCAGAGTGCCGCCGGCCTCACGCGCGCACGGACGCCCGCCCCGCCCCCACGAAGGCTCCGATCCGCTCCCGCAGACTCCGTGCGTCGAGCCCGTGTGCGGCGACGTGCTCCGCGATCGTGCCGTACCGCCGCAGCTCACGACGTCCCACGCCGAGGCCGAGCACCCGGTGCGGGACATCCGCCAGCGCGTCGCTCACTGCTGCCGTCGACGTTCCCGCGAGGTAGGGCTCGACGAGGACCACGTCCGTGCCCGCGGAGTCCGTGGCCCGGCGCAGTCCGGCCGCGTCGAAGGGCCGTACGGTCGTCGCGTACAGCACGGTCATGTCCAGGCCCTCCGTCGCCGCGAGCACCACGTCCAGCATCGGCCCGACCGCGACGACCACACCGGCGCGCCCCTCGCGGGCCGTCAGGAAGTGCTCCCCGTCGACCGCCAGCGCCTGCTGGTTGGCCTGCGCGGAGAGCCGGACGTACACCTTGTCGTCCCCCGCGGCGACCGCGTGCCGCAGCAGCGTCTCGGCCTCGTCGGGATGTCCGGGCACGTGCACGGTCCAGCCGTCCAGGGTGTCGAGCAGCGCCACGTCGCCGGGCGCCATGTGGGTGTAGCCGCCGGCCGGCCAGTCGAAGGAGGCGGCCGCGCTCACCAGCACCGCCCCGGTGTCCTGGTGCCCGAGGTCCAGCTTGACCTGCTCGAAGGGCCGCTCCACGAGAAAGCTGGCGAAGGTGTGCACGACCGGCCTGAGCCCGGTGAGCGCGAGCCCGGCGGCGGCCCCGACCAGCAGCTGCTCGCGGATGCCGACGTTGATCACCCGGTGCGGATGGCGGCGCAGGGCCTCGGCGAAGCCGTCCTTGCCGATCTCGGCGAGGACGACCGCGACCCGCGGATCCTGGTCGAGCAGCCGGGAGACGACGGGAGCGAAACGGTCACGCATGGTGTCCATGAGGGCTGGACCCTTTCCACTGAGTTCTGACGGAACGGACGGAACGGACGGGATGGACGGGATGGACGGGACGGACGGGGGATCAGGCGTTCTTCGGCTCTACGCGGGCGACGACCACATGCGGGCGCCCGGGGTGCGGCGCGATGAACGCGGCGTACAGGGCCTCGTGGTCCCGACCGTCGACGGTCACCGCGGACCAGCCCGCGGCCTCGAACCGGGCGGCGATCCCGCCGGGCCGGGCATGGCTGGCGGAGGAGTTGTCGATCACGACGGTGTGCAGCCGTTCGAGCCCGGCGGGCCCGGCGAAGGCGATCGCCTCGTGGTTGCTGCCCTCGTCCAGCTCGGCGTCCCCGATCAGTACCCAGACGCCCGGCTCGTGCAGCCCCTGCGCGCGCAGCCCCAGCGCGCTGCCCACGGCGATCGGCAGCCCGTGTCCCAGCGAGCCGCTGCCGATCTCGGCCCCCGGCACCAGGACCCGGTCGGGGTGATGCCCGAGCGGGGAGTCGTACGCCCCGAACCCCGGCAGCCACTCGACGGGCACGAAACCCTTCGCCGCCAGCACCGCGTAGTACGCCATCGGCCCGTGCCCCTTGCTCAGCAGGAACCGGTCCCGGGTGGGATCCTCGCGCCGCTCCGGCGTGACCCGCAGAACCCGGTCGTACAGTACCCACAGCGCGTCGAGCGTGGAGGTGGCCGCGGGGCCGTGCTTCTCGTCGCCCGTCATGAGTGCCATGAGCCGGGGCAGGTCGTCGTAGCCGTAGGTGCGGATGTCGTCCGCTGCGATCTTCATGTGGAAGATCGTGCAACCTCAACCAAGCTTGAGGTCAACCGGAAAGGGTGCGCGACCACCGACCCGAGTGCGGTATTGTTTCCCTGCGCGTTTCGACCGGGGAAACCCCAGGTCAAACGGGCATCGGGACGTGGCGCAGCTTGGTAGCGCACTTGACTGGGGGTCAAGGGGTCGCAGGTTCAAATCCTGTCGTCCCGACAGTTCGATGGACTGTCATCGCAGATCAGGGCCTTGGATCACTTCGGTGAGACAAGGCCCTTGATCGTTTCTAGGTTTTCGTCTCACATTTTCTCACCCACAGATGAGCCTCTTGCCTGGAGCACGTAAGCCTCCGGCACAAGCTAAGTGTGTGGCTGGCTGCTCATGAAACGGTCACAGACGAACGACGACGAGGGCGATGTCGTCCCGGCTGCCGCCGGTGACGCCCAAGTGGGACAGCAGTGCGTCGGCGAGTTCTTCCACTGGCAGAGTGCTGTGCTGGGCGAGGGCGTCGGTCAACCGGGCCAGGCCCGTATCGATGTCTTCATCACGGCGTTCAATAAGCCCGTCGGTATAGAGCACGAGGGTGTCTCCCCGGGTGTAGGGCAGCCCGGCCTGGGGGCGGGGGACATGATCTGGTCGAGCACCCAGCGGTGGGTCGGTCGCCTGGTCCAGCAGCTCGCAACTGCCGTCTAGATGGAGCAATACCGGCGGTGGGTGACCGGCGTTGCTGTAGATGATCAGTCGGCTGCGCGGGTCGATGAGCACTTTTGCGACGGTGGTAGCCAGTGCTCCGTCGACTGCCCGGGCGTACAGGCCCAGTACCTCCAGGGCTTGCGCGGGGCTGGGAACGGCCCGAATGGCAGCGCTCAGAGCGCTGCGCAGCATGCCCATGACGGCGGCAGCATGCAGGCCGTGACCGACGACGTCTCCGATGGCGATGGAATAGCGATCGGGCGGCAGATCGACCACGTCGTACCAGTCGCCGCACACGTTGAGTGATCCAAGTGCAGGCAGGTAGCGCACGGAGATGTCCCGGTGTCTATCCAGGTCGGGCGAACGCAGCATGACCTCCTGTAGCGTGAGGGCGACTTCGCGTTCGCGGGTATGCGCCTGGCGCGACCTCGACCGCATCATGGGGCGTTGAATGGAAGCAGACGATGTTTCGAGCCGTGAGGACACCACGCCTGTTCACGTCCAGGCCGGGCTGGTCAAGCTGATTCATGTACTGGTGGGCGAGGACAAGCTTGGCGCCGTACTTTCGCCCGCCGACGAAAAGCTTGACAAAATCGCTGGTGACGAAGTTCTGGAACTCGTCCACGATCAACGTGTAGCTATCCCTCCAGTCCTTGTCCCGCTCGTCAAAGGTTGTGGCGTAGATGAGCGAGAAGAGCGCGACTCCGACAAGGCTGGCGGCCTCTCCTGTGATGTCGGCATCGACAGGGAGCTTGACGAGAAGACTCCGACGTTGCTGGACAAGCTTCGTCACATCCAAGAGTGGCCCTGGACAACACAGCAGGCGACGCAACAAGTCGTCTGAGAGGAGTCGGCCGAGCCGGTTAAGGAACGGCTCTGTCTGGATCGAGCGCTCACGGGCAGATAGTGACAAGAGGTCATGCTCCCAGAACGCGCGGGTGTAGCCGTCCTGGATCTCACGCAGGGCTGGAGCAACAGCCTCGGGTGTACGGAACCATCCAGGAACGTCAGCCAACGTGCACTCGGGGTGGTAGATGAGCGTGTTGGTGACGTGCCGGAGGATCTTCTCGGCGTACTGGCCGGTCTCGATCTCCGGCCAGATGCGGCGGAATACCCGAAGCACTCGACCACGGGTACGGGCTCGCTCTGTCTCGTCTGCGGGCTCCACGCAGTTGAAGAGGTTGAGGTGGAACGGGAAGTGGCGCGCATCTGTAAGGTCGAGGAGATACGTGTCCTGGCTACGGTCCTTGGGCATCCGGGCAATGACGTTATCGACCAGCTGTCCATGGGGATCAATCACCATGACGCTGTCGCCCTGCTCCAGACGTCGAAGGGCAATGTGCTCAAGTAGCGAGGACTTGCCCGCACCTTGCGTGCCGAGAACGTAGGTTCCTGAACACAGCTCCTCGCCGGAGACAGTGATCTGTTGGTTGGTTGTGAGATCGCGCCCGAGGACAACCGGTTCTGTCGTGACTGCTGCAATGGCCCGTTCCTCGACTTGCTCCTCTTCGAGGAGGCGAAGCCAACGCTCAAGAAACGCACGCTGGGAGCCTGAGTATCGCCCTTCGGTGATAGCCTCATGCACCTTCCCAGCAAGGAAATCTGGGGGCCGATACAGCTCGTTACACGCACTGCACTCTGCCCGCGCGCAGTCACGGCTTTTCCTCCTGCTGTCATCGCATGCCGTTATCCTCGGTGTTGCAGGAGGCGCTACTATCCCACCTGTTGTGGTGGGCAGTGTCAGGTTGGCGGTACGAAAGGTACGCCCACAGTGCTGGAAGCAGGGGACACGCTTTCGAAGATACGGCGGCAGCTCCTCATCTGGAAGAGGCGGCTTAAGTTCAAACGTGCCAGCCTTCTCGGCCTTTTGACGCGTATCAACGTAGAGGATGAGTACCGTCCCAAGCCCGAAAAGCTCACGGGTTGACTTTCTCTCCTCTTCAGTCCTGATCTGTCGCGCATGCTCAAAGATCGCCGACGACACCTTGTTAAGGGGAAGCGTGTCAAGGAAGCGAACGAGGAAGTCTGGATGTTCATCGCACCATTTACGATTCAACAGGAAGTCGTTCATGGGTTCAGACCTCGCCGGTCCGATGCGCGCTAACAGACTACAGAACCAGGCTACGAGCAGAGGGTGATGGCCGCAAGTCGAGAGAGAAAGTCGACGGACGTAATAGGTACGCGGGAGATGAATCCTTCTTACTTACGATCGGAACAGAAACCTCGGACATCGAGGTATCGAGGCTCAGCGGCGAACCACTGCCACTGAGTTGATCTCCCGCGCCGTCTTCATCTCACCGTTTCGTGCCTTGTACTCCCGCTCATGGCGGTAACCAACAACCTCAACCTCGTTGCCCTTGCCCAGCTCTTCGGCCTCAACGCGCTTCTGGATCGCAGCAGCGCGGTCGCCAAAGGCGAGGATGTCGTGCCACTCGGTCTCGCCGTTCTCAAGATGGACGGCGAGGGGGAACTTCCCAATGAGCTTGCCAGCAGCGGTCGTTCGAAAGGTGGGGGTACGGCCAAGCCGGCCGACCAGCTTCACCCGCTGAGCGTCCTCAGCTTCCTTGGCTTCGACGTCGTTCTTACGGGGCTGGTCCTGAGCTCTGATCCGTGCAGCGCGATCGAGTGGGTGCTCCTGCGCGTCCTGCGGCACCTTGGGTGCCGGCTGGACGTGGCCGTTGGTCGTCGGATCAAGCGCTTCGGTACTGACCTGCTGGATCATCGGTCGCTCGTCAGGGAAGGCACCGGGCATACGCTCCAGCTTGGTCTTCTCCGGAGGCTTGGGGCCAGCGACTACGACCGACGGGGCCTCAGGCTCCGAAGGTTCCTCGGTCGGTGTCTGGACGGCCTCGTGGTTGGTAATAATCTGCGCGGTGTCCTCAACGTCGTCGGGAAGACCGGCGACGGAGGTTGGGCCGGTGTCGACCTGGTATCCCAGCGTCAGCGCGCCATCAGAATGTAGAGCCACGGTTGAGTGCTCGTGGTCTGAGTCCTTCTGAAGAAAGACGATGCCCTCGTCCTCAACAGCAGGCAGCATCCCGCCGAACAGCTCGATCCTCGCACCCTTGGTCGTGATGCGAGAAACGCCGGCCTCAGGAAAGGTGTCCAGGCTCAGAAACGCCTTGTCGGAGCGAACTTGGAAGTGCTGCCCCTGGCCGTAGGCGGGATCGGTGACCTCTTGGGCCTTGGTCCCTAACGCCTTGGCGACTGCCTGTTCATCAAATGTAGGTCTTGCTCGTTCTGCCATATGAGGACGGATTATACGAGGCCAGAACGAGGAAAGATGTAAGACGGATTACAAAGCGAAAAAACAAAAAAAGCTCCACCTGCACGTGGAGTCCTAGGTTGTGTCGCCTCAAGTACCCTTAGACATCCCGGTAAAATATCCAGGATTCTTAAGTTTTGGGCTTATTTTGCTCGAAGGTGGAGGTTTATAAGCTTTGGACTTCGGACGCGATGACACCCGCTCCACGTACTGACGAATGTACTCACTTTCGTCAGTCTCTGCGTCGGTGGATTCGGGTGGTGGTACGGAAGTGCCAGTTTCTGTGTTTTCTTTTGAAATAGAGGGCTTTCTCGAACTTGTCGACCTATTTTCCCCAACCACGAAAATCACCACCACTTTAACTAAGTGGTCCGAAAATTCCAGCGAGGCAGCGGCCTTATCTGGCTCTTGTGACGGTATTCCTCCTTCCTTCATCCTGCCGGTCACCTATTCAGGCGTCCTTAACAGTATAACAGGGAAATGTCAAAACGCAACACGTATGAAAGGCTCCTTCTGGGTGAAAAATGAGGCCATCCAGATGCTCCACATCGACCTCCGGTTGCCAATCGAATCGGTACGTATTTCTCTGTTACTGCACCTCGGCGGCAATAAGAAAGTGACGATATGCCGTGATTCTTCCCTCAACCGACATCATGCGAGCCGAAGAAAAACAAAAGAAGGCCGTGGCTATCGATCTCTTGGATGACCCCAGATGGAGACTGCGCGCGGTGGAGCGCATCGACCTAACCAGTGCGAGTTGGACCGACCGAGCAAGATCAATCCAAGCCACCTCTCTTCGTGAGTGGGTAGAAGAAAGCGAGAATTACAGTCACGCGCAGATCTATCTTCCGATCACGAGTTTTCCCAATGGGTTATTGCTCGATTTCAGCGTCCGTGTGGCAGAAGGGCCGGCTTACCTTCTGCCACGCCTCGCGCAAGTTGAGCTGCGCGTCGAATATATGAAACTACTGGCTCGCAGAGCTGGAGTAGAAATCGAGGACAAAATTCGGGCGTTTATGCAAGCCGCCTTCGGGTTTACCACAGCACCTTGGCATGAAATTAGACTGCCGGAATTCGAAAAAGTTCCCCCCACCGATCGCGAATTGATAGATCTTTTCCATGCATACCTTAAAATCACGATGGCTGCGCCTTGGATTAACAGCCTACCCGTGAGAGTAGTTAAGGAATGGATCGAACTCGCTCGCCCGATCAAAGATGTTGCGTATCAAAGGAGTTCCCCCAGTATCGACAGTGCATGCGCGCATCCCCTTCTCGCTCTTCCGTTCGTAGACAATGTGTCATTCGATGATCCGGCAGATGTGAGCCAACTCCTCACGGAGCTTCACGACTTTCTTCATCTTACCAATAAAAGGCAAAATTACCCCCTCGTCAAGAAAAAAGAGCAGGAGGCCGCAAAGCACCTTCTGGATCGGTACGCAGTTTACGGAAACTATTGGGACGCCTTCGTGGAATGCGTCGTTCCGCTAGACGAACCATTCGTGATCAACATCAGTGAAAGACGAGGCCTTCACTTTGGAACTCCTGGCGAGGCTACTCCTAGCTACGGAACTTCTTCCGGATGGGAACTCGCGAAGAGTTCGAACCAACTCGTCGTCTTCAAGGATGCTGGCTCCAATCACGTCAACGTCCGAGTTACCGATACCAACGTGGAATTGATAGGCAGCGCATTCAACCTCAGCGATGATCGGGGTCACAAGGTACGACAACTACCGGATTTCTTTCAGTCCACATCAGAACTATTGATGTTCTCGTCGACCAAAGAAGACAGGCCGGAGCATTTATGGGTGAACATCCCCCTAAAAGCTGCGAGCACGACTGCAGTAAGCCGATGGACAACCGTAGTGATGACTAGCTCAGCACTCATCGGCTTCATCTTCCTCCTCTTTCACTGGCTGAGTGCCGGTGGCAACAAGACGGTAAATGCAGGAGATGTCGTAGTCATTCTTGTACCCACTGCGATCGCAGCATCGCTGCTCTTGGTTCGGGAATCATCGACGCTCAGTGCTCAAATTGCGAAAGAGTGGTCTCGAACCGCGGCTATCTTCTTGCTGCTGCTGTGGCTCTTCACGTTGTTCATGTTCGGCATGAACAAGGTGGATTGGGGAACTAAGCCGGAGCGCTCAACAAGGTCAGCAGAAAATCTAGAAGTTAGGACTCTTGCATCATGACCAATGTGAATCCTGCTCCTGGCAATACTGACACAGGAGAGACTGCCAGCCAAAGAACCAGGAGGGAGATGCTCCTAGCGGCAAACATTCTGGCAGCCGGGCTGCTGGCCATCCCGAGCGTCGGTGCCGTCATCTGGTTTACCCAACCCTCGACTCTGGTGGCGCTTAATAACCAGCCTTGGCGCTACCTTGTCATTGGCATCTTCGTGATCGTCGGCATCATTCTGGCAATCTTCTCTTTCTTTCAAAGTGGCGACAGTAATAGAAGTAACATTCATCAAGCAGCACTCCTAGGCGGACAAGTAGTAGCCTTCGTGGTAGCTCTGGGCATCTTCATCTCGGGGGTGGTATTCGATGGAACGAGTGGCCACCCGAACGTCGCTAACGTCTCAGTAGGGCCGGGATCCGGCACAAAGGTGTCATTCACAGTGCACGCCGATGGAGTTAAGCGCCACGACGTGATCATTGCGGAGGTTTACGGATTCAAAGGCAAGATCTCGCAATCAGAAGATGCAGTGCTCTACCGAACCCTGCTACACCCGAACGATGAGGGACTTGTAGATCAAACCGTTGAATTTTCCTTTGACTCGAAGGGATACAGTCGTCTGACGATCCAAGCACGTCCAGATCACGTAGATGACACTGTAGGCGGAGCCACCTGTAGAGCTGATGAAGCTCCAGAAAGGTTCGGTTGCGCGACAGTGCTCCTAAACCCTGGATCGAATCCATCGTCCTGAGGGTTTGGCTGGTGGCCTGCATAGTGGTGACAGACGGCCACAGAGTATTAGCAACAACAGCCACACTGAAGGCACGGGAGGTTTCACGAATGAGTGACGAAAAAGAAGCAGCGAGTGGTTGTCTCGTGGAAGCTGGGAAGGCGCTTGTACCCGGAGCAGCAGCCGGCACCATCTTCGGCTTCGTGGGTGTTGCCCTCTATGAATACAATGCCAAACTGGAATGCGCCGGAACGGGCATAGGTGATTGTCGCCGCGTCTTAACACTTCCTATCATCGGCCGCGTTGAAAGCGCGGAACAGGCTGGCACAGCGCTGGGCGTTTCCATCGCGATTGTCGTGGCTGTCATTGCGATCGCCTGGCTGTTTTGGCTATCGCACCAGGAAGCTGTACAGAAGCGCAATGAAAAGAATCGGCGGTAGGCTGAGTCGGGTGCATCGTTTCGGCCAGGCGGTCTGCCGGGCGGGCAGACAAAATCCGCACTGCGCCAGGAGACACCTCGGCGCGCCAACGGCCAAAAGGGTCTTGAGAGCCACGTAGATCCACTAAGCAGGGCTTCGCGCCTCACTGATCAACTCGTCGTCAGCTCTCCCAGACCTCGTTTACGAGGCTTAGGTGACTTGCCAACACCACTGTGAGACAGAGCGGCGTCTCACACATTTCTCACAGACCTGCCCACACCACCAGGTGCCTTAGGCCTCTGACCTGGACGTTTGCCGGACTCCCCGGACTGTGTGGACGTCCTGACCTTGGCGTCAGCTACTGGGGGTCAAGGGGTCGCAGGTTCAAATCCTGTCGTCCCGACCAGCTTTGTTGCCGGTCGGAGGCCGTCTTCTCAGAGATGAGGAGGCGGCCTTTTCCGTGTCTGCTTCCGTGTCCGCCTCTGTGTCCGCTTCCGTTTCCGTGGGGCTCTCGGCCTCCCCGTCGGGGAGCATCGGGCGGTGGTCGCCGGTGGCGATCCTGGCCGCCATCTCGGCGAGCTGCCGGCAGGCTCGCGTGATCTCCCGCTGGTCCGTGTTCCGCTCGCTGACGACCGCCGCGAGCAGCAGCGCGGTCAGCGCGGCGGAACCGTTGAACGCCTGCAGGGTGATCATGTTGGTGAGCAGGTCGCGACCGGAGAACGGGCCGGTGTGCCGGCCGGCGGAGATGATCGCGAAGGTCGACACGGCCAGTGCGCAGGGCGCGGCCCCGGCCAGCTGGAAGCGGAAGGCCGCCCAGACCAGCAGCGGGAAGCCGAGGAACAGCAGCGGCGTACGGCTGGTCTCGATGTAACCGATGGTGGCGACGGCAGCCAGGAGCAGGAGCCCCTCCACCCACCGGGCCGACGTCGCCTCCCTCGGCCAGCGTGCCGAACTCAGGACGAGCAGGACCGGCGTCACCACCAGGACACCCATCGCGTCGCCGGTCCACCACACCGACCACGTGGGCCAGAAGTCGCCGGAGGTCAGCACCCCGGACAGGACCAGGGTCCCGGTGCCCGTCGTCGCGCTGACCAGCATCCCGGTGAACGCGCCGAGAAAGATCAGAGAGAGCGCGTCCTGGAAGCTGTCCAGTTCGTTGTGGAACCCGGAACGGCGCAGCAGCCCGTAGGAGCACAGGGGCGCGAGGGTGTTTCCGGCCACGATCGCCAGCACGGCCGGGAGTGACGGCCCCAACGGGTAGTTGACCAGGAACGCGCCGAGCGCGATCCCGGGCCAGACCCGCGGGCCGCGCAGGAGAAGGCTCGCCACCGCGATACCGCTGGGCGGCCACAGCGGCGTGACCTGGCCGCGCACCAGCTGCTGGAGCAGTCCCACTTTGGCCGCGCCGAAATACAGCCCGGCGATGACACAGAACTCCAGGACGGCCAGCCCGGCGCGCCCGAGCCGTTCATGCGGTGCGACAGCCATCGGGCGACCTCCGTGTCCATCGCCCCGAAGCCCATCATCCGTCGGATCCCGCAGATCCTCCACGCCACCGCTCAGGCGTCCGGAGTGCGCAGGGCGAGGATGGCCATGTCGTCGTGACCGTCGCTGGGGTGGTGCTCGGCCAGTGCCCGGACGAACTCCGTCAGGGGCAGGGCGGCATGTTCTGCGGCGAGCTTGGCCAGCTCGGCCAGACTCTCGTCGATGGAATGGGCAGGATGTTCGATCAGTCCGTCGGTGAAGAAGACCACGGTGGAGGCCGGGGGCAGGAAGCGGGAGTGGTCGGGGCGCGTCTGCTCGGTGTCGACCCCGAGCGGCAGTCCTGGCTCGGCGAACAGGAACTCCATCTGATGCCCAGGGGTGATCAGCAGGGGCGGGACGTGGCCCGCGGTGCTCCAGCGCAGCCGCCAGCCCGATCCCTCGGGTTCGATACGGGCCAGGGTGGTGGTCGTGACGGGGTTGTTCGTGGCCTGCAGGGCCCGGTCGAGATGGGTGAGGACCGTGCCGGGCGGATTGCTCTGGTCGAACAGCAGAGCGCGCAGCATGTTGCGGGTGGAGGCCATGGCGGCCGCGGCATGCATGTCGTGCCCGACGACGTCGCCGATGACGACCGCCACGACGTTGTCGGGCAGGAGGATGGCGTCGTACCAGTCCCCGCCGAGCTGACTGGGCTGGGCAGCGGGCTGATAGATGGCGGCGGCGGTGAAGGGCCGCAGGTCGGGCAGGGTGGGCAGCAGGAGCCGCTGGAACTGCTCGGCTCCGACGCGCACCCGCTCGAACAGACGGACGTTCTCGATCGAGATGCCGGCGGCGCTGGCCAGGGCGAGGACGACGTTCTCGTCGTGCACGTCGAAGGGATGTCCGTCGTACCGCTCGGAGAGGTAGAGATCGCCGTAGATCTCGCCGCGCACGGTGATGGCGACGCCGAGCAGGGTGCGCATGCGCGGATGGCCGGGCGGGAAGCCGGCGGAGGAGGGATGGGCCGGGATGTCCTCGACCCGCAGGGGTTCGGGGTGGCGGATCAGATGGCCGAGGACACCCCGCCCCCGTGGGAGGCCGACGTTGGCCAGATCATTGCGTTCCTGCTCGGACAGTCCGGCCGTGATGAACTTTTCCAGGCGCTCCCCGGACTCGTTGAGCACCCCCAGTGCCCCGTAGCGGGCGCCGACCAGGTCCATGGCGGTGGTGACGATACGGTGCAGTACCGCGGGCAGCTCCACCTCACGGCTGATGGCCACGACCGCGTCCAGCAGGCCCTGCAGCCGGTCCATGGCGGAGAGCAGGTCGCGGAGCTGGTCGTCGATCCGGCCCAGCTCGGAGCGCAGCTGCACATGCAGGTCGGGCAGGTGCGGCTGCCTGGGCGGTCTCCCCTCCCTCTCCCTCGCCATGGTGTTCCGGCCTCCTGACACGATCCGATCAAGCGGCTGCGTCGCCTTTTGATTGTGGCATCGTTGAGCGGAATCAGGCGTTCTGGACATCCCGCCGGGACAGTGCGAGGTAGCCGACCAGCGCGAGGATGGCCACCGTCCAGGACAGCGTCACCGGGCCGAGGCCCAGTCCGAGGCCGCCCCGGTGCGGCTCCAGTGCCATCCAGTCGGCGATCGAGGCGCCGAGGGGGCGGGTGATGACGTACGCCGTCCAGAACGCGGGCACCGCGCCGAGGGTGCCCGCCCCGTGGGCGAGAGCCGGGACGCAGATCGCCACGGCGAACAGGACCGCCGAGCCGAGGTAGCCGAAGCCGATGGACGCGGTGAGGTCGCCCGCGGCCGTGCCGAGCGCGAACGTGGCGAGGACGGCCGCCCAGTAGAACGTCTCGCGGCGGCGGGTGCGGATGCTGTGGATCGACAGGGTCCGCTCGCTCGCGTACCAGAGGGCGAAGACGGCGGCCAGGGCCACCATGAAGAGGGGCGTCGAGAGGGTGTAGGGCACGCCGATGCCCACGTGCAGGACGTCGGCCGCCATCGTGCCGAACACGCTGACCATGACGATCGCCGTCCAGTAGACCCAGGCCACGTACCGGCGGACGGCGAACTGCACCGCGAGCGACGCCACCAGGGCCAGACCGCCGAGGCCGACCGCCGGGACCGGGCCGAGCAGGTGCGCCAGGAGGTCGGACGCGGTCTCGCCCATGCCGGTGGTGAGGACCTTGATGATCCAGAAGTAGACGGTGACCTCGGGCACCTTGTTCGCGCCCTCACGGATGCGGGCGCGGGCATGGTCGTGGGACCGCTGGTCGAGGACGTGCTCTGTGCTCATGGCCGCACCCTCGCACGGACAACTGCCTCTTCCCCAGACGCCTTTGCCATAGTTTTGGGGCTTCTGGTGCAGGTGTTGCCACGTGCCGCCGCAGAGCTGAACACAACCTGAACGCGTCCGGGAACGCCCTGGTCAGAGACCTGACTGGCCTGATAGGCAGGCCAGTCACCCGGGCGACCTGTGTCAGGACACGACACCCACGTGGGCCATGGCCTGCTTCAGCAGCACCCCGTGCCCGCCCGGCATCTCGCTCTGCACGGCCGGCGAGGCGGCCTCCTGCGGGCTGAACCACACCAGGTCCAGCGCGTCCTGCCGGGGCCGGCAGTCGCCGGTCACCGGGACGACGTAGGCGAGGGACACGGCGTGCTGGCGCGGGTCGTGGTACGGCGTGATGCCGGCCGTCGGGAAGTACTCGGCGACCGTGAACGGCTGCAGGGAGGCCGGCACCCGGGGCAGCGCGACCGGGCCGAGGTCCTTCTCCAGATGGCGCAGCAGGGCGTCACGGACCCGCTCGTGGTGCAGGACACGGCCGGAGACCAGGGTCCGGCTGACCGTTCCGTCCGGGCCGATGCGCAGCAGCAGTCCGATGCTCGTGACTTCGCCGCTGTCGTCCACGCGCACGGGCACGGCCTCGACGTACAGGATCGGCATGTGGGCCCTGGCCATTTCCAGCTCGTCCGTGGTCAGCCAGCCGGGCGTGGTTTCGGTCATGTCAGACATTGCTTGATCATACTTTCCGGGTGGGGCGCGCGCTCAGTCGCGGGCCGGATCGTTTGCGGGAAGTCCGTACAGGCGGCGGGCGTTGTCACGGCCCGTCCAGGCTGCGATGCGCAGGGCGTCGGGCAGGCTCAACTCGTCGGCGTCCACCCGGGATTGGAGCATTCCGGCCAGCCCCTGCCGGAAGGACAGTGCGCCCAGGTGGTGGAACTCGGCCACACCGTAGGCGTCCGAGCTGTACAGCAGTTTGCGGAACGGGGTGATCTCCAGTGCTTCCTCCAGCACTGCCCGGGAGCGGGCCGGGCCGGTGTAGTGCAGGGCCAGGCCGACGTCCAGGTGCACCTGCTCGAACACCGTGGCCAGGTAGGCCGCCTGGCGGTGATACGGCCAGCAGTGCAGCAGCAGGACCGGGATCGTGCAGGCCGTCAGGTGCAGCCAGTCGGTGAGCAGGGCGGGGTCGGCGCGGTGCAGCCGTAGGTCGGCGTCGCCGAAGCCGGTGTGCAGCTGGAGGGGCAGGCCGAGGTCGACGGCCGTCCACAGCAGGTGCCGTACGAGGACCGGGTCGGTCAGGCGTCCGCCGTCCGCTAGCCAGCGCCGGGCGGCCTCCGTCACCTCCGCCTGTGTGGGGCGCTCGGGGGCGAGCGCGAAGCCGGTGCGATAGGCGGCGACCGACTTCACCGCGACCACTCCGGGCCGCCGTACCGCCTCCTCGGCCGCCGCCGGGAACACGGCCGCGTACTCGCCCGCCTCCACGCCCCGCGCGGCCACGGCCTCGGCGACCTGTTCGAGCCGTACGACCTCGTGGGCGGCGGCGCCCGCGGCCTCGGCCAGTTCGGCGGGGGAGGTGACGGGATGCGGGGCGTAGCCGGTGTCGACGCAGAAGACCTCGGCTCCCGCGGCGGTCAGGAACCGGCGGTTGACCTCACGCCAGCCGAGTTCGGCGCGCCGGGCCAGGTAGTCGGCGGGAGGCGTGTGCCGGGGCAGGTCCAGCAGGGGTGCGCAGTGCCGGCGTACGGCCACGCCGACCGGGCTGTCGAAGGTCGAGCCGCCGGGCCAGGCCTCACCCTCGGTGATCAGCGACTCGAACTGCTCGGGCGCGAGATCGGCCGTGACGGCGCCGTGGCAGTGGTGGTCGACCAGCGGCAGCGTGGCGAGCGCCTCGTGGACGGGGCCGGGGGCGGGCATCGTCAGTACTTCCAGCGGTAGGCGGCCGCCACCTGCGCGTCGTCCAGCCCGTCCACGGTGGCCGCCTCCCCGAGCCGTACGGCGGTCACCGCGTCCGCCAGGACCGGGCCCAGCGCGGCCCGCAGGACCTGGTCGGTACGGAACTCCTCGACGGCCTGCGGCAGCGAGGTCGGCAGGCGTTCTACCCCGAGGGCGGCCGCCTCGTCCGGGCCGTACCGTACCGGGTCCCCGGTGATCTCCCCGGGCAGCGGCAGGGACGCCGTCATCCCGTCGAGGCCGGCGGCGATGACACAGCCCAGCGCGAGATAGGGGTTGGCGGCCAGGTCGACCGGCTTGATCTCCATGTTGGCGTCCCGGTCCCGGCGGCCCGCCGTGCCGGTGACGATCCGCAGCGCGGCCTCACGGGTCTCCCGGCCCCAGGCGGTGAACACGCCCGCCCACCGGGAGGGTTTGAGCCGCAGATAGCTGGCGGGACTCGGCGCGGTGACCGCCGTCAGCGCCGGCAGGTGGGCGAGCACCCCGGCCACGAACGACTCCGCCTCGGCCGTCATGCCGTACCGGCCCTCGCCGCGGGAGTGCAGGTTCACCCCGCCGCGCCAGCAGGACAGGTGCAGATGGCCGCCGTTGCCGACACTCTCGGGGAGGAACGCGGGCGCGAAGGAGACCCGCAGCCGGTGCCGCTGCGCCACCGCCCGGACCGTCTGCCGCACCAGCACGCTGCGGTCGGCCGCCGCCACCGGGTCCAGCGCGCCCACCGAGACCTCGAACTGCCCGGCCGCGTACTCGGGATGGATCTGGTCGACGTCCACACCCTGTGCCGCGAGTGCCGCCAGCAGGTCGGCGGTGTAGTCGCTCAGCTCGATCTGCCGGGCCGCGCCGTACGCCGGTCCCGAGACCGCCGGGACGAACTCCGCGGCGGGCGCCGCGTCGAGGCCGACCGCCCACTCGACCTCGACGGCCGCCTTGAAGGCGAGGCCGTGCCGGTCGGCGGCGTCGGCGACGATCCGGCGCAGAAACGTCCGGGCACAGCCGGGGTGCCGCTCACCCTCCTGCGTGATCCGGTCCACGGGCGCCCACGCCCAGCCGGGCTGCCCGGCGAGGACCACCAGCTGGTCGAGGTCGGGGTAGAGCCTGAGGTCGCCGTCGGGGGAGCCGAGGACGTCGGTGGTGACGATCGAGTCGTCTGCCAGGAACGTGTCGAACACCGGCGACATGCCGACACCCCAGGACACGGCGGCCTCCAGACGCGCCGTCGGGATCGTCTTGACCCGGCCGATGCCCGCCGTGTCCACATAGGCCAGGACGATCCCGTGCACGCCCCGGGCGGCCAGCTCGGCGGTGAGCGCGGCCACCCGCCGCAGGTCGCCGGGGCGCCCGCCGGGCACCGGGTCGGCAAGGGTGGTCATACGTCCTCCTCGGCGGGCCAGGTCCTGTCGTCAAGCTCCCGTCGTAGCCCGGAGGGCGGCCCCGCGGCGTCAGGTGCGTCGAGTGGGGGTCCCCCTGCTCGAAGAGTTTGGGGGGGAGCGCGCATGGCGTCGCGGGGCAGACGGGAGCTTGACGACAGGGCCTAAGCCCCGGTGTCGTCGGGCTCAGGGTTTCACGGCCACCGCGCCGTACTGCGGTACCACCGCGGCATCGGGCTCGGCGCGCCATCGCGAGCACGGCACCAGGCCCGGTTCGACCGGCTCCAGACCGTCGAGGAACGAGGCGATCTCGGCGCCGCTGCGGGCGGTGATCGGCGGGGTGGCGTTGGCGTTCCAGAACTCCATCGCGGCGATGTTGCCCTCGCCGCCCACCTCGGTGTCGAAGGTCGGGTGGGTGAGCACCAGGTGACTTCCGGAGGGGACCGCCGCCATGATCCGCCGCACGATGTCCCGGGCCGCCTCGGTGTCCAGGACGAAGTTGAGGATGCCCAGCATCATCACCGCGACCGGTCGGTCCAGGTCGAGCGTGTCGCCGGCCCGGTGCACGATGGTGTCCGGGTCGTGCACGTCGGCGTCGATGTAGTCGGTGACGCCCTCGGGGGAACTGGTGAGCAGGGAACGGGCGTGCACGAGCACGATCGGGTCGTTGTCGACGTACACGATCCGCGACTCGGGCGCGATCCGCTGGGCTATCTCGTGGGTGTTGTCGACCGTCGGGAGCCCGGTGCCGACGTCGAGGAACTGGCGCAGGCCGCGCTCCTCGGCCAGGAAGCGCACCGCCCGGCCCAGGAAGTCCCGGTCCGCACGGGCCACCGACCGGATCACCGGGAACATCCCGGCGACGTGGTCGCCGACCTGCTGGTCGACCTCGTAGTTGTCCTTGCCGCCGATCCAGTAGTTCCAGACCCGTGCGTTGTGCGCCACGGAGGTGTTCAGCCTCGCCGGTCCGGCCGTCGGGGAGTCGCCCGCGCTCACGTCGCCGCCCTTCTCCTGTGCGGTTGTCGTGGTCATTGTGCCGCCCGCTGATCGCGCTGTCCCGGGAAACGCGCAGCGTGAGGGCTTGGCCACCCTCCGAGGCACCCGGTCGGATGAGGAACACTGGAACCCTCGGTTCCTACCCGCTCGCCCACCGCGTATCCCGCTCCCGACCGGAAGAAGGACATGCCCGCCACGCCCGCGTCCCTGCTCGAAACCCCCGGCCTGCCCGCCGGCTCCGCCGACATCCGGCTCGTCGTCGCCGACATGGACGGCACCCTGCTGGACGACGCCAAGCGGATACCCGACGGCCTGTGGCCGATGCTCGCCGAACTACGCCGCCGCGGCGTGCTGTTCAGCCCGGCGAGCGGGCGTCAGTACGCCACGCTGGCCCGGCAGTTCACCGAGGTCGCCGAGGGTATGGCGTTCATCGCGGAGAACGGCACCTATGTGGTCCGCGACGGTGTGGAGCTGAGTTCCGACGTGCTCGACCGGTCCGTCGCCGCGGACCTCGCACGGACGGTACGGCGCCTGGTCGCGGACGGTGTCGACGTCGGCGCGGTGGTCTGCGGCAAGCGGTCGGCGTACGTCGAGCGGAGCGACGATGCGTTCCTGGCGGAGGTGCGCAAGTACTACGTCGAGCACCGGATCGTCGAGGACGTCACCGCCGTCGAGGACGACGTGATCAAGGTGGCCCTGTTCGATTTCGGTTCCGCCGAGCACACAACGGCCCCGGCCCTCGACGCGTTCACCGCCACCCACCAGGTCGTCGTCTCCGGCGAGCACTGGGTCGACGTCATGAACCGCACCGCCAACAAGGGGGCCGCCCTGCGCGGCCTGCAGCGCGAGCTGGGCATCACGCCCGCGCAGACCATGGTCTTCGGCGACTACCTCAACGACCTGGAGATGCTGGACGCCGCCGACTGGTCCTTCGCCATGTCCAACGCCCACCCGGAGGTCGTCCGCCGGGCCCGCCACCTCGCCCCGCCCAACAACGAGAACGGGGTGCTGCGGACCATCGCACACGTTCTCGGTCTCTAGCTGCACCGTAAGGCTCACCCGACGCGACATCTCTTCCCGCCGGTGGACGACGGCAACGCAGGGATGCCGCTTGCTGCCGCCACAGCACCACAACCGCATACGCGAAGCGCTCCGTCGTCGTCGGGGCCTTGGTTCGGCCGCTCGGGGGGAGGGCGGGACCGAGGAGCTCGGCACGATCATCCGTGCCGATCGACCGGCAGGAGTGCTGACGCATGGACAACGCAAGGGCCGCCCGGCTTCCGGCGATCGCCCTCGTGGTGATGTCCGCCGCGCTCGCTGCCCTGTACCGGGCGATCGGGGGCAGCGGTGGACCGTGACGGCCGCGCGCGGCTCAGTGCTTCAGGCCGACCGCGCCGTACAGCGAGACCGGTTCGTCCGGGGCGCTCTCGGGGCGCCAGTCCGCCACGGAGACGATGCCGGGATCCAGCAGCTCGAGTCCCTTGAAGAACGTGCCCACTTCGGCCTGTGAGCGGGCCACCAGGGTCACCCCGCCGGCGGCGTACGCGGCGATGCCCTTGTGGACGTTCTCCGGTTCGAAGTCGGCCGTCATCGTGGACAGCACCAGGCAGCTGCCCGGAGCCAGCGCGTCGACCAGCGTGGCGACCAGTTCGTGGGCTCCGTCGTCGTCGGCCACGAAGTGCAGCAGGGCGATCAGGGACAGGGCGACGGGACGGTCGAAGTCCAGGACGCGGGCCGCCTGTTCGAGGATGGCGCGCGGATCCCGGGCGTCGGCCTGGACGTACTCGGTGACGCCCTCGGGGGTGCCGCGCAGCAGCGCGTTCGCGTGGGCCAGCACGATCGGGTCGTTGTCGACGTAGACGACGCGGGCGTCCGGGGCGACGGACTGGGCGATCTGGTGCAGGTTGGGCTCGGTCGGTATGCCGGTGCCGATGTCCAGGAACTGGCGGATGCCGGCCTCCCGGGCCAGCGTGCGCGTGGTCCGGCGCATGAACCCCCGGTTGGCGAGGGCGGCCCGCGGGGCGCCGCCCCCGTCGATCGCCGTGATCTGGCGGCCGAGTTGCTCGTCGACGGGGTAGTTGTCCTTGCCGCCGAGGAACCAGTCGTACACCCGTGCCGGATGCGGCCGGGTGGTGTCGATCTCCTGGGCGGCCGGCTCGGTCCCCGTCACGTCCTGTTCCTCCGTTCGAGAGGCCCCCTCGCCGTCCGGGGGCGTGCGAGCAGTCTGACACGATCTTGGGCTGGGGCGGACGTGGTCTTCGGTCGCTTGTCCGTCCGGGCCTTCCGTCAACGTGCCTGTCGGCGCGGCCGGTTGGGTTCCGATCAGTGGGGGAGCGCGGGATCGACCGGGCGCGCCGGGCCGGTTCGATGCGCCGGATCCGCCGTGTGCGGCCCGCCGGGAGGCAGCTCCGCGTCGAGGAAGCCGAGCACCTGCGCGAAGACGTCCGCGCGGTCCGTCTCGTTGAACACCTCGTGCCGCGCCCCGGCGAAGATCCGCTCCGTCAGCCGGCCGCCGCTGAGGCGCTCCACCCCGACCCGGCTCCCCGGCAGCGGAACCAGCCGGTCGTCGTCCCCGTGCAGCCACAGCAGCGGCAGCGGGCCGATGTCCCCGCCCTCGGCCACGGTCTCCAGGGTGCGGACGAACGCCTGCAGCGTCGGCCGCTTCATCGGGCCGTGCCAGACCAGCGGGTCGGCGGCGTACGCGGCGCCCACCGCCGGGTCACGGGAGAGTGCGCCCGGGCTGATCGGGATGTCGGGGATCTCGGGCAGGGCCAGCAGCCGCCCAGGCAGCTCCCAGACGCCGATCACCGGCCCGGACAGGATCAGCGCGCTCAGCTCCGCGCCGTACCGCTGGGCGTGCCGGGCCGCGATCAGGCCGCCCATGGAATGGCCGACCACGACGAGCGGAAGACCCGGATGCGCGGCGCGGGCGAGGTCCGCCGCCGCGTGCACGTCGGTGACGACGTCCTCGAAGTCCTCGATCACCACCCGCTCACCCGCCGATTTTCCGTGCCCGACGTGATCGGGCCCGTACACCGCCGCCCCGTGCGCGTGGAGAACGCCCGCCAGTTCGTCGTAGCGACCGGCGTGTTCCCCGTACCCGTGCACCACGAGGGCCAGATAGCGCGGCTCCGGGTGCGGCCACTCGCGTACGACGATGCCGTCGAGGATGTGCTCGCGGACGTCGGCCATGTCTCCTCCGGCTGCCTGGGTGCAGGTTCGGGGGGATCTTCCCAGGGAGCCACCCGGAGGTCTATAGTGCAAAACTAGCAGTGCTAATTAAGTGCGCCTGGCGCACACCCGTAGATCCGTGCTGATCCACAGCGTCGTAGGTCAGGAGTCCCAGCCGTGCGTCCCGTCCACTTCGCGGCCGCCCGCCGCACCCCCATCGGCAAGCTCCGCGGAGCCCTGTCCGCCGTACGGCCCGACGACCTCGCGGCGACCGTGATCCGCCACCTGGTCGCCGATGTGCCGGCGCTCGACCCCGCCCGCATCGACGACGTCTACTGGGGCGCCGCCAACCAGGCCGGCGAGGACAACCGCAACGTCGCCCGCATGGCCGCGCTGCTGGCCGGCCTGCCCGAGTCCGTGCCCGGCGCCACCGTCAACCGGCTGTGCGCCTCAGGCCTCGAAGCGGTCACCACCGCGGCCCGCACCATCGCCGCGGGCGAGGCCGACATCGTGATCGCGGGCGGCTCGGAGTCGATGAGCCGCGCCCCCTTCGTCCTGCCCCGCCCCGACGAGGCCCTGCCGCACCGCATCGAGACCTTCGACACCCGGCTCGGCTGGCGCCTGGTCAACCCGGCCATGAAGGACCTGCACGGCCTGCTGGCCATGGGCGAGACCGCCGAGGAGGTCGCCGAACGGTACGGCGTCTCCCGCGCCCGGCAGGACGAGTTCGCACTGCGCAGCCATCAACTGGCCGCCGCCGCACGCAAGAACGGCCACTTCGACGACGAACTCCTGCCCGTGGAGCGTCCGGACGGCGTCATGGTGGAGCAGGACGAGTGCGTCCGCGAGGACACCTCACTGGAGAAGCTGTCCCGTCTCAAGCCGGTCTTCCGCGCGGGCGGCACGGTCACGGCGGGCAACGCCTCGCCGATGAACGACGGTGCGGCCGGGCTCCTGCTGGTCAGCGAGGAGGCCCTGAACGAGCTGGGCCTGGAGTCCCTCGGCCGATACGTCGCCGGTGCCTCGGCGGGCGTCCACCCCGACGTGATGGGCATCGGCCCGGTCCCCGCCACCCGCAAGGTGCTCGCCCGGGCCGGCTGGGAGATCGGCGACCTTCAGGAGGCCGAGTTCAACGAGGCGTTCGCCGCGCAGGCACTCGCGTGCGTCGACCAGCTGGGCATCGACCCCGACCTGGTGAACCCCACCGGCGGCGCGATCGCCCTCGGCCACCCGCTCGGCTGCTCCGGCGCCCGTATCCTGACGACCCTGCTGCACCGCATGCGCCGCACCGGTGGGGAGCGGGGTCTGGCGACCATGTGCGTGGGAGTGGGGCAGGGGAGCGCGGTGCTGGTCGAGAGGCACTAGCGATGCGCCGACGGGGGCTTCCCGGACGGGGAACAACGGGGGTCTGCCGGCTGGCGAACAACGGGGGCTCCGGGAGGTCGAGCACGTCCGGCGGGCCCGCTAGGGCAGCCGCTGAGCCGGGCCCGGCACCCCCGGCGTGAGGACCGCCCTGCGAGACGGTCCTTACGCCGCCGGATGCGTGCGCATAGCATCGGGTCCCGCATGAACACGATGACGCTCTGGCACATATCCGGCTGGGAGTTCGCCGCCCTCGCCTTCGCGGCCCTGCTCGTGGGCTTCTCCAAGACCGCCGTCAGCGGGGCCAACACGGTCAGCCTCGCCGTCTTCGCGGCGGTCCTGCCCGCCCGCGCCTCCACCGGCGTGCTGCTGCCGGTCCTCATCGCGGGCGACGTGCTGGCCGTCCTCACCTACCGGCGGCACGCCCACTGGCCCACGCTGTGGCGGCTGTTCCCGGCGGTGGCGGCCGGCGTGGTGGTCGGCACGCTGTTCCTGGTGTGGGCCGACGACGAGGTCGTACGGACCTCGATCGGCGCGATCCTGCTGCTGATGGCCGGGGTCACGCTGTGGCGGCGGCGCCGGGCCGAGGCGGGGGACGAGCCGGACGCGGTGACGACCCGGGCGGGCCGGATGAAGGCCCGCTCGTACGGCGTCCTCGGCGGGTTCACGACGATGGTCGCCAACGCGGGCGGGCCGGTGATGTCGATGTATCTCCTCTCGGCGGGTTTCCGGAAGCTCGGCTTCCTCGGCACGTCGGCCTTCTTCTTCCTCATCGTCAACGTGTCCAAGGTGCCCTTCAGCGCCGGACTCGGCCTGATCGACGGCCGCTCGCTGCTCCTTGACGCGGCGCTCGTGGTGTTCGTGGTGCCCGGCGCGTTGTTCGGCAAATGGGCTGTGAACCGGATCAACCAGCGGTTGTTCGAGCAGTTGGTGATCGCCGCGACGATCGTGGGCGGCCTGCAGCTGCTACTGCGCTAGCCCGAGCAGTGCCGGGAGGTCCGCGAAGGAGTCCACGACGTGGTCCGGGGTGCCGCTCGCGCTCGCGAGCGTCTCCGGCTGGTACTTCCCCGTACGGACCAGCACCCCCGTGATGCCGACGTGCTGTGCCGCGAGAACGTCCGACTCGACGTCGTCGCCGACCATCAGTGCCCGGTCCGCAGTCACACCCAGCCGGGCCAGTGCTGCCTCGAAGAACGCCGGGGACGGCTTGCCCATGACCTCCGCCTCGACCCGCGCGGCCTTCTCCAGCCCGAGCAGGAACGCGCCCGAGTCCAGCTGCAGCCCGGCCTCGGTCCGCCAGTACAGGTTGCGGTGCACGGCGAGCAGTCGCGCACCCTGCTGCAGGTACCCGAAGGCCCGGTTGAGCGCGGCGTAGTCGAACTCGGGCCCGGCACCGCCCAGGACGACCACGTCGGGACGTTCGTCGACCAGGGTGATGCCGCCGAGATCCTCCTCGATGTCCCCGCTGTTGAGGAGGGCACATCGGGCACCCGGAAAGTGCTCGGCGAGGTGGGCGGCGGTGAGCGCGGGCGCGGTGAGGACGTCCTCGGCGTCCACCTCGAAACCGGCCCCGGCCAGGGTTTCGGCGATCGACGCCCGCGTCCGGGACGTCGTGTTGGTGACCAGGGCCACGGCGAGACCGGCCGCGCGGATCCTCCGCAACGCGTCCACCGCACCCGGCAGCGGCTGCCAGGAGACGGTGAGGACACCGTCGATGTCGATCAGGACGGCACGCACGGATTCCATGGCCGGACCCTAGCGACCCGGGCGGCCAATCGGCGCGGACGACCTCGTACGCTCACCCTCATGTCCCCGCACATCCTGATCCTCGGCGGCACCGCCGAGGCCCGGCGCCTCGCCGCCGACCTCGCCGGCCGCCCCGGAGTCAGGGTCACCACGTCGCTGGCGGGCCGGGTCGCCCGCCCGGGCATGCAGGCCGGCGAGGTACGGATCGGCGGGTTCGGCGGTGCGGAGGGCCTGGCCGACTGGCTGCGCACGCACGACGTGGACGCCGTCGTCGACGCCACGCACCCCTTCGCCGAGTCGATCACGGCGAACGCGGCCCGCGCGGCCACGGCCACCGGGGTTCCCGCGGTCGTCCTGCGCCGCCCCGGCTGGCACCCGGGCCCGGGCGACCGCTGGTACGACGTCGCGTCCCTGGCCGCTGCTGCCGAGGCCCTGCCCGCCCTGGGCCGCCGGGTGTTCCTCACCACCGGCCGGCTGGGCCTCGCGACCTTCGCCCATCTGACGGACCTGCACTTCGTCGTACGGTCGGTCGACCCGCCCGAAGCGCCCCTGCCGCCGCACACCGAAGTGATCCTGGCCCGTGGCCCGTTCACCCTCGCCGAGGAGACCGAGCTGCTGCGCGCCCACACCGTCGACGTGCTGGTGACGAAGGACAGCGGCGGCGACGCCACGGCCGCCAAGCTGACGGCCGCACGGGAACTCGGGCTGCCCGTGGTCGTCGTACGACGCCCCCCGCTCCCGGCCGGCGTGACGGCGGTGCCGGACGTGGCGGCCGTACTCGACCGACTGGGGTTCGACGGCCCCTGATCGCCGAACCCGTCGGTCCCGCCGTCTCGTCCCGCCGGTCAGGCCTCGCCGGGATCGGGGTGCCTGCGCAGCAGATACGTGTCCATGATCCACCCCTTGCGCTCCCGGGCCTCGGCGCGCAGCCGCTCGATGCGCGGGGCCGTCTCGGCGAGGGGACCGGAGACCAGGATCTCGTCCGGGGTGCCCAGGTACGCGCCCCAGTAGATGTCGATGTCCTGCTCGGCGTACTTCCGGAAGGTCTGGTGCGCGTCCAGCATCACGACGACGTCGTCCACCCCCTCCGGGAAGCCCTCCGCCAGCCGCCGCCCGGTGGTGATCTGCACCGGCCGCGCCACCCGGTTCAGCCCCGTACGATGCCGGGCCACCAGCGAGGAGACGCTGCTGATGCCGGGCACCACGTCGTACTCGAACTCCACCGCGCCCCGGGCCAGCACCGCTTCCAGGATCCCCAGCGTGCTGTCGTACAGCGACGGATCCCCCCACACCAGGAACGCCCCGGTGCCGTCCTCGCCCAACTCGTCGGCGATCAGCCGCTCGTAGATGCCGGCGCGGGCACTGCGCCAGTCCTCCACGGCCGGCGAGTACGCGGCCCCGCCCGCCCCGCGGTCCCGCTCCGGGTCACGGGCCTCCACCACCCGGTACCCGCCCTCGGGCCGGTGTGCGTCCACCATGTCCCGGCGCAGCTGGGTCAGATCGCTCTTCACCTCGCCCTTGTCGAGCAGGAAGAACACGTCCGTGCTCCGCAGTGCCTTGACCGCCTGCAGGGTCAGCTGGTCGGGATCGCCCGCACCGATACCGATGACATGAATCTTTCGCACACCCCGAGTCTGCCGCATGCCACCGACAGTGAACCCACCGCCTCCACAGGGCCCCGACGGCCTCGCTCAGGAACCGAGCCGCGGCGCCTCGACCCCCGCGTCCACGGGCCCCGCTCCGTGCTCCACCCGCCCGGCCAGCTCCCGGGCCCACCCGGCCAGCCGGGCCAGATCCATCCCGTGCGGTCGCGCGTCGCCCCGCTCGGCCGCCCACCCCTCGATCGCCCCCGCGCCACGCCGCAGCAGCCGCGCCCCACCGACGCTGTTGCCGCGGGCCGCATGGGTGAGCCCCACCGCCAGCTGTGCCAGTCCCCGCCACAGCGTCCGCTCGGACTCGGGCCCCGACTTCCAGGCGTCCTCGAACACTTCATGGGCGTGGAACGGCTTTCCCGCGTCCAGCAGCGCCTGCGCCTCGGCGACCGTCTCCCGCGGGGTCCTGACGACCCCCTCCGGCTGGCGGGCCACCCCCTCCGCCCCGTACGGCAGCGGCCGCCCCAGCCCGTCCCGCGGCCGGGCACTCCGCGCCCGCCCTGCCCCGTCCCGGTCCCGGCTGCCCGCCGGCCTCCCCGCCGCTGCGCCCGTGTTTCCCATACGACCGATTGTCGCCGCCCCGCCCCGGTCCCTCTTCGGTGCACCCCCGCCGGTGGGGTAAAGTTCTGTTCGCGCGATCACGTGGGTCACCGCGAGTGAGCGCACCGGGACGTGGCGCAGCTTGGTAGCGCACTTGACTGGGGGTCAAGGGGTCGCAGGTTCAAATCCTGTCGTCCCGACTGGGAGTCTTCTCCGCAGTCGCATGTCAGAGCCCTGTTTCACCATGGTGAGACAGGGCTCTTTCGTTTCCGGACGCACGGACGCCTGACGATCCCCTCGGGTTGTGTCCGGCCCAGGCCGAGACGATCGTGTCAGAAGGTGATGGTCTGGCCCTCGCGCTGTGCTTGTCGCGCGGTGTAGGAGACGCCGTGGACCTTGAGGCCATCGGGGTCGAGGAGGGTGATGGTGCCGCCTTGGTTGCCGAGGTGGAATCCGTTGCCGGCCGGGACCGTGAGGGTGGTGCCGGGCGGGAGCGGGCCGGTGGGGAGGGGGAGGGTCTGCCGGTTCTGGTCGGCGAGGTGCCATCCCTGGAGGTCGACCGGGGCGGGGGAGGCGTTGAGCACGGTGATGGTCTCGGCCTCGGGTGCGGGGCCGACGGGATTGACCAGCGCGGCCATGATCCGTACCGGTTCCTCGTGGTCGCCGGGGCGGGGCGGTGCGGTGCCGATGGGGTGTCCGGTGGTGTTGTCGGTGTGCCAGGCCTGGGACTGGAAGGCCAGGAAGACGGCGACCCAGCGGTCTTCGGCGGGCAGGTGCAGGAGCAGGGCTCCGTCCTGCCGCACTCCGTTGTCGGAGCGGAAGCGCCCGCTGTTGCCCTGGTTCATGTGGATGTCGTGGATGCCGTCGCCGGGCTGGAACCCGAACACCTTGTCGGCGGCGCCCGTCTCGGGCCCCCATCGCTGTCCGAAGGCGTAGAGGGCGGCGGTGGGATCGGCGATGGCCCGCTGCACGTAGTGGTCGAGCAGATCGGCCAGGTCGTTGTCGGCGCCCACGAGGTCGGGCGGGAGGGTCCGCATCGAGGCGGGGTCGAAGAGGTTGCCCCGGATGAAGTCCAGGGCGGCGGTGCCCGGCTGCGACGCCAGCGCGGTCCATCCGCTGCCGGCCGGGGGAAGCATTTCCGTCACGGGGTGGCGGAAGTTGTCGTCGGCCAGGTAGAGCAGCTCCGAGGGGGCCTGCTGGGACTCGACGTTGACCGCGGCCCGGTAGTGGGTGCCGGCGTCGTCGGTGAGGTGGATCTGGTAGTGCGGGGTGTCACTGGATCCCTCCCGGCGCCGGTCGACGGCGCGGGCGGCCAGCACACCGTATTTCTTCAAGGGCATGACTCATCCTCCGAATCGGTGGGGAAGGCACGGCCACGGTTCGGAGCGTGACCATGACATCCAGATCGAATACTCAGAGTGCACATACAGTGACATTATGCGATAACGGCACCATGGCAGAGACCCTGACGGCCAAGGCCGCCGAAATCAAGATCAGCTTTTCCGGAGACGAAGCCCGAGGGGCGATCGCCGCGCTCGGGCTCCGGGGCGGCGAGGGCCGCCGTCGCACCATTCACTTCTGGGACAGTCCGAGGAAGGGCGGCGACGGCATCTCGCTGCCCTTTCTCGAGCTCGGGGTCATCTTCCGCCTGCGCACGGACGACGAGGATCACGGGGCCGAGCGTGAGATGGACATGACCGTCAAGCTGCGGCCGTGCCCGCCGCTGCCGCCCGAGTGGCAGAAGAACCTCAAGGACGAGGACGAGGACTGGGAGTTCAAGATCGAGGAGGACCGGACAGGTCCCGCCTTCAGGCCCATGCTGTCCGCGTCGCTGCAGGCCGACCGGACGGTCGATGAGGAGCTTGTCGAGTCCGCGCTCAGGCCTGAGCGCGGGGCGCTGGAGGAGCTCCTCACCAAGCCGCACCGCCACCTGTTGCGGGATGCCGTCGAATTGGAGAAGGGGGCCCTCAAGGGTCTGAGGGCGCTCGGCCCTGTCCGCGCCGTCAGGTGGAAGCAGGACTGGGACACGCTGCCCCACTCCGTGGCCATCGAGGAGTGGACCGTCAAGGACCTGCACTTTCTCGAGGTCGCGGTGCGTGCGGACATCGCCGACGCGGCCGGGACCGAGAAGCTGCTCGCGCAGGCCCTGCGCAACCGTGACGTCGACCTGCCACGAACCGGCGAGATGAAGACCCGGCTCGTGCTGACCGCCCTCGCCCGCGACCTGACGCCCTGACGTCGCCTCGATCTCCCACTCGCGCTCCGGGGAGCCTCACCGGGAGAGTGATGGTGCCGGCCCTCGAACCACTGCGGAGAATCCGGGTCCGCGCCCCGCTCAGTAGACCGAACTCAACGCGTCGACCAGCGCCTTCTGAATCTCGGGGAGCGGGCGATCGAGGGCGGTCAGATAGTCCGTGAACTTGTAGTCCACGTAGGTGATGTCCTCACCCCCGGTCCGTGCATACGGAAGGCGCATCGAGGGAATCCCGAACGACTCCGCGACCGCGATGCCGTGCAGCGACGACGAGGCGATGACCGCGCAGGAAGTGATCTGCGTGATGACCTCGTCCACCGGCTGCGTCACGTCGATCACCGTGTCCGCGTCCGGATACGGCCGACGGTCCAGCCAGTGCGGCACCACGCCGAGCCTGTGCTTCACCACCGGAGACCGTTCCCACAGTGCGCCGACCAGCAGCCCCGGGTCACCGAGCGGCACATCGACGCCCAGGTACGCGGCGGTGTGGGCGCCACGAGCCGCCAGTACCGTCCGCGGCGGAGCCCACAGGGGCAGCGGATGCATCAGACCGGAACCCCAGACCACCGTGGCCGGATTCGTCAGCTTGTGCAGGATCGACCCGCACGCCACGAGTTCCGCGTCCTGGACGGAGACTCTCCGCACGCGAAGACCGAGGCGCTCCAGGATCAGCGGACCGAGGGCGTCGCCGAAGTTCTCCCGGCTGTCCGGCATACGCCACGACCACACACCGATTGGCTCCCGCCCCATCAGCCCGCGACCTCTCGTTGCTCACGCCGTTGGAACCGTCCTCGGGATTTTCCATCAACCGGTCGGCGGCGGTGCTCTGACGCGCCCGAGGGGACGGGGCCTCCGGCTCGGGATGAAAGAACGGGGTCCGGAGGGCGCACACGCCCGACTGCGTGTGCGCCCCGGCGCCGGACGCGGTTCACCGGCCGTGCGGCTCCCGCACCACCGCCACGTCCCCGGGCGCGACCGTGACCGAACCGGCCGTCTCCTTGCCGGTGAGGAGTTCCGTGGCGCCCGGTGCGACGGGCAGGTCCGCGCCCCGGCCGGAGTGGTCGATCACGAAGACGTAGTCCGCCTCCGGGCCGCGCCTGCGGACCACTTCCACACCGGCCGGCGCGGTACGCACCGGCTCCACGCCCGCCTCGCTGCGGATCCGGTCCAGGAGGGCGGTCAGCGTGCCCGGGTCAGGCAGCGTGGCCAGGTACCAGGCGGCCCCGGTGCCATGGGCGTGCCGGGTGACCGCCGGGACGCCGGCCAGCGGGCCGTCGGTGTAGGCGGCGACCTCCTCGGCGCCCTCCAGCCGCAGCCGCTCCGACCACAGCGTGCCCGTCGCCCCGTCCGGCACCGCACCGCTCAGGGCGACCTGCTGTCCGGGCAACAGCGGGAACGGCTCGTCGGAGCGCACGCCCAGCACGTCCCGGAACGCCCCCGGGTAACCGCCCAGCCGCACATGGCAGTTCTCGTCGACCGCCCCGCTGTGGAAGCCGACGGCGAGGGTGCCGCCCCGCTCGGCGTACGCCGTGAGGTTCGCCGCGCCCGTGTCGTCGACCAGGTACAGGTTCGGCGCCAGGACCAGGCGGTAGGCGGACAGGGCTGCCTGGTCCGCGTCCGGGCGGACGAAGTCCACGGCCACGCCGGCCCGCCACAGCGGCTCGTACCAGGCCCGCACCAGGTCCAGGTACCGCAGTTCGCCACTCGGCTGGGAGGGCAGTTCCAGGGCCCAGCGGGCGTTCCAGTCCCAGACGACGGCGACCTCGGCCGGGCCGGTGCTGCCGCGGACCTCGGCCAGCGCCTTCAGGTCGGCACCCAGGCGGACCACGTCCCGCCAGATCTGGCTGTCGGTGCCCGCGTGCGGCAGCATCGCCGAGTGCCACTGCTCGGCGCCCGCCTTCGCCGCCCGCCACTGGAAGTACGCGATGCCGTCCGCCCCGCGCGCCACATGGGCCAGCGCGTTACGACGCAACTCACCAGGACTCTTGGCCCGGTTGACGGGCTGCCAGTTCACCGCGCCGGTGGAGTGCTCCATCAGCAGCCACGGGCCGCCCGCGAGCGAGCGCATCAGATCGCCGCTCAGCGCGATGTCGATCTCCGACTCGGGGTCGGCGGACATCAGGTAGTGGTCGTTGGCGACGATGTCCAGCTCCGGTGCCCAGCGCCAGTAGTCGAGGGCGTCGAAGGTGGCCATCACCATGAAGTTGGTGGTGGCCGGGATCGCAGGGGCCGCCGCCCGCAGCACGTCCCGCTCGGCCGTGTACAGCGACAGCAGTTCGTCCGAGCAGAAACGGCGCCAGTCCAGCTGGTGCGTCGGGTTGGGTACGGCGCCGGTGGCGCGCGGCGGCAGGATCTCCTCCCAGTCGTAGTACCACTGGGACCAGAAGGTCGTGCCCCAGGCGTCGTTGAGGGCGGCCAGGTCGTCGCCGTAGCGGGCCCGCAGCCAGCGGCGGAAGGCCGCCGCGCTGGTGTCGCAGTGGCAGGCCGCGTTGTGGCAGCCGTACTCGTTGTGCACGTGCCACATGGCGACGGCCGGATGACCGGCGTACCGCTCGGCCAGCGCGCCCGCGATGCGCAGCGCCGCCTCGCGGTAGGCGGGGCTGGACGGGCAGAACGTCTGGCGGCTGCCGTAGGAGAGGGTACGGCCGTCCCGGTCGACCGGCAGCGCCTCGGGGTGGGCGCGGAAGAACCACGCCGGAGGCGCCGCCGTGGGGGTGGCCAGGTCGGCGGCGATGCCGTTCTCGTGCAGCAGGTCCAGGATCCGGTCCATGCGCGAGAAGTCGAACTCGCCCTCGGACGGCTCCAGCAGGGCCCAGGAGAAGATGCCGACGCTGACCATGCTCACCCCGGCCTCGCGCATCAGGCGCATGTCCTCGGCCCACACCTCCTCGGGCCACTGTTCGGGGTTGTAGTCGCCGCCGTAGGCGAGGCCGGGGACGGACAGGGTTCGTTTCACCGGGTTTTCTTCGTTCTCTTTCAAGTGCGCGCGCCTCAGCCCTTGTTGGAACCCAGGGTGAGACCGCTGACGAACTGGCGCTGGAGCGCGAAGTACACGATCAGCGTCGGGATCGCGGTGAGCAGGGCGCCCGCGGCCACCAGGTTGGGGTCGGTGAAGTACTGGCCCGAGAGGTTGTTCAGCGCCGAGGTGATCGGCATGTTCTCACCGGTCGAGATCAGCACCAGGGCCCAGAAGAAGTCGTTGTAGATCCAGATCGACAGCAGGGTCGCCAGGGCCGCCATCGCCGGCTTGCACAGCGGCAGCGTGATCTGCCAGTACAGCCGCCAGACCGAGGCGCCGTCGACCAGCGCGGCCTCCGTCAGCTCGTGCGGCAGCGAGCGCATGTAGTTGCTCAGCACGAAGGCGCAGAAGCCGGACTGGAACGCCACATGGATCAGCACGAGCCCGAGCGCGGAGTCGTACAGCTTGCCGCTCGCCGTGATGCCGGGCAGGTTCGTGAGCAGGTACAGCCGGTACAGCGGGGTGATGATGACCTGCTGCGGGAGCAGGTTGCCGGCCGTGAAGACCAGCAGCAGCGCCAGGTTGAGCCGGAAGTCGAACCGGCTGACGTAGAACGCGACCATCGACGACAGGAACAGCGTCAGCAGCACGGCCGGTACGGCGATGATCAGCGTGTTGCCGAAGTAGTGCATCATGTCCGACTGGACGAACGCGTTCTTGAAGTTGTCGAAGTTCAGCGTGTCCGGCCAGGACACATAGCCCTTGGCGCTGGTCTCGCTGTACGGCCGCAGCGCCGAGAAGACCGCCCACAGCAGGGGCGCGAGCCACGCCAGGGCCGTGCCGGCGAGGAAGACGTGCAGCAGGACGCGGGCCGGCCGGACGGGAGTGCGCCGCTTCAGCGTGACAGTCGTGCTCATGCGCGCCGCTCCTTCCGGAAGGTGGCGATCAGATACGGGATGATCACCGCGAGGGAGATCACCAGCAGGACGACGGCGATGGCCGAGCCGTAACCGATCCGGCTGGACTCGCCGATGATGTTGTTGGTCACCAGGATCGACAGCAACTCGGTGCCCTGTGCGCCCTTGTTGAAGACGAAGACCAGGTCGAAGGCGCGCAGCGCCTCGATGATGGTGACCACCAGGACGACCGTGTTGGTCGGGCGCAGGGTCGGGAAGATGACGTTCTTGAACGTCTGCCACTCGCCCGCGCCGTCGAGCGCGGAGGCTTCCCTGAGCGACGGGTCGACGCTCTTCAGACCGGCCAGGTAAAGGATCATCATGTAGCCGGTGTGCCGCCAGGACGCGGCGATGAGGACGGCCCACAGGTTGAGCTTGGGGTCGCCGATCCAGTCGATGTAGTGGCCGGGCTTGTTGGCGCCGATGATGCTGTTGATCAGGCCCGTGTCCGGGTTGTAGACGAGCTGCCAGACGAAGCCGATGCACGCCATGGAGATGACGACCGGCAGGAAGAACGCCGTCTGGTAGACACGGCTGAACCGGATCTTCTTGTCCAGCTGCACGGCGAGGAACAGGCCGAGCGGCGTCGGGACGAGGATGAGGACGACGAACCAGATGATGTTGTGCTGGACGGCCGGCCAGAACTGCGGGTTGTCGTTGAAGAGTTGTTTGAAGTTGTCGAGGCCCACCCACTTGATCGAGTCGAACCCGATGCCGTCCCACGTGGTGAAGGCGAGCGCGATGGAGGCGAGGGCGGTGACCCAGACCAGGGCCACGTGCAGGACCGTGGGCACGCCCGCCATCAGGGCGAGCGTGAGCCGGTCACGGCGGGTCAGCAGGCGCCGGTGGTCCTGCGCGGCCCGCTTGGATGCGGAAGCAGCGCCCGGAGGCGGCACGGCGGCCGCCTCCGGTGTCTTCGTCGTCGTGTCGGTCGTCATGCCGCTGCTCACGAGGACGCGAAGATCTGCTTCTTCTGGCGCTCGATCGACGACAGCAAGCCGTCCACGCCCTTGGGGTTCTGGAGGAACTTCTGCAGTCCGGGCTGCATCACCGTCGAGGTGAAGTCCGGCCGGGAGTCGCGGTCCATGAACTGGGTGAGGCTCTTGGCGCCGCTGATCATGTCGAACGCCTTCTTCTGCAGCGCCGAGTAGGAGGAGGTGTCGGCCTTGCTGGAGGCGGCCACCACGCTCGGGTCGCCCTTGAGGTAGGTCTGCTCGGCGTCCGGGGAGCCCAGGTACTCCAGCAGCTTCACCACACCGGCGTGGTTCTTGGGGGCCTTGCTGACCATGAAGCCGTCGGTGGGCGCCTCGACGGTGTCCTGGCCGTAGGTGGGGTTGATCTCCGGGAAGGGGAAGAAGTCGAGGTCGTCCAGGTCGGCCTTGTTGGTGAACTGCTGGGCCACGAAGGAGCCCAGGAGGTACATGCCGGCCTTCTTGGACACCAGCGTCTGGGCGGCGTCCTGCCAGGTGCGGCCCATGAAGCCGTCCTGGTGGTAGGGGAGCAGCTCGGCCCAGTGGTCGAAGGCGGCTTTGACCTTGGCGTCGGTCCAGGAGGCCTTGCCCGCCATCAGCTGGACGTGGAAGTCGTAGCCGTTGAGGCGGAAGTTGATCTGGTCGAAGGTGCCCATCGCCGGCCAGGCGTCCTTGTCGCCGAAGGCGATCGGGACCAGGCCGTCCTTCTTCATCTGCTTGCACAGGGCGACCAGCTCGTCCCACTTGGTGGGGACCTTGTAGCCGTGCTGCTGGAAGACGCTCTTGCGGTAGAAGACCGCCCACGGGTACGTGGTCAGCGGCACGAAGTAGTACTTGCCGTCCTCGCCCTTGCTCAGCTTCTTCATCGCGTCGGGGAAGTTGTCCCCGATCTTGGCCCACACGTCGTCGATCGGCGTGGCCAGCTTCTTCGCCGCGAAGAACTGCATGCGGTAACCGGCGAACCAGTTGAACACGTCGTCCGGAGTGCCCTGCAGGTAGGAGTTGATCTGCTCCTGGAAGGTGTTGTGGTCCTTCGTGTTCACATCGACCGTGATGCCGGACTGCTTCTTGAAGGCTGCGTAGACATCCGTGAAGGCCTTCTTCGGCACGGCGTCGGAGGCGTTGGAGCCGAGAGTGACGGTCTTCGGGTCGGAGGACGAGCCACTGCCGCCGCAGGCGGACAGCAGGGGTATGCCGGCACCTGCGAGGAGGGCGGCACCGCCCGCTCCACGCAGCAGTGAGCGACGGCTGGGACCCGGGACCGAGAGACCGGACGGGGAGAGGCGCATGGCGGCTCCTGAGGCATACAGGGTTCGGTCAAGGGGATGAGCCGATCACCGAAAGGTCCTCGAAACCGATCAGAAACCAACTCGACCGAACATCGTGGCGTAATAACAGCCCCATGTCCGCTCATGCGTCAATAGCTCTGGTCGCACTGGGGTGTCTCTTGCCCGAAACGTAATCGTCACCGTTACCTGCAACTTTGTTGAAGGGCAGGCAGAGCAGCCCCCGCGGCAGCTGCGGCCGCGGGGGCTGTGTGAACACGAGTGATTCCGTTTCCTGGTCTGACCAGGACTGTCAGGGTCTGACCAGAAGCTGGAAGTCGAAGGCGTAGCGCGACGCCCGGTAGACATGGGTGCCGTACTCCACCGGCCGCCCGGTGTCGTCGTAGGCGGTGCGCTGCATGGTGAGCAGGGCCGCGCCCTCCTTCTCGTCCAGCAGGGCGGCCTCCTCGGCGGTGGCGCTGCGCGCCCCGACGGTCTGGCGGGCGCTGTGCAGGTTGATGCCCACCGAGCGCATCATCCGGTACAGGCCCGTCGACTCCAGCCGCTCGGTGTCGAGTTCGAGCAGCGCCGCGGGCAGGTAGTTGCACAGGAACGCCACCGGCTGGCCATGGGTGCAGCGCAGTCGCTCCAGCACGACGACCTCGGCGCCCTCCGCGATACCGAGGGACGCGGCCACGTCGGCACCGGCCGGGACGCGTTCGTTGCGCAGCACCCGGGTGGTCGGGCCCTGCCCGGCCGACTCCAGGTCGTCGTAGAGGCTGCTCAGTTCCAGGGGCCGTTTGACCTGGCTGTGCACCACCTGGGTGCCGACGCCGCGGCGGCGCACCAGCAGCCCCTTGTCGACCAGGGACTGGATGGCCTGGCGGACGGTCGGCCGGGACAGGCCGAGGCGCACGGACAGGTCGACCTCGTTGCCCAGGAGGTTCCCGGGGGCGAGGACCCCGTGCTCGATGGCCGCCTCCAGCTGCTGGGCCAGCTGGTAGTAGAGCGGCACCGGACTCGTGCGGTCCAGGTCGAAGTCCAGTGAGTCGAGCACGGAGCCGGCCACGGGACGAGCGGAGTCACCGGTCCTCGCCACGGGGCACCTCCTTCCAGAGCACGGACAGGGCAGGGCGGTTCACAGGTGCCGACGGCGGCCGGCGACCTGGCGGTCGTAGTCCTCGCGGGCGTGTACGGCCGCCTCGCGGGTCGCGGTCTCGGCCACCGGTACGTCCCACCAGGCCTCGGCCCCGGGGGCGGTGGGCGCTGGGCCCGAGGTGTCCGTCTCCACGTAGACACAGGTCGGCGTGTCGGCCGCGCGTGCGGTGGCCAGCGCCGCGTGCAGCTCCCGTACGGTCTTGGCCCGCAGGACGTCCATGCCGAGGCTGGCCGCGTTGGCGGCGAGGTCGACGGGCAGTGGAGCGCCGCTGAAGGTGCCGTCGGCCGCGCGGTACCGGTAGGCGGTGCCGAACCGCTCGCCGCCGACCGACTCGGACAGGCCGCCGATGGAGGCGTACCCGTGGTTCTGGATCAGGACCAGCTTCACCGGCAGCCCCTCCTGCACGGCGGTGACGATCTCGGTCGGCATCATCAGGTAGGTGCCGTCACCTACCAGCGCCCAGACCACGGTGTCCGGGGCCGCCTGTTGCACTCCGATCGCGGCCGGAATCTCGTACCCCATGCACGAGTAGCCGTACTCCAGGTGGTACTGGCGCCGCGAGCGGGCCCGCCACAGCTTGTGCAGATCGCCGGGGAGCGAGCCCGCCGCGTTGATGACCACGTCGTCGTCCCCGACGACCGCGTCCAGCGCGCCGAGCACCTGCGTCTGGGTGGGCACGGCGTCCTCGTCGGCGGCGCCGAAGGCGCTGTCCACGACCTGCTCCCAGCGCGCCTTGCCCGCCCGGTACTCGGCCTCGTACGCCGGGTCGACGCGGAAGCCGGCCAGCTCCTCGGTGAGCGCCTCCAGGGCGGCCCGGGCGTCGGCGACCACGGTCCGCGCGGCGAGCTTGTGGGCGTCGAAGGCGGCGATGTTGAGGTTGAGGAAGCGGACGTCGGGGTGTTGGAACAGGGTGCCGGAGGCGGTGGTGAAGTCGGTGTAGCGGGTGCCGACGCCGATGACCAGGTCGGCGCCGCGGGCGAGGTCGTCGGCGACCGCGGTGCCGGTGTGGCCGATGCCGCCGAGATCGGCCGGGTGGTCGTGCCGCAGAGAGCCCTTGCCCGCCTGGGTCGCGGCGACCGGGATGCCGGTGGCGTCCACCAGAGCCCGCAGCGCGTCCTCGGCGCGGCTGTGGTGGACGCCGCCGCCCACGACGAGGAGCGGCCTGCGGGCGGCCCGTACCGTCCGGACGGCGTCCGCCAGTTCCACCGGGTCAGGCGCGGGCCGGCGTACGGTCCACACCCGCTCGGCGAAGAACTCCTCGGGCCAGTCGTACGCCTCCGCCTGCACGTCCTGCGGCAGGGCGAGGGTGACGGCGCCGGTCTCGGCGGGGTCGGCCAGGACACGCATCGCCTGGAGCGCCGACGGGATCAGCTGCTCGGGGCGGGTGATCCGGTCGAAGTAGCGGGAGACCGGGCGCAGCGTGTCGTTGACGGAGACGTCGAACTGGCCGGGGTGTTCCAGCTGCTGCAGCAGCGGATCGGCCGGGCGGGTGGCGAAGTAGTCGCCGGGCAGGAGCAGTACGGGCAGCCGATTGACGGTGGCCAGGGCGGCGCCGGTGACCAGGTTGGTCGCGCCCGGGCCGATGGACGTCGTCACGGCCTGCGCCGAGAGGCGGTCGAGCTGGCGGGCGTGTCCCACGGCCGCGTGCACCATCGCCTGCTCGTTGCGGCCCTGGTGGTACGGCATGACATCGCCGTACTCGACCAGCGCCTGGCCGATCCCCGCCACGTTGCCGTGCCCGAAGATGCCCCAGGTGCCGGCGATCAGCCGGTGCCGTTCGCCGTCACGTGCGGTGTACTGGGCGCACAGGAATCGCACCAGTGCCTGGGCGACCGTCAGACGGCTCGTCGATGCGCTCGTCGAGTGGCTCATGCCTCACAGGTGTAGGCGGGAACGGGCATTGCTGTCAATGGTTTGTACTTACATTCGGACCTGCTTGTGAAATGATGTCTTAACAAAGTATTGACAGCGGGCTCTGCAGGGGCTTGTATCCCGTCCCAACGCAACAGCGTCCCTTCCCCCTTAGCACAGTGAGGTGCAGGACAGATGGACCGCTCTTCTCACTCCCGCCCCCGCAGACTGGCCCCCGTCGTGGCGGTGGCCGCTGCGGCAGCCTTGACTCTCGCCGGCTGCTCCAGCAGCTCCGGCGGGAAGAAGGCCGAAGAGGGAGGGTCGGGTGCCTCAGCAGGCAAGGCCAACACCCCCCGGATGACCGTCGCGCTGGTCACCCACCAGTCGCCGGGCGACACTTTTTGGGACATCGTCCGCAAGGGCGCCGAGGCCGCCGCCGCGAAGGACAACATCAAGCTCATCTACTCCGCCGACCCGAACGCCGGCAATCAGGCCAACTTCGTGCAGAACGCGATCGACCAGAAGGTCGACGGCATAGCGATCACCCTGGCCAAGCCGGACGCCATGAAGGCCGTGGTCGGCAAGGCCGGCGCGGCGAAGATCCCCGTGGTCGGCCTGAACTCCGGTCTCAGCGACTGGAAGAAGCTCGGTCTGCTGCAGTTCTTCGGGCAGGACGAGACGGTGGCGGGCGAGGCGTTCGGCAAGAAGCTGAACGAGGTCGGCGCCAAGAAGGCCGTCTGTGTGATCCAGGAGCAGGGCAACGTCGGCCTCACCCAGCGCTGCGACGGGGTGAAGAAGACGTTCTCCGGCAAGACCGAGACGCTGTACGTGAACGGCACCGACATGCCGTCGGTGAAGTCCACGATCACGGCCAAGCTGAAGCAGGACAGCGCCATCGACTACGTGGTCACGCTGGGCGCCCCCTACGCGCTGACCGCGGTGCAGTCGGTGGGCGACGCCGGCAGCAAGGCCGAGGTCGCCACCTTCGACCTCAACAACCAGCTGACCAGTGCCATCCAGAAGGGCACCATCCAGTTCGCGGTGGACCAGCAGCCGTACCTGCAGGGCTACCTCGCGATCGACTCCCTGTGGCTGTACAAGAACAACGGCAACTACAGCGGCGGTGGCGAGCAGCCGGTGCTGACCGGGCCGGCCTTCGTCGACAAGTCCAACGTCGACCGGATCGCCCAGTTCGCCGCGAAGGGCACCCGGTGATGAGCATGACTCAGCAGGCTGAGCCGGCGGTCGGGAGACCGCCGGCGTCCGGCCCCGAACAGACCGACGGCCGTACCGTCCGGCGCCCGCTGGTGATCCGGCTGCTGGCCCGCCCCGAAGTGGGCGTCTTCCTGGGCGCCGTGGCCGTCCTGATCTTCTTCCTGATCGCCGCGCCCTCGCTCCGCCAGGGCAGCTCGATGGCCACGGTCCTCTATCAGTCCTCGACCATCGGCATCATGGCCCTCCCGGTCGCCCTGCTGATGATCGGCGGCGAGTTCGACCTGTCATCCGGTGTCGCAGTGATCAGCTCCGCGCTCGTGGCGAGCATGATCAGCTACCAGCTGACGATGAACGTCTGGGTGGGCGTGCTCGTCGCGCTGTTCGCCTCGCTCGCCGTCGGCGCCTTCAACGGCTGGATGGTGGTCAAGACCGGCCTGCCCAGCTTCCTGGTCACCCTCGGCACCTTCCTGATCCTGCAGGGCGCCAACCTGGCCGTGACCAAGCTGGTCACCGACAACGTCGCCACCGACGACATCAGCAACATGGACGGCTTCGACCAGGCGAAGAAGATCTTCGCGTCCTCCGTCGACATCGGCGGGGTCGAGGTGAAGATCACGGTCTTCTACTGGATCGTCTTCGCGGCCCTGGCCACCTGGGTGCTGCTGCGCACCAAGTACGGCAACTGGATCTTCGCCGTCGGCGGCAACAAGGAGAGCGCCCGTGCCGTCGGTGTCCCGGTGAACTTCACCAAGATCACCCTGTTCATGCTGGTCGGCCTCGGTGCCTGGTTCATCGGCATGCACAACCTCTTCTCGTTCAACACCGTGCAGTCCGGTGAGGGCGTCGGCCAGGAGCTCATCTACATCGCCGCGGCGGTCATCGGCGGCTGTCTGCTCACCGGCGGCTCCGGCTCCGCGATCGGCCCGGTCTTCGGCGCGTTCATGTTCGGCATGGTCAACCAGGGCATCGTCTTCGCGGGCTGGAACCCCGACTGGTTCAAGGCCTTCCTCGGCGTGATGCTGCTCGGCGCCGTCCTGATCAATCTGTGGGTCCAGCGCACGGCGACCCGGAGGTAAGACCGATGACAAGCAACGGAACCGGAACCCACGGCGCCGTCCTCCAGGACACCGCCCCCGCCAAGGACGGCCCCCTCGTCGAACTGCGCGGCGCGGGCAAGTCCTACGGCAACATCCGCGCCCTGCACGGCGTCGACCTCAAGGTCCACGCGAGCCGGGTGACCTGCGTGCTCGGCGACAACGGCGCCGGCAAGTCCACCCTCATCAAGATCATCTCCGGGCTGCACCAGCACACCGAGGGCGACTTCCTCGTCGACGGCCGGCCGGTGCGCTTCAACAGCCCGCGCGAGGCCCTCGACAAGGGCATCGCCACCGTCTACCAGGACCTCGCCACCGTCCCCCTCATGCCGGTGTGGCGGAACTTCTTCCTCGGCTCCGAGATGACGAAGGGCCCCTGGCCCGTCCGCCGGCTCGACATCGACACGATGAAGAAGACCGCCGACCGCGAACTGCGCAACATGGGCATCGTCCTGGACGACCTGGAGCAGCCCATCGGCACGCTCTCCGGCGGCCAGCGCCAGTGCGTGGCCATCGCCCGCGCCGTCTACTTCGGCGCCCGCGTCCTGATCCTGGACGAGCCGACCGCCGCCCTCGGCGTCAAGCAGTCCGGGGTGGTGCTGAAGTACATCGCCGCCGCCCGCGACCGCGGCCTCGGCGTCATCTTCATCACCCACAACCCGCACCACGCCTACATGGTCGGCGACCACTTCAGCGTGCTGCGCCTGGGCACCCTCGAACTCAGCGCCGACCGCAGCGAGGTCAGCCTGGAGGAGCTGACCAACCACATGGCCGGCGGCGCCGAACTCGCCGCGCTCAAGCACGAGCTGGCCCAGGTCCGCGGTGTCGACGTCGAGGAACTCCCCGAGGAGGAGGACCTCACCGCACCTGTGGCGACCCCCTCGGAAGGAACCACCTGACATGGCGAACCCGACTCCGCTCGACCGCATCCGGGTCGGCTCCGCCCCCGACTCCTGGGGCGTGTGGTTCCCGGACGACCCGCAGCAGGTCCCCTGGGAACGCTTCCTCGACGAGGTGTCCGAGGCCGGCTACGACTGGATCGAACTGGGTCCGTACGGCTACCTCCCCACCGACCCGGCCCGGCTCACGGACGAGTTGGGGCGGCGGAACCTGAAGGTGTCGGCCGGCACGGTCTTCACCGGCATGCACCGCGGCCCGTCCGTCTGGGAGGAGACCTGGACCCACGTGAGCCAGGTGGCCTCCCTCACCCAGGCCATGGGCGCGCGGCACCTGGTCGTCATCCCCTCCTTCTGGCGGGACGACAAGACCGCCGAGATCCTGGAGCCGCCGGAGCTGACGGCCGAGCAGTGGGCGCACCTGACCAAGGGCATGGAGCGGCTCGGTCACGAGGTGCAGGAGACGTACGGCCTCGAACTCGTCGTGCACCCGCACGCCGACACGCACATCGACACCGAGGGGCACGTCGAGCGGTTCCTCGACTCGACCGACAGCGAGCTGGTCAACCTCTGCCTGGACACGGGGCACTATGCCTACTGCGGCGGCGACAGCGTCAAGCTGATCGAGACCTACGGCGAGCGCATCGGCTACCTGCACCTCAAGCAGGTCGACCCGGAGATCCTCGCCGAGGTCGTGGCGAACGAGGTGCCGTTCGGACCCGCGGTGCAACGGGGCGTGATGTGCGAACCGCCCTCCGGGGTGCCCGCGCTGGGGCCGGTGCTGGAGGCGGCACAGCGGCTCGGCGTGGAACTGTTCGCGATCGTCGAGCAGGACATGTACCCGTGCGAGCCGGACAAACCGCTGCCGATCGCGGTGCGGACCCGCAGATTCCTGAGGTCGTGCGGGGCCTGAGCGGTTCGGCCTCGGGCCTGCCGGGAACGAACGGTGGCGTGCGGGCGTTCTGAGCGACAACGGGGGAACGCCCGCGAGTACGGGAGGACGGACGACATGGCTCACCGCACGGAACTCCACGAGACGTCCCGGCACGCCGCCGAGGCGGCCGACACCCCCGGCCGCTTCAGCCGGCTGCCCGAGCGGATACGACCGGAGGACACGGTGGAGACGAGGCCGGCGACCCTGCCGGACCCGGCGCGGGACACGTACAACGCGGACGAGTGGCTGATCCGGTACTGCGGTTGACGGAGACGCCGTACCAGCGCGGCGCGTCCTGTGGAACGGGCCTTCCGGCCGGAGCCGGAAGGCCCGTGGTGGTGCCTGGTCAGGTGCCCGCGAGCGCAGGTTCGGGGTCGGCGGTGCCCGACGGTGGCCGAGAGCCGTCGTGACGCCTGAACAGCCCGCTGGGCCACCACATCCAGCGGCCCACGTCCAGGGTCAGCGCGGTGACCAGCACCGAGCGGACGATCACGGTGTCCAGCAGCACGCCGAACGCCACCGCGAACCCGAGCTCGGCCGCGAACACCAGCGGCAGCGAGGCCATCGCCGCGAAGGTGCCGGCCAGCACCAGACCCGCTGACGTGATCACGCCCCCGGTGGCGGACAGACCCGTCAGCGCGCCACGCCGGGTGCCGTGCAGCAGCGCCTCCTCGCGCACCCGGGTGACCAGGAAGATGTTGTAGTCGATGCCCAGCGCGACCAGGAACACGAACGTCAGCAGCGGGAAGGAGGCGTCCGCCCCGGCGAAGTGGAACACGTGATCGAACATCAGACTGCTCACGCCGAGGGCCGCCGCGAACGACAGCACCACCGTCGCCATGAGCAGCAGGGGCGCGACGATCGCCCGCAGCAGCAGCGCGAGGATGAGGAACACCATCACCAGCACGATGGGAATGATCACCGCGGAGTCGCGGGCGGCCGCTTCCCGCGTGTCGAGGATGACCGCCGTGTTGCCACCGACCTGGGCGTCCGCACCCTCGATCCGGTGGACCGCGGTTCTGGCCCGCTCGACGGTGCGCAGCGCGGCCGTACTGCTGGGGTCGTCCTCGAGTTCGCCGAGCAGGATGGCCTCACCGGCCACCACCCTCGGTGCCGACACGTCGGCGACTCCCGGCACGCCGGACAGCGCGTCCCGCACCCGCTGCGCCGAGGCGGCCCTCGCCACGACGTAGACCGGGTCGCCCGACCCTGCCGGGAAGTGCCTGGACTGGATCTCCTCGCCGACGGCCGTCTGCGGCCGGCCGGTGAACTGGTCCGTGTTGGAGAGCCCGTCCGCCCTGAGCCCGAAAAGCCCCGTCGCCATGGCCCCGAGGACGAGCGCGGTACCGATCCACACGATCCGCGGCCGGCCCGAGACGGCGGTGCCGACCCGGGTCCAGATGCCCTCGCCGGTCGCACCGGCCGATCCGTACGAAGGACGCACCGGCCAGAAGACCCAGCGGCCGCAGACGACCAGCAGGGCCGGCAGCAGGGTGACCATGGCGAGCAGCCCGACGAGGACGCCGACGGCGCAGGCAGGACCGAGCCCCTTGGTGGAGTTGAGGGTGGCCAGCATCAGCAGCGTCAGGCTGACCGCGACGGCCGCGGCGCTGGCGACGATCGCGGGACCGGAGCGGTGCAGGGCCTCCGCCATCGCCTCGTGCCGGTCCTCGTGCCGCCGCAACTCCTCCCGGTACCGCGAGACGAGCAGCAGCGCGTAGTCGGTGGCGGCGCCGAACACCAGCACCGTCAGGATGAAGCCGGTCTGCTTGTTGACGGTGAGTCCGGCGTTCTTCGCCAGCAGGTAGATCACCGCCTCCGACGCGACCAGGGCGGCGCCCACGGTCAGCAGCGGCAGCACGGGCAGCACCGGGCTGCGATAGGTGAGCAGCAGGATCACGACCACCACCGCCGCGGTGATCGTCGTCAGACCACCGCCCTTGCTGAACGCCTTGATCGAGTCCGATGCGTAGCCCGCAGGTCCGGTGACATAGAACCCGAGACCGTCCGCGTTCGCCTCGCCGACCCCGCTCATCGCGTCGACGACCTTGCCGATTCCCTCCCAGCCCGTCCTGTCCTTGCGTACCTGGACCACGGTCTGGATGGCCTTGCCGTCCTGCGCCCGCACCGGGCCCTGCGGCTGCCCCACGACGTTCCTGATGCCCTGGAAGGCCTCCGCGTCGGCTCGTGCCTTGGCCATGTCGGCAGGGGTGACGCCCCCGGGCCGGTCGTAGACCACGATCGCGGGCAGGGTGTCGGCGAGCCGGAACTGCTCGGCCCGGTCGACGATCCTGGTCGATTCCGCGTTGCCGGGCAGCCAGGCCGAGTTGTCGTTCTCCTCGACGTCACCGAGCTTGCCGGCCAGCAGGAGGGCCGGGACCAGCAGCAGTGTCCAGAGGGCCAGGACGACCCATTTCGCCACCCTGCCACTGGGCAGGGACGCCAGTGTGCGCACCATGTGGATTCCTCGGCGTTCAGTCGACGTGAGCGAGCTTGTCGGGATTGGCGACGACATAGATCCCGCACACCTGGTCGCCGTCCGGAGTGAGGTCGAGGACGAGGACGGCGTAGAGGTGCTCACCGGCGAACAGCAGTGCCGCCGGGGCGCCGTTGACGCTGCGGTAGGCGATGTCGAGGCCCTTGCCGGAGTGGGGGGCGGCAGCGGCGAGCAGTCGGGCGACCTTGTCCCGGCCGTGCAGCGGTCGCTGGCCCGCCGGTGCCCGGCCCTTGCCTCCGGCGTCGCCCCACAGGGTCACCTCCGGCGCCAGGATCCGCAGGAGGGCGTCCAGGTCACCGCCGAGGGCGGCGGCCAGGAACCGTTCGGTCACCTGCTGGCGCACCCGCGGGTCGGGCTCGTAGCGGGGGCGTCGCGCGTGGACGTGCTCCCGGGCGCGATGGGCGAGTTGGCGGATCGCCGAGGGGCTGCGGCCGAGGATGTCCGCGATCTCGGTGTGGGCGTAGCCGAACACCTCGTGCAGGACGAACACCCCGCGCTCCAGCGGAGTGAGGGTTTCCAGGACCACGAGCAGCGCCATCGACACCGACTCGGTACGCATCGCCGTATCAGCGGCGTCGTCCGGGGCGGGAGTGCCGGCGAGGGGGCCGATGACCGGTTCGGGCAGCCACGGCCCGACGTACGTCTCGCGGCGGCGGCTCACGGTGGCCTGGTGGGCGAGGGCCCGGTTCACGGCGATCCGCACCAGGTAGGCGCGCGGGTTGTCGATCGGCTCCGCGTTCGGTGCCTGCTTCCTGGCCGTCCACGACAGCCAGGTCTCCTGCAGCACGTCCTCGGTGTCGGCGACGCTGCCGAGCATGTTGTAGACGATGGAGAACAGCAGCTCACGGTGGTCGTGGAACACCTGAGTCGCGGTGTCGGACATCGCGGGGCCTCTCGTCGCGGATGCTTTCCGAACTGAGAGCGCCCCGGGCACCCGGAGTGTGACATTCACTCACGGGATGTGATCCAGATCTCACAAGTCCGTGCCCGGGGGGGCCTCGGGCACGGACGGGCCGGCGTCTGCGGCCGACGGAGGGCTGCCGTCAGGCCCCCCGCACCTCCGCGATCGTCACCGGCCGGTGCTCGTGCAGGGACAGGGTGCAGGCATCGGCGATCCAGCCCGCCTCCAGGGCGTCCTCGATGGTGCAGGGGGAGGGGCGGGTGCCGGCCACGACCTCGGTGAACGCGGTGAGTTCGGCGCGGTAGGCCTCGGTGAAGCGGTCCATGAAGAAGTCGTGCGGGGTGCCCGCCGGGAAGGTCACACCGGGTTCGACCGAGCGGAGCGGGAGCTTGTCGTCCAGGCCGACCGCGATCGAGTCGGCAAAGCCGTGGAGTTCCATGCGGACGTCGTAACCGCGGGCGTTGTGGCGGGAGTTGGAGACCACCGCGATCGTGCCGTCGTCCAGGGTGAGGACGGCGCCGGTGGTGTCGGCGTCGCCCGCCTCCTCGATGTAGTCGGCGCCCCGGTTGCCGCCCACCGCGTACACCTCGGTGACCTCGCGGCCGGTCACCCAGCGGATGATGTCGAAGTCGTGGACGGAGCAGTCGCGGAAGATGCCCCCCGAGGCGGCGATGTAGGCGGCGGGCGGCGGCGCCGGGTCCAGGGTCGTCGAGCGGACCGTGTGCAGCTTGCCCAGCTCGCCTGCCTGCACCGCGGCCCGTGCGGCGACGAAGCCCGTGTCGAAGCGGCGGTTGTAGCCGATCTGGATCGGCACGTCGCTGCCCTGCACGGCCTTGAGGACCTCGACGCCCTCCGCCATGGTGCGGGCGACCGGCTTCTCGCAGAAGACGGGCACGCCCGCCTCGACGCCGGCCCGGATCAGCGCCGGGTGGGCGTCGGTCGCGGCCGCCACCACGATGCCGTCCACGCCGGCGGCGAGCAGCGCCTCGGGCGAGTCGGCGACCTCGGCCCCGAACCGCTCGGCCGCGGCCTTGGCCGCGTCCGCGAACGGGTCGGTGACGACGAGGGACTCGACGGCGTCGAGCCCGGAGAGGGTCTCGGCGTGGAATGCGCCGATGCGGCCAAGGCCGAGGATTCCAATGCGCATGAGGGTGCAGCTCCTAAGGTGCGAGGGTGCTGAAGGAGAGAGCTAGTCGAGGCCGCCGAGCACGTTCTGGTCCCAGTCGATCACCGAACCCGTGACCACCCCGGACCGGTCGGACAGCAGCAGGACCACGAAGTCGGCGATCTCGTCCGGTCGGCCGAGCTTGCCCATCGGCAGCCGGGCGGCGGCCTGCTCCTGCCAGTCGTCGCCCGCGTCGTGGAAGGTGCGCTGGGTGGCGTCCTCGCCCTCCGTCGCGGTCCAGCCGATGTTCAGGCCGTTGATCCGGATCCGGTCCCAGCGATGGGCGTGCGCGGCGTTGCGGGTCAGGCCCACCAGACCGGCCTTGGCGGCGACGTACGGCGCGAGGAACGGCTGCCCGCCGTGCGCCGACGAGGTGATGATGTTGACGATCGTGCCGGGTGCCTTGCGCGCCACCATGTCGGCCACCGCCGCCTGCATCGCGAAGAACGGCCCCTTGAGGTTGATGGCGATGTGGGCGTCGAACAGCTCGGGTGTCGTGTCGAGCAGGGTGCCGCGTGAGGTCAGCCCCGCCGAGTTGACCAGGCAGTCGATCCGGCCGTAGGCGTCGACCACCTCGGCCACCGAGGCCTTGGCCTGGTCGGCGTCCGACAGGTCGGCCTGGACGTACATCGCCCTGCCGCCGGCCGCGGACAGTTCGGCCACCAGGGCCTCGCCCGGTTCGGGGCGGCGCCCGGTCATGGCCACCGTGGCGCCCTCACGCACGGCGGCCCGCGCGATCGCGGCGCCGACGCCCTGGCTGCCGCCGTTGACGAGGACGACCTTGTCGTCGAGAAGTCCCATGAGTTCCTTGCTCTTTCAGCTCTCGCGCCGCTCGGTGCCGGCCCGCAGTTCGTCCCGCAGTGCCCGGGGACTCCATTCCTCGCGCACCGCCCGCCGTACCACGTCCGCCTGCGAGGGCGGGCCCAGACCGCCGACCGGCGGATCGTGGTCGAGGTTGGTCGGGAACGGATAGCCCTCGGCGCTCGCCGCGATCACGTGGTCGAGCCACTCCTGACCCGCGCCCTCCGCCTTGCGCCTCAGCAGCACCGGGAAGACCGCGTTCGCCACGGCCTCCCGGTCCACGGTCTCCATCGCCCGCCCGAACGCCGAGGACACCTGGAGCAGGTTGGCCATGCGCCGGATGTCCGCCGAACGGTTCGTGCCGGCGGCGTGGAAGAGCGCCGGGTTGAAGAAGGCCGCGTCGCCCTTGGCGAGGGGAAGCTGGACGTGGTGTGCGTCGAAGTACGCCTGGAACTCCGGGAGGCGCCAGGCCAGGTACCCGGGCTCGTACCGCTGCGAGTACGGCAGGTACAGCGTCGGCCCCGACTCGACCGGCATGTCGCAGTGCGCGACCGCGCCCTGCAGCGTGAGCACGGGGGAGAGGCGGTGGACGTGCGCGGGGAAGGCGGCGGCGGCCTCGCCGGTCAGGAAGCCGAGGTGGTAGTCCCGGTGCACGGTCTGGGCGGCGCCGCTCGGGTTGACCACGTTGATCTGCGAAGTGACCTGGTAACCGGGGCCGAGCCAGGCCTCCGAGACCAGGGCCACGATGTCGTTGGCGTAGTAGTCGGCGAACGCCTCCGGGTCGTACAGCGCAGCCTTCTCCAGGGCGTTCCACACCCGGTCGTTGGTGCCCGGCTCGGCGAAGTGGTCCCCGGCGCCCGCGCCGGAGGCGCGCTGCTCGGCGATCAGCGCGTCGAACACCGCCGTCGCCCGGTCGACGACCGCCGGGTCGGGGAAGGCGCCGGCGAAGACCACGATGCCGGGTCCGTCGGTGAGTGCCCGGACCAGCTCGGCCTGCACCTCCCGGCGGTCCCCGGCGCGGAGCCGCTCGCTGTCGTAGACGAGGACGTCGCCCGCCACCGACGAGGAGTACGGGTACTCCGCGGGATCGGTGGTCCGCGCGAGCAGGACGCGGAAGGAGTCGAGGTCGCAGTCCTGCTCGGACAGCCAGGCACGGCCCTGTGCGTCGGTGAGGGACATCGTCGTCCTTCTTTCGTTCCCGGGGCGACGTCGTGCTGTCATTCTTGTCAGTACAAACCCCTCGAACAACCGGCAGCGATCCATCAAAAACCCTTCAAGGAGCCGAACCGTGGGCCACCCCTTCCCGATCCGCGAGATCGCCCGTCAGGCCGGCCTCAGCGAGGCCACCGTGGACCGCGTGCTCAACGACCGGGGAGGAGTGCGGGCCAGCACCGCGCAGGAGGTGCACCGGGCCATCGCCGACCTGGACCGGCAGCGCACCCAGGTCCGGCTCGTCGGCCGCACCTTCATGGTCGACATCGTGATCCAGGCGCCCGATCGGTTCACCACGGCCGTGCGGGCGGCCCTGGAGGCCGAACTGCCCTCCCTGCACCCGGCCGTGCTGCGCTCGCGCTTCCACTTCCGGGAGACCGCCCCGGTGGGGGAGCTGGTCAGGATCCTGGACCGGATCGCCCGGCGCGGCTCCCAGGGCGTGATCCTCAAGGCCCCGGACGTCCCCGAGGTCACGGCGGCCGTCGGCCGGCTCACCGCGGCCGGCATACCGGTCGTCACCCTGGCGACCGACCTGCCCGCGAGCGGCCGGCTCGCCTACGTGGGCATCGACAACCGCGCGGCCGGTGCCACCGCCGCCTACCTCATGGGCCAGTGGCTCGGCGACCGCCCCGGCAACGTCCTCACCAGTCTGAGCAGCGGCTTCTTCCGCAACGAGGAGGAGCGCGAGATGGGCTTCCGCAGCGCCATGCGGGCCCGGCACCCCGACCGCGTGCTCGTGGAGCTGACCGAGGGTCAGGGCCTGGACGCCACGCAGTACGACCTGGTCCGGGCCGCCCTGGAGCGCGACCCGGACATCCGGGCCGTCTACTCGATCGGCGGCGGAAACATCGCGACGCTGCGGGCCTTCGAGGATCTGGGCCGCGAGTGCGCCGTGTTCGTCGCGCACGACCTCGACCACGACAACACCCGGCTGCTGCGCGAGCACCATCTGTCCGCCGTGCTCCACCACGACCTGCGCCAGGACATGCGCGAGGCCTGCCATCTCGTCATGCGCGCCCACGGGGCCCTGCCCCCGGCGGGCCCCACCCTGCCGTCCGCGATCCAGGTGGTCACGCCCTACAACCTGCCTACGACGCAGGCAGGTTGACCCACGCCCCGGTCTCGGCCGACACCGCCATCGCGTCGAGCACGGCCGCGCTGTGCACCGCGTCGGCCAGGGTGGCGCCGTACGGCCGGCCCTCGGCGATCGAGCGCAGGAAGCGGTACGCCTCGATCACCTTCAGGTCGTCGTAGCCCATCGCGTTGGCCGCGCCCGGCTGGAACGCCGCGAACTCGCCGTCGCCCGGGCCGACGTACACCGTGCTCACCGGCTGGTCCTGGTACGTCGTACCGCGGCTGACGGCCAGCTCGTTCATCCGGCGGAAGTCCCAGAACACCGCGCCCCGGGTGCCGTGCACCTCGAAGCCGTAGTTGTTCTGCTCGCCGACCGAGACCCGGCAGGCCTCCAGGACGCCGCGGGCGCCGGAGGCGAAGCGCAGCAGGCAGCTGACGTAGTCCTCGTTCTCGACCGGGCCCGGCTCGCCGCCGGAGGCGAGCGCGTGACCGGCGGTGGCGCCCGTGGGGCGGGCCCGCTCCGGGAGGAAGATCGCCGTGTCGGCGGTCAGGGAGGCGATGTCGCCGAGCAGGAAGCGGGCCAGGTCGGCGCCGTGCGAGGCCAGGTCGCCGAGCACCCCGCTGCCGCCGCGCTCGCGCTCGTACCGCCAGGTCAGAGCGCCGTCCGGATGGGCCGCGTAGTCACTGAAAAGACGGATGCGGACATGGGTGACCGTGCCGATCCCGCCGGAGGCGATCAGGTCGCGGGCGGCCTCCACGGCGGGCGCATTGCGGTAGTTGAAGCCGACCGTGCCCTGGACCCCGGCCGCGGCGACCGCGTCGGCCACCGCGCGAGCGTCCTCCCCGGTCAGACCCACCGGCTTCTCGATCCACAGATGCTTGCCCGCCTCGGCCATCGCCACGCCGATCTCCCGGTGCAGGAAGTTGGGCGCGGTGACGCTGACGGCCCGGACCCGCGGATCGGCGGCCACCTCACGCCAGTCGCGGGTGGCGGAGGCGAACCCGAACCGCTCGGCGGCCTCCTCGGCCCGGCCCGGCACCTCCTCGGCCACTACCACCAGCTCGGGCCGGAGGGCGAGCTGCGGATAGTGGTGCCGGACGCGGGCGTAGGCCTGGGTGTGCACCCGTCCCATCCAGCCGAACCCGACGACGGCGACACCGAGAGCATCCACCATGACAGCCCCTCTTTGGACCGGTCCACATCCTGTCCGGGCCACCTTTGTACGGACATGGCGCGTGCGTCAACCCTTTGGTGAGGCAGAACGGTTCCGCATCAACCCTTTGACAGTCCGGCCCGCCGCATGGAACGGTCCATCCCATGAGACCGCCGACGATCCGCGATGTGGCCGAACGAGCCGGAGTGTCGAAGTCGCTGGTCTCGCTGGTGCTGCGGGGCTCCGGTCAGGTACGCGACGAGAAACGGGACGCCGTCCTCAAGGCCGTACGCGAGCTGGGCTACCGGCCCAACGCCGCCGCGCGCAGCCTCAGCGAGCAGCGCACCCGCACCGTCGGTGTCCTCCTCGACGACCTGCGCAACCCCTGGTTCGTCGACCTCCTCGACGGCCTGAACTCGCTGCTGCACGCGGCAGGCCTGCACATGCTGCTCGCCGACGCCCGGCTGAACCGGCGCATGGGCCACGACCTCGCCGAACCCTTCCTGGACCTGGGCGCCGACGGCCTGGTGGTGGTCGGTACGGTCCCGGACGCGGGCGGACTCGGAGGGCTGGCCCGGCGGATGCCCGTGGTCGTGGCGGGCGCCCGCGAGCCACAGCCGCCGGGGGTCGACGTCGTCGCCGGGGACGACGAACTCGGCGCGCGGCTGGCCACCGAGCACCTGCTCGGTCTCGGCCACCGCCGGATCGCCCATCTCGCGGGCCACGGTGCCGTCGGCGAGCTGCGGCGGCGCGGCTTCGAGGCGGCCATGCGGGCGCACGGCGCCGAACCGCTGGTCGAACCCGGCGACCTGACCGAGGAGGGCGGCTACCGGGGCACCGTACGGCTGCTCAGCCGCGCCGACCGGCCCACGGCGGTCTTCGCCGTCAACGACATGGCGTCCGTCGGCGCGCTCTCCGCGGCCGGGGAGCTGGGCCTCACCGTCCCCCGCGACCTGTCGGTGGCGGGGTACGACAACACCAGCATCTCCCGGCTGCGGCACGTCTGGCTCACCACCGTCGACGCCGCCCCGCACGAGGTCGGTCGGCGCGCCGCCCGGTGCCTCCTGGACCGCTTCGAGCGGCCGGACGGCGAGGCGCGACTGCACCTGGCCGCACCGACCCTGGAGATCCGGGGCACCACGGCGGCGCCGCCCGGCCTCACAGGTTGATCGCGTACGCCTTGCGCAGCGTCTCGTGGACGGTCCACGTCGTACGGTCGCCCGCGCGCAGCACCGCCATGTCCCCGGGCCCCACCCGCAGCGTCGGCCCGTCCTCGAACTCGATCGTCGCCGACCCGCTGATCACCACGAACAGCTCGTCCGCCTCGGTGTCGGTGACCACGCCCGGGGTGATCTGCCAGATCCCGCGGATCTGCCGGCCGTCCGCCGATTCCCAGACCACCTTCCCGGTCACCTCCGGGTTCCCGGAGACGATCTGCTCCGGGTCGAGGGGATCGGGTTCGAGGTCGGCGTCGGGGATGTGGAGCGCGAAGCTGTGCGTCATGGGGTGACCCTAACCAGCACCGGCATCGTCCGACCGTCGACAGAGTGTGCGGCATCGGGCCTGGTGGGAGGACACTTCGTCGGGCCGCGCGGACCGGCCGTGCGAACTGGCGGCGGCCCGGGGCGCGGGTGATCGTGGGGTGCATGGCTGACTCCCGGGCGACCGCCGCCGAGCCACACCGGCGGCACGACACCCGCGAGGCCGTCCTGTTCGGCGGGGTCTACGGCGCCGTCCTGGCCAGCTCGATGGTCGCCGCGCTCACCCAGTACGGCCACAGCTCCGCCGCCGGCCGCCGCTACGACGCCGTCTGGCTGCTGGTCACCGCATGCGCCTCCGCACTGGCCCACGGCTACGCCCACTACATCGCCGAGCGCGGGCCGCACCGCCGCTGGGACGTCCTGCGCACCCTCGTCGACGAGTGGCCGCTGGTCATGGCCGTCGTGCCGACGGTGTTCCTGCTGGCGGGCGCGGGCTGGGGCTGGTGGCCCCCGAACGGCGTCGAGTACCCGGTGTTCGCCCTGAACATCGCGATCCTCTTCGCCCTTGGCCTGGTCACCGCCCGCCGGGCGCGGCGCAGTTGGTCGGCCGCCATCGGCATCGGCCTGGTGGACGCGGTGCTCGGGGTGGTCGTGGTGGTGGCGAACGCGGTCATCAAGTAGGCGACCGGTGTGCCGCTGGGCATGGAGTCGGTATGACCACCGAAGACGCCGTATCCGCGGCAGCCGCGACCGAAGAAGCCGTGAGCGCAACAGCCGCATCCGAAGCGGCCGTCGACGCCGTGACCCGACAGGCCGTCGACAGCCTGTCCGCCACCGCCGACCCCCGGCTGCGCGACCTGCTCACCGCCCTCGTCCGGCACCTGCACGCCTTCGCCCGCGAGACCCGGCTGACACCGGCCGAGTGGGAAGAGGCCGTCGGCTTCCTCACGGCCACGGGACAGGCCTGCACGGACACCCGGCAGGAGTTCATCCTCCTGTCGGACGTCCTCGGCCTGTCCACGCTGGTCGAGACGTTGCACGGCCACAGCGCGCCCGGCACCACCGAGTCGACGGTCCTCGGCCCCTTCCACCTCACAGAGTCCCCGGCCCGCGAACTCGGCGACAGCATCGACCTGGTGGGCGACGGCGAACCCTGTGTGATCAGCGGCCGGGTCAGGGCCGCCGACGGCACCCCGCTGCCCGGCGCGGTCGTGGACGTCTGGCAGGCCGACCCGCACGGCTTCTACGACGTGCAGCGCCCCGACGCCCAACCACCCGGCAACGGACGCGGACTGTTCACCGCCGACGCCGAGGGCGCCTTCCGGTTCCGCACCTGCGTGCCCAGCCCGTATCCGATCCCCACCGACGGACCCGTGGGCACCCTGCTCAAGGCCGCCGGCCGCCACCCGTACCGGCCCGCCCACATCCACTTCATCGCGACGGCCGACGGCCACGCCCCGGTCACCACCCACATCTTCGTGGCGGGCGGCGCCCACCTCGACTCGGACGCGGTGTTCGCCGTGAAGGACAGCCTGGTCAAGGACTTCACCCCGACCGACGACCCCTGCCTGGCCCGCGAGTTCGGCGTACCGAACCCCTTCCGGCACGCCCGCTTCGACCTCGTACTGGAACGCGAGTGAGCCGACCCTCGTGCTGCGGGCCGGACGGGACGGGGGCACCCTGGAGACATGCTGGGTGCGGTGGGCCGTACGGCTTCCGACGCGGCACGGGACACGGAGGTCTCCCGGGGCGTGCGCCGGTCACCCTCGCGCCGGTCCCGTACGGCGGTCCTGTGTGCCGCCGCACTGCTCGCCGCGACGCTGCAGACGACGACGGCCGTGGCTGCCGTCCCGCCCGGGGGCAACGACTGCGTGGCCACCGAGGGCAGGCCCGCGGGCCAGGCCGGCCAGATCCTCGACATCGTGCGCAAGGCGCGCAGCGACCTCGATCTGAAGGCCGCGCTGGTCCGGGTCACGCAGGACGGGCGGGAGGTGGCCACCGTCGCGGACGGCAACTCGATGAACGGCGTGCCGGCCACCCCGGCGATGCACTTCAGGTCGGGCTCGGTAGCCATCGCCTTCATGGGCACGGCGCTGCTCCAGCTCGTCGACCAGCACCGGGTCGGCCTGGACGACCCCGTCTCCCGCTGGCTGCCGGACCTGCCGCACGGCGATCAGATCACCCTGCGGATGCTCGGCGACTCGACCTCGGGCCTGCACGACTACGTCACCGACCCGGCCTTCGTGAAGCAGCTCTACGCGGACCCGTTCCAGCACTGGACGCCGCAGGAGCTGGTCGCCTTCCCCCTCGCCCATCCCCTCTGGTACGAGCCCGGCACGGGCTGGAGTTACTCGCACGCCAACTTCGTGCTGCTCGGCCGCGCCCTGGAGAAGATCACCGGAACCCCGCTGGACAAGCTGCTGCGGGAGCGCGTCATGGATCCCCTGGGCCTCAGTGAGACCAGCAACGGCTTCACGCCCGAGATCCCGGCGCCCGTACTGCACGCCTACGACGACGAACGCGGCCCCTACGAGGACGCCACCTACTGGGACCCGTCCTGGACCACCGCGCCCGGCGCCGTACAGACCACGAACATCTGCGACCTGGCCCGCTCCGCCCAGGGCATCGGCTCGGGACAACTGCTCTCCCGCAGCTCCTACCAGGTGCAGCTGAACCCCGGCACCGTGGGCCTGGGCGCGCCGACCTCGAGCTGCCCCGCCACCGTGTGCTTCAAGCAGACCGAGGACTTCCACTTCGGGGTGGGCGTCGTCGTCAAGAACGGCTGGGTCCTGCAGAATCCGTCGTTCGCCGGGTTCGCGGCCGTACAGGCCTATCTGTCGGCACAGCGGCTGGCCATCGCCGTGTCCACGACCGTCGGGAAGAAGGCGCCCGAGGGCAACACGGCCCAGACGATCACCGAGCGCATCGCTGCGGCCCTCGCCCCCGACCACCGGCTGACCGGCTGACCTCAGCGGCCGGTGCGCACCCCGTCCAGGGCGATCGCGAGCACCCGGTCGCGCTGGGCCTCGCTCTCGAACGCCGTCGCCGTGATGCCGGCGACCATCCGCAGCAGGTCGCCGAAGTCCATGTCCGCGCGGGCCGCTCCCGCCTTCTGGGCGCGCTCCAGCATGGGGCCGCCGGCCGCGTACATCGACTCGCGGCAGGCCAGGAAGATGTCGGACTCGTCGTCCAGGGCCTCGCGAACCGCGCGCTTGGTGACCATGTAGCCCGCGAACCGGTCGAGCCAGGCCGTCAGGGCCTCCCACGGCTCCCGGTCCGCCAGCTCGACGGCGGCCCGGCACAGGGCGTTCACCTCGTCCGCGTAGACCGTCTCGAAGAGGTCGCGGCGGGTGGGGAAGTTCCGGTACAGGGTGCCGATGCCGACGCCCGCGCGGCGGGCGATGTCCTCCAGGGAGGCCTCCGCGCCGTGCTCGGCGAACGCCTCGCGGGCGGCCGCGAGCAGCGCGTCGTAGTTGCGGGCGGCGTCCTTACGATGCGGCCGGCGGGTCGCGACGATCTCGCTGACGGGGAACGGCGTGGCCGTCACTGCTGCCTCCCGGAAGGGAATCGGTTGAACCGGAGGTGAGCCTCCGGTACAGTGGAGGGGTACCTCCACTTTAGCAGTGCGGGGGTGGCTTCGCCGTGGACGGACGCGTCCGGGCGCCGGCCTCCCGCACTCCCGTGAGCACGGGCCTGCGCGTCGTGCACCGCCCGTCCCCCAAGACATCCACCCTCCGCGTCCCGATTCCGGAGAGGCCTTTTCATGCCCCGCAAGTCCACCCGCCTCACCTTCGCGGTCCTGGCGACCGGTGCCGGCGTGTTCGCCATGCTGCAGTCGCTGATCGCGCCGGCCCTGCCGACCGTCCAGCACGCGCTGCACACCTCGCAGTCCACCGCGACCTGGGTGATGACGGCGTACCTGCTGTCCGCCTCGGTGTTCACCCCCATCCTCGGCCGTGTCGGCGACCTCGTCGGCAAGAAGCGCACCCTCGTCGCGGTCCTGGTGGCCGTGCTCGTCGGCTGTCTCGTCGCCGCGCTCGCCCCCAATATCGGCGTGCTGATCGTCGCCCGGGTCGTCCAGGGTGCGGGCGGCGCGCTCTTCCCGCTCTCCTTCGGCATCATCCGCGACGAGTTCGCCGCGTCCCAGGTGAGCGGCAGCATCAGCAACCTGTCCGCCGTGATCGCCGCGGGCGGCGGCGTCGGCATCGTGGCCGCCGGGCCCATCGTCGCCGCCCTCGACTACCGCTGGCTGTTCTGGATCCCGGTGGCCATCGTCGCCGCGACCGTCCTGATCGCCCTGCGCTACATCCCCGAGTCGCCCAACAAGAGCCAGGGGAAGGTCAGTTGGCTGGGCGCCGCGCTGCTCTCCGCCTGGTTGGTGGCTCTCCTGCTCCCGCTCAGCCAGGCCGGCCAGTGGGGTTGGGGCTCGCCGAAGGTGCTCGGCCTGTTCGCCGCCGCCGTCCTGCTGTTCGCGCTGTGGCTGACCACCGAGTCCCGCTCCCGCTCCCCCCTCATCGACCTGCGGGTGATGCGGTTGCCCGCGGTGTGGACGACCAACGCGGCCGCCCTGCTGTTCGGCGCGGGTATGTACGCGATCTGGTCCTTCCTGCCGGGCTTCGTCCAGACACCGACCGCGGCCGGCTACGGCTTCGGCGCGAGCGTCACCGAGTCCGGCCTGCTCATGCTGCCGATGCTCGTCGCGATGTTCCTGTCGGGCGTCCTGTCGGGACGGCTCGAACCTCGCGTCGGAGCCAAGGCGTTGCTCACCGCGGGCGCCGCGCTCGGCGCACTTGCCTGCGGCTTCCTGACCCTCTGGCATGACGCGCAGTGGCAGATCGCCGTCGTCGCGGGCCTGTTCGGCCTCGGCATCGGACTCGCCTACGCCTCGATGGCCAACCTGATCGTGGGCAGTGTGCCGCCCGAGCAGACGGGCGCGGCCACCGGTATGAACGCCAACATCCGCACCATCGGCGGCTCCATCGGCGCGGCCCTCACCAGCGTCCTGGTCACCGCCCACCTCCAGCCCTCCGGTCTGCCCCAGGCCTCCGGCTACACCCACGGCTGGGCCCTGCTCGCCCTCCTCTGCCTGGCCGCGACCGGCGCCGCCCTCCTGGTCCCGGTCCGCCGCGCCACCCGTACGCCGGATCCCGTCGCGGCGGGGGCGACACCGGCACCCGTGCGCGTGCGGTAGGGTTGACCTGCGTGATCACGCGGGACACCCCGCGTGAACTCGCAACGGGACGTGGCGCAGCTTGGTAGCGCACTTGACTGGGGGTCAAGGGGTCGCAGGTTCAAATCCTGTCGTCCCGACTTGCGAAGTCGCAGGTCAGAGGCGGTTTGCTCACACTGAGCAGGCCGCCTCCGTCGGTTTTCGGGGACGGAGTGCCTTGAAGCCCGTCGACGAGCGAGTGAAGCGGCCGTCCGGTCATGCCCCCGGCAGGGGGCGGACGGTGAGGATCTGCTGGGCGGTTCCGACCGGGCCGTCCACGTCGTGCAGGACCGTGCCGGTGAGGCCCTGGCCGGAGGGGCCGAAGGTGACCGTGGTGTCCAACCCCGTCCATGTGCCGTGCGGTTGACGGTGGAGATGGACGGTCAGGTCGACGTTGGGGAACATCCACGCGGTGGGCGGCTGCCGGACGGCGATTCCGTTGGCGGTGTCGACGAGCGCGAGGTACGACGCGAGCGGGCTGACCGGAACACCGGCGACCAGATCGAGGGGTGTGGTGATCCAGGCGGTCGTACGGCCCGGCCGGGGCGGGGTGACCGGGCGGACGTCCAGGGAGGCGATGTAGCCACCGGGCCAGATGTCGGACATCGGCCACGCGGCGAGTGACCCGGGTGAGGGGAGACGGTCGTCGGGGCCGCCCGCGACCGCGGTGGTGTCGGCGGCCGCCAGGAGCCAGGCGCGAGCCCGGACGACCGGGCGCCCGGCGATACGGACGACCGCTTCGAGAAGTTCGATGGTCCGCCCTGGACGCACGGTCTCCACCTCGATCTCGCACTCGTCGAGGGCGAGGCGGCCGAGGATGTCGTAGCTGATCCGGGAGAGAACCAGGCCGTTGTCCGGGCCTGCCGCCCGGTGACGGTCGATGGCGTGGACGACGAGTCCGCCCAGCGGGCTGAAGTGCTGCTCGTCCGGGTCCCAGGCCCCGCCCGCGTGCGGCGTCGGCTTGTAGCGGCGGTCGTCGATGGGCTCGAAGTAGCTGCCCCGGGGCGCGGTGGGGATGAGCAAGGTTCGGTCCTCCGTGTGACAGGCTTCGAGGGGCAGCCGGAGCTGCCGTCCCGTCACCCGCTCACCACGCTACCGACGTCCAGGTGTCTCGCCGCGTGACAAAGTGCACAATGCACGTACTGCGGGGGAGGCCGGGCACCGTCCGTTCGCTTACACGGCCCGCCGGCCCCGGCCACGGTCAGTCCCGCGCCGCCCACAAGCTGCGCACATGCCCCAGATGCCGGGTCATGACCTCCAGTACGGCTTTCTCGTCGCGCTCCAGCAGGGCGTCCAGGAGTTCCAGGTGCTCCTCGGCCGAGGCGAGCAGGCGGCCCGCCTCGACCAGGGCGGTGAGGCCGTAGAGGCGGGAGCGCCCCCGCAGATCGGCGACGACCTCGACCAGGTGGGTGTTGCCTGCCAGGGCGAGGAGGCCGAGGTGGAAGCGGGTGTCGGCCTCGACGTAGGCGATCAGGTCGCCGGCCGCCGCGGCGGCGACGATCTCCCGGGCCGCCGGGCGCAGCGCCTCCAGCGAGACCCGGTCGGCCGTGCGGGCCAGGTCCACCACGGTGGGGATCTCGATCAGGGCGCGGATCTGCGTGTACTCGTCCAGCTGCCGGTCGGAGACCGCGGTGACCCGGAAGCCCTTGTTGGGCACCGTGTCGACCAGGCCCTCCTTGGCCAGGTCCAGCATCGCCTCCCGCACCGGCGTCGCCGAGACGCCGAAGCGGGCTGCGAGCGACGGCGCCGAGTAGACCTCGCCCGGCCGCAGTTCGCCCGCGACCAGCGCGGCCCGCAGCGCGTCGGCGACCCGCTCGCGGAAGCTGCTCCGCCGGCCGCCCAGCCGGGGGAGTACGGGTGCGTCCGCGTCCTGCGGTTTCTGTGCCATGTCACGCATCATCGAAGTCTAGTCGGTGGCTAGAGGACGAACCCCTCCGGGAACGGATCGGTCGGATCGAGCAGGTACTGGGCCGTGCCGGTGATCCAGGCGCGGCCGGTGAAGCTCGGCAGGACCGCGGGGACGCCGGCGACCTCGGTCGTGCCCAGTAGCCGGCCGGTGAACCGGGTGCCGATGAAGGACTCGTTCACGAACTCGGTGTGCAACGGGAGTTCGCCCCGCGCGTGCAGTTGTGCCATGCGCGCGCTCGTCCCCGTGCCGCAGGGCGAGCGGTCGAACCAGCCGGGGTGGATGGCCATCGCATGCCGGGAGTGACGGGCGGTGGCACCGGGCGCGTACAGGTGGACGTGGTGGCAGCCGCGGATGGACGGGTCCTCGGGGTGGACCGGCTCCTCCTCGCCGTTGATCGCCTCCATCAGCGCGAGCCCGGCGGCGAGGATGTCGTCCTTGCGGGCCCGGTCGAAGGGCAGGCCGAACTCCTCCAGCGGCAGGATGGCGTAGAAGTTGCCGCCGTAGGCGAGGTCGTACGTCACCGTCCGCCCGTCGGCGAGCACCGCCTTGCGGTCCAGCCCGACGCTGAAGGACGGCACGTTGCGCAAGGTGACGGCGGTGGCCGCGCCGTTCTCCACCGCTACCTCGGCGACCACGACCCCCGCCGGGGTGTCCAGGCGGATGGTCGTCACCGGCTCCACGACCTCCACCATGCCCGTCTCGACCAGCACGGTCGCCACGCCGATCGTGCCGTGCCCGCACATCGGCAGATAGCCCGAGACCTCGATGTAGATCACACCCCAGTCGCAGTCGGGGCGGCTCGGCGGCTGCAGGATCGCGCCGCTCATCGCGGAGTGCCCGCGCGGCTCGTTCATCAGCAACTGCTTGACGGGGTCGCGGTGTTCACGGAAGTACAGCCGCCGCTCGTTCATCGTCGCACCGGGTACGGTGCCGATCCCGCCGGTGATCACCCGGGTCGGCATGCCCTCGGTGTGCGAGTCGACGGCGTGCAGGACCAGCTTGCTGCGCATCTGCGGTTTCCTTCCCGTGGTCGGTTGCGGTTCCTTCCTTCCTGGCGTCCGTCACGCGAGTCCCGAGGCCGCCGCCTTTTCCGTGGCCGCGCGGACCGCCGACTCCTGCTCGGGCAGCAGCGGGACGCGGGGCGGGCGCACCGGGCCGCCGTAGCGGCCGACCACGTCCATGGACAGCTTGATGGCCTGCACGAACTCCACCCGGGAGTCCCAGCGCAGCAGCGGGTGCAGCTGCCGGTACAGGGGGAGTGCGGTGGTGAGGTCCCCGGCCACGGCGGCCCGGTACAGCTCGACCGAGGCCCGGGGGAGTGCGTTGGGATAGCCGGCCACCCAGCCCTTGGCGCCGGCCACGGCCAGTTCCAGCAGGACGTCGTCGGCGCCGATCAACAGGTCCAGCTCCGGGGCGAGTTCGGCGAGCCGGTAGGCGCGGCGGACGTCGCCGGAGAACTCCTTGACGCCGTGGATGTGGCCCTCGCCGTGCAGCCGGGCGAGGAGTTCGGGTACGAGGTCGACCTTGGTGTCGATCGGGTTGTTGTACGCCACCACCGGGACGCCCGCCCTGGCGACCTCCGCGTAGTGGGCGAGCACGGACCGTTCGTCGGCGCGGTAGGCATTGGGCGGCAGCAGCATGACGGACGCGCAGCCGGCCTCGGCCGCCTGCTCGGCCCAGCGCCGCGCCTCGGCCGAGCCGTACGCGGCGACGCCCGGCATCACCCGCTCGCCGCCGATCGCGGCCACCGCCGTCTCCACCACCCGGGCGCGCTCCTCGGGCGTGAGCACCTGGTACTCACCGAGGGAGCCGTTCGGTACGACGCCGTCGCAGCCGTTCTCCACCAGCCAGGCACAGTGCTCGGCGTACCGGTCGTGGTCCACCGAGAGGTCGGCGCGCAGCGGGAGCGCGGTGGCGACGAGGACACCGCGCCAGGGGCGGTTCTCCGGAAGGGTCATGAGTGGTCCCCAATCCAATAGAGTGTGACATATTACTGAGCTCCGAGGGCGTGTGCACGCCCCCGACGTCGGTCGGTGCGCCGGTCAGTCGGTCACTCGGTCTCCGGCTCGGGCAGGCCCGCCAGCACCCCGAGCGGCACCGGCCGGGCGAACGGCCGGCGCCCCGGTGTGAGCGGGCATCCGGTCAGCCCGGCCACCGCGGGCCCGCACATCCGGCCCTGGCACCAGCCCATCCCGGCCCGGGTGAGCAGCTTCACGGTCCGCAGGTCCCCGGCTCCGAGCGTGCCGACGGCCGTACGGACCTGTCCGGCGGTGACCTCCTCGCAGCGGCACACCACCGTGTCGTCCGTGATCCGGTCGGCCCAGCCGGCGGGCGGGGCGTACACCGTGTCGAGCGCCGCGAAGAACTCCCGCAGCCGAGTGCGGGCACGGGAGGCCGCGGCCCATCGGCGCGGGTCGGGCGTGGCGCCGCGCAGCCGGGCGGCGACGGAGCGGCCGGCGATGTGTCCCTCGGCGAGTGAGAGGGCGGCGCCGCCGATCCCGGTGGTCTCTCCTGCCGCCCAGACGCCCGGTACGTCGGTGCGCTGCTCGTCGTCGACGCGGACATCCGTACCGGACAGGGTGCAGCCGAGGGTCTCGGCGAGGTCGGTGTGCGGCAGCATGCCGTGTCCCACCGCGAGAGTGTCGCAGGGGATGCGGCGGGTGCTGCCGGGCCTGAGTCCTCCGTCCCGGTCGAGCGCGGCGACGGTGACCGCCTCCAGCCGGTCGGTGCCGTGCGCCTCCACGACGGTGTGCCGGGGCAGGGTGCGGACCCCGTGCCGTACCAACTGGCCGCCGTACCAGGCGCCTTCGGCGAGCTTCCCGGGCTGCGCGACGAGCGCCGGGGCCCGCCGCAGCAGGGCCTTCGGGTCGGCGGACTCGACCAGCGCGGCCACGCGGGCGCCCGCCGCCGCGAGTCCCGTGGCCACGGGCAGCAGCAGCGGTCCGGTCCCGGCGACCACGGCCGTACGACCCGGCAGCACGAGGCCGCCCTTGAGCATGGCCTGCGCGCCGCCCGCGGTGACGACACCGGGGAGCGTCCAGCCCGGGAAGGGCAGCACCCGCTCGTAGCCGCCGGTGGCGAGGAGGACGGCGTCGGCGCGGACGACGACGCCCTCCTCCTGCGCCGGACCACGCAGCGCGTGCACCGCGATAGAACCCGACTCGCCTTCCACACACCAGACATGGTGATCCGTCAGGTGCGTGACCCACCCGGCGGCGATGTGCCGGTCGAGTCCGTCCCGCAGCCGTTCCCAGGTGCGCCACTGGTGGTGCAGAGCCTGGGGGCGGCGGGCGCCGAGTGCCGCGGCGGGCTGCCGGTAGAACTGCCCGCCCGCCTGTTCGGCCGCGTCGAGGAGGGTCACGCGCACGCCGTGCGCGGCTGCGGCCAGCGCCCCGGCCAGCCCGGCGGGGCCCGCCCCGACGACGGCGAGATGCGGTCGCTCAGTCATCGTCCCGACCCGTCCCCTCCTGTGTGCGGATCACATCGCCCGGTCGTACCGGGACCAGGCAAGCCCGTTGGTTCGCCCGGCCGTTGACGGTCACCAGGCAGTCGAAGCACACCCCGATCCCGCAGAACACCCCGCGCGGCCGGCCCGCTCCGCGCGTACTGCGCCAGGAGGTCACGCCGGCCGCCCACAGCGCGGCCGCGACCGTCTGGCCGGGCAGTGCCTCGACGGGCCGGCCGTCGAAGGTGACGGTGAACGCGGCACCCGGCCGAGCCTCGGTCAACTCCCTCGGATTCATGGGGTGTCGTCTCCGTTCGTCCCAGGGGCGGCGGCCGCCTCGAACCGCTGCGGGCGGAAGGGCGCGAGATTCAGGTCCGGCGTCTTCCCGGTCAGTGTCTGGGCGATCGACTGTCCGGTGCCGGTGGCCAGGCCGATGCCCGCGCCCTCGTGGCCGCAGGCGTGGTACAGGCCGGGCAGTCGCGGGTCGGGGCCGATCGCCGGGAGATGGTCGGGCAGGTAGGGCCGGAAACCTGCGTACGTCCGCAGGGCGCACACCCCCTCCAGGAAGGGGAACAGCCCGATCGCGCCGACTGCCAGCGCCCGTACCGCCGGAAGGGACAACGAGCGGTCGAATCCGACCCGTTCACGGGTGGCGCCGATCAGGACCGGCCCGGCGGCCGTGCCCTCGACGACCGGCGAGGTCCTGAGCGCGGCCGAGTCGCTGGCCACGTCCGCCACGTAGTCGGCGGCGTACACCTTGTGCCGGACCATGCGCGGCAGCGGCTCGGTGACCAGGACGAAGCCGCGCCGGGGGAGGACCGGCAGGTGCACGCCCGCCAGTGCGGCGAGGTCGCCGCCCCAGGTCCCGGCCGCGTTCACCACCGCCGGGGCGTGGATGTCGCCCTGGTCGGTACGGACGCCTAGCACCGCGCCGTCCGCCGTACGCAGCACCCCGGTCACGGTCCGCCCGGTGTGCAGGCGGGCGCCGGAGGCGCGGATCAGGTGGGCGGCGGCCAGCGCGGGCATGACCTGCGCGTCCTGCGGATAGTGGACACCGCCCGCCATGCCGGGGGCCAAGTGGGGCTCGAGCTCGCGGAGTTCGGCCGCTTCGACGGGCTCGGCCGTGACACCGGCGGCGCGCTGGCCCGCGGCGAAGTCCGCCAGCGCACCGAGCGTGCCGGGCGTCGAGGCGACCACCACACCGCCCTTGGGCTCGTACTCGACCGACGGCCCCAGCTCCCCGGCGAGCTCCGCCCACAAGCGGGCCGACAGCAGGGCGAGTTCCAGCTCGGGGCCCGGCTCCTTGTCGGAGACCAGCAGGTTGCCCTCGCCGGCACCCGTGGTGCCGCCGGCCACCGGGCCCCGGTCCACCACCGTCACGTCGAGGCCGGTCCGCGCGGCGTACAGCGCACAGGCCGCGCCCACCATCCCGGCTCCGACGACCACGACATCGCAGGTCAGTCGCTTCGCCACGTCAGTACTATGTCACATGTCGCACTGTCTGAGGAGTCCCCCGCACCGTCCTGGTCACCCGCCCGGAGTCCCAGGCGTGGACGCCCCCTTGACGTCGTACGACGGCGGATCGACACTCCAGTGGAGGGAATCCTAGTGAACAGGTAGGGAAATATGGTGCGCCTCCGGACGGTGGTCGGCCGAGCGGGCCGTACGCCGTTGTACGCACCCCTTCTCACCTCCCGCCTGCACATCGACCTGCTGCGCGTCTGCAGCGCGATCAGCCCTCAGGGCTGAGCTTTCGGGGTTGAGCCCTGGGGGCTGAGTCTTCGGGGCCGTGGCAGGCCTTCTCGGCTCAGCGGGCCCGTCGTCGCACCGAACCGGGCCCGGCACCCACCCCTCCGCACCCACCGACCGACGACGCTTCCGCCGCGCGTACGTCCGCGCGCCCGTTCCAGGGGAGACGCATGTCCATCACTCCGCTCGCCGCCGTCCCGACCGCCCACCGCACCGCCCCCGCCTTCCGGGGCCGGATCGGCCGGGACGCGCGCAGCGGCCACTACGCCGTGCCCCACCGCTACCGGCTCCATCTGTCCACCGCCTGTCCCGACGGACTGCGCCTCGCCATCGGCCACAGCCTCCTAGGCCTCGGCGGCAGCTGTCCGGTCGCCCTCCTGCCCGCCGTCCCCGACCGTCCCGGCGGCGGCCACTCCGCCCTCCACCCGCTGTACGAGGCGAGCGCCCACCACTACACCGGACCGGCGCTCGCGCCGGTGCTCAGCGACGACTGGTCCGGACGCATCGTCAGCACCCACACCGCCGACATCCTGCGCGACCTGGACCGCTTCCTCCGGGACGGGCGCCCCTCCCTGTACCCGTGCGGCACGGAGAGCCAGATCGAAGCCGTCGAACGGCTCTGCGCCGAGGGGATCGAGGAGGCCGCGCAGCGCGCCGGACGGGCCGACGCCGACCCCGCCGAGCGGGCCGCCGCGCTCGATCTGCTGCTGGACACGCTCGGCCGGATCGAGCGGTACCTGGAAGGCGAGGAGTACCTCGTCGACGGCCGACTCACCGCAGCCGACGTCGAGTTGTGGGTGACGCTGGTCCAGCTGGACACCGTGCACCGCTGCCACCTCGACGCCTCCGCCGTGCACCGCATCGCCGGCCACCCGGCGCTGTGGGGCCACGCCCGCCGTCTGGCCGCCCACCCCGCCTTCGGTGTCCACCTGGACCTCGACGGGATCGCCCGCCGCCACCACGGGCACTGCCGGGGGCTGGAGGCCGCCGGAGCCGCCGTCCAGATCCTGGACTGGACGGGTCACGCGGCGGACACCTCAGGTACTTCCCGCAGGTGAGCGTCAGCGCCAAGCCCTGGCTGGCTGACCGGCAACCCTCGCATCGCGGTGGGGTGCCTCAGGTGACGACCGGACCGGACGACGATTTCGGTAAGCGCGAGGGCCCCGCGGGGCCGGAACAGTGACAGGTGACGCCATGTACGCAGCTCTCCGGACGGCCGCCGGCCGCGCCCAGAGCTGCGTACCGCCGTACGCCGGGCTCCTCGTCGCCGACCGCGCCGTCGATCTGCTCCGCGTCAACAGCGCACTGTGTACCGCGTCGGGCAGCCGTGCCCGCTGTCGGGGCTGACCTCACTTCCCAGCCCCGTACTTCCCGGCTCAGCGCTTCCCGCCCTCGCGTACCTGACGCACACCCCTGGTGCGGTGTGCCGTCGTCCGCCCAGCCCCCGGTTCCCGTGCGTTCCCGTGTGCCGCCTCGTGCCGTAGCGCCGTCGTGGCCCGTGCGTGGCCCACCGTGATCCCGGGGTGTCCGACTCCGCCGGAGCCCACCATGAGTGAACCCCCAGGCGCTGCCGTGTCCCTCGCCGCGGCACCGCCGACCGACACGCCATCAAAAAGTCTCACAGCACAGAGAGTTCAGCCGCTGCGTCGCCCCGGCCGGTGGATCGTCACCGCCGTCGTCCTCGTGCTCGTCGCGCAGATCGTGCACGGACTGGCCACGAACCCCTTCTACCAATGGGGCCGCTTCCGCTACTGGTTCCTGCGTCCCGCCATCCTCGACGGGCTCGGCATCACCCTCGAAGTGGCCGCGCTCAGTGCTGTGTTCGGCCTTCTCGGCGGCATCCTGCTGGCTCTCGGCCGGCTCTCCGGCAGCCCGGTGCTGCGGGCGGTGAGCTGGACCTACACCTGGCAGTTCCGCTCCGTGCCGCTGATCGTCGTCCTGATCTTCCTCTACAACTTCAGCGCCCTGTACAAGACGTTGAGCCTCGGCATCCCCTTCGGGCCGGCCTTCTTCACCTTCGACGAGTCCAGGCTGGCCACCGACCTGACGGTCGCCGTCGTCGGCCTGAGCCTCAACGAGGCGGCGTACGCGGCCGAGGTCGTGCGCGGCGGCGTCCTCTCCGTGGACCAGGGCCAGCACGAGGCGGCGGCCGCTCTCGGACTGCCGAAGGGCTACCAGTTCACCCGCATCGTCTTTCCGCAGGCCCTGAGATCCATCACCCCGAACTACGTCAACCAGCTCATCGGCCTGATCAAGAGCACGTCCCTGGTGTTCTACGTGTCCCTGCTCGACCTGTTCGGCTCGGTGCAGTCCATGGGCAGCACCTACCCGGGCGACATCGTGCCGCTGCTGCTCGTCGCCACCGTCTGGTACCTGGTCCTAACCAGCGTCGTGTCCGTCGTCCAGGGCGACCCGACCCGCAGCGCGGGCACCTACTCCGGTGCCGGTGCCGGTCTGCAGGGTCTGATCGCGGCGACCACGAAGAAGGGCAGCGGACTGGCCGAGCCGATCGCCGACGCCATCAACCACCTGATCAAGAGCGGGCAGTACGGCAAGTGGCTGGCGGCGTACAACCTCTCGAACGAGGCCGTGGACAAGGCGCAGGTCAACCCGCCGGGGCTGCCGCTGGACAACTCCTGACGGTCGTCGGGAACATCCCCCGGCCACGCGGGCGTTCCCAGTCATGAGGAGATCCGCCAGGCGGACGCCGCACCGGCCCGCCCTGCCCGACGGACGGAGGTGTGGGTCGTGACCCGTGTGCGCGCACCGCGCGTCCCGCAGCCGTACCGCTCCGTCCGCCTGCACTCCCGGCCGCACATAGACCTCCAGCGCGTGGCCGGCGCACTCTGTCGCCGCTGACTTCTCCCCGGCCTCAGAGGTCCCGTCGGACCCGCGCCCGGGTTTCACCCTGCCGCGCTCGCCCGCCGCCGACGCCCCGCTGTCGCGAGCCGGTGTTCTCGTACGCACATCCAGTACGGACATCCAGGAAGGCACCCACGTGTCCTCAGCCTCCCCTTCCCCTTCCCCTTCCCTGCACCTCGCCGTCGCCCTGGACGGCACCGGCTGGCATCCGGCCTCCTGGCGCGAGCCGGTGGCCCGGCCCCGGGACCTGTTCACCGCCGGCTACTGGGCCGACCTGGTCACCGAGGCCGAGCGCGGCCTGCTCGACTTCGTGACCATCGAGGACGGCCTCGGCCCGCAGTCCTCGGGCTTTCTCGAACCGGACGAGCGCACCGACCAGGTCCGCGGCCGTCTGGACGCCGTGCTGATCGCCTCCCGGGTCGCGCCGCTGACCCGGCACATAGGCGTGGTGCCGACGGTGGTGGCCACCCACACGGAGCCGTTCCACATCTCCAAGGCGATCGCCACCCTCGACCACGTGAGCAGCGGCCGCGCCGGACTGCGGGTGCAGATCACCACCCGGCCCAACGAGGCCGCCCACTTCGGGCGCCGCACGATCCCCCCGATCGACGCCTACGACAGCCCGTCCGCCCAGGAGCTGGTCACCGAGCTGTTCGACGAGGCCGCCGACCACGTGGAGGTCGTACGCCGGCTCTGGGACAGCTGGGAGGACGACGCGGAGATCCGGGACGCGGCCACGGGCCGCTTCGTCGACCGGGACAAGCTGCACTACATCGACTTTGAGGGCCGCCACTTCAGCGTCAAGGGCCCCTCCATCACGCCCCGTCCGCCCCAGGGGCAGCCCGTCGTCACCGCCCTGGCCCACGACTCGATCCCGTATCGGCTCGTCGCCCGGCAGGCCGACATCGGCTACGTCATCCCGCACCACTCCGCCCAGGCCCGCGCGATCGTCGCCGAGATACGCGCCGAGCAGGCCGCTGCAGGCCGTGCCGAGCAGACCCTGCACGTCTTCGGTGACCTCGTCGTCCTCCTCGACGACGACCCGGCCGCGGCCGTGGCCCGCCGCGAGCGCCTCGACGCCCTCGCGGGGGAGCCGTACACCAGCGACGCCCGGATCTTCGCCGGCGCCCCCGCCCAGCTCGCCGACCTGCTGGAGGAGCTGGGGGAGAGCGGGCTGACCGGATTCCGGCTGCGGCCCGCCGTACTCGGCCACGACCTGCCCGGGATCACCCGGGGACTCGTGCCCGAACTGCAGCGCCGGGGCCTGTTCCGGCACGCCTACGAGGCCGGCACCCTGCGCGGCCTGCTCGGGCTCGCCCGCCCCGCCAACCGCTACGCCGCAGCCTGAGCCGGAGGAACGCGCCACCATGAGCGAACCGCTGAAGCAGATCCACCTGGCCGCCCACTTCCCCGGCGTCAACAACACCACCGTGTGGAGCGACCCGGCCGCCGGCAGCCACATCGAGTTCAGTTCCTTCGCCCACTTCGCCCGCACCGCCGAACGCGCCAAGTTCGACTTCCTGTTCCTCGCGGAGGGACTCAGGCTGCGCGAACAGGGCGGGAAGATCTACGACCTGGACGTCGTCGGCCGCCCCGACACCTTCACCGTGCTGGCCGCGCTGGCCGCCGTCACCGACCGGCTCGGCCTCACCGGCACCATCAACTCCACCTTCAACGAGCCCTACGAGGTGGCCCGCCAGTTCGCCAGCCTCGACCACCTCTCGGGCGGCCGCTCCGCCTGGAACGTGGTCACCTCCTGGGACGCCTTCACCGGGGAGAACTTCCGCCGTGGCGGCTTCCTCCCGCAGGACGAGCGTTACTCCCGCGCCGAGGAGTTCCTCGCCACCGCCAACGAACTCCTCGACTCCTGGCGCGGCGACGAGATCCTCGCCGACCAGGCCACCGGTACCTTCCTCAGCGACGCCAAGGCCGGCGCCTTCGTGCACCAGGGGCAGCACTTCGACATCCACGGCCGCTTCAACGTCCCCCGCTCCCCACAGGGCCGTCCGGTGATCTTCCAGGCCGGCGACTCCGACGAGGGCCGCGAGTTCGCCGCCGCGGGCGCGGACGCGATCTTCAGCCGGTACTCCACCCTCGAGGAGGGCCAGGCCTTCTACGCGGACGTCAAGGGGCGTCTCGCCAAGTACGGCCGCCGGCCCGACCAGCTGCTCATCCTGCCCGCCGCGACCTTCGTCCTCGGCGACACCGACGAGGAGGCCGCCGAACTCGCGCGCGAGGTGCGCCGGCAGCAGGTCAGCGGCGCCACCGCCATCAAGCACCTGGAGTTCGTCTGGAACCGCGACCTCTCGGCCTACGACCCGGAGGGCCCGCTGCCCGACGTCGACCCGCTGGTCGGCGAGGAGCACATCTCCCGCGGGCGCGCCCAGGTGCGGATGTACCGCGACCCGATCGCCGTCGCCCGCGAGTGGCGGGAGCTGGCCGCCGCCAACGGCTGGTCCATCCGCGACCTGGTCATCCACACCGGCAACCGGCAGACCTTCGTCGGCGCCCCGGCCACCGTCGCCCGGACGATCAACGACTTCGTGCAGGCCGACGCCTCGGACGGCTTCATCCTCGTCCCGCACATCACCCCGGGCGGCCTCGACGCGTTCGCCGACAAGGTCGTACCGCTGCTGCAGGAGCAGGGGGTCTTCCGCACCGAGTACGAGGGCACCACCCTGCGCGACCACCTCGGTCTCGCCCATCCCGACGCCGTCTCCGCGGCCGAGCGGGCGGCCTCGTGAGACCGGTCAGGAGCAGAACCCGATGACACCGAACCCGGGCCGGGACTCCGCGTGCCGCATCCAGCCCAGGCACTGCATGGCGGCGTCGACGACCTCGGGTTCGAGCGGGGGAGCGTGACCGGCCGCCTTGGTCGCCTCGAACTGCTCCAGCGCCCGGGCTATCTGTCCGGGCGTCCACTGACCGCAACCCGGGATGTACGCGTACGGCAGCGGATCGGGGAGGTCGGAGTAGCTGAAGGACTCCACGGACACGGCGGTCACACGCAGCGCGGCGAGGCCCTCGTCCACCACCGACAGCCAGTCGCCCCGGAACGGCATGAAGGAGTCGTTGGGCAGGAAGGAGCCGGTCAGCTCGCAGAGCCGCCGGTACGCGTAGCCGTACTGGAAGGCGTGCTCCTTGTCCTCGCTGAAGGGCCCGCCGTGCACGACGGCCCGCAGTGCCTCGTAGGCGGTGGGGGCGCCCCGCTCGATCTGGTACCCGAAATAGTCGTCGTCTCGGGCGAGTTCATCGCCGAAGTTGTCGCGGACGACCTGGAGGAGCTGGGCGTCACCCGAACCGACCAGGGCCCGTGTCGCGGCGACGTCCAGCAGATACACGCTCAGTCCTGAACTCATGCCACGAACCTATCGGCCACCACTGACATCACGGTTCCGGCGCAGCCGCAGACGCCGTTCGCCGGGGAGGCGAACGGCGTATCCGCGTGGTCGAGGGACGTCTCCCTCCCCCGAAGGCGACGTCCCTCGACCCGCTCCCCCGGTGCCGGACTGTGGCCTGGACTGACAGCCTGCCGCCCCCCGGGGGCCGGACGCCTGAGTCGGGGGCTACTCAAGTCGCCCTGTATCAAACCTGAGTAGTCGCGCTCCAGTTTGTGTGACGACTTACGAGCAGGGCGCGAAGACGCTCGAACTGCCCTGGCCCTTCACCGGCCGCGAGGACGAACTGGAGCTGGTACGCAGGTCATTGGCGGTCGGACGGCCCGGCATCGTGGTGACCGGACCGGTGGGCTGCGGCAAGACCCGGCTGATCACGGAGGCGGTCCGGGGCATGGACTGCGCCCGGGTGACCGGGACGCCCGAGACCCGGGGACTGCGCTTCGCCGCCTTCGCACACCTGCTGCCCGACACCGTCTCGCTGCACCGCGCGGTGCACCTCCTGTCCGGGGTACGGCTCCTTGTCGTCGATGACGCCCAGCTGCTCGACGAGGCCTCCGCCGCGCTCCTCCACCAGCTCGCCGCGCACGGACGCACCCGCCTGGCCGTGACCGCCACGGACGACGCGCCGGCGCCCGGCGCGGTGTCCCGGCTGTGGACGGGGGAGCTGCTGCCCCGTCTGACGCTGGAGCCGCTGCCCCGCGAGGACACCGCCCATCTGCTCGCCCCGGCCGGTCTGGAACCGCTCACCATGGGACGGCTGCACCGGATGTGCCGGGGCGATCTACGGCTGCTGCGCGATCTGCTGGGCGCGCTGCGCCAGTCCGGCGCGCTGGCCCGGGTCCCGGGCAGCGACGAGTGGGCGTGGCGCGGGCCGGTCCCGGTCACCGCGGGCGTCCGCGACCGCCTCGCCCCCGCCCTGGAGCGCCCCGACACCGACGAGCGCGAGGCGCTCGACCGGCTCGCCTTCGCGGAGCCCTTGCCGCTCGCCCTGGACGAGCTCGACCTGGGCGTCCTCGAACGTCTGGAGTCGAACGGCCTGATCGACGTGGACGACGACGGCTCCGTCACCCTGGCCCACCCCCTGCACGGCCCGGCCCTGCGCGCCACCGCCGGCCGGCTGCGGGCCCGGCGGCTGGCCCGCACACCGGACCGGTGCGGCCCGGCACTGAAAGCCGAACAGGCTTCACTGGAGCGCGGGTTGGAGCTGCAGGACGTGCGGGCCGTACCGACCCCGGTGGGGGACTGGCTGCTGTCCGAGGGGCTGCCCGTGCCGGCCGGGTACGCGGTCGTACGGGCCCGGTACGCCCGGCTGCGCGGGGAACTGCGGGAGGCGGCGGCTTGGGCGCGGGAAGGGCTGCGGGCGGCTCCGGACGACTCCGACTGTGCCACGGAACTCGACTTAATCGCCGGTCAGTTGGGGGAGATGACGGGAGCGGGTGTGTGGGCGGCGGCGGCCCGCGGTGACATCGAGACCGCCCTGGCCACGACCACCGGGGACGATGTGTTCGCCCGCTACGACGCCGTACGCCTCGGCGCTCCCGAGCGGGTCGCAGGACGGCTGCCCGACGACGGGGTGTTCGCCCGGCATGCCGAAGCGCTCGCCCGGGGTGACGGGCCCGCGCTGGACCGAGTCGCCGAGGCGCTCGAAGGACGCGGCTTCCTGCTGTTCGCGGCCGAGGCGCACGCCCAGGCGGTACGCGCCCACCGTGACCCGCGCGCCGCCCGCCTCTCCCGGACCCGCGCGGTCGCGCTGGCCCGCCGCTGCCAGGGCGCCCGCACCCCAGCGCTGTCCGGACTCGCCCTCGGCGAACTCACCGCACGGCAACGGCAGATCGTCACCCTCGCGGCGGCCGGACTGAGCAACCGGCAGATCGCCGAGAAGCTGACGCTGTCCGTCCGGACCGTCGGCAACCATCTGTACGGCGCGTACGCCAGGCTCGGCGCCAGCGACCGTGGGGCCCTGCCGTGGCTCACGGACCTGCTGGAGGCGGAACCCGCCTGAACCGCACCATCGCTCACTGCCGAGGGGCTGTCCTCACGCCGCCCCGAACGCCGCGAACGCCCACCCCGTCGCCTGGTGGACCGGGTCGCCGGGCTGGGCGGCGCGGGCGTCGCGCAGGGCCTCGGCCAGGCTCAGGCCCGCGTCGAGGCCCTTGTGGAGGGCGAGCATCAGGGGGACCACCGCGGCGTCGTTGACGGGTGCGCTGCTCGCCACGACTCCGGCCGTGCCCAGCGGGAGCAACGCGGTGACCAGGCCGAGGAGTTCGTCGGCGCCGACCGAGGCGAGGCGGGCGGTGTCGCAGCTGGAGAGGATGATCCGGTACGGGCTGCGGGCGAGGCGCTCGAAGTCGTGCACGATCAGCGGGCCGTCGGCCATCCGGAGGGCCGAGAACAAGGGGCTGTCGGCGCGGAACGTGCCGTGCGCGGCCAGGTGCGCGAGGGTCGCGCCGTCGAGATCCTCCAGCACCTGGGGAACCTGCGCCGCCTCGCCCTCCAGGACCGTCGCCGTGCCGTACCGGTCGGCCAGTTCGGGCACCTCGGCGCCGCCCGTGGCGAGGCCGGGGCCGCGCACCAGGACGTGCCGGCCGCCGGGCGGCGGCTCGGTCTCCCGGGCCCGCAGCCAACTGCCCGCCGACGGCGACACGCTGAGCACCCGTTCCCGCAGCGCGGGCAGCAGCGCCCACGGCACCCGGTGCAGCGCGCCGGGCGGCACGATCACCACCGGGCCGGACCCGAGGTGCGGCACGGCGTCGCCCAGCAGCAGCTCCTGCAGGCGTCGGCCCGCCGCCTCCACCAGCGGCAGCCGTGCTTCTCCGCCGGGGTGCGCGAGGCGGCGCAGCCCGGCCTGTACGTGCTCGGCCTCGGCCACCGCCTCCGCGAGCCTGCCGCCCGGGAACCGTCGTACCCGGCCCTGCCCGCACAGCAGGATGTGCACCTGACCGTCCACGACGGCGAGTTCGACCAGCCGCGCGTCGCCCAGCCGGTCCAGCAGGCGGCCCGCGTCGAAGCGGTCGCCCTCGCCGGGGCCGTCGCCGCGCATATGGTGGGTGCGGGAGCGGATCTCCCGTTCCAGCCGCCGCTGTTCGCGCTCCAGGGCCGGGACCGGACGGCCCTCCCGGCGTGCCTCTCCCGCGCGGGCCGCTATCTCCCGGTAGGCGGTGAGGCTGCCGAGCAGCACCGGATCCGCGGGCGGCCGGGTCGGCGGCGCGGACAGCACGGTCGCCCGCCAGCGCTCGCTCCACTCCAGCAGCCGCCGCGGACCGCCGTTCACGAGGCTCGCCTCCTGGGCGAGCGCGGCCAGTTCGGCGCCCTGTGCGGTGGCGCGGGCCCGCAGCTCGGAGGCGCCGAGCGTCATCCGGTGGTCGTCGAGGACGTCCAGGCCGCGCCGGCAGGCCTCCAGCACGCCGCGCCCGGAACCGGCCGCCCGGGCCCGCAGCGCCTGCGCCGCCCAGCCGGTCACACGGGCCGGCGGGGGACCGGCGTGCCGGCTGCGCGCGGCGACCGCCAGGTGCCGTTCCGCCTCGGCCGTCCGGCCGAGCGCGAGCGCGATCCGGCCGGCGAGCAGCGAGGCCTCGGGCGCCACGGGCGAGCCGAAGGAGGCCAGCCGCCCGGCGACCGCCGCCGCGTCCGCGACCAGTCGCCCCGAGCCGCGCCCGGCCGCCGCCCGCGCCTCGATGAGCACCAGCCGGGCATGCGTCTCCCACCAGGTCCGCCGCTGCCCCGCGAACAGCCTTACGGCATGGGCGGCGCGGGCGATGGCGGTGTCCGGGTCCCCGGCCGAGCGGGCGGCACGGGCGGCCGCCAGCAGCAGTTCGGCCTTGCGGGTGGACTGGCCGCCCATCCGGTCCAGCAGGGCGATCGCCGTGTCCGCCTCCGCGAGCGCCTCCGGGGCGAGCCCCGCCGCCATCAGCACCTCGCAGCGCCGGATGGAGAGCATGAACGTGGGGGTGCCGAGCTTGCCGTACCGCTCCTCGGCCTCGTCCAGCAGCCGCAGCGCCGCCGGGATGTCCCCGGACCGGAACGCCGCGAGGCCCCGGCTCTCCACGGCGTCCGCCTTGTCGTGCTCCTGGCCGGTGGTCTCCCACAGCCGCTCGGCGGCCGTGAAGTCCGCGACCGCCCGGTCCACCGCGCCCTGCGCCAGATGCACCGTGGCCCGCAGGGTCAGCGCCCGCGCGGTCCAGATCCCGTCGTCGGCGTGCCGCAGCACCGGAAGCGCCCGCCGTACGTCCTCCAGGGACTCCCGGTGATGCCCCAGCACCCACCACACGTAGGCCCGCCGGTACAACACCCGTGCCCTGGTGTGTCCGCTGCCCCGCGCGACCCCCTGCTCGAACGACGCCAGTCCCTGCCGAGTGCGCCCCGCGTGCACCAGTGCGACCCCCAGCGTGGCGAGCACGTCCGCCTCCCGCTCGGCCGACTCGGCGCGCGCGGCGAGGTCCCGGGCCCGGCGCAGATGCCGGAGGGCGATCTTCAGGTCGCCGAAGTCCCGCTGCCAGATGCCGAGTACCTGATGCGCGACGCTGGCGTGCAGCGGCGACGGATCGGTGTGCAGTACCTGATCCGCGCGTGCCCGGGCCTCGCCCGGGTCGGCGAACACCATCGGCAGCAGCTGAAGAACCGACTCGCTTCCCGCTGTCACCCCTCGCATGGTAGTGGCCTGGGCAAACTCGTCACACGGGTTCGCCGTGGTCTCCTCGGGCTGTACCGGACCTGCTTGCGGGCTGTATCAATCGGTCGACGGGCGACTCTGACTGTCGGAGCATTGCCTCAGGGGGAGGACACACCATGGCACCACAGCGATTCCACGAGCAGTTCCACCACATCCAGCGCTCGATGCCCGACGTTCCCCTGGCCATGGGCCCGGACGACGACGCCCACTTCCTCTACGAGAAGGGTGTCGTCCTCGCCCGCGACGGCGAGGAGGCCCGCCTGGTCGAGGACACCGTGCGCACCCACTTCACCGACACCCGGGGCCTGGTCCCCGACCACGTGCGCCGGACCGGCCCGGACACCAACCGCACCGGCGTCACCCGCATCCGGGTCGGCGACCCCACCCAGGGCGACGACGCCGTCCCGCACGCCCTGCGCGCCCTCACGGAGGCCGAGGGGCGCCAGGGACGCCGGCTGGTCCGCCGCAACCACGTGATCCACATCGCCCCGGTCAACGCCTGCCCCGGTGACGAGCCCGTGCCCGCGCCGCGCAGCGAGCCGCCCAACCCGGCGTCCCAGGAGGGCCTGCACGACCCGGGCACCGCCGTCGGCGTCCTCGTCATCGACACCGGTCTGGTGCACGACTACCGGTCCTACCCGCTCCTCGCCCACACCACCGGCGATCCGCAGGTGACCGAGACCGGCCCCGACGGAGTGCTCCGGCAGTACGTCGGCCACGGCACGTTCATCGCCGGGATCGTCGCGGCGGTCGCGCCCAACACCGACGTCACGGTGCGGGGCACGCTCAGTGACGTGGGCGCCATGCTGGAGTCGGAGTTCGGCGCGAAGCTGTTCGAGGCCGTCGACGAGGGCGGCTGGCCCGACATCATCAGCCTCTCCGCGGGCACCACCACCGGGTCGGGTGAAAGCCTCATCGGTCTCGAGGCGTTCATGCGTGAACTCCGCGCGCAGCGCACGCTGCTGGTGGCCGCCGCGGGCAACAACGGCAGCGACGCCCCGTTCTGGCCCGCCGCCTACGGGGCCCTGCCGGAGTACGCGGACAGCGTGCTGTCGGTCGGCGCGCTGCGCGGGGACGGCGAGTCGGGCGCCTGCTTCAGCAACCACGGCCCCTGGGTGCAGGTCTACGCCCCGGGCGAGCGCCTGACCAGTGCCCTCACCGGCTTCGACATCCCGGTGCCGTACGTGTACCAGCACTCCACCTACGACGCCTGCCGGTTCGGCTCCACCTACGCCTGCACCTGCCAGTACCCGCCCCACACCGGCGTGTTGAGCGAGCCGGGCGAGAACAGCGCGGCCAAGCCGGACCAGGTGATGTTCGACGGTCTCGCGCAGTGGAGCGGCACCTCCTTCGCCACCCCGGCCGTCGCCGCGCTCGTCGCCGCCCACATGACGGCGCACAAGGAGCGCGACCCGCGCTCGGCCCGCGCACAACTGCTCGCTTCCCTCACGGAATCCGCCGAGGTGCGCGGGGCGCACGTTCCGGCGCTCCGGCCGCCCACCTGGCGCCCGGTTCCGGTCGCGATCCCGGCCCGGCCCGCATGAGGGCCGGAACCCTCCGCTCCACGGCGTACGATGACGTGCCGTACACGAGGGGTGGAGCCGTGGACCGTACAGAGGTCGGGGCGCTGGTCGGGTCTGCCGTCGACGGCGACGCCGCGGCCTGGAAGGCGCTGGTGGAAGGGATGAGTCCGCTGGTGTGGTCGGTGGTGCGCGCACACCGGCTCTCGGACGCGGACGGGCACGAGGTCTACCAGACCACGTGGTTCCGTTTCGCCCAGCACCTCGGCCGGATCCGGGAGCCCGACAAGGCGGGGTCCTGGCTGGCCAGCACGGCCCGGCACGAGTGCCTGAAGGTGCTCAAAGGGCTGACGCGGCTGACGCTGACGGACGATCCGCAGGTGCTGGACCGGGCGAGCGAGGAGCGGACGCCCGAGCAGACGCTGATCGACGCCGAAGAAGAGGCGGACCAGGCCGAGCGGATCCGCCGGCTGTGGCAGGAGTTCGAGGCGCTCGGCGAGCGGTGCAGGCAGCTGCTGCGGGTGCTGATCGCCTCGCCGCCGCCGAGCTATCTGGAGGTGTCGGCCGCGCTCGGTATCGCGGTCGGCAGCATCGGGCCCCTGCGCCAGCGCTGTCTGCGCCGGCTGCGGGCCCGGTTGGACGCACGGGGGGCGGCGTGAGCGGCGTGAACGGGAACGGATTTCCCGAAGAGGACTTCGACGACGCCGGGTTCGACGGTGATCTGCTGGAGGAGGAGCTGCGCCAGGCGGCCGCCGTGCTGGACCCCGTCCCCGTTGAGCTGCGCCAACTGGCGCTCGAAGCCTACGCGTTGCACGACCTGGACGCCCAGATCGCCGAGCTGACCTTCGACTCGCTCGTGGACGCGCTGCCGGTCAGGGGAGTACCGGACGCCCCGCGGATGCTGACCTTCCGCGCGGGCGAGCTGACCGTCGACGTCGAGGTCACCGGGGAGGGGCTGATCGGCCAGGTGCTGCCGCCGCAGTCGGCGCGCATAGAGGTGCTGGGCGGCCCGCAGACGACCCGGCCGGTCGCGGTCGACACCCTCGGCCGCTTCACCAGCGAGCAGCCACCCACCGGTCCGTTCGCCCTGCGGCTGCGGACCGGCGGCGAGGTGATCGTCACGGAGTGGCTGCGGGCCTGAGCCGGATCACCAGGTGACGGGCAGCGTCTGCGGCCCGCGGATCATCGTCCTGTGCCGCCGGCCCATCTGCCCGGGCTCCACCGCGAGGCGCAGCCCGGGCAGCCGGTCCAGCAGCTCGGCGAAGTTCGGGGCGAGCCGGGTCACCTGACGGCGGGTCACCTAGGCCTGGCCGCGGAGGTCTACAGGGTGTTGACGAGCGCGGCCAGTGCGGTGGCGAGCTGCTCCAGACCCGGCCCGGGCGGGCCGCCCGGCTCGGTCATGTACGTGTCCCGTCGGATCTCCACCATCAGCGCGCTCACCCGGCGGTCACACCCGTAGTACTCCAGCGGTACGTAGGTCCCGCCGAAGGGACTGTCCAGCCCGGTCTCCCCGAAGGCGGAGAACGCCTCCCGTGCCGCCTCCCGCAGCTCGGGCGGCGTGTGGAAGGCGTCCGTGCCGAGGCACACGGGCGGCCGCGGACCCGTCCCGTGCAGCTCGTACGGCAGCGCCTGGCTCGGGTAGGAGTGGACGTCGATCACGACCGCCCGCCCGGTCGCGGCGAGCCGCCCGGCCACCGCCGCGGTCATCGCCCGCGCGTAGGGCCGGAAGTACCGCTCGACCAGCGGCTCGGGGTCGGTGTCCGCGGCCCGCAGCTCGTCCCGGTGCGTGGTGCGCGTGTACACGGCCCCCATTCCGACGGCGAGCATCTCCTCCCGCTCGTCGGGGAACCGCTCCGGGTCCACGACCAGCCGCGACAGCCGGTTGACGAATCGCCAGGGGGTGAGCCCGGCCAGCCCCGCCGCCCGCTCGGCGATCCGCGCGGTGTGCGCGTCGGTGATGTGGTCCAGCTCCAGCCCGAGCGCCGTGTCGTCGAGCAGGATCCCCTTGCGCACGTCCTCCGGGATCGCCCGCGCGGAGTGCGGCACGTGCAGCAGCACGGGCGACTCGGCGGCGCCGGGGAGGAGTTCGAACGAGGGGGCGTACTCGGTCACGGGCTGCTCCAGGGGCGTTGTCGGTGGCGCGGTGCAGGATCAAGGTGTCACACCGGCACCGGCGCCGGACACGCCTCCGCCCCGGCCGGGGGCAACCCGACCGGGGCGGAGTCCGCTCACAGCTGCGGCTCAGGTGCCGCGGGCGTCAGCTCAGCGAGGCGAGGGCCTCGTTCCAGGTGGCCGACGGGCGCATCACCGCGTCCGCCTTGGCCTTCTCGGGCTGGTAGTAGCCGCCGATGTCGGCCGGGGAGCCCTGGACCGCGAGCAGCTCGTCGACGATCGTCCGCTCGTTCGCCGCGAGGGTCTCGGCGAACGCGGCGAACGCCTTCGCCAGGTCGGCGTCGTCGGTCTGCGCGGCCAGCTCCTGCGCCCAGTACAGGGACAGGAAGAAGTGGCTGCCGCGGTTGTCGATGCCGCCGACGCGACGGGTCGGGGACTTGTCCTCGTTGAGGAAGGTCGCCGTGGCGCGGTCGAGGGTGTCGGCGAGGACCTTGGCGCGGTTGTTGCCGGTGGCCGCCGCGTACTGCTCGAAGGCGGGCACCAGGGCGAAGAACTCACCGAGCGAGTCCCAGCGCAGGTAGTTCTCCTTGACCAGCTGCTGGACGTGCTTCGGCGCGGAGCCGCCGGCGCCCGTCTCGAACAGGCCGCCGCCCGCCATCAGCGGGACGACCGACAGCATCTTGGCGCTGGTGCCCAGCTCCAGGATCGGGAACAGGTCGGTCAGGTAGTCGCGCAGCACGTTGCCGGTGACCGAGATGGTGTTCTCGCCGCGGCGGATGCGCTCCACCGACAGCTTGGTGGCCTCGACCGGGGACAGGATCTTGATGTCCAGGCCCTCGGTGTCGTGCTCCGGCAGGTACTGCTTCACCTTGGCGATCAGGTTGGCGTCGTGGGCGCGGCCCTCGTCCAGCCAGAACACGGCCGGGTCGCCGGTGGCGCGGGCGCGGGTGACGGCCAGCTTGACCCAGTCGCGGATCGGGTCGTCCTTGGTCTGGCAGGCGCGGAAGATGTCGCCCTTGCCGACCGGCTGCTCGATCAGGACGTTGCCGGCCTGGTCGAGGACGCGGACCGTGCCCGCGGCCGCGATCTCGAAGGTCTTGTCGTGGGAGCCGTACTCCTCGGCCTTCTGCGCCATGAGGCCGACGTTCGGGACCGAGCCCATGGTCGACGGGTCGTAGGCGCCGTGCGCGCGGCAGTCGTCGATGACGACCTGGTAGACACCGGCGTAGGAGGAGTCCGGGATCACCGCGAGGGTGTCGTCCTCCTGGCCGTCCGCGCCCCACATGTGGCCGGAGGTGCGGATCATCGCCGGCATGGAGGCGTCGACGATGACGTCGGAGGGCACGTGCAGGTTGGTGATGCCCTTGTCGGAGTCGACCATGGCGAGGGTCGGGCCCTCGGTCAGCTCGGCGTCGAAGGAGGCCTTGATCTCGGCGCCCTCGGGCAGGTTCTCCAGGCCCTTGAGGATGCCGCCCAGACCGTCGTTCGGGGACAGGCCGGCCGCGGCGAGCGTCTCGCCGTACTTCGCGAACGTCTTCGGGAAGAAGGCGCGCACGACGTGGCCGAAGATGATCGGGTCGGAGACCTTCATCATCGTGGCCTTGAGGTGCACGGAGAAGAGGACGCCCTCCTCCTTGGCGCGGGCGATCTGCGCGGCGAGGAACGTGTTCAGCTCCGCGACGTGCAGGACGGAGGCGTCGACGACCTCGTCCTTCTTGACCGGTACGGACTCGCGCAGCACGGTGGTGGTGCCGTCCTCGGCGACCAGCTCGATCTTCAGGGCGCCGGCCTCGGAGATCACCACGGACTTCTCGGTGGAGCGGAAGTCGTTCTCGCCCATGGTCGCCACGTTGGTCTTGGACTCGGTGGTCCAGGCGCCCATGCGGTGCGGGTGGGTCTTGGCGTAGTTCTTGACCGAGGCGGGGGCGCGGCGGTCGGAGTTGCCCTCACGCAGGACCGGGTTCACGGCGGAACCCTTGATCTTGTCGTAGCGGGCGCGGATCTCGCGCTCCTCGTCGGTCTTCGGGTCGTCCGGGTAGTTCGGCAGCGCGTAGCCCTTGCCCTGCAGCTCGGCGACGGCGGCCTTGAGCTGCGGGATCGACGCCGAGATGTTCGGCAGCTTGATGATGTTGGCTTCGGGGGTCTTGGCCAGCTCGCCCAGCTCGGACAGCGCGTCGGGGATGCGCTGGTCCTCGTTCAGGTACTCCGGGAAGACGGCGATGATGCGCCCGGCCAGCGAGATGTCCCGGGTGTCGACGGCGACACCGGCCTGCGAGGCGTACGCCTGGATCACCGGCAGGAACGAATGCGTCGCCAGGGCCGGGGCCTCGTCTGTGTAGGTGTAGAAGATGGTCGAGTCAGTCACCGGGTGCTCCGCTCCACGTCTGCAACATTGCTCGACATCAAGATATCTCGTGATCGGGCCGGGCTCGACAGGGGTCCTGGCCGGAAAACATGGCGTACGGGTGCAACCGCTTCCCCGTCTCTGTGGTCATGACAAGCGATCGCTCACTGACCATGCGCGATCCCCCACTGACCGGCTGCCGGGCCTGACCCTCCGGCCGCCCGAGCGAAGGCGGACGATGAGATATCGCACCCGAGTGACGGCCCCGGCGGCCGTCCTGATCGGCACGACGGCTGCGCTGGCCCTTGGGCTCCCCGGCCCAGGCCGCCCCGGGCAGGCGCACGGGGGACGCCGGCCCGGAGACCCTCGGCGACCCGGTCTTCCCGGCCCTCGGCAACGACGGCTACCGCGTGTCGGCGTACCACCTCGACCTGGCCTACGACCCCACGACCAGGCTGGTCGACGCCACCGCCACCCTGCGGATCCGCATGGACCGGGCGCTGACCCGCTTCTCCCTCGACGCCCTCGGCCTCGACATACGTTCCGTGTGCGTCGGCGGCCGCGAGGCCGTCTGGGAGCAGGCGGACGAGAAGCTGCGCGTCACTCCCGACCGCCCGCTCCCGGAGAAGGCGGTCGCGACCGTCCGCGTGGAGTACTCCGCCGACCCGCGCCGCACCCTCGCGCACACCGCCTGGGTCCCCACCGAGGACGGCTTCGCGATCTGCCCGCAGCCGAACTCCGCGCACACCGTCTTCCCGTGCAACGACCACCCCTCGGACAAGGCGGACTTCAGCTTCCGCATCACCGTCCCGAACGGGCTGCGCGGTGTCGCGAACGGCACGCTCACCGACACCGAGGAGCTGGACGGCGGCCGTACGGCGTACTCGTACTGCTCGGCCGCTCCGATCGCCACCGAACTCGTCCAGATCACGGTCGGCAACTATGTGATCAAGGACCGCCAGGGCCCGCACGGCCTGCCCCTGCGCGACGTCGTCCCCACCGCCCGCGCCACCGCCCTGGAACCGGCCCTCGCCCTCACCCCGGGCCTGGTGACCTGGCTGGAGGACCGCCTGGGCGCCTTCCCGTTCGAGACGTACGGTCTGCTGCCGTGCAACTCCGACGACCCGAAGGCCTTCGACTTCACCGGTCTTGAGACCCAGACCCTCACCCTGTACAAGCCGAACTTCCTGCTCCAGGAGGAGAAGAAGATCGGCGCGCACATGATGCACGAGCTGGTCCACTCCTACTTCGGCAACCTGGTCAGCCCCGCCACCTGGGCCGACCTGTGGCTGAACGAGGGCCACGCCGACTTCTACGGGCTCCTCTACCGCTACGAGCGCGGCTGGGCCGACTCCCTGGGCCTCACCGCGATGGAGGCCCGGATGAAGGACACCTACGCCCGCGGCGACCAGTGGCGCCACGACTCGGGCCCGGTGGCCGCGCCCAACGCCGTCAACCTCTTCGACAGCCAGCGCTATCTGGGCGGCGTGCTCGTCCTGTACGCCTTCCGGGAACTGGTCGGCGAGGACGCCTTCCACGCCGTCGAGCGCACCTTCCTGGAGTGCTTCCGCAACTCCTCGGCGTCCACGGACGACTACATCGCCGTCGCCTCGCAGGTCACCGGCCAGGACCAGTCCGGCTTCCTGCGTGACTGGCTCTACGGCACGAAGACCCCGCGCATGCCCGGCCACCCCGACTGGACGGTGAACCCGGTCAGCTCGTCCTTCGCGGCCCCGCACAGCGGACGCGGCGGCCACTGGCACGAGAACTCGGCGACGCTCTGACGCCCCCGTGGCGGGCGGAGCCGGGCCCGGCCCCGCCCGCCACGCGCGTGGTGTCGTGCGCCCTCCCGATGACCTCGGCCCCCGCCACGTACCACCCGGCCGCTCGTTGCACCCGTCGGGCCGGGGTGGTCACGACACCACCTGGCTGGAGGTCGCCCGCGCTCTCCGGCGCGACTCGTGCTGCCACGCCGGAGCCGGGGACACGTACTAGTCGGTCAGGGCCGAACCCGACACCGCGTCCTCCCCGCTGCGCTGCTGCGGAATCACCACCGAGCCCTGCTGCAGCGCCACCGTCCGGGTCGGGGACGGGATGCGGATGCCCTCCGCGCGGTAGCGGCGGTGCAGGCGCTTGATGAACTCGTGCTTGATGCGGTACTGGTCGCTGAACTCGCCGACGCCGAGGATCACCGTGAAGCCGATGCGGGAGTCCCCGAAGGTGTGGAAGCGGATCGCGGGCTCGTGGTCCGGGAGGGCGCCGGTGATCTCGGTCATGGTCTCGGCGATGACCTCGGTCGTGACACGCTCGACGTGGTCCAGATCGCTGTCGTAGCTCACGCCCACCTGCACCAGGATCGTCAACTGCTGCTCGGGACGCGTGAAGTTGGTCATGTTGGTCTTCGCCAGCTGGCCGTTGGGGACGACCACCAGGTTGTTGGACAGCTGGCGGACCGTCGTCTGGCGCCAGTTGATGTCCACGACGTACCCCTCCTCGCCGCTGCTCAGCCGGATGTAGTCGCCCGGCTGGACGGTCTTGGAGGCGAGGATGTGGACGCCCGCGAACAGGTTGGCGAGGGTGTCCTGGAGGGCGAGGGCGACGGCCAGACCGCCGACACCGAGGGCGGTGAGCAGGGGCGCTATGGAGATGCCCAGCGTCTGCAGCACCACCAGGAAGCCGATCGCCAGGACCAGGACCCGGGTGATGTTGACGAAGATGGTGGCCGAACCCGCCACGCCCGAGCGGGACTGGGTGACCGAGCGGACCAGACCCGCCACGACCCGGGCCGCGGACAGGGTCACCACGAAGATCAGCCACACCTGGAGGATCTGGTTGGTGTGGTGCTGGACGGTGTGCGTCAGCGGCAGTACCGCCGCGGCCGCCGCGAGCCCGCCCACGATCGCTGCCCAGGGCACGACGGAGCGCAGCGTGTCCACGATGACGTCGTCACCGCTCCACTTGGTCCGCTTGGCGTGCTTGGCCAGCCAGCGCAGTACCGTGCGGGACAGGAAGGCCAGCACCAGGCCCGCGGCCAGGGCGATGCCGGCGAGGACGAGGTCGTCCAGGGTCAGCGCGCGGTTCACCGGTCACCTCCGGGGTGCAAAGCTGCTGCGGAGAACCTGATGTGAAGTGTCGTCACGATGTCACCTGCTCGATGTCCGGAATGTGCGATCGCGCCGCCGCCGGGACAATGGCGGTCGGCGCGATCGTTCATCCTGCCGTATCCGGGGCACCGGTTCGTACCCGGACCGGTGCGGCGGGCGGACGTCTCAGACGATGCCCTCCGCGAATTCGGCCTGGTCGCGATCGTTGCCGTAGGCGGCGGTGGTGGGCGTGCCGTACGAACGGCGGGCGACGTACCACCAGATGCTGGCCAGAACCAGCACGACGACGAGGGCCACGGCCGCGTAGTTCATCGTGTCGACCGTGACCGGCGAGGACTGCGGCAGGCAGAACAGGACCGTCACACAGGCCACCCACACCACCGCGATCCAGCCGACCGGTCTGCTCCACCGGCCCAGGTGCCACGGACCCGGCTGGAAACGGTCGCCCGCGCGCAGCCGGAGCAGGACGGGGATGGCGTAGGCGGGGGTGATGCCGATGACGTTGATGGCGGTGACCGCGCCGTACGCCGTAGCCGAGTACAGGGACGGCAGGGCCAGGACGCCCGCGACGATCACCGACAGCCACACGGCCGCGACCGGGGTCTGGGTGCGGCTGCTCACCTTGCGCCACAGATGCGAGCCGGGCAGGGCGCCGTCCCGGCTGAACGCGAACACCATCCGGCTGGCCGCGGCCACCTCGGCGTTCCCGCAGAACAGCTGGGCGACGATCACGACGAGCAGCAGCGCGCTCGCGCCGTCGGTGCCGAGGCCGTCGAGCAGGATCTGCGCGGGCGGCACCCCGGTGTCGGTGGTGCGCGTGGCGTCGTAGTCCTGGATGGCGAAGGTCAGGCCGGCGAGCAGTACGAAGCCCGCGATCCACGACACCCAGATGGACCGGACGATGCCCTTCGCCGCGGACACCGAGGCGTTGGAGGTCTCCTCGGAGAGGTGGGCGGAGGCGTCGTACCCGGAGAACGTGTACTGGGCGAGCAGCAGGCCGATCGCGGCCACGTAGAGCGGGCTCGACCAGCCGGTGTCGTTGACGAACTCGGTGAACACGAAGGACGGCGACTGGTGGTGGTCCGGGACGATCGCCAGCGCCCCGACGATGAGCGCGACACCGGCCAGGTGCCACCACACGCTGACCGAGTTGAGCAGGCTGACCAGGCGGACGCCGAACAGGTTCAGCACGGCGTGCAGCAGCAGGATCGCGCAGAAGATCAGCATGGTCCTGCCCGGGGTCGGCTCGAAGCCCCACTGGAGGTTGGCGAAGGCCCCGGCGAACAGGGCGGCTCCGTAGTCGATGCCGGCGATCGCGCCCAGCAGACCGAGCAGATTCAGCCAGCCCGTGTACCAGCCCCAGCGCCGGCCGCCGAGCCGGTCGGCCATGTAGTACAGGGCGCCGGAGGTCGGATAGGCGCTGGTGACCTCGGCGAGCGCGAGGCCCACGCACAGCACGAACAGGCCGACACCCGCCCAGCCCCACAGCATCACGGCGGGCCCGCCGGCGCCCAGACCGAAGCCGTACAGGGTCATGCAGCCGGACAGGATCGAGATCACCGAGAAGCTGATCGCGAAGTTGCCGAAGCCACCCATGCGGCGGGCCAGCACCGGGCGGTAGCCCAGCTCGCGCAGCCGCCGCTCCTCGTCGTGCTGCGGCCGGGCGGGCGTGGGCGATGGATCGGGGGACATGCTGGAACCTCCGGGGGTGAGGAAGGAGAACGGGCGTCAGGCGCCTTCGGCAGCCGCGCGGCAGCGGTCCCTGGCCTGCAGGAAGACCTCCACGGCACGGCCCCGGTCCGGGGTGCGGTACATCCACGGCGGCGGCGTGACGTACGGGCCGATCGCGTCGAACACCCGGGCTGCGTCCGGGAACTGATGGGCGCCCCACAGGGCGTGTGCCACATGGTTGAGGTCCAGCAGCGAGCGTTCGGCCCGGGGCGTCTGCTCGAACCAGGAATGCAGGGCGCGCCGCGCCTCGCGGGTCGCGTCCTCCGCCACCCAGTGCAGGTCGAGCGCCGCGTCGTGCCCGCTGGAGCGCCGGTAGCGCTCGACCCGGACGTACAGCGGCAGCAGGTGCAGCGCGGACCCGGGCGGCGCCGCGCCGGCCGCCCACTGGGCGTAGCCCGCGGCCTCGGCGAGCCGGCCCGAGGAACCGATCGTGTACAGGAACTGCAGCATCCGGTGGTGGGCCTCGCGGTTGTGCGGGTCGCGCTTGCCGGCCTCGGCCAGCAGCCCCCACGGACCTGGCGGCAGCATCGGCTCCGGCGGCGGTGCCCGGTGCTCGTCCCAGCGCTGCTCCGGGTCCAGCTGGGCCAGCGCCAGCAGACAGATCCAGGGCACGGGGTCGGGCGGGGCGGTCTGGGTGGCGGACTGCGCGGCGTCCCACGCCTCGATCCACAACTCGTGCGTACGGCGGTGCCCCTCGCGCTGTGCCCTGAGGGCCCGCTCCACGCCGACCCGGGCGTGCATCACCGTGGCCGACACACTGTGCGGCTCCTCCGCGAGCCAGGCCCGCACCACGTCGGTACCGGCCGCGGCGGTCGCGAGGACCTGGGTGCGCTGGGTCCACTGCCACCAGCTCGTGGTGTCCGCGAGCAGCGCGCGCATCGCCATCCAGCGCCCCGTGCGCAGATCCTGGAGGGCGGTGCGTAAGGCCCCGTCGTGGCCGGCGGGGTCGTAGGAGGGGCGTGCTCCTTCTCTGGCCATCAGCCACCCGTCCCGGTCCGCGAGCGGACGGGCGGGGTGGCGGGGTGCGATAGCAACAGCCCTCCTCTGGGCGGTGGTCGAGCGCCTCCTGCGGGTCGGCGGTCACTATAGGGGTGTCACTTCCGCCTTGCCATTGTTGTCAACACAACTATCTGGCGGGGTAGTTGACCGAGAACCGGCCCGGCTTGACGCCGGACGCGGCCCGACGGCAGGCTGTTCGCGCCGATCTTCGAAGGGGCGTGCGGGAGGATGCGATGACGGGGCCGGTGCTCGCCGTCGACCAGGGAACGTCCGGCACCAAGGCCCTGGTGGTCTGCCCCGAACGCGGCGTCCTCGGCGCCGGGTTCGCCGAGGTGACGCCCCGCCACCTGCCCGGCGGTCTCGTCGAGGTGGATCCCGTCGAGCTCTACGCCTCGGTCGTCGAGGCCGGACACCGCGCACTCGCCGAGGCGGGCGAGGACGTCGTGGCGATGGGCCTGGCCAACCAGGGTGAGACCGTCCTCGCCTGGGACCCGGCGACCGGACGCCCGCTCACCGACGCCCTCGTCTGGCAGGACCGGCGCGCCGAGACCGTCTGCGCCGAACTCGCCGAGCACGCCGAGGAGCTGCGGCAGCTGACCGGCCTGCCCCTCGATCCGTACTTCGCCGCACCCAAGATGGCCTGGATCCGCCGCAATCTCACCCGCGAGGGCGTCGTCACCACCTCCGACGCCTGGCTGGTCCACCGCCTCACCGGCGCCTTCGTCACCGACGCGGCCACCGCCGGCCGCACCCAGCTCCTCGACCTCGACCGTGCCCAGTGGTCGCCACGGGCGCTGGAGGCCTACGGGCTCTCGGACGAACAGCTCCCGCAGGTGGTCGACAACGCCCAACCCGTCGGCACCGCCAACGCGTTCGGCCCCGAGATCCCGGTCACCGGACTCGCCGTCGACCAGCAGGCCGCCCTGCTCGCCCAGCGCATCACCGGACCCGGCGCCGCCAAGTGCACCTACGGCACCGGCGCGTTCCTGCTCGCGCACACCGGCGGCACCCCCCGGCGCGGCACCTCCGGCCTGGTCAGCTGCGTCGCCTGGCGACTCGCCGGAGACACCGCATACTGCCTCGACGGACAGGTCTACACGGCCGCCTCCGCCGTGCGCTGGCTCACCGACCTCGGCGTCATCTCCTCGGCCGCCGACCTCGACCCGGTCGGCGGCGCCGTCCCCGACAGCGGCGGCGTCACCTTCGTCCCCGCCCTCGCCGGACTCGCCGCCCCCTGGTGGCGCGGCGACCTGCGCGGCTCCCTGACCGGGCTCGGCCTCGACACCGGGCCCGGACACCTGGTGCGCGCCCTGTGCGAGGGCCTGGCGGCCCAGGTCGTCGAGCTGGCGGAGGCCGCGGCTGCCGACCTCGGCACCCCGCTCGACGCGCTGCGCGTCGACGGCGGCCTCACCCGCTCCGCCCTCCTCATGCAGACCCAGGCCGACCTGCTGCAACGCCCCGTCGAGGTCTCCGCGCTGCACGACGCCACCGCACTCGGCGCCGCCACCCTCGCCCGGCTCGGCGCGGACCCTACGCTGAGCGTGGAAGACGCCCTGCCCGACTGGAAGCCCGCCACCGTGTACGAGCCCCGCATCCCGGCCGACCAGGCCGCCGAGCGCCTGGCCGGCTTCCGCAGCGCGGTCGCCGCCCTGCTCGACGCATGACCGTCACCGCGGAGGGGCAACTGCCCCAGCAGACCTACGACGTGGCGGTCGTCGGCGCCGGAGTCGTCGGCTGCGCAGTCGCCCGCGAACTCGCCCACCACCCCCGGCTGCGCATCGCGCTGGTCGAGGCCCAGGACGACGTCGGCCAGGGCACCTCCAAGGCCAACACCGCGATCCTGCACACCGGTTTCGACGCGACCCCGGGCACCCTGGAGGCCCGGCTGGTCCGCGAGGGCCACCAGCGGCTGGCCGCGTACGCCGCCGAGTCCGGCATCCCCGTCGAAGAGGTCGGCGCCCTGCTCGTCGCCTGGGACGAGGAGCAGCTCGCCGCGCTGCCCCGGCTCGCCGAGAAGGCCGAGCGCAACGACTACCTGCACACCCGACTCCTCGGCGCCGACGAGCTGTACGCCCGCGAACCGCACCTCGGTCCCGGTGCGCTCGGCGCCCTGCACGTGCCCGGCGAGAGCATCATCTGCCCGTGGACGACGACCCTGGCGTACGCCACCCAGGCGGTCCGCGCCGGCGTCGACCTGCACCTGAACACCCGCGTGGAGCAGGTAAGTCAGGATGCCCAAGGGCACCTCCTGACCACCTCCAGAGGCATCCTGCACGCCCGCCACCTGGTCAACGCGGCCGGACTGCACGCCGACACCCTCGACCGGGCCCTCGGCCACGACGACTTCACCGTCACCCCGCGCCGCGGCCAGCTCATCGTCCACGACAAGCTCGCCCGCCCCCTGGTCCGGCACATCCTCCTCCCCGTCCCGACCGCCCTCGGCAAGGGCGTCCTGGTCGCCCCCACCGTCTACGGCAACGTCCTGCTCGGCCCCACCGCCGAGGACCTGCACGACAAGCGGGCCACCGGCTCCACCGCCGACGGCCTCGCGCTGCTGCGGGAGAAGGGCGGTCGCATCCTGCCCGCGCTGCTGCGGGAGGAGATCACCGCCGTCTACGCCGGGCTGCGCGCGGCCACCGAGCACGAGGACTACCGCATCACCGCCCACCCCGAGCAGGCGTACGTCACCGTCGGCGGCATCCGCTCCACCGGCCTGACCGCGTCCCTTTCGATCGCCGCCCACGTCGTCGGCCTGCTGACCGAGGCCGGGCTCGACCCCGGACCGGCGCGCCCCCTCGACCCGGTCCGCATGCCCAACCTCGGCGAGGCCTTCCCGCGCCCCCACCAGCGGCCCGAACTCATCGCCGCCGACCCGGAGTACGGCACCCTCGTCTGCCACTGCGAGCGCGTCTCCCGCGGCGAGATCCGCGACGCCCTCGCCAGTACGATCCCGCCGCGCACCCTGGAGGGCCTGCGCCGCCGCACCCGGGCCCGGGCCGGCCGCTGCCAGGGCTTCTACTGCGGGGCAGCGGTGCGGCAGCTGTTCGAGGAGGCGCGCACATGACCGCCGACCGCAGGGTCGACGTCCTGGTCGTCGGCGCCGGTCCCGCCGGACTCGCGGCCGCGGCCCGGCTGGCCGCCGCCGGTGCCGGCCGGGTCGAGGTGCTGGAGCGGGAGACGCAGGCCGGGGGAGTGCCCCGGCACTGCGCCCACGGTGGCTTCGGCACGTGGGCGCGGCGGCTGACCGGACCGGAGTACGCCCGACTGCTCACCGAGGGCGCCACACACACCGGGGCCGTGCTGCGGGCCGGCGTGACGGTCCTGGACTGGGCGGGCCCGCGCACACTCACGACGGTCGGCCCGCAGGGCCTGGAGACGATCGAGGCCGAAGCCGTCGTCCTCGCCACCGGCTCCCGTGAACGCCCCCGCGCGGCCCGGCTGGTGCCCGGCACCCGGCCCGCCGGCGTCTACACCACCGGCGAACTCCAGCAGGCGGTCCACCTGTTCGGGCAGCCGATCGGCACCCGCGCGGTGGTGGTCGGCGCGGAGCGGGTCTCCTACTCGGCGGCCGACACCCTCCGCACCGCCGGCGTCGCGGTCGTCGCCCTGCTGACCGAGAACCCTCGGGCCCAAGCCCCGCTGCTGCGGGCCCAGTCGGCCCGCCTCGGCCACCGCGTCCCGCTCCTCACGGACACCGCGGTCACCGAACTCCTCGGCCACGGCCGCCTGTCCGGCGTCCGCGTCCGGCACCGCGACGGCCGTACGGCCACCCTGCCCTGCGACACGGTCGTCTTCACCGGTGACTTCGTCCCCGAGAACGAACTCGCCCGCCGGGCCGGCATCACGCTGGACGGAACCCCGCACACCTCGCGGCCGGGCGTCTTCGCCGTCGGCGCCGTCCTGCACCCCGGACAGCGGGCCAGGTCGGCGACTTGGGCCGGTGCGGAGGCGGGCGGTGCGGTCCTGGAGTGGCTGGCGGGAGAGGAGTGGCCGGCGCACGGGTCCGTCCAGGACCGGTGCTCGCAAGTCCGCGTAGGACCCGTGCTCGCAGGTCCGTGCAGGACCGCTGCTCACAGGTCCGTATAAGACCCGTGCCGCCCAGCACCCCCGGCGAAGCGTGCCGCTCCCTCCAGACCCTCGGCCAGCACACCCATGCCGTAGCGCAGCTCGCCGCGCAGGGCGCTCTCCTCGTCCATGCCCTCCTGGTCCAGCACCGAGGCCCGGTCGCCGCGCATGCAGGCCTGCGGGAAGCGGGCGATCCGGGCCGCCAGCTCCTCGGCCTCCGCGCGGGCGTGGCCGGTCGGGACGAGACGGTTGGCGAGGCCGATGTCGTAGGCCTCGCGGGCCGGGACCGGGCGGCCGGTGAGGATCAGGTCCATGGCCCGGCCGGCGCCGATCAGCCGGGGCAGCCGTACCGTGCCGCCGTCGATCAGCGGTACGCCCCAGCGGCGGCAGAACACCCCGAACACGGCGTCCTCCTCGGCGACCCGGAGGTCGCACCACAGGGCCAGTTCGAGGCCCCCCGCCACGGCGTGCCCGGCGACGGCGGCGATCACCGGCTTGGACAGCCGCATCCGGGTCGGCCCCATCGGGCCGTCGCCCTCCTCGGTGACCCGGTTGCCGCGCTCGCCGCCCATCGCCTTCAGGTCGGCGCCCGCGCAGAACGTGCCCCCCTCGCCCCACAGCACCGCCACCCGCGCGTTCTCGTCGGCCTCGAACTCCCGGAAGGCGGTGGCGAGTTCGGCGGCCGTGGGGCCGTCCACGGCGTTGCGGACCTCGGGGCGGGACAGGACGATCGTGGTGACGTGTTCCTTGTGCTCCACGCGGACCGGCACGGCGGATGCTCCTTCTGAGGGGGCGGCTCGGGGCCACTCTGCCTCAGATGACCTTCAGCCGCACCAGTGCCCCCAACGTCAACGCCCCCGGCAGCAGCGGCACCCACACGGTGATGATGCGGTAGGCGAGCACCACCGCCGTGGCCACCGCCACCGGGCCGCCCGCCGCCACCAGCGCCACGATCAGTGCCGCCTCGACCGAGCCGAGCCCGCCCGGTGTGGGCACCAGCGCGACCGCGACCGTCGCGGCCAGGTACGCGAGCGCCATGTGGGCGGGCGGTACCGGCAGCCCCAGCGCCTGGCCCACCGCCACCAGGCCGGCCGCCTGGAGCGCGGGGAAGGCGAGCGAGCCGCCCCACAGCGCCAGAGCCCGGGCCGGACGCGTGTGCACCGAGCTGGCCTCGCCCAGGGCGGTGCGGACGAAGCGGAGCACGGGCGTGCGCAGGCGTCGTACGAGGGCCAGCGCGGCCACCGCCACCGCGAGCGCCGCGCCCGCGACGGCCAGCACCGGTCCGACGGCCCCGTCGGGCAGCAGGGTGCCGAGGCGCAGCGCGTCGGGGAAGGCGAGCAGCAGCGCGGCCAGCAGGCTCAGCCGGCCGACCGACTCGGCGAGCAGGTACAGCGCGAGCGCCGCGGAGGAGCGGGCCAGCGGCACCCCGCACACGCTCATGAACCGCAGGTTGACCGCGCCTGCGCCCAGCCCCGTCGGCAGCAGGTGGTTGGCGGAGCCCGCCGCGAACTGCGTGGCCAGGAGCCGCCACCGGGGCAGCTGCTGGACGACGGCTCCCTGCCGGGTGACGGCCGCGGCCACCCAGGTCAGGCAGGTGGCGCCGGCCGCCGCCAGCAGCCAGGGCCACGAGGCGGTCCGCAGCTGTCCGAAGCCCTCGGCGAGCACCGACCGGTGCCGCACCGCGACGACGGCGACGAGCAGGAGCGGAAGCAGGCAGAGGATCTGCCGCACGGGGACGCGCCGGGCGAGCCGGGGGAGGCGTCCCTCACGGAGGTCGGGGAGTCGTACCGCTGTCACATCGGGAGAGGTTTTCCGTGCCGTGCCAACGGCGGGTGGCCGAAGCGGGGCCGGCGGCTTACGGACGGGCAGCGGATGGGAGGGGAGGGTCATGGCGGCCTTCGGGTGCGAGGACGTAGATGGGGATGAAATGGCGCGGACATTGACCTCAACGAAGCTTGAGGTCCTACGTTCTCTCCCATGAGCATGGAGACCACCGCCTGGACGCAGCTGCACAGCGTGATGACCGCGCAGCAGGAACGCCGCCCCCTCGCCCGCGCCACGTTGCGCCGTATCGCCGCCTTCGCCCGCCCGCACCGTGCGGGCATCGTCCGCTTCGTCCTTCTCGGGGTGGTGACCGCACTGCTCGCCGTCGCCACGCCCGTGCTGGCCGGCAGCGTCGTCGACACGATCGTGGCGGGTCACGACTCCGGGAAGGTCGTCCGGCTCTCGCTGCTGATCGCGCTCGTCGCCCTCGCGGAGGCGGGGCTCGGCATCCTCGGTCGGCGCCTGTCGGCGACGCTCGGGGAGGGACTCATCCTCGACCTGCGCACGGCCGTGTTCGATCATGTGCAGCGCATGCCCGTCGCGTTCTTCACACGTACCCGTACGGGCGCGTTGGTCAGCCGTCTCAACAACGACGTGATCGGTGCCCAGCGGGCGTTCGCCAACACCCTGTCGGGCGTGGTGACCAATCTGGTGACCCTGGTGCTCACCCTCGCCGTCATGCTCACCCTGTCCTGGCAGATCACCCTGCTCGCGCTGGTGCTGCTGCCGGTGTTCGTGCTGCCGGCCCGCCGCATGGGCAGCCGGATGGCCCGGATGCAGCGGGAGGCGGCGGAGCTGAACGCGGCCATGGGCACCCGGATGACCGAGCGCTTCTCCGCGCCCGGCGCCACCCTGGTCAAGCTGTTCGGCCGCCCGGAGGAGGAGTCGGCCGAGTTCGCGGACCGCGCCCGCCGGGTGCGCGACATCGGCGTGCGCACGGCGACCGCCCAGTCGGTGTTCATCACCGCCCTCACCCTCGTCTCCGCCCTCGCCCTGGCCCTCGTCTACGGCCTCGGCGGCTGGTTCGCGCTGCGCGGCACCCTGGAGGCGGGGGCGGTCGTCTCCCTCGCCCTGCTGCTGACCCGGCTCTACGCCCCGCTCACCGCGCTCGCCGGAGCCCGCGTGGAGGTGATGAGCGCGCTGGTCAGCTTCGAGCGGGTCTTCGAGGTGCTCGACCTGAAGCCGCTCATCGAGGAGAAGCCGGACGCCGTCGAGGTGCCCGAGGGCCCGGTCGCGGTCGAGTTCGAGGACGTCACCTTCTCCTACCCGTCCGCCGACCAGGTCTCCCTCGCCTCCCTGGAGGAGGTCGCCGCGCTCGACACCCGCGGCGGCGCCGAGGTCCTGCACGGCATCTCGTTCCGCGCCGAACCCGGCCAGACCATCGCCCTCGTCGGCTCCTCCGGCGCCGGCAAGTCCACCATCGCCCAGCTGCTGCCGCGCCTGTACGACGTCGACGCCGGTGCCATCCGCATCGGCGGGACCGACGTCCGGGACCTGACCGCCGCCTCCCTGCGGGGCACCCTCGGCATGGTCACCCAGGACGGCCACCTCTTCCACGACACCGTCCGCGCCAACCTGCTGCTCGCCCGGCCGTCCGCCACCGACGAGGAACTGTGGGACGCGCTCGGCCGCGCCCGTCTCGCCGAGGTCGTACGGTCCCTGCCCGACGGCCTGGACACGGTCGTCGGTGAACGCGGCTACCGGCTCTCCGGCGGCGAGCGCCAGCGCACGACCATCGCCCGGCTGCTGCTGGCCCGTCAGCGCGTGGTGATCCTCGACGAGGCCACCGCCCACCTGGACAACACCTCCGAGGCGGCCGTCCAGGAGGCGCTCACCGAGGCCCTGGAGGGCCGCACCGCCGTGGTGATCGCCCACCGTCTGTCCACCGTCCGGGCCGCCGACCAGATCCTGGTCGTCGAGGCCGGCCGGATCGTGGAGCGGGGCACGCACGGCGAACTCCTCGCGGCGGGCGGCCGGTACGCGGAGCTGCACCGCACCCAGTTCGCCCGGCGGGACGACGAGGTGACCGCGGTCTGAGCCGGACGCAGGGGGTGGGCTGCTGCCCGGGATGCTTTCCGGGTCGCAGCCCACCCCCTGCTGCCCACCCTCTTGACTCCACTGGTCCGGACCTTTAACTTCACGCCTTAAACAAAGACTCCGGATGCACTCAACACCCACATGTCACACCTGTGTTGGGCGTGCGCCCGGGTATCCCCCCACGCGAAAGGCCGCCCCCGCACATGGCCAGACCACTCCCCGCAGCCGTCTCGCTCGCCGCCCTCTCCCTCGCCACCGGCCTGCTCACCGCAGCCCCGGCCCAGGCCGCCACCGGCTCCATCACCGGCCTCGCCGGCAAGTGCCTCGACGTCGCCGGCGCAAGTTCCGCCAACGGCACGGCCGTTCAGCTGTACGACTGCAACGGCACCGCCGCCCAGCAGTGGACGGCCGGCAGCGACGGCACCCTCCGCGCCCTCGGCAAGTGCCTCGACGTCACCGGGAACTCCACCGCCGACGGCGCCAAGGTCCAGCTGTGGTCCTGCACCGGCGGCGCGAACCAGAAGTGGACCGTCAGCGCCGCCCACGACATCGTCAACCCGCAGGCCGACAAGTGTCTGGACGTCACCGACAACTCCTCGGTCAACGGCGCCCGCGCCCAGATCTGGAGCTGCACCGGCGGCGCCAACCAGAAGTGGAACGCGCCCGCGGCGGACGGCGGCACCGCCCCGTCCGCACCGATGGCCGTGGCGCCGTACCTCTACAACGGCTGGGGCAGCCCGCCGAACCCGAGCACGATCACCCAGGCCACCGGCGTGAAGTGGTTCACGCTCGCCTTCGTGCTCAGCAACGGCTACTGCAACCCCCAGTGGGACGGCAGCCGCCCGCTGACCGGCGGGGTCGACCAGCAGACCGTCACCACCGTGCGGGCGAACGGCGGTGACGTGATCCCGTCGTTCGGCGGCTACAGCGGCAACAAGCTGGAGAGCTCCTGCTCCGGCGCGGGCGAACTCGCCGCCGCCTACCAGAAGGTGATCAACGCCTACGGTCTGAAGGCGATCGACATCGACATAGAGGCCGACGCCTACAGCAACCCCACCGTGCAGCAGCGCACCGTGGACGCGCTCAAGACCGTGAAGGCCGACAACCCCGGTCTGAAGGTGTACATCACCATCGGCACCGGGCAGAGCGGCCCCGACACCAGCCTCATCAACCGGGCCGCCTCCTCGGGGCTGACCGTGGACGCCTGGGCGATCATGCCGTTCGACTTCGGCGGCGCCGGACAGAACATGGGCAACCTGACCACGCAGGCCGCCGAAGGTCTGAAGAACGCGCTGAAGAACGCCTACCACTACAGCGACGACCAGGCCTACCGGGACATGGGCATCTCGTCCATGAACGGCATCACCGACAACAACGAGACAGTCACGGTGAGCGACTTCCGGACCATCCTGGCCTACGCCCAGCAGCACCACCTCGCCCGGCTCACCTTCTGGTCCGCCAACCGCGACCGCCCGTGCACCGGCGGCCCCGCCGACAGCTGCTCCGGCGTCTCCCAGTCGGCCTGGGACTACACCCGCGTCTTCGCCGGCTACACCGGCTGATCCCCGTCCGCTAGGAGAACCCGTGCTTCCCCTCACCCGCCGTCGCAGATCGACGGCCGGCGCGCTGGTCGCCGTGGCCGCCGCGTCCCTGCTCACCGCGGCGCCCGCGCGCGCCGCGACCCCCGCGGCCGCCGCCCTGCCCACCGGCCTCGCCACCGTGGTGAACGCCGCGAGCGGCAAGTGCCTGGACGCCAAGGCGGCCGGCACCGCCAACGGCACCGTCGTGCAGCAGTACACCTGCAACGGCACCACCGCACAGCAGTGGAGCTTCACCGCGACCAGCGACGGCTACGTCCGTATCGGCAACGGCAACAACACGGGCCAGGTCGTGGACGTCGCCGACGTCTCCACCGCCGACAACGCCCAGGTGCACCTGTGGAGTTACGGCGGCGGCGCCAACCAGCAGTGGCTGCCGGTGGACGACGGCGGCGGAGCCTTCCACCTCGTCAACCGGGGCAGCGGCAAGTGCCTGGACGATCCGGGCGCCTCGCTCGCGGACAGCGTGCAGTTCGTGCAGTACACGTGCAACGGCACCGCCGCCCAGCGCTTCCAGGTGGTCCCGGTGACCCAGTCCGCCGCCGACCCCGACCTCGGTCCGAACGTCGTCGTCTTCGACCCGTCGATGTCGTCCTCGGCCATCCAGAGCAAGCTGGACACCATCTTCAAGCAGCAGGAGACCAACCAGTTCGGCTCCCAGCGCTACGCCGTGCTGTTCAAGCCCGGCGCCTACAGCGCGGACGTCAACGTCGGCTTCTACACCCAGGTGCTGGGCCTGGGCCTCACCCCCGACGCGGTCTCCGTCAACGGCGCGGTGCACGCGGAGGCGGACTGGTTCCAGGGCAACGCCACACAGAACTTCTGGCGCGGCGCCGAGAACCTGTCGGTCAACCCCAGCGGCGGCAGCGACCGTTGGGCGGTCTCGCAGGCGGCGCCGTACCGGCGGATGCACCTGCGGGGCAAGCTGGCCCTGGACGACGGCGGCTGGTCCAGCGGCGGCTACCTCGCCGACAGCAAGGTCGACGGGCAGGTCGACTCCGGCAGCCAGCAGCAGTGGCTGACCCGGAACTCCCAGCTGGGCAGCTGGACCGGCGCCAACTGGAACCAGGTCTTCGTCGGCAGCCAGGGCGTACCGTCCACCAGCTTCCCCAAGCCCCCGTACACGACGGTCGCGCAGAGCCCGGTCAGCCGGGAGAAGCCGTTCCTGTACGTCGACGGCAACGGCGCCTACCAGGTGTTCGTGCCGTCGGTGCGGTCCAACTCCACCGCGACCAGTTGGGCCGGCTCCAGCCCGGCGGGCAGCTCGCTGTCCCTTGACACCTTCTACGTGGTCAAGCCGGGAGCGACCGCCTCCCAGATCGACTCCGCGCTCGCCGCGGGCAAGAACCTCCTGGTCACCCCGGGCGTCTACCACCTGGACCAGACCCTGAAGGTGACCCGCCCCGACACCGTCGTCCTCGGCCTGGGGCTCGCCACCTTCGTCCCGGACAACGGCATCACCGCGATGACCGTCGCTGACGTCGACGGCGTGAAGATCGCGGGCCTGCTCTTCGACGCCGGCACCACCAGCTCGAAGACCCTGCTCGAGGTCGGGCCGACCGGCTCCGCAGCCTCCCACGCGGCCGACCCGACCTCCCTGCACGACGTCTACGTCCGCGTCGGCGGCGCGGGCGTCGGCAAGGCCGCCACCAGCATCGTCGTCAACAGCGACAACGTCATCGGCGACCACATGTGGATCTGGCGCGCCGACCACGGCAGCGGCGTCGGCTGGACCAGCAACACCGCCGACACCGGGCTCGTGGTCAACGGCGACGACGTGACCATGTACGGGCTGTTCGTCGAGCATTTCCAGAAGTACCAGGTGCTTTGGAACGGCAACGGCGGCCGCACCTACTTCTTCCAGAACGAGATGCCGTACGACCCGCCGAACCAGGCGGCCTGGATGAACGGCTCCACCCAGGGCTACGCCGCCTACAAGGTCGCCGACTCGGTCACCAGCCATCAGGCCTACGGCCTCGGCAGCTACTGCTACTTCAACGTCAACCCCTCCGTCACCGCCGCGCACGCCATCGAGGCACCGAACACCCCCGGCGTCCGCTTCACCAGCATGGTGACCGTGTCCCTCGGCGGCACCGGCACCATCAGCCACGTCGTCAACAACACGGGAGGCGCCTCCAACTCGGCCGGCAACGTGGCCGACCTCGTCAGCTACCCCTGACCGGTGCGACGGGCGAGGACAGGGGGACCTCGCCCCGCGCCCCCCCACCCCCCGCCCCACGACCCACCCCCCGGCCCCCTGGACCCCGGAGGGCGGGAGGACCGCCAAGGTGACGGGGC
>NZ_JBIWPG010000013.1:154553-265675 GCF_044768135.1 Streptomyces sp. NPDC101165 | reverse complement strand
AAACGCCCGGTTACATTCCGAACCCGGAAGCTAAGCCTCACAGCGCCGATGGTACTGCAGGGGGGACCCTGTGGGAGAGTAGGACACCGCCGAACAAATTTTGAAAAGGTCGGATCCTGAACTTCGGTTCAGGGTCCGACCTTTTTACGTTCTCCTTAACGTGTCGTTCACGTTGCGCACGGAGTATCCAGCACATGGGTACTGCTGCAATGCTCAGGGCCGCCGGCGTCGGAGTCGGTGACGAGGTCGTCGTACCGGCCTTCGGGAACGTCGAAGTGGCCGAGGCTGTGACCCTGGCGGGTGCGCTTCCGGTGTTCGCCGACATAGATCCGGTCACCTACTGCCTCGACCCGTCGGCCGTGGAAGCGGCCGTAACTCCTCGAACCGTCGCGGTCATTGTGGTCCACCGGTTCGGCCGGGGCGCGGACATCACGCGGCTGCACGAGGTCGGACAGCGGCACGGGCTGCTCGTGCTGGAACAGGGTGAGTCCGAGGCGCCGTACGACGAGATGGCGCAGCGCAGGGAGCGGGCCGCCTATCTCGACGCCAAGTTGAAGGGCGTGAGCACCCCGGACGGGGGAGACGGCCACACCTACCAGCAGTACGTGGTGCGGGTGCCGGGCAATGGCCGGCCGGATCGCGATGCCTTCGCCCGGGCCCTGCGGGCCAGGGGAGTTGAGTGCCGCGTTCCCGTGAAGACGCCCGTGCACCGGCTGCCCGAATTCCGGCGCTGTGTGGCGCTGCCGGAGACCGAGCGGGCCGCGGACGAGACGCTGGCGCTGCCCGTGGACGCCTCACTGACGAAGCGTGAGATGCAGCGGATCGTCTCTGCCTGCAACGCCCTTGGGGGTTTGCTCCAGCCCGCCTTCTGAACGGGCACCGAACGAATTTGGGAAACGGCCCTGTTCGGGGTACGCTTTTCTTGTCACCACGAGGGAAACCTCGAAAACGACAAGGCCCCTATAGCTCAGTCGGTAGAGCGTCTCCATGGTAAGGAGAAGGTCAACGGTTCGATTCCGTTTGGGGGCTCGACAAAGAAGGCCTCGCCCTATCGGGCGGGGCCTTCGTCGTTTGTACGGGTGCCCGGGCGGGCCCGGGGGCCTCAGTCCTTGTGAAGCCCCGGGACCCGCATCGCCAGGATCGCCATGTCGTCGGACGGGGCGTCGGACGCGAAGCGTTCCACGGCGCGCATGATGCGCGCCGCGACCGCGCCCGCCGTGAGGCCCGTGCAGGTGGTGAGGACGTCGGCGAGGCCGTCGTCGCCCAGCATGCGCGTGCCCTCGCGGCGTTCGGTGACACCGTCCGTGACGCAGAGGAGGACGTCGCCGGGGTCGAGGGTGACCGTCTCCTCGTACAGTTCCAGGTCCTCGATGACGCCGAGCAGCGGCTGGGGCTCGGCCGCAGGCGTCACCGTGCCGTCCTGGCGCAGCCGCAGCGGAAGGGGGTGGCCGGCGCAGACCACCTTGAGCTCGGCGCTGCCGTCCTCCTGCGGCCGCAACTCGCCGTACAGCAGCGTCAGGAAGCGGCTGCGGTCGCCCTCGTCGAGGATCGCGGAGTTCAGTCGCTCGAGGACTGCCGGGCCGGACAGGCCCTCGCGGGCCAGCAGGCGCAGTGCGTGCCGGGCCAGGCCCGTGACCGCCGCCGCGTTCGGGCCCGTACCGCAGACGTCGCCGATGGCGAAGCCGTAGGCGCCGTTGCCGATCGGGAAGAGGTCGTAGAAGTCGCCGCCGACCTCGTTGCCCTCGCCGGCCGCGCGGTAGATGACCTCGACCTCGACGCCGTCGATGTGCGGCAGGCCGGGCGGGAGCAGGCTGCGCTGGAGGGACTGGCTGATCGCCGTGCGCTCCGAGTACAGGCGGGCGTTGTCCAGGGCGAGTGCGGCCCGGCGGCTCAGGTCCTCGGCCAGTTCGAGGATCTCCTGCCGGAAGTGCTCGTCGGTGGGCTTGCCCAGGGTCAGCATGCCGATGACGCGGTTGCGGGCGACGAGTGGCAGGACGACCGTCTCGCCGCCGACGGCGGAGGCCGTCGCGAGCGTCGGGCCGATACCCGAGGCGACCTGGTGGGTGGGGCCGCCGGACAGGCCGAGGCTGCGCATCGAGGAGCGCAGGGCCGCCTGGTGGGCGACCTCACCGGGGGCGGTCCAGACCCGGGCGCCGGGCGTGGGTACCGGGTCGGGCGGGGGGACCTTCGACAGCAACGACTTGATGCCGTCGATGAGCTCCTCGTCCTCGTGCAGCACGTACGACAGGTACGGCTCGGAGGCCTGGTCGGCGATCGTGTAGACGGCACACCAGGTGGCCAGCGTCGGGACCGTCATCTGGGCCATCAGGGCCAGGGTCTGGTCGCGGTCCAGGGTGCCGGCCAGCAGGTCGGAGGCCTCGACCAGGAAGCTCAGGGAGCCGCGGCGCAGCCGCTCCAGCTCGCCGAGGCGGGCCGACTCCACGGCCAGGGCGATGCGGTCGGCGGCGAACTGCAGGCGCAGCGCCTCCTCGTTGGAGTACCGGCCGGGTGCCTCGGCCGCCACGCCGAGGGAGCCCGTGAGTCGGCCCTCGACCTTCAGCGGGACGGTGACGACCGAGCGCATGCCGGTGCCGGACAGCAGCGGTACGGCGCCGGGTACGGCGGTGAGGTCGTCGTGGACGGCGGGCATGCGCGCGGAGCCGTACCGGCCGGGGCCGGCCTCGACCGGAACGCGGGCGAAGCGCTGGCGGGCGGAGGGCAGGCCGGTGGAGGCCCGGACCTCCAACTCGGTCTCGTCGTCGGTGGCCAGCAGCAGGAACGCGGAGTCGCCGTCGAGCATGTCGCGGGCCCGCTCGACCGTGCGCTGCAGGAGGCCGTCGAGGTCGTCCGGGGCGGGGGAGCCGATGAACACCTCGAAGGGGTCGGCGCTCTGGCCGTCGGAGCCGGTTGTCTGGTCGGTGGTGGGGACGCGCAACGGCGTCTGCAGGACGGCGCGTTCGTGGTCCCTTACCAGCAGGCACACGGTGGAGGGTTCGCCGCCGGTGTCGCGGACCCTGAGGTGGGAGGCGTAGACCGGGGCCACGCGGCCGTCGGAGCCGCGGACGCCGTAACTGCCCTCCCAGCGTGAGAGCTGGAGGGCCTCGGCGATGCCGGTTCCGGTGCCCGGGGTGTGCGGCCAGGCGGCGAGGTCGGTGAGAGGCTTGCCAATGACGTCGAGGGCCGGGTAGCCGAACAGCTCCTCCGCGTCCTCGTTCCAGGCGCTGATGGAGCCCTTCCGGTCGATCTGGAGGACCGCGACGCGCACCCGGCCGTCGGCGAGCGGGAGGAGGTCGGCGGGGAGGGAGGGTCCGGCGGCGCGGGTGCCGACCGGACGCTCGGGCAGATCGAGATGGAACCAGACGTTCTTGTGGGTGGGGGTGTAGTCCACGCCCCAGCGGGCGGCCAGGGCCGCGCACAGCTGCAGACCGCGGCCGCCCTCGCGGTCCGGGCTGCCCATGGAGGCCGGCGAGGCCTGCAGGGGGACCTCGCGCTCCGGGTAGCGGTCCGAGACCTCGATGCGTACGCCGTCCTCGGTGCGCAGGCACAGCACTTCCGCGTGCGTGCCCGCGTGCACCACCGCGTTGGTCACCAACTCGCTGGTGAGGACCACCGCGTCGTCGACGACGTCGGCGAAGCCCCAACCCTGGAGGGTGTCTCGGACGAAGGACCGTGCGGTCGCGACGGATCGCCCGACGGGCTCGAAACTGGCGGCCGCGCGCGCGGTGATCACAGAACTCCTCGGCCGGTTGTCGACGTGCAGGGCAGCGTGGCCGACCGGCTCGCGCCGCTGCTGCGGCATCCGCTCGCCCGTCGGCCGTGGCTCCGGGGTATGTCCCCCGGGGATCAGTCCGGTGGTCATGGTCTGCGGCCGCCCCTCCGATGCCCGCTCGTGCTCGTGCCACCGCCCAGGCCGGTCGGACCGGTGTGGCTGGACAGCCGCATGCAAGGTTACTTACCTTCGCCCTCCGAGCGGATGCCGGTCGCCGGTGTTTACGCCCCCAGGGTGTGCGGACGATGTGCGAAGCTGCCGAACTGTTATGGCCTGGTTCGGCCGGGGTGAAACACTGGGCAAGCTTCTGATGAAGGTCCGGTCATGTTGCGTGTGTTCCGTGTACGGAGGGCAGCAGCCCCTGGTGTGGCCGGATTTCGTCTGGCAGAAATACCGAACAGTAACGAGTACGCGGAAGTATTCGGTAAGCCGGGTGATCGGCCTGCCGGGCCGACGCGGTGAGCACGGCAGTGATGGTCTACCCCTTCGGGAGGGACACAGTGGAGTCTGGCGCAGGGACGCGGGGCACGAAGACGCGCGCGAAGGGCGGACCGTCCCTGGGCAGGAACGGCGGCACCACCGCCGTGGACACGGCTGCCCTGAACCGGCTGCTGGCGGCCCTCGTGTCGATGCGTGACGGCAACTTCCGCAAGCGGCTCACGGTGTCCGGCGACGGTGTGATGTCGGAGATCGCCGCGGTCTTCAACGAGGTCGCCGACCGGAATCTGCATCTGACCGGTGAGCTGTCGCGGGTGCGGCGCATGGTCGGGCGTGAGGGAAAGCTCACGGAACGGCTGGAAACAGGCGCCTGCGAGGGCTCGTGGGCGGCCGCGATCGACAACTCCAACGCGCTGGTCGACGATCTCGTCTGGCCCGTCTCGGAGGTCAGCCGGGTCCTGACGGCGGTCGCCGAGGGTGATCTGTCGCCGCGGATGGACCTGCGCACCCAGGCGCCCGACGGCACGGGGCATCCGCTGCGGGGCGAGTTCCTGAAGGTCGGCCGTACCGTCAACAATCTGGTCGACCAGCTGTCGACGTTCACCGACGAGGTCACGCGCGTGGCCAGCGAGGTCGGCACCGAGGGCAAACTCGGTGGCCAGGCCCGGGTGCGCGGTATGTCCGGTTCGTGGAAGGACCTGACCGAGTCCGTCAACACGATGGCGAACCGGCTCACCGCCCAGGTGCGCGACATCGCCCTGGTGACGACGGCGGTCGCGCGGGGTGACCTGTCACGCAAGGTCACCGTCCATGTCGCCGGCGAGATGCTGGAGCTGAAGAACACCGTCAACACGATGGTGGAGCAGCTGTCCTCCTTCTCTTCCGAGGTGACCCGGGTCGCCCGTGAGGTGGGCACCGAGGGCATCCTGGGCGGTCAGGCGCAGGTGCCCGGGGTGGCCGGCGTGTGGAAGGAGCTGACCGACTCCGTCAATACGATGGCGGGCAACCTGACCGCGCAGGTGCGGGGGATCTCCCAGGTCACGACGGCGGTCGCGAACGGTGACCTGTCGCAGAAGGTGACGGTTCCGGCGCGTGGCGAGGTCGCGCAGCTCGCCGAGACGATCAACCAGATGACGGAGACGCTGCGGATCTTCGCGGACGAGGTCACGCGTGTGGCCAACGAGGTCGGTGGAGAGGGACGGCTCGGCGGGCAGGCGAACGTGCCGGGCGCGGCCGGTACGTGGAAGGACCTGACGGACTCCGTCAACACGGTGTTCCGGAATCTGACCACACAGGTGAGGGACATCGCCGCGGTGACGACCGCCGTGGCCAGTGGCGACCTGTCGCAGAAGGTCACCGTTGACGTGGCCGGCGAGATGCTGGAGCTGAAGAACACCGTCAACGGCATGGTGGACCAGCTGTCGGCGTTCGGTGCCGAGGTGACCCGGGTCGCGCGGGAGATCGGCGTCGAGGGCGAACTGGGCGGCCAGGCGCAGGTGTCGGGTGCGGCCGGTACGTGGAAGGACCTGACGGACTCCGTCAACACGGCGTTCCGCAACCTGACCGGTCAGGTGCGCAACATCGCCCAGGTGACGACGGCGGTGGCCAACGGTGACCTCTCCCAGAAGGTCACCGTCGACGTCTCTGGCGAGATGCTCCAGCTGAAGAACACCGTGAACACGATGGTGGACCAGCTGTCCTCGTTCGCGGACCAGGTCACGCGGATGGCCCGGGACGTGGGTACCGAGGGCCGGCTGGGCGGTCAGGCCCGGGTGGACGGTGTCTCGGGCACCTGGAAGGAGTTGACGGACTCCGTCAACTTCATGGCCGGAAACCTGACTTCGCAGGTGCGCAACATCGCCCAGGTGACGACGGCGGTGGCCAACGGTGACCTCTCGCAGAAGATCGACGTCGACGCGCGCGGGGAGATCCTCGAGCTGAAGAACACCATCAACACGATGGTCGACCAGCTCTCCGCCTTCGCCGACCAGGTGACCCGGGTCGCCCGGGACGTGGGTACCGAGGGGCGGCTCGGCGGTCAGGCGCAGGTGCCGGGCGTGGCCGGTGTGTGGCGGGACCTCACCGACTCCGTGAACGGCATGGCCGGAAACCTCACCGCCCAGGTGCGCAACATCGCCCAGGTCGCCACCGCCGTGGCCCGCGGTGACCTCTCCCAGAAGATCACCGTGGACGCGCGCGGGGAGATCCTGGAGCTGAAGAACACCCTGAACACGATGGTCGACCAGCTGTCGTCGTTCGCCCAGGAGGTCACGCGTGTGGCCCGTGAGGTGGGTACGGAGGGCATCCTCGGCGGTCAGGCCGAGGTCCAGGGAGTCTCCGGCACCTGGAAGGACCTCACGCAGTCCGTGAACTTCATGGCGAACAACCTGACGATCCAGGTGCGCAACATCGCCGAGGTCACGACGGCGGTCGCCAAGGGCGACCTGTCCAAGAAGATCACCGTCGACGCGAAGGGCGAGATCCTCGAGCTCGTCACGACCGTCAACACGATGGTCGACCAGCTGTCCAGCTTCGCCGAGCAGGTGACCCGGGTGGCCCGTGAGGTGGGAACCGAGGGCATCCTGGGCGGCCAGGCGCACGTTCCGGGTGTCACGGGCATCTGGAAGGACCTGAGCAACAACGTCAACCTGATGGCCAACAACCTGACCATGCAGGTGCGGAACATCTCCCAGGTGGCCGCGGCCGTCGCCAACGGTGACCTGACGCGTCAGGTGACGATCGAGGCGAGCGGTGAGGTGGCGCAGCTCGCCGACACCTTCAACACGATGGTGAAGACGCTGAGTTCGTTCGCCGACCAGGTCACCAAGGTGGCCCGTGAGGTGGGCACGGACGGCATCCTGGGCGGTCAGGCGCATGTACCGGGTGTGGCCGGTACGTGGAAGGACCTCACCGAGTCCGTGAACCAGATGGCGTCCAACCTGACCGGTCAGGTGCGCAACATCGCCATGGTGACCACGGCCATCGCCAAGGGTGACCTGACGAAGAAGATCGACATCGACGCCCGGGGTGAGATCCTCGAACTCAAGACGACGATCAACACGATGGTCGACCAGCTGTCCAGCTTCGCCGAGGAGGTCACCCGGGTGGCCCGCGAGGTGGGCACCGAGGGACAGCTGGGCGGTCAGGCACGCGTGCGTGACGTCGACGGCACCTGGCGGGACCTCACCGAGTCGGTGAACGAGATGGCCGGGAACCTGACCCGGCAGGTGCGTGCCATCGCGCGCGTGGCGACCGCGGTGACCCGCGGCGACCTGAACCTGAAGATCGACGTCGACGCGTCCGGCGAGATCCAGGAGCTGCAGGACTACATCAACAAGATGATCGCCAACCTGCGCGACACCACGATCGCCAACAAGGAGCAGGACTGGCTCAAGGGCAACCTCGCCCGCATCTCCGCGCTGATGCAGGGCCGCCGGGACCTGGCGGACGTGGCTTCGCTCATCATGAGCGAGCTGACCCCGGTGGTCTCCGCGCAGCACGGCGCGTTCTTCCTGACGATGCCGCTGATGGACCAGGACCTCAGCGGCGACGCCGAGGACCGCTACGAGCTGCGGATGCTCGGCTCGTACGGCTACTCGATGGGCTCCATGCCGACGTCGTTCCGGCCCGGTGAGGCGCTGATCGGCACGGCTGCCAAGGAGAAGCGCACGATCCTGGTCGAGAACGCGCCGAGCGGCTATCTGAAGATCTCCTCCGGGCTCGGCGAGGCCCCGCCCGCGCAGGTGATCGTGTTGCCGGTCCTCTTCGAGGGCAAGGTGCTCGGTGTGATCGAGCTGGCGTCCTTCACACCGTTCACGCAGATCCAGAAGGACTTCCTCAACCAGATCGCCGAGATGATCGCGACCAGCGTGAACACCATCTCGGTCAACACCAAGACGGAGCTGCTGCTGAAGCAGTCGCAGGAGCTGACCGAGCAACTCCGTGAGCGGTCGGCGGAGTTGGAGAACCGGCAGAAGGCGCTGCAGGCCTCGAACGCCGAACTGGAGGAGAAGGCCGAGCTGCTGGCCCGGCAGAACCGGGACATCGAGGTGAAGAACACCGAGATCGAGGAGGCCCGGCAGGTCCTGGAGGAGCGCGCCGAGCAGCTCGCGGTGTCCATGCGCTACAAGAGCGAGTTCCTCGCCAACATGTCGCACGAGCTGCGTACGCCGCTGAACTCGCTGCTGATTCTGGCCAAGCTGCTCGCCGACAACGCGGACACCAACCTCACCCCGAAGCAGGTGGAGTTCGCCGAGACCATCCACGGCGCGGGATCCGACCTGCTTCAGCTGATCAACGACATCCTCGACCTGTCGAAGGTCGAGGCGGGCAAGATGGACGTCTCCCCGACGCGTATCGCGCTCGTCCAGCTCGTGGACTACGTGGAGGCCACTTTCCGGCCGTTGACCGCGGAGAAGGGCCTGGACCTGTCCGTACGGGTCTCCCCGGAGCTGCCCGCGACCCTGCACACCGACGAGCAGCGGCTGCTGCAGGTGCTGCGGAACCTGCTGTCGAACGCGGTGAAGTTCACCGACTCCGGGTCGGTGGAGCTGGTGATCCGGCCTGCCGGTTCCGGTGTGCCGCAGGTCATCCGGGAGCAGTTGCTGGAGGCCGGCTCGCTCAGCGATCCGGACGCGCCGCTGATCGCGTTCTCGGTGACCGACACCGGCATCGGTATCGCGGCCAGCAAGATGCGGGTGATCTTCGAGGCGTTCAAGCAGGCGGACGGCACGACCAGCCGCAAGTACGGCGGCACGGGCCTCGGCCTGTCGATCTCGCGGGAGATCGCGCAGCTGCTCGGTGGTGAGATCCACGCGCAGAGCGAGCCGGGCCGTGGCTCGACGTTCACGCTGTACCTGCCGCTGCACCCGAGCGAACTGCCGCCGCAGGGCTACCAGCAGTCCGTGACCCCGCTGGAGGCCGGCGAGCTGGTCGCCTCCGCGGCCGAGCTGTCGTTGGAGCTGTCCGCCGTGGAGATCGAGACGCCGGCGGAGGTGAAGTCGTACCAGGAGACGCAGAACGGCGCCGCCGCGCTCTTCCGGCGCCGCCGCCGGAGCCTGCCGCCGGTCGAGCACCGCCCCGAGCAGTGGGCGACGCTCGGCGAGCAGGAGAGGGCGCCGCAGCAGGCCCGCGCGGTGCGGTTCGGCGGTGAGAAGGTGCTGATCGTCGACGACGACATCCGCAACGTGTTCGCGCTCACCAGCGTCCTGGAGCAGCACGGGCTGTCGGTGCTGTACGCCGAGAACGGCCGCGAGGGCATCGAGGTGCTGGAGCAGCACGACGACGTGGCGGTCGTGCTGATGGACATCATGATGCCCGAGATGGACGGGTACGCGACGACCACGGCGATCCGCAGGATGCCGCAGTTCGCCGGGCTGCCGATCATCGCGTTGACCGCGAAGGCGATGAAGGGCGACCGGGAGAAGGCGATCGAGTCGGGTGCCTCCGACTACGTGACGAAGCCGGTCGATCCGGACCATCTGCTGACGGTCATGCGGCAGTGGATGCGTGAGGAGTGACGGGGTGACCGGCGCGAATGTGAACGCTGCGGGAACCTTGGGTGTGCACACGGAGTTGTCGTTCCGAGGGGGCCGGGGACGTGTGGGAATCCTGGATTCCGGGAACTTTCCGGTCTCGCGCGGCGTTTCCGTTGCGTGCACAGTGACATCGCGGTGACAGGGTGTGGCGACGGGCGGGGTGCGGCTACGATGACCGGCACAAGGACGGGCGGCGAAAGGGAGTCGTCCCCTGGGGCGGCGCCCGGTGTACCGCCGGGGCGAGGAGGGCGGGCCATGGTGCAGAAGGCCAAGATCCTCCTGGTCGATGACCGGCCGGAGAATCTGCTGGCGCTGGAGGCCATCCTCTCTGCGCTCGATCAGACGCTGGTGCGGGCATCGTCCGGGGAGGAAGCGCTCAAAGCACTGCTCACGGACGACTTCGCGGTCATTCTGCTGGATGTCCAGATGCCGGGCATGGACGGTTTCGAGACCGCCGCGCACATCAAACGGCGGGAGCGGACCCGGGACATCCCGATCATCTTCCTCACCGCGATCAACCACGGTCCCCACCACACCTTCCGGGGCTATGCGGCGGGCGCGGTCGACTACATCTCCAAGCCGTTCGATCCGTGGGTGCTGCGCGCGAAGGTGTCCGTCTTCGTCGAGCTGTACATGAAGAACTGCCAGCTGCGCGAGCAGGCGGCGCTGCTGCGGCTCCAGTTGGAGGGCGGCGGCAAGGGCGCGGTCGGCGGCAAGGAGTCGGCCGGGCTGCTCGCCGAGCTGTCCGCGCGGCTCGCGGCCGTCGAGGAGCAGGCGGAGGCGCTGTCCAAGCAACTGGACGACGAGTCCGCGGACGCGGCCGCGGTGGCCACGGCCGCTCATCTGGAACGCAAACTCACCGGGTTGCGCCGCGCGCTCGACGCGCTGGAGCCCGGCACGGGCAGCGGGACCGCGTCGGTGCCGACGCAGAACTGACGCTCGCGGGGAGCGCAGTTGCCCATGAGCGTGCGTCAGTTCCGCGCCCCGGCAAGGGCGACACGAACGGGTGAAGCAGTGGGCACGCGTGTCCACTGTCGTCTCCCCCGGTAACCTCACACCCATGGCCTCACGTCCCTCCGCAGCCAAGAAGCAGCCCGCGAAGAAGGCGGCCGCTCCCGCGAAGGCTCCGGCGAGGAAGGCCGCCGCGAAGAAAGCACCGGCCAAGAAGGCGCCCGCCAAGAAGGCGCCGGCGAAGAAGGCCGCGCCTCCCAAGCCGGCACCGAATCCCACGGGGGGCGTGTACCGGCTCGTGCGCGCCGTCTGGCTCGGTCTCGCGCACGCGGTCGGCGCCGTCTTCCGGGGCATAGGGCAGGGTGCGAAGAACCTCGACCCGGCCCACCGCAAGGACGGCGTCGCGCTGCTGCTCTTCGGCATCGCGCTGATCGTCGCCGCCGGTACGTGGGCCGATCTGCGCGGTCCCGTCGGCGACCTGGTGGAGATCCTGGTCACCGGTGCCTTCGGCCGGCTCGACCTGTTGGTGCCGATACTGCTCGCGGTGATCGCCGTACGGTTCATCCGGCACCCGGAGAAGCCGGAGGCCAACGGGCGGATCGTGATCGGTCTGTCCGCGCTCGTCATCGGCGTGCTCGGGCAGGTCCACATCGCCTGCGGCGCGCCCGCCCGCAGCGACGGCATGCAGGCCATAAGGGACGCCGGCGGCCTCATCGGCTGGGCGGCGGCGACCCCGCTGACGTACACCATGAGCGAGGTGCTCGCCGTACCGCTGCTGGTACTGCTGACGATCTTCGGGCTGCTGGTGGTGACCGCCACCCCGGTCAACGCCATCCCGCAGCGGCTGCGCGCGCTCGGCGTGCGCCTGGGCCTGCTGCCCGATCCGGAGGAGTACGAGCCCTCCGAGGACGACACGCGGTACGAGGAACAGTGGCGCGAGGAGCTGCCCCCGCGCCCCCGAAAGCGCCGGAGCGCCCCCCAGGCGTACGACCCCGACGGCGCCGAGGAGGAGGCCCTCTCGGAGCGCCGCGGCCGTCCCAGGCGTTCCGCGGTGCCCCAGCCCGATCTGCAGCGCCAGATGGACGCGGTGGACGTCGCGGCCGCCGCCGCTGCCGCCCTCGACGGTGCCGTCCTGCACGGCATGCCGCCGTCCCCGCTCGTCGCCGACCTCACCCAGGGCGTGAGCGTGGGCGACCGCGAGGAGACCACACCGGTGCCCGCGCCGTCGCAGGAGCCCACTCCGGCGTCGGTTCCCGCGCCCGCCGCGCGCCCCAAGCAGGAGAAGCTGAAGGTCGCGAGCGTCCCCGACCTCACGAAGGCGGCCCCCGACGAGCCCCGTGACCTGCCCGCGCGCGCGGAGCAGCTCCAGCTCTCCGGAGACATCACCTACTCGCTGCCGTCGCTGGACCTCCTCACCCGCGGAGGCCCCGGCAAGGTCCGCAGCGAGGCGAACGACGCGATCGTCCACTCCCTGCGCAACGTCTTCTCCGAGTTCAAGGTGGACGCCGACGTCACCGGGTTCACCCGTGGTCCGACGGTCACCCGCTACGAGGTCCAGCTCGGCCCCGCCGTGAAGGTGGAGCGGATCACCGCGCTGACCAAGAACATCGCGTACGCCGTGGCCAGTCCGGACGTGCGGATCATCAGCCCCATCCCGGGCAAGTCCGCGGTCGGCATCGAGATCCCGAACACCGACCGGGAGATGGTCAACCTCGGCGACGTGCTGCGCCTCGCGGAGTCCGCCGAGGACGACGATCCGATGCTGGTCGCCTTCGGCAAGGACGTCGAGGGCGGGTACGTGATGCACTCGCTGGCGAAGATGCCGCACATGCTCGTCGCCGGTGCGACCGGTTCCGGCAAGTCCTCGTGCATCAACTGCCTGATCACCTCGGTCATGATGCGGGCGACCCCGGAGGACGTCCGGATGATCCTGGTCGACCCCAAGCGCGTCGAGCTGACCGCCTACGAGGGCATCCCGCACCTGATCACGCCGATCATCACCAACCCCAAGCGGGCCGCCGAGGCGCTGCAGTGGGTCGTACGCGAGATGGACCTGCGCTACGACGACCTGGCCGCGTTCGGCTTCCGGCACATCGACGACTTCAACCAGGCCATCCGCGACGGCAAGGTGAAGCTGCCCGAGGGCAGCGAGCGGGAGCTGCACCCGTACCCGTACCTGCTGGTGATCGTGGACGAGCTGGCCGACCTGATGATGGTCGCGCCGCGGGACGTCGAGGACTCGATCGTGCGCATCACGCAGCTCGCGCGCGCGGCCGGCATCCACCTGGTGCTCGCCACCCAGCGCCCGTCGGTCGACGTGGTCACCGGCCTGATCAAGGCCAACGTGCCCTCCCGGCTGGCGTTCGCCACCTCCTCGCTCGCCGACTCCCGGGTCATCCTCGACCAGCCCGGCGCCGAGAAGCTGATCGGCAAGGGTGACGGTCTGTTCCTGCCGATGGGCGCGAACAAGCCGACCCGTATGCAGGGCGCGTTCGTGACAGAGGCCGAGGTCGCGGCCGTCGTGCAGCACTGCAAGGACCAGATGGCGCCGGTCTTCCGGGACGACGTCACCGTGGGCACCAAGCAGAAGAAGGAGATCGACGAGGACATCGGCGACGACCTCGACCTGCTGTGCCAGGCGGCCGAGCTGGTGGTCTCCACCCAGTTCGGGTCGACGTCCATGCTCCAGCGCAAGCTGCGCGTCGGCTTCGCCAAGGCCGGGCGGCTCATGGACCTGATGGAGTCCCGGAACATCGTCGGGCCCAGCGAGGGCTCCAAGGCACGTGACGTTCTTGTGAAACCTGACGAACTGGACGGCGTGCTCGCGCTGATTCGCGGGGAGTCTGACGGGTAGGGCAGCGGGCCGCCCGGCGTGTCGGGTTTACGCCGGGTGGCGGCAGGACCGTGATCCACCCGTTAGAGAGCGACGAGCAACCGTTTCCCTTTGTCGCACGTCAAGTTGAGCGAGAGGACAGGTTCGGGGCTCACTGTGGGCTTTGCGCCTGGCCCGCCGTTGGGATGAGCGGCCCTTCCGATGGCGTACAAATCGCACCGCCCGGTCGCCCCACTCTTTCGTACCCCCCTAGACTGAACCTCCAGCACAGGTGGCTCACACGCTCGAAAGGCGCCCCCGTGTCCATCGGCAACTCCCCTGAAGACGAGCGCCCGTTCCAGGACGCGTCGGAGGAAGTCCGTCCCTCAGTGGGACGCGCCCTGAAGCAGGCGCGCATCGAGGCCGGGCTCACCGTCGACGACGTCAGCAGCGCCACTCGTGTCCGTATCGCCATCGTGCACGCCATCGAGGCGGACGACTTCGCCCCCTGTGGCGGAGACGTGTACGCCCGTGGGCACATCCGCACGCTGGCCAGGGCCGTACACCTAGACCCCGCACCGCTGATCGCGCAGTTCGACGCCGCGCACGGCGGGCGGCCCGCACCCACTCCGGCGGCGCCCCTGTTCGAGGCGGAACGTATCCGCCCCGAGCGGCGCGGGCCCAACTGGACCGCGGCCATGGTCGCCGCGATCGTCGCCGTCGTCGGCTTCGTCGGATTCACCGCCTTCAAGGGCGGAGACGGCGGGAACGACGCCAAGTCACAGGTGGCCGACGGCGCCACCTCGCCCACCCCCAGCAAGGCCGCCTCGCCCACGCCCAAGAAGGACAAGCCGGCCGCACCGACCTCCGAGGCGTCCGACAGCGCCATCGCGGCCGCCCCGCAGGACAAGGTCACCGTCCAGGTCAGCGCGGCGGGCGGGCGCAGCTGGATCTCCGCCAAGGATCACAACGGCCGGATGCTCTTCGACGGGCTGCTGAAGAAGGGCGAGTCCAAGACCTTCCAGGACAGCTCCAAGATCAACCTGATCCTCGGTGACGCCGGCGCGATCCAGCTCTACGTCAACGGAAAGAAGATCGAGGACAACTTCCAGCCGGGCGCTGTGGAGCGCCTCACCTACACGAAGGGCGACCCCGAGGCCGGATGACGGGCCCTTGGGGGAGCGGACGAGAAGGGGTTGGCCAAGATCGGCCAACCCCTTCGACGTGGGGTGTCTGAGAGACGAAGTAGTCTTGAGCCCATGCCTGAACGCCGTACCGTCGCCCTCGTCACTCTTGGCTGCGCCCGTAACGAGGTGGACTCGGAGGAGCTCGCAGGCCGTTTGGAGGCGGACGGCTGGCAGCTCGTCGAGGACGCCGCGGACGCCGACGTCGCCGTGGTCAACACCTGTGGCTTCGTCGAAGCCGCCAAGAAGGACTCCGTCGACGCCCTGCTGGAAGCCAACGACCTCAAGGACCACGGCAGAACCCAGGCCGTCGTGGCGGTGGGCTGCATGGCCGAGCGGTACGGCAAGGAACTCGCCGAGGCGCTGCCCGAGGCCGACGGCGTGCTCGGCTTCGACGACTACGCCGACATCTCCGACCGCCTGCAGACCATCCTGTCCGGCGGCGTCCACGCCTCCCACACCCCGCGTGACCGGCGCAAGCTGCTGCCGATCAGCCCGGCCGAGCGGCAGGAGTCGGCCGCCGCCGTCGCGCTGCCCGGCCACGGCCCGTCCGACCTCCCGGAGGGGGTCGCGCCCGCCTCGGGCCCCCGCGCGCCCCTGCGGCGCCGCCTGGACGGCGCTCCGGTCGCCTCGGTCAAGCTCGCCTCCGGCTGTGACCGGCGCTGCTCCTTCTGCGCCATCCCGTCCTTCCGCGGCTCCTTCATCTCCCGCCGCCCCAGCGACGTGCTGAACGAGACGCGGTGGCTGGCCGAGCAGGGCGCGAAGGAGATCATGCTGGTCTCCGAGAACAACACCTCCTACGGCAAGGACCTGGGCGACATCCGCCTGCTGGAGTCCCTGCTGCCGGAGCTGGCCGAGGTCGACGGCATCGAGCGGGTGCGGGTGAGCTACCTGCAGCCAGCCGAGATGCGCCCGGGCCTGATCGACGTCCTGACGTCCACCCCGAAGGTCGTCCCCTACTTCGACCTCTCCTTCCAGCACTCCGCGCCGGACGTGCTGCGCGCCATGCGCCGCTTCGGCGACACCGACCGCTTCCTGGAGCTGCTGGACACCATCCGCAGCAAGGCCCCCGAGGCCGGTGTGCGCTCCAACTTCATCGTCGGTTTCCCCGGCGAGAGTGAGTCGGATCTGGCCGAGCTGGAGCGCTTCCTGAACGGCGCCCGCCTGGACGCCATCGGTGTCTTCGGCTATTCCGACGAGGAGGGCACGGAGGCGGCGACGTACGAGAACAAGCTCGACGAGGACGTCGTCGCCGAGCGCCTGGCCCACATCTCCCGGCTCGCCGAGGATCTCGTCTCGCAGCGCGCCGAGGAGCGCGTCGGCGAGACCGTGCACGTCCTCGTGGAGTCCCTGGACGAGGAGGAGGGCGTGTACGGCCGTGCCGCGCACCAGGCGCCGGAGACGGACGGACAGGTGCTGCTCACGAGCGGCGAGGGCCTGAGCGTCGGACGTATGGTCGAGGCGAAGGTGGTCGGTACGGAAGGTGTCGACCTGGTGGCCGAGCCGCTGACCGGCTCGCTCGCGTGTAGTGAGGAGGCGGACAGATGACCGGAGTCCCGGCATCCGCCGCGGGCGGCTCCTCCGGCCCGCAGGGCGCGCGGGGTTCCGCCGCCGCTGCCGACGGCGCTGTTTCCGAGGTCTCCGGTTCTGCTTCCGACTCCGCTGCCGAAGACGCGAAGCCCGCGCGCGGCGCGAAGATCGCGGCCGCGGCCGTCAACCAGGCCAGCCTGTGGAACGTCGCCAATCTGCTGACGATGCTCCGGCTGGTGCTGGTGCCCGGTTTCGTGGCGCTGATGCTGGCGGACGGCGGCTACGACCCGGCCTGGCGCGCGCTGGCCTGGGCGGCCTTCGCCGTCGCCATGATCACCGACCTGTTCGACGGGCATCTGGCGCGCACCTACAACCTGGTCACCGACTTCGGGAAGATCGCCGACCCCATCGCCGACAAGGCGATCATGGGGGCGGCGCTCATCTGTCTGTCCGCCCTGGGCGATCTCCCGTGGTGGGTGACGGCCGTGATCCTCGGCCGGGAACTCGGCATCACACTGATGCGTTTTCTGGTCATTCGCTACGGCGTCATCCCCGCGAGCCGCGGCGGCAAGCTCAAGACCCTCACCCAGGGCGTGGCCGTCGGGATGTACGTCCTGGCACTGACGGGGTGGCTGGCCACCCTGAGGTTCTGGGTGATGGCCGTGGCGGTCGTCCTCACCGTCGTCACCGGCCTCGATTACGTGAGACAAGCCATTGTGCTGCGCCGGCAGGGAATCGCCGAGCGCGCGGCCGCGTTGGAGGAGACGGAAGCGTGAGTTCCCCGGCCACCGAACTGGTGCGACTACTGACCGTGAGGGGCGAGAGCCTCGCCGTCGCGGAGTCGCTCACCGGTGGTCTTGTCGCGGCGGAGATCACAGCCGTCCCCGGGGCCTCCAAGGTCTTCCGGGGTTCGGTCACCGCCTACGCCACCGAGCTGAAGCACGAGCTGCTCGGGGTCGACGCCACTCTGCTGGCGGTGCAGGGAGCGGTGGATCCGCAGGTCGCTGCCCAGATGGCCGCCGGGGTGCGCAAAGCCGTGGGAGCCGACTGGGGCATCGCGACGACCGGGGTCGCCGGGCCCGAACCGCAGGACGGCAAGCCCGTCGGGACGGTCTTCGTGGCCGTCGACGGGCCCCTCACCTCCGTCTCCGGTTCTGCCGGTGGCGGAAAAGTGGCGGCCCTGCGGTTGAACGGCGACCGTGCGGAAATTCGTATGGAGAGTGTACGGAGCGTACTCGCACTGCTTCTGAGGGAGCTTGCGGGCGAACAGACCGGGAATGAGCGGGCACAGGATACGGAACGGAACGGGGGGTTTTGATGTTTACAGCCCTGAGTGAACACGACATCGCTCCCCGCACGGCCGCGGCGCGAGGCGGTACGGTGGGGCGAGAAGGATGCGGCTACGCGGTCCGAGGAGGGAGCCACCGATGATTCTGCTCCGTCGCCTGCTTGGTGACGTGCTGCGTCGGCAGCGCCAACGCCAGGGCCGTACTCTGCGCGAAGTCTCCTCGTCCGCCCGAGTCTCACTCGGCTATCTCTCCGAGGTGGAGCGGGGGCAGAAGGAGGCTTCCTCCGAGCTGCTCTCCGCCATCTGCGACGCGCTGGACGTACGGATGTCGGAACTGATGCGAGAGGTGAGCGACGAACTGGCGCTCGCCGAGCTGGCCCAGTCCGCAGCGGCTACCGAGCCCGTGCCCACGCCGGTCCGTCCGGTGCTGGGTTCCGTGTCGGTGGCCGGCGTGCCACCGGAACGGGTGACCATCAAGGCGCCCGCCGGGGCGGTGGACGTGGTCGCCGCGTGACGTCCGTGTGCGCGGCTTAGCGACCCGGAAGGTGTGAAACCTCGGCCGGGCTTCCCCAGGTCTCCCTGGGGAAGCCCGGCCGAGGCTTTTGTGTGCTCCGGGCGTGTGATTCGTGTCTCTTTTGCCTCCATTTGCCGGTATTCGGTGGGGCGGTCATCGTGGAGGGGCATGCCTGCGCCGAAACCACCGGAGGAAAGTGGATGTACGTCGTGAAGAGCCCGTTGCCCGATGACGATCTGAAGACCGTGTCCGAGGCGCTGCACGGCGCCCTGGTCGACCTGGTGGACCTCTCGCTGGTCGCCAAGCAGATCCACTGGAACGTCGTCGGACCCCGCTTCCGGTCCATCCACCTCCAGCTCGACGAGGTCGTCGACTCCGCCCGCACACATTCCGACACGGTGGCCGAGAGGGCGTCCGCCCTCGGTGTCCCGCCCGACGGGCGCGCGGCCACGGTGGCCTCCGCCAGCGGCATCGGGACTGCCCCGGCCGGCTGGATCAAGGACACGGACGCGGTCCGCACGATGGTGGACGCCCTCGGCGCGGTGATCACCGGGATGCGGGAGCGGGTCCAGGCGACCGGAGAGGCGGATCCGGTGTCCCAGGACATCTTCATCGGGATCACGGCGGACCTGGAGAAGCATCACTGGATGTTCCAGGCGGAGAACGCGTGAGCCTGTCGGAGTGCCCGGTGTTGCATCGGTGAGCCCTCGGTGCGCCTCCCGCGCGGGTCGCGAGGCGTTCTAGCTTCCCGCTGGAGGTGGCGGCCATGGTGGGGCGGATACTGCGCTGGGGGGCCGCGCTCGGGCTGGGGGCGGTCTGGTGGTGGGCGGTGCTGCGGATCGCCGTGGGGTCCGGAGCCGGGGTGCTCGAAGGAGCCGTCGCGGTCAGCGGGTGGGGGCTGAGCGTGCTGCCGGTGCACTGTGTGTCCAAGAGGCGTGCGGTGGGAGCCGTGGAAACGGGGCGGTGGGCGGCCGCCTGGCGGGCGGAGGGTGCTACCAGGGCATCGCCACGCCCCCGTTCGGACGCAGGATCTGACCCGTCGTGAACGCCGACGCGTCCGACGCCAGGTACAGCACCGTGTGCGCGACGTCGTCCGGCTCGCCGACCCGGCCCAGCGGGGACATCCGGGCCATCAGGGACTCGGTGTGCGCCTGTGCCTCCCGGTCGTGACGGTCGGTCATGGGCGTCCGGATCCAGCCCGGTGCGACCGCGTTGACCCGGATGCCGTGCCGGCCGACCTCGGTGGCCAGCGTCTTCGTCAGCTGGACCACGGCCGCCTTCGCCGCGCCGTAGCAAAGCAATCCTGGGCCGCCGGTGTCGACCGCGCCCGAGGCCATCGTGACGATGCTGCCCCGGGTGCCGTGGGCGAGCATCAGTCGGGCCGCCTCCTGGCAGGCGTACAGCACGCCCTTGAAGTTGACGTTCAGGACCCGGTCCAGGTCCTCGTCCTGGGTCTCGAGGACCGGGCTGCTGTGCATGATCCCGGCGATCGCGGCCATGACGTCCAGGCGCCCGCAGGAACGGACGGCCGCCGTGAGGGCGGCCCGGTCGGTGACGTCCACGACGTGCGTGCGGGCCGTGCCGCCGCGGTCCTCGATCAGCTTGGCCGTGCCGTGCAGGCCGTCCGTGTCCAGATCGGCGCAGTGCACCGTGGCTCCCGCCGACGCGAGCAGAACGGCGGAGGCCCGGCCGATGCCGCCGGCGGCTCCGGTGACGAACGCGGTGCGTCCGGTGAGGTCGTACGCCTTGAGGGGCATACAGGGACGGTACGAGCGTTTCTGACGGTCCGTCAATTAGTCGGACGGGGATAGCGGTTGCGCCACTGCTGCGCCGTCCCCGGTGCCGGTGCGGGGCCCGTCTGGCAGGTCGGGCACCAGTAGGTGGGGCGCTCCTGGGATCCGTCGCCCTGGTCGGCCACCCTGACCGGCGTGCGACAGCGCAGGCAGGGGCGGGACGCGCGGCCGTACACGAACAGGTCCTGCCGGTGCAGGCCCGTCGTCTGGCGGACCGGGCGGTCGCGGTTGGCCTCCAGGAGCTTCTTGGCGAGGGCGGGCAGCTTGGCGGCGCGGTCCGCGGGCAGGGCGCCGGCCGGCAGCCAGGGCGTCACGCCGAGCAGGAAGCACAGCTCGCTCTTGTAGACGTTGCCGATGCCGGCGAGATTGCGCTGGTCGAGCAGGGCCTCGCCGAGGGGGCGGGCAGGGTCCACGAGGAGGTTGGCGAGGGCGCGCTCGGAGTCCCAGTCCGGGCCGAGCAGGTCGGGGCCGAGGTGGCCGACGACACGCTCCTCCTCGCCGGTGCGCAGGAACTCCAGCACCTGGAGGCGATAGCCGACGGCGGTGCGATCGGTGGTGCCGAGGATCGCCCGGATCTGGTGCGCAGGTCCGCCCCGCCAGCGTTCGTCCGTGCCGTACACCTTCCAGGCGCCCTCCATGCGCAGGTGCGTGTGGAGGGTCAGGTCGCCCTCGAAGCGGGTGAGCAGGTGTTTGCCGCGCGGGATCGTGCCCAGGACCGTACGGCCCGTGAGGTCGACCGTCGCGTATTTCGGCACCCGGAAGTCGCTGCGGGTCAGCACCTTGCCCGCGAGGGCCTCGTGCAGTCGCCTCGCGGCCTGCCAGACCGTGTCACCTTCGGGCATGCGTCAAGGGTGCCACGGTGGGGTGACGCGGGGCGGCCGTGCCCCGGCGCCGGTGCGCCCGGGGATCGCCGTGCTCAGGCTCTCAGGCGCAGACCGCGCGGGGTGGCGATGAAGCCCGCTGCCTCCAGCAGGGTGCCCAGGGGAGAGGTCAGTGCCTGGGCGCCGTTGATCCGCTCCACCGTGACCGTGCCGAGCGAGCCCGCGCCGGCGGCCGTGGCCAGGGCCTCGGCGGCCGTACCCAGCCGTGGATCGTCGGTGGCGGCGGCATCAGGGTCGGAGGGCCAGGCCAGCAGCGTCTTGCCGCCGCGCTCCATGTACAGCGTCAACTCGCCCTCCACCAGCACGACCAGGGAACCCGCCTTGCGGCCCGGCTTGTGCCCGGCTCCGTTCGGCGGCTCGGGCCAGGGGAGTGCCGCGCCGTAGGCGTTGGCGGGGTCGGCCGCGGCGAGGACCACGGCGCGCGGGTCGGGGGACGACGAGCGTGTACGGCGGTCGCCGAAGCCGCGGTTCGCCGGTGAGCCGTACAGGGAGGCGGCGCCGCCGCCACGGGGGCCGCCGTAGCCGGGGGCGGCGAACGGGTCGGTGGGAGCGAGGTCGCGGGGGGAGACGTACTCGTCGGCGCGACGGTTCTCCGGTGGCCAGGTGAAGTCGCCGGGCGTGGCCGGGTGGTCCTCGGGTGGCCAGGTGAAGTCGCCGTCGAGGCCCGGGTGGGCGAGTCCGGTGTCGGCCTGGTCGAAGACGTTCGGGGTGGTGTGGCCGCCGTCGAGGAACGGCGGGTTCCCGCTGCCGAAGCCGTTCGGGACGCCCGGGGCGGGCAGGCCCTCGCCGCGTTCGCGGGCGTTGGACACCGCGCGGAGACGGTCGACCGCACCGTCCATCGCGAACTGGGCGGCCCCCAGGCCCTCGACCACGTAGCCGCGCCGCGCCTGACCGCTCTCCTCGAACGCCGACAGCACGCGGTACACCGCCGAGAAGCCGCCCTCGACGCCCTCCGCGGCGACCGCTCCCCGGGTGACCACGCCGTGCCGGTCGAGGAGGGTGCGGGCCAGCGCGTGGGCGCGCACGGTGGCGTCCGGCTCGGCCGCGGGGAGCAGGGCCCAGCGGCCGGCTACCGTGGGCGGTCCGGTGCGGGAGGCAGGGCGGGCGGCGGCCGTCAGGGAGCCGTAGCGGCCGCGCGGGACGGTGCGCTTGGCGCGGTGCGCCGTCGAGCCCGCCGTACGGCCCGAGCCCAGCAGCGAGCGCATCGGGGCGAGGGTGTCGTTGGTGAGCCGCCCCGACCACGCCAGGTCCCACAGGGCGTCGGCCAGTTGGGGATCCGTGGCGTCGGGGTGCGTGGTGGCGCGGATCTGGTCGGCGATCTGGCGGAAGAACAGGCCGTAGCCGCCGGAGAGCGCGTCCAGGACGGATTGGTGGAGCGCGGTCAGCTCCAGGGGATGCGGCGGCGAGAGAAGCAGCGGGGCCGCGTCCGCCATGTACAGGGAGACCCAGCCGTCCTTGCCGGGCAGGGCGCCCGCTCCGGCCCACACCACCTCGCCGGCGGAGGTGAGCTCGTCGAGCATCGACGGCGTGTAGCTCGCCACGCGGGAGGGCAGGACCAGCTTCTCCAGCGCGGAGGCCGGTACGGAGGCGCCCTGCAACTGCTCGATGGCGCGCACCAGTCCGTCGATGCCGCGCAGCCCGTGCCCCTTGCCGATGTGCTGCCACTGCGGCAGGAACTGCGCCAGGGCGGGCGGCGGCACCGGCTCCAGCTCGTGCCGCAGCGCGGCCAGGGAGCGGCGGCGCAGCCGGCGCAGTACGGCGGCGTCGCACCACTCCTGGCCGATGCCCGCCGGGTGGAACTCGCCCTGTACGACACGGCCGTTCGCGGCCAGCCGCTGCAGGGCGCCCTCGGTGACCGCCACGCCCAGGCCGAAGCGGGCCGCCGCGGTGGCCGACGTGAAGGGGCCGTGGGTGCGGCCGTAGCGTGCGAGGAGGTCGCCGAGCGGGTCCTTCACCGGCTCGGTGAACGCCTCGGGGACACCGACCGGCAGCGCCGTGCCGAGCGCGTCGCGCAGCCGGCCCGCGTCCTCGACGGCCGCCCAGTGGTCCCTGCCCGCGATGCGGACCCGGATGACCCGGCGGGCACCGGTCAGCTCCCGTGCCCACTGCGGCTCGGCGCCCCGCTCGGCCAGCTCTGCGTCGGTCAGCGGGCCGAGCAGGCGCAGCACGTCGGCCACGCCCTCCACGTCCTTGACGCGCCGGTCCTCCGTCAGCCACTGCAGCTCACGCTCCAGTTCGGCCAGCACCTCCGCGTCGAGCAGCTCGCGCAGCTCCGCCTGGCCCAGCAGCTCGGCCAGCAGCCGGGAGTCCAGGGACAGCGCGGCGGCGCGGCGCTCGGCCAGCGGGGAGTCACCCTCGTACAGGAACTGGGCGACGTACCCGAACAGGAGGGAGCGGGCGAAGGGTGACGGCTCCGGGGTGGTGACCTCGACCAGGCGGACCTTGCGGGACTCGATGTCGCCCATCAGCTCCACGAGGCCGGGGACGTCGAAGACGTCCTGAAGGCACTCGCGCACCGCTTCCAGGACGATCGGGAACGAGCCGAACTCGCTCGCCACCTGCAGCAGTTGGGCCGCCCGCTGGCGCTGCTGCCACAAGGGCGTGCGCTTGCCGGGGTTGCGGCGCGGCAGCAGCAGCGCGCGGGCCGCGCACTCCCGGAACCGGGAGGCGAACAGGGCGGAGCTGCCGACCTGGTCGGTGACGATCTGGTCGACCTCGCCCTTGTCGAAGGCGACGTCCGCCGCGCCCAGCGGAGCCTGCTCGCTGTCGTACTCGGTGCCCGCCTTCATGGGCTCCTGGTCGAGCAGGTCAAGGCCCATCAGGTCGGCGTCGGGCAGGCGCAGCACGATGCCGTCGTCGGCGTGCATGACCTGCGCGTCCATGCCGTACCGCTCGGAGAGGCGGGCGCCGAGCGCGAGGGCCCAGGGGGCGTGCACCTGGGCGCCGAAGGGGGAGTGGACGACGACCCGCCAGTCGCCCAGCTCGTCGCGGAAGCGCTCGACCACGATCGTGCGGTCGTCCGGGACATGGCCGCAGGCCTCGCGCTGCTCGTCCAGGTAGGACAGGACGTTGTCCGCCGCCCACGCGTCCAGGCCCGCCGCGAGCAGGCGCAGCCGGGCGTCGCCCTTGGGCAGCGAGCCGACCTCGCGCAGGAACGCTCCCACCGCGCGCCCCAGTTCGAGCGGGCGGCCCAGCTGGTCGCCCTTCCAGAACGGCAGCCTTCCCGGCACGCCCGGCGCGGGGGAGACCAGCACCCGGTCGCGTGTGATGTCCTCGATGCGCCAGGAACTCGTGCCCAGCGTGAAGACGTCCCCCACCCGGGACTCGTACACCATCTCCTCGTCCAGCTCGCCGACCCGGCCGCCGCCCTTCTTGGGGTCGGCACCGGCGAGGAAGACCCCGAAGAGGCCGCGGTCGGGGATCGTGCCGCCGGAGGTGACGGCGAGGCGCTGGGCGCCCGGCCGGCCGGTGATCGTGCCGGCCACGCGGTCCCACACCACGCGCGGACGAAGCTCGGCGAACGCGTCGGACGGGTAGCGGCCCGCGAGCATGTCCAGGGTCGCCGTGAACGCCGACTCGGGCAGTGAGGCGAACGGGGCCGCGCGGCGGACCGCGGCGAGCAGGTCGTCGAACTGCCAGGTGTCCAGTGCCGTCATGGCGACGAGCTGCTGGGCCAGGACGTCCAGCGGGTTCGCGGGGACCTTCAGGGACTCGATGGCACCGGTGCGCATCCGCTCGGTGACCACGGCCGACTGGACCAGGTCGCCCCGGTACTTGGGGAAGACCACGCCCGTGGAGACGGCACCCACCTGGTGCCCGGCGCGGCCGACGCGCTGGAGACCGGAGGCCACCGAGGGCGGGGACTCGACCTGCACGACGAGGTCGACGGCGCCCATGTCGATGCCCAGCTCCAGGCTGGACGTGGCGACCACCGCGGGCAGCCGGCCCGCCTTCAGGTCCTCCTCCACGAGGGCGCGCTGCTCCTTGGAGACCGAGCCGTGGTGCGCGCGGGCGATCACCGGAGGCGCGCCCTGGGCCGCGCCCGAGCCGCCCATCAGCTCGGCCGGGGCGTGATGCTCCTCCAACGTCTCGCCGGTCGCCCGCTCGTAGGCGATCTCGTTGAGCCGGTTGCACAGCCGCTCGGCCAGGCGCCGGGAGTTGGCGAACACGATCGTGGAGCGGTGGGCCTGGACCAGGTCGGCGATCCGCTCCTCCACATGCGGCCAGATCGACGGCTTCTCCGCCCCCTCGTTGCCGTCGGCCGCCGGGGAGCCGCCCAGCTCGCCCATGTCCTCGACCGGGACGACGACGGAGAGGTCGAACTCCTTCCCGGACTCCGGCTGGACGATCTCCACCTTGCGGCGCGGCGAGAGATACCGGGCCACCTCGTCCACCGGGCGCACGGTCGCCGACAGGCCGATCCGGCGGGCGGGCCTCGGCAGCAGCTCGTCCAGCCGCTCCAGGGACAGCGCGAGGTGCGCGCCGCGCTTGGTGCCCGCGACCGCGTGCACCTCGTCCAGGATCACCGTCTCCACGCCCGTCAGCGCGTCCCGCGTGGCCGACGTGAGCATCAGGAACAGCGACTCGGGGGTCGTGATCAGAATGTCCGGCGGACGCGTGGCCAGCGCGCGCCGCTCGGCGGCCGGGGTGTCGCCGGAGCGGATGCCGACCTTCACCTCGGGCTCGGGCAGGCCCAGGCGCACGGACTCCTGGCGGATACCGGTCAGCGGGCTGCGCAGGTTCCGCTCGACGTCGACCGCGAGCGCCTTCAGCGGTGACACGTACAGCACCCGGCAGCGCTTCTTCGGGTCGGCCGGGGGAGGCGTCGAGGCCAGCTGGTCCAGGGCGGCGAGGAACGCGGCCAGCGTCTTGCCCGAGCCGGTGGGGGCCACCACCAGCACGTCCGCGCCCTCGCGGATGGCCTGCCACGCGCCCGCCTGGGCCGCGGTGGGCGCGGAGAACGCCCCCGTGAACCAGCCGCGGGTCGCGGGCGAGAAGCCGTCGAGGGCTCGGTGTGCGGAGCTGACCATGCCACCCATCCTGCACCCGGCCACTGACAATCGTGCTGACCTGCGGAGAACGGGCGGGAACGGGCCGGCGCGGGCGGTCGGCGGGCGGGACGGACAATGGTCGTATGGCGGGGTCACCGGAGCGGGCGCGGCACTGGCGGTACGAGGAACTGCCCGGCGTCGACCTGCTGCGGGCCCACTACATCCGCAAGACCTTCGTCCGGCACACCCACGAGAACTTCGTGATCGCGGCCATCGCCGACGGTGTCGAGGTCTTCCACCACCGCGGCTCCGACGTGTCCGCCGGTGCCGGCGCCCTCGCGCTGGTCAATCCGGACACCCCGCACACGGGCCGGGCCGGCGTTCCCGAGGGCTGGCGGTACGGTGCGGTCTACCCCTCGCCCGAGGTGGTGGCCGGGATCGCGGCCGAGACCACCACCATCCGCGGCACACCCGGCTTCGTCAGCCCGGTCCTCGACGATCCGTACGCCGTCCGCCTGGTCCATCAGGTGCTCCGCGCCGCCGACGAGGGCAACGCGCTGGCCGCGGACACCCTGCTGCGCGTGGCCGTCACCAGACTGCTGCAGCTCAACGGCGGACCGCTGCCGCAGCGGCGGACACGGACCGCCGGAGCGCGGACCGCGGCACGCGCGCGTGCCGTGCTGGAGGAGCGCATGGCCGAGCCGCCGACCCTGGAACGCCTCGCCATCGACCTCGGAACCAGCCCGTTCGCCCTGCTGCGGGCGTTCCGCGACGCCTACGGCATGCCGCCGCACACCTGGCTGACCGACGCCCGGGTGCGCCGCGCCCGGCTGTTGCTGGACGCGGGCACGGCACCCGCCGACGCTGCCGTCGCCGTCGGCTTCACCGACCAGCCGCACCTCAACCGGCACTTCACCCGGATCGTCGGCGTCCCCCCTGGCGCCTACCAGCGCGAGCGCAAGAACGTACAAGACCTGGGCTGACGGCCGCCCGTACCGTCCGGGGCGTGGCACAACAGACAGCACTCGCGGACATGGCCGCCGACGGCGCCGAAAAGCCCGACTCCGCCGTCGTACGGGACGCCCTGGGCGTCGGCGTCGCCGTCGGGCTGTCCGGGGTCGCCTTCGGGGTGACCTCGGTCGGCAGCGGACTCGGACTCCTGCAGACCTGCGCGCTCAGCCTCCTGGTGTTCACCGGTGCCTCCCAGTTCGCCCTGGTGGGCGCGCTCGCCGCCGGCGGCAACCCGTTGACGGCCGCCGCCGGCGCGTTCTTCCTGGGCGTGCGCAACGCCTTCTACGGGCTGCGGCTGTCGCAGCTGCTGGCCCTCCCGCGCGCGGTGCGGCCGTTCGCCGCCCAGTGGGTGATCGACGAGACCACGGCGGTGACCCTGGCCCAGCCGACCCGGCGGGCCGCGCGGATCGGGTTCACCGTCACGGGGCTCAGTCTCTACCTGCTGTGGAACCTCACCACGCTGCTCGGTGCGGTGGGCGCGAAGGCCATCGGGGACAGCGACGCGTGGGGCCTGGACGCGGCCGGGCCGGCGGTCTTCCTGGCCCTGCTCGCGCCGATGCTGAAGACGGCCACCGAGCGCATGGTCGCGGGCCTCGCGATCCTGCTGGGTCCCGGCCTGCTGCCCGTCCTGCCGGCCGGCGTACCGGTCCTGGTGGCCGCGCTGGCGGCACCGGCCGTGCTGTTCGCCGAGGGCCGGCGCAGCGGTCGTACCCGACAGGACGTACCGGACGGAAAGGATGTGTCGGACGGGCAGGATGAACAGGCCGAGCCGGATGGGCAGAGCGTGCCGGGCGGATCGGAGGAGGTCCGATGAACACGTGGATCGCGATCGGTGCGACCGCTCTCGGCTGCTACGCCGTCAAACTCGCCGGACTGCTCGTCCCCGCAGACGTCCTGGAGCGGCCGTTCGTCCGGCGGCTCGCCGCCCTGCTGCCCGTCGCCCTCCTCGCCGCGCTCACGGCCCAGCAGACGTTCGCCGACGGGCATGCGCTCGTGCTGGACGCGAGGGCCGCCGGACTCGGCGCGGCCGCCGTGGCGCTGGTGCTGCGCGCACCGTTCTTGCTGGTCGTCGCGGCGGCCGTGGTGGTGACGGCGGGGGTGCGGGCGATCGGCGGGTGAGCACGGCTGGGGCCAGCGGGCTCACGGGCTCACCCAGGTCGGTCGGGCTCAGCCCGGGGCAGCCGGGCTCAGCGAGATCAGTCGGGCTCAGCCCACGAAGCGGCCGTACGTCTTGAGGGTGCGCAGCGCCTCGATGGTCACCACGGGGCGCGCCTCCAGCGTGGGAGCCGGTGCCCAGTGGCGCCAGCGGACGGGCCAGCCGCCGTCCTCCTCCTGCTCAGCCGCCAGGTGGTCGAGGGAGCGCGCCATCTCCTCGTCGGTGAACCACGTGCGCGCAAGCGATTGCGGGCTCTTCGCGAAGTCGTGCGGGAAGTGGTGCTCGCCCGGGGCGTAGCCGGGAGCGACCGGGAAGGCGTCGAGACGATCCGGGTCCAGGGCCGCCAGTCGCTGCTCGCGCACCAGGCGGCCGAGACGGTCGGCGGCGGCCTCCGCGCGCGAGCGGTCGGGGGCGGAGTCCAGAAAGGCCACGGCGGCCTCCACCTCGTAGGGGTGGGACTTCTCCAGGGACTCCACGGCCTGCCAGCAGAAGTCGGTGGCCCGGAACAGCCAGGCGTGCCAGACCTCGTTGCGGTGCAGCAACCCGACCACGGGGCCGGTGGCGAGCAGTTCGCTCGGAGGATCGTCGACGACCGGGACGAACGGGGCCACCGGGTAGCCGTGCTGGCTGGGATGGATCGCCGGCAGGGCGCCGTCCGCGGTGGAGACGGAGGTCAGATAGCGGCACACCCGCTCCACCCGCTGCCCGCCGCAGCGCCCGACGGCGTCCAGCACGCGCAGCGCGTGACCGGTGTGCAGGGGCTGGCTCACCGGGCCGCGCAGATCGGGTTCCAGCGCGTGGCCGTACCCGCCGTCCTCGTTGCGGTAGGCATCCAGCGCCGCCTCCACCGGATCGGCGGCGCCGTTCAGGAAGTGGTACGCGAAGAGCCGCTGCTCCAGCACGCGCGCGGTGAGCCAGACGAACTGTTCGGCGCGGAAGAGCGGGGAGCGCGCCGGGGGCGTGGGGGGCAGGGAGGAAGCTCCTGTTTCGGCCATGCGACAGACCGTAGGGCGGAAAGCGGTCTCGGCAAGCGGTCCCGGGCGGGCCCCACCCTCAGGGGCGGGATACTGGAGTCATGCGGTTGACGGTCTTCTGGCAGCGGATGGCGGAACACTTCGGTCCGGGGTACGCCGACACCTTCGCGCGCGATCATGTGATGTCGGAGCTGGGCGAGCGCACGGTGCACGAGGCGCTGGACGCCGGCTGGGCGGCCAAGGACGTGTGGCGTGTGGTCTGCTCGGTCATGAACGTGCCCGGGGAGCAGCGCTGACCGGGCGCGAACTTCCCGGGCGGCCATCGGGTTGTCGGCGGCGTGGGCGAGACTTGGCCCGTGGCACCCACTGAAGAGACCGTGCCGGTCGACCGGCACGCAGCATCCCCGACCGCTACGACGACGCCCGACCGGCCCCCGGCCGACGCCGCCGCGCCGGGCGGCCGCATGCCGCGCTGGCTGCCGCGTGCCATGGTGCTCGCGCTCGCGCTCATAGCCTCCTTCCAGCTGGGCAGCTGGGCGTTCCACCAGCTGACCGGGCTGTTGATCAACATATTGATCGCGTTCTTCCTGGCCCTCGCCATCGAGCCCGCGGTGAGCTGGATGGCCGGCCGCGGCATGCGCAGGGGACTCGCCACCTTCCTGGTCTTCCTCGGCCTGGTGATCGTCACCGCCGGCTTCATCACGTTGCTCGGCTCGATGCTGGCCGGCCAGATCATCAAGATGGTCGAGGGCTTCCCCGACTACCTGGACTCGGTCATCAACTGGATCAACGAGACGTTCCACACGGACCTGAGGCGCGTGGACGTCCAGGAGGGCCTGCTGCACTCCGACTGGCTGCGCAAGTACGCGCAGAACAGCGCGGCCGGAGTGCTCGACGTGTCCGCCCAGGTGCTCGGCGGCCTCTTCCAGCTGCTGACGGTCACGCTGTTCTCGTTCTACTTCGCCGCCGACGGCCCCCGGCTGCGCCGCGCGCTCTGCTCCGTCCTGCCGCCCGCGCGCCAGGCGGAGGTGCTGCGGGCCTGGGAGATCGCCGTCGACAAGACGGGCGGCTACCTCTACTCGCGCGGTCTGATGGCGCTCATCTCCGGGATAGCGCACTACATCCTGTTCCAGGCCCTGGGCGTGCCGTACGCGCCCGTGCTCGGTGTCTGGGTGGGTCTCGTCTCGCAGTTCATCCCGACCATCGGCACCTACCTCGCGGGTGCGCTGCCGATGCTGATCGCGTTCACCGTGAACCCCTGGTACGCGGTGTGGGTGCTGGTCTTCGTCGTGGTCTACCAGCAGTTCGAGAACTACATGCTGCAGCCCAAGCTGACCGCCAAGACCGTCGACATCCACCCGGCCGTCGCCTTCGGCTCGGTGATCGCGGGCACCGCGCTGCTGGGTGCGGTCGGCGCGCTGATCGCCATCCCGGCGGTCGCCACGCTGCAGGCCTTCCTGGGCGCGTACGTGAAGCGGTACGCCGTCACGGACGATCCCCGGGTGCACGGACACCGCACGCGGGGGCCCGGCCGCCCAGGGGGGCGCACCCGCATACGACAGCTGTGGGAACGGCGGCCCAGCACGGAGGAGTCCTCGTAGGGGCCTCCGCCCGGGGCCGTGGTCAGTACGTCAGGACCGCCCACACCCCTGCGGCTGCGACGGCCGCCGCGTAACAGCCCACCGCGATGGCCACGACGCGCCGTCGCGCACGCTCGCTCCAGGACGTGCGGGACAGCAGCCGGGCCAGCAGCGGCAGGACCAGGACGGCGTGCAGGCTCACTCCGTGCAGCGGCTTGAGCGGGGCCGTCGAGTGATAGGCGGCCTCCTGGTGGCCGGTCCGGGTGAGCACGACCCCGCGCGCGATCATCGCCGCGCCCGAGGCCAGCGCCACGAGCAGGATCGCGAACCCCGAGCGCACCGCGAGCGGCATGCCGGCGGGGCCCGTCGGCCGGTGCCGGAAGGACGCGACGGCGAAGACGGTGAGCAGCGCCACCAGGACACCACCGCCCACCGCGAGCGTCATGGACACCGCGGTGTCGAAGGGCGTCTCCATGTTCAGGTGCGAGGGCACCCGGCGCCACGCCTGAAGGGTGATGCCGCCGACCTCCACCACACAGTCCGCGGCGAGGACGACGAGCAGGACGGTGCGCAGCCGCGCCCCGATGCGCAGGTACGACGTGACCCAGGTGATCGCGATCAGCGTCACCCCGAAGGAGAGCCCGAACGTGACGGGCTTGCGCCAGGAGACGGGACCGTCCCAGGGGCCGCCGTCGACCGCGAACACCACCAGGTGGGCGAGACCGGAGAGGACGAGGAGCAGACCGGTCACGTGACACAGGCGCTCGGCGGGGCGCGGATTCTTCATGGCCCCAGGCTTCCGGGAGCGAGCCGCGTGGTCGTCGTCCGGCCGAAGACACCCGCTCTACGACGCCGGGAGTAGCGGTGTGCGCCGCGGCGCGGAAGAGGGCTGCGGGCACCGCGCGGTGCGCTTGACACGAAAATCGAACATCCATTCTCATGGAGGCACAGGCGAGGCTCCAGGCGGGGATTTCAATACGTTTCGTGTTGAGATGTCCCCTTGTTATCCACAGGCCGGGCCGACGTCGGGGCGCATTGTCAGTGGCAGGCGTTAGCGTCTTTGACGTGAAGCGATCGACTCAAGCAAACCGGGTGGAACCCATGGCAGGAACCGACCGCGAGAAGGCGCTCGACGCCGCGCTCGCACAGATTGAACGGCAATTCGGCAAGGGCGCGGTCATGCGCATGGGCGAGCGGTCGAGGGAGCCCATCGAGGTCATCCCGACCGGGTCGACCGCGCTCGACGTGGCCCTGGGTGTCGGTGGTCTGCCGCGCGGCCGTGTCGTGGAGATCTACGGCCCGGAGTCCTCCGGTAAGACGACCCTGACCCTGCACGCCGTGGCCAACGCCCAGAAGGCGGGCGGCCAGGTCGCCTTCGTGGACGCCGAGCACGCCCTCGACCCCGAGTACGCGCGCAAGCTCGGCGTCGACATCGACAACCTGATCCTCTCCCAGCCCGACAACGGCGAGCAGGCCCTGGAGATCGTGGACATGCTCGTCCGCTCCGGCGCCCTCGACCTCATCGTCATCGACTCCGTCGCCGCGCTCGTCCCGCGTGCGGAGATCGAGGGCGAGATGGGTGACAGCCACGTCGGTCTGCAGGCCCGACTGATGAGCCAGGCCCTGCGGAAGATCACCAGTGCGCTCAACCAGTCCAAGACCACCGCGATCTTCATCAACCAGCTGCGCGAGAAGATCGGCGTGATGTTCGGCTCCCCGGAGACCACGACCGGTGGCCGGGCGCTGAAGTTCTACGCCTCGGTGCGCATCGACATCCGCCGCATCGAGACCCTGAAGGACGGCACGGAGGCGGTCGGCAACCGCACCCGCTGCAAGGTCGTCAAGAACAAGGTCGCCCCGCCCTTCAAGCAGGCCGAGTTCGACATCCTCTACGGCCAGGGCATCAGCCGCGAGGGCGGCCTGATCGACATGGGCGTGGAGCACGGCTTCGTCCGCAAGGCCGGCGCCTGGTACACGTACGAGGGCGACCAGCTCGGCCAGGGCAAGGAGAACGCGCGCAACTTCCTCAAGGACAACCCGGACCTGGCCAACGAGATCGAGAAGAAGATCAAGGAGAAGCTGGGCGTGGGTGTCCGGCCGGAGGAGCCCTCCGCCGAGCCGGGCGCGGACGCGGCGGTGACCGCCCCGGCCGCGGAAGACGCCAAGGCGGCGCCCGCCAAGGCCACCAAGCCCAAGGCCGCCACTGCCAAGAGCTGACCCGTGACACGACGAACCGACTGGGCCGAGTACGAGCACGCCACACCCGGTACCCCGAGGGGGAGGGGCAGCGGCGGCGACTCGGGCTCCGCCACGGCCGGCGACGACGGGTACGGCGACGCTGAGCACGGCGGGGCCGGGTCACGGGGCGGTCGGGGGCGTGGCCGTGGCCGTCGGCGGGGCGGCTTCGGGGAGCCGCCCGGTGAGGACGAAGGCACCCCCACCTCGTCGAGGGCCGAGCGGGGGGAGTCTTCAGGGGACCCGGTTGAGCGGGCGCGGGCGATCTGTCTGCGCCTGCTCACCGGGACCCCGCGCACCCGCAAGCAGCTCGCGGACGCCCTGCGCAAGCGGGAGATCCCCGAGGACGTGGCGGAGGAGGTGCTGTCCCGGTTCGAGGAGGTCGGGCTCATCGACGACAGCGCGTTCGCGGACGCCTGGGTGGAGTCCCGGCACCACGGCCGGGGGCTCGCCCGCCGCGCACTCGCCCGGGAACTGCGCACCAAGGGCGTCGACTCCGCGCTGATCGACGAGGCCGTGGGCCGGCTCGACTCCGAGCAGGAGGAGGCGACCGCCCGCGAGCTGGTCGCCCGCAAGCTGCGGGCCACCCGTGGCCTCGACCGCGACAAACGGCTCCGGCGCCTCGCCGGCATGCTCGCCCGCAAAGGCTACCCCGAGGGAATGGCCCTCCGCGTGGTCCGCCAGGCTCTGGAGGAAGAGGGCGAGGACACGGAGTTTCTCGAGGGCGAGTCCTTCTGACAGCCGGGTGCCCCGTGTGGCGGTGGGGTTAACCCCCGCCCAAGACGCCGGGCCACCGCAGTGCTTCCGGACCCGTGCACGCGCGAGTGTGTATCCATGCCCCGGACCACGGCCCACGCCGAGGCCGGCCGGCGCACGGACCCCCGAGTCGCACAGCAGAAGACGAGGCCGCGATGATGCTGCGTTACGCCCTCCAGACCGTCCGCGCCCGAAAGGCGGGCTTTCTCGGCGCCTTCCTCGCCCTGATGTGCGCGGCCGCTCTGATCACCGCCTGCGGCACCCTCCTCGACACCGGCCTGCGCGGCACGATCCGCACCGAGCGCTATGCCGCCGCTCCCGTCGTGGTCTCCGCCGACCAGTACGTCCACCAGACCACCGTGAAGCACAAGAAGGGCAAGACCAAGGTCAAGCACAAGGCGAAACCCGTCGCCGAACGCGCCTGGCTCTCGGCGGACCTGGGCGACACTCTCGCCCGCACCCCCGGCGTAGCCCGTGTGGTCCCCGAACTGACCTTCCTCGCACAGCCGTTGACTCCGGCCGGCACCGGCGGCCGTACCGCCTACGGGCATGCCTGGGACTCCGCGGGGCTGACGCCGTACCGGCTGACCGCGGGCAGCGCGCCCAAGGCCGTCGGCGACCTCGTCATCGACGACGACCTCGCGGCACGCGCCCGCCTCCACCCCGGCGACCGCCTCACCGTGCAGTCGACGCAGTCCCCGCGCAGCTACCGGATCACCGGTATCGCCACACCGGCCACCGCCGTTCGCCACCAGACGTCACTGTTCTTCGCCACGGCGGAGGCCGAGCGACTGGCCGCGCACCCCGGGCAGGTCACCGCGTTCGGCGTGCTCCCGGCCAAGGGCGCCGACCCGGAGACGGTGCGGCAGGCCGTGGTGCGGGCACTGCACGGCACCACCGCGCAGGTCAGCGCCGGCGACGCCCGCGGGCCCGTCGAGTTCCTGGACGCGGCCGCCGCCCGCACCCGGCTGGTGAGCATGGGCGGCGCGATGGGCGGCACCTCGCTGCTGGTGGCGGTGCTCGTGGTCGTCGGCACCTTCGCGCTCTCCGTCCAGCAGCGCCACCGCGAACTCGCCCTGCTCCGCGCCATCGCCGCCACGCCCGGACAGATCCGCACGCTGCTGGGCCGGGAGGCACTGATCGTCGGCGCGGCGGCGGGCAGCGCCGGCGCCCTGCTCGGGCTGCCGCTGGGCGACTGGCTGCACTCCAGGTTCGTCGCCCTGGGCGCCGTACCCGTCACGCTCCAGCACACCGTCAGCGTCTTCCCGCCGCTCGCCGCCCTCGCCGCCACCCTGCTCGGTGCCTGGGCGGCGGCCCGGATCGCCTCCCGCAGGATCGCCGGGATCCGCCCGGCGGAAGCCCTGGCGGAGGCCAGGACCGAGCGCACCCGCCCGGCCTGGGGGCGTATCGCCGCCGGTCTGCTGCTCCTCGCCGGCGGGGTCGTCCTCGTCGCCGTCCTCAGCTCTCTGCGCACCGAGCCCGCCTCGACTCCCGTCACCTTCCTCGCCGTCGTCGTCCTGTCCACCTCCGTGGCCCTGCTCGGCCCGCTGCTGGTCAAGGCGGCCGCGCTGCTGCTGGCCGGTCCCCTGCGGCTCACCGGCCACGGCGGCCGCCTCGCCACCGCCAACCTGCGCGGCAACGCCACCCGGATGGCCTCCGTCGTCACCCCCCTCACCCTGCTCATCGGCATGACCTGCACCGTCCTGTTCGTCCAGTCGACTCTCGGCGACGCCGCCCGGAGCCAGGCGCGCGAGGGTGTCACGGCCGACTGGGTCGTCGCCGCCCAGGGTCCCGGCGTTCCGGGCGAGGCCGCACGGCTGCTGCGTGCGCAGCACGACACCGTCACCGAGGTGGTCCGCACGACCGTCCGCATCGGCCTCGACAAGTACCCGGCCCAGGGCGTCACGCCGACCGGTCTGACCCGCACCTGGGACCCGAAGGTCACCGCCGGCTCCCTCCGCGATCTCGCCCCCGGCACCGTCGCCGTCAGTGAACTGGCCGCGGACCAGCACCACTTGAAGCCCGGAAGCACGCTGAAGCTCACGCTCGGCGACGGCACGCCCGCCACGCTCACCGTCGCCGCCGTCTACGACCGGGGTCTCGGCTTCGGCGACCTCACCTTCGCCCACGACCTCGTGGCCCGCCACATCGACAACCCGCTCGCCTCCTCCGTCCTGGTCGGCACGACCCGTACACAGACACAACTCGCGACTACGCTGCGTGAGTTCCCGGGTTTGCGGGTTCTCTCGCCGGCCGCCGCGGATTCCCTCCAGGCCGACCGGCAGCAGGCGAACGCCGAGGTCAACTACCTGGCCATGGGGCTCGTGCTGGCCTTCACCGCCATCGCGGTCGTCAACACCCTCGCCATGTCGGTCGCTGAGCGTGTCCGGGAGTTCGCCCTGCTCCGCCTCGCCGGAGCGACCCGCCGTCAGGTGCTGCGCGTGCTGCGCACCGAGGTACTGTCCGTGCTGCTCCTCGCCACCGCGCTCGGCAGTGGCATCGCGCTCGCCGTACTCACCGCGTTCAGCGTCGGCATGACCGGCCGGGCGGCCCCCACGGTCACACCCCTGCTCTACGTCGGCGTGGTCGCGGTCGCCGCCCTGCTCGCGCTCGTCTCCAGCGCCCTTCCGGGACGCGCGGCGCTGCGCGTCCCGGCGGTGACGGTGGCCACGGCGAAGGAGTGAGGAGGAGGGACAGGCCCTGGCCGCGGCCCCGCCGAGCCCGGGTCAGCCGGTCACCGGCTCCACCGGCAGCCCCTGCGTCCGCCACTCCTGGAAGCCGCCCACCAGGTCCGTCGCCCGGTGCAGGCCCAGCTGGTGGAGGGAGGCGGCTGCCAGGCTGGAGGCGTAACCCTCGTTGCAGATGACGACGACGCGCAGGCCGTGGCCGGTGGCCTCGGGGACCCGGTGGCTGCCTCGGGGGTCGAGCCGCCACTCCAGTTCGTTGCGCTCGATGACGAGCGCGCCGGGAATCACCCCGTCCCGCTCACGCAGGGCCGCGTACCGGATGTCGACCAGCAGGGCCTCACCGCGGCCTGCCGCCTCGTGCGCCTTCCGTGCCTCGATGCGCTGGTAGCCCGCGCGGACCCGCTCCAGCAGGTCGTCGATGCCGACCGGCCCTATCTCCGTAACGTCGCTCACTGCCAGTCCTCCGGGCGCTCGACCTGCTCCAGGCGCAGCACCTGACCCGTGCGACTGTAGCGACGGATCCGCGGCAGCGGCGGGTAGTAGGCGTGGACGGAGACCGCATGCCGGTCCGGGGACTCGTTCAGCACCTCGTGCACGTGGTGGCGGCCGAAGGAGCGGCCCTGGCCGGCGGGCAGTCGGCGCTCGCGGTCGACGCCCTCGGTGAGTTCCAGGGTCTTCCAGCCGTCGGTGGGCAGCCTCGCGGCCAGCGAGTACTCCTTGAGTGCACCGGCCGCGGTGACGAAGGCGCCGACCGAGTCGGCGTGGTCGTGCCAGCCGGTGCCGCTGCCGGGCGGCCAGCCGATCAGCCAGGCCTCGCTGCCGCCGGGGCCTTCGAGGCGCACCCAGGTGCGGCCCTCCGGGTCGAGCGGCAGCGAGGCGATCAGCTCGGTGTCGGCGGCCGTGCGCCGCGCGAAGTCGAGGAGGTCCGTCCGGGTCGGCGCCGAGCCGGCGGCACCGCCGGCGGCAGCGGGGGAGACGGAGGGGGATAGGGACACGTGCACCGTCCTGAAGAAGGTTCGCCGAACGGGCGCACAACGGCGCCCGGAGAAAGGAGGGGGGAGCGAATTCAGCAGGACGGGCGACACACGCAGCCCGCATAGCGGACGAGGTCCATATGGACCCTCCGCCACAGGCGCACACAGGTGTCGGTCACGATCCGGAGTACAGCACGCTGCTGCACCCCGGTCAACTCACCGTCACCATGTGGACAGAGGGTGACCGGGCGCACGGTCAGCGCGCGCCGGAGCCGGCCTCCGCCTCCTCCTTCTCCTCCGTCTCCTCCTGCACGGCGCCGCCGAGGGTTGCCTCGGCCGCCGCGTACAGGTCGGCCGGACGCACCCCGTTCAGTGCGGTGACCAGGTGGCCGTCGGGGCGCACGAGCAGCACGCTGTGCGCCGGCGCACCCGGGTAGTCCTCGGCGACCAGCAGTTCGGCCGGGTGCGGAAGCGCCGTCACCGCGGCGGCGAGGCGGGGCATGACCCCGGCGGACACCCAGTGCTTGCGGTCCCACACGCCCGTGCCCGGTGCGATCAGCACGACGAGCAGCGCGCCACGGCCCAGCCGGTCGCGCAGCTGTACGAAGGAACCGTCCTCCGCGGTGACCCGCACATCGGCGACCGGTGAGCCGAACGGGGTGTCGACCTGGATCTCCCCCTCCAGGTGCCTGGGCGTCAGCGGCGAGTCGGCGTACCCTCCCGGCGCACCCACCGGGCCGCGCCCCAGATGACCGTCCGTGAGCAGCGCGTCATGGCCCCGGGCGGCGCCGGGGACGTAGTGCCGCAGCCCGCCTCCGCCGCGCAGCACCGGCAGCAGCTGGTCGGCGGCGCGCAGCCGGGCGGCGACCACCGCGCGCCGCTCGGCCTGGTAGCTGTCGAGCAGTGCCTCGTGGTGCCCGTGGTGCCAGGCCGGGGCCAGCTTCCAGGCCAGGTTGTCGGCGTCCCTGAGACCCTCGTCGAGCCCCTGAGTGCCGAGCGCGCCGAGCAGATGGGCCGCGTCCCCGGCGAGGAAGACCCGGCCGGCCCGCCAGCGCCGGGCCAGCCGGTGGTGCACCGTGTGGACACCGGTGTCGAGGAGGTCGTACGCCGGTGTGGTGCCGTCCGTCCAGCCCGCGAGGGTCTCGCGGATCCGGGCCACCAGGATGTCGGGGGTGACCAGGTCCTTGCCCGGCAGCAGCCAGTCCAGACGCCACACGCCGTCGGGGAGGGGGCGGGCGGTCACCTCCCCGGCCGAGGGCCCGGACGACCGCCACGGCGGCATCCGGTGGAGCAACGCCTGGCCCTCCCACGGAAGTTCCACGTGCAGGGCCGCGACCGCGTGCCGCTCGACGGCCGTGCGGCCCGGAAAGCGGATGTCCTGCAGCTTGCGCACGGTCGAGCGGGGGCCGTCGCAGCCGACCAGGTAACTGCCCCGCCACCAGGTGCCCTTGGGGCCGCGGGTGTGGGCGGAGATGCCGGAACGCTCCTGCTCGATCGAGTCGAGCCGGCTGTCCGCGGCGATCTCGACCAGTGGCTCGTGCGCCACGGCCGCACGCAGGGTACCCGTGAGGACGTGCTGGGCGAGGTGCAGCGGGGCCGCGGGATCATCCTCGTCGAAGGTGATCTCGTTCAGCACCTGCCGGCGCCTGACCGACCGCCATCCGGTCCATCTCACGCCGTGGTCGTCGAACGCGACTCCGGTCAGCCGCTCCAGCAGGGCGGCCGTGTCCTCGCGCAGCACGACGGTGCGCGCCGGGCGTGGTTCGTCCTTGCCGGGGCCCTCGTCGAGGACGACGGAGGGCACCTCGTGACGGGCCAGCGCCAGGGCGAGCGTGAGCCCCACGGGGCCCGCTCCGACGATGATCACCGGGTCCACGGTGCGGCGCCCCCTGTCCGCAGCGGTGCCCTGACGGACATGGAGGAACAGGAAGGTGGAGCGGGGTGCACGATCACAGAACGTATGCAACCCATTGGCAGAGTTTGCGTCAAGTGACCAGAGGCAGTGGCGATCATGCCACTGCCTCTGGGTGACGCATTCGGGTTCGACCTGACGTCAGGCCGCGGTTCCCGTGCCCGCCGCACCCGCGATGTTGACGGTGTCGTCGACACCGAGCACCGCGCCGCTCGACTTCTTGCGCCGCCGCAGCCGTCCCTCCAGCCAGCTCGCGAACGAGGTCAGGGAGAAGTTGATGATCACGTAGATCGCGGACACGATGGTGAGGGACGCGATGATGTTGGCGCCGTAGTAGCCGCTCATCGTGTTGGCCGAGGCGAGCAGTTCGGGGAAGGTGAGGACCGCGCCGCCGAGCGCTGTGTCCTTCACGATCACGACGAGCTGGCTGACGATCGCCGGAAGCATCGCCGTGACCGACTGCGGCAGCAGGATGAGCCGCATCACCTGGTTCTTGCGCATACCGATCGCCATGGCCGCCTCGGACTGGCCCTTCGGCAGGGCGAGGATGCCCGCGCGGACGATCTCCGCCAGCACCGAAGCGTTGTACAGCACCAGACCGGTCACGACTGCGTAGAACGGACGGTCGTCGGAGGGGACGTTGGTGTACTGGGCGAACAGGGCGAGCCCGAAGATCATCAGGACCAGCACCGGGATCGCGCGGAAGAACTCCACGACCATCGCGGCCGGGACACGTATCCATACGTGGTCCGAGAGGCGGGCGATGCCGAGCACGGCGCCGAGCGGGAGCGCGATGACCATGGACAGGGCCGCAGCCTTCAGGGTGTTCTGCAGACCCGGCCAGATGTAGGTCGAGTAGGCCTCGGTGCCGCTGAAGAACGGCTTCCAGAGCACCCACTCCAACTGGCCCTTGTCGTCGAGCCCCTTGTACACCCACCACAGGACGGCCGCGAGGACGACGAGGAAGCCCGCCGTGTAGAGGATGTTGCGCCGCTTGGCCTGGGGGCCCTGGGCGTCGTACAAGACCGAACTCATCGCTTCACCGCCACCTTCTTGCCCACCCAGCCGAGGATCAGACCGGTCGGCAGGGTCAGACAGCAGAACCCGAAGGCGATGATCGCGGAGATCAGCAGCAGCTGCGCCTCGTTCTCCACCATCTCCTTCATCAGGAGTGCCGCTTCCGCCACGCCGATCGCGGCCGCCACAGTCGTGTTCTTCGTCAGCGCGATCAGCACGTTGGTCAGCGGGCCGACGGCCGCGCGGAAGGCCTGCGGCAGCACGATCAGGCCCAGCACCTGCGTGAAGCTCAGGCCGATGGCCCGGGCCGCCTCTGCCTGGCCGACCGGAACCGTGTTGATGCCGGCGCGGATCGCTTCGCAGACGAAGGCCGACGTGTAGACGGTCAGCCCGAGCACCGCCAGCCGGAAGCTGCTCGTGTCGACCTGGTCCGACCCCAGGGTGATGTTCAGCGTGTCCTTCAGGCCGAGCGAGGCGAACAGGATGATCACCGTGAGCGGGATGTTCCGCACGATGTTCACGTAGGCGGTGCCGAAACCGCGCATCAGCGGCACCGGGCCCACCCGCATGCCGGCCAGCAGAGTGCCCCAGATCAGGGAGCCCACGGCCGACAGCAGCGTGAGCTGCACTGTCGTCCAGAACGCGCCCAGCACGTCGTACTTGTCAAGAAAGTCGAACACGATCTCCCGCGCTTCCGCGTGTAGGGATGCCCGGGCGCGCCGCCGTCAGGAGCGGCGCACCCGTCGGGCGTTGCCTCAGCTCTTGATGTCGCCGATCTTCGGAGCGGGCTCGTTCTTGTAGCCGGCCGGGCCGAAGTTCTTGTCCACGGCCTTCTGCCAGGAACCGTCGGACACCATCTCCTCCAGGGCCTTGTTGATCTTGGCCTTGAGGTCGCTGCCCTTCTTGACGCCGATGCCGTAGTTCTCGTTGGTCATCTTGAAGCCGCCGAGCTTGAACTTGCCCTTGAACTGGGACTGGGCGGCGTAGCCGGCGAGGATCGAGTCGTCCGTGGTCAGGGCGTCGATCGCCTTGCTCTGCAGACCGGTCAGACAGGCCGAGTACGTCGGGTACTGCTGGAGCTGCGCCTTGGGAGCCAGCTTGTCCTTGACGTTCTGCGCCGACGTCGAGCCGGTCACCGAGCACAGCTTCTTCTTGTTCAGGTCCGCCGGCGACTTGATGGTGTTGTCGTCCGCGCGGATCAGCACGTCCTGGTGGGCCAGCAGGTACGGGCCGGCGAAGTCGACCTTCTGCTGACGCTCCGGGGTGATCGAGTAGGAGGCCGCGATGAAGTCGACGTCACCGCGCTGCAGCATGGTCTCGCGGTCGGCGCTCTTCGACTCCTTCCACTCGATCTGGTCGGGCTTGTAGCCGAGCTTGCCGGCCACGTAGGTCGCCACGTCGACGTCGAAGCCCGCGTAGCCCTGCGGGGTCTTCTGGCCGATGCCGGGCTGGTCGAACTTGATGCCGACGGTGATCTTCTTGCCGCCGCCGGAGGAGCCGTTGTCGTCCTTCTTGTCGCCGCCGCACGCGGTGGCGGACACGGTGAGGGCGAGTACGACGGCCGAGGCGGCGGTGACCTTGCGGAGCTTCATCGTGAACATCCTTTGAGTGGTGAGGTACGCGGTCCGTGAGGGACGGGTGGCCCCGGGGTCGTCCGGGGCGCATGGGCTCGGTGCCGTCAGTGGTGCAGGATCTTCGAGAGGAAGTCCTTGGCCCGGTCACTGCGCGGATTGCTGAAGAACTGGTCGGGCGCAGCCTCTTCGACGATGCGGCCGTCCGCCATGAAGACCACCCGGTTTGCAGCCGATCGTGCGAAACCCATCTCGTGGGTGACGACGATCATGGTCATGCCCTCCCGGGCGAGCTGTTGCATGACCTCGAGGACCTCGTTGATCATCTCGGGGTCGAGGGCCGAGGTCGGCTCGTCGAAGAGCATGACCTTCGGGTCCATCGCCAGCGCCCGGGCGATGGCGACGCGCTGCTGCTGGCCGCCGGACAGCTGGGCCGGGTACTTGTCGGCCTGGGCGCCGACACCGACGCGGTCGAGCAGGGCGCGGGCCTTCTCCGCGGCCTGCTTCTTGTCCGCCTTGCGGACCTTGACCTGCCCGAGCATCACGTTCTCGAGCACGGTCTTGTGCGCGAAGAGGTTGAAGGACTGGAAGACCATCCCGACGTCGGCGCGCAGCCGGGCCAGTTCCCTGCCCTCGTGGGGCAGCGGCTTCCCGTCGATCGTGATGGTGCCCGAGTCGATCGTCTCCAGGCGGTTGATGGTGCGGCACAGGGTCGACTTTCCGGACCCGGAGGGCCCGATGACCACGACGACCTCACCGCGGGCGATCGTCAGGTCGATGTCCTGGAGTACGTGCAACGCGCCGAAGTGCTTGTTGACGCTCTTCAGGACGACCAGTTCGCCGGACGCGGCCACGTCTTCCTTGGCCGCCGATACTTTGGTCATCGCTCTCAGGCTCCGTCCTCCTCGGTTTCGGTGGACAGTAGTGATGGCCGGTGACCAGCGTCATCACATCTGAGGGGAATCTGAGCATCACGATCCGATAGCAATCGGACACGTGTCGTAGCACTTGAGACCCGTGCGCATATCGGGGGGATAACGGAAGCGGCAGGCAACCGGAACCCTCTTGACGCCGTCCTTCTCCATCGGCGTGACTTCCATGGTGCACGCACGCGTGCGCGCGATCTACAAGCCGAACGAGAACCGTGACCGTATGACCGCTGAACCGGAGGGGGCCGGGATGAGACTGCTGCTCGTCGAGGACGACAACCATGTCGCGGCCGCGCTGTCCGCGGTCCTCGCGCGGCACGGATTCGACGTCACCCACGCGCGCAGCGGCGAGGAGGCCCTCCAGGCACTCGTCCCCGAGGGCGCCGGATTCGGCGTGGTCCTGCTCGACCTGGGCCTGCCCGACCAGGACGGCTACGAGGTCTGCGGCAAGATCCGCAAGCGCACCAGCACCCCGGTGATCATGGTCACCGCGCGCTCCGACGTCCGCTCCCGCATCCACGGGCTCAACCTGGGCGCCGACGACTACGTGGTGAAGCCGTACGACACCGGGGAACTGCTCGCCCGGATTCACGCGGTCAGCCGGCGCACCGCCCACGAGGACGCGGCACCGGGCGCCGAGACCTCGCTGCGTCTGGGTTCCGTCCTCATCGAACTGCCCAACCGCCAGGTCAGCGTGGACGGTTCGGTGATCCAGCTGACCCGCAAGGAGTTCGATCTGCTCGCGCTGCTCGCCCAGCGGCCGGGCGTCGTCTTCCGGCGGGAGCAGATCATCAGCGAGGTCTGGCGCACCAGCTGGGAGGGCACCGGCCGCACCCTGGAGGTGCACGTCGCCTCCCTGCGCGCCAAGCTGCGCATGCCCGCGCTGATCGAGACCGTACGCGGGGTCGGCTACCGGCTCGTCGCGCCGGCCGCCTAGCGGGCCCGAGTGCGCACACGGCTCCTGCCGCTGCTCATCGTCCTGATGGCGGCCGTACTCCTCGCGCTGGGCCTCCCGCTCGCCATCAGCGTGGCCGCGGCCCAGCAGCAGAAGGTGGTCGTCGACCGGATCGACGACACCGCACGCTTCGCCGCGCTCGCGCAGTTCGTCACCGATGCGCCGAGCGGATCCCGCCGTGCCGTCCCGGACGAGCGGCAGGAGACGCTCCGCCGCGAACTGGACAGCTACTACGGCGTCTACGGCATCCGCGTGGGCGTCTTCTACGGCAACGGCTCAGTCATGGCCAACGCCCCGGACGACTGGATCGTCCCGCAGACGGGGGAGGTCCGGGAGGCTTTCGGCGAGGCGCTGCTGAGCCGCCGCAGCCACGACCCCCGGCAGGTGTGGCCCTGGCAGCGCAGCCGGCTGATCGTCGCCTCGCCGGTGATCCGGGACGGGGACGTCGTGGCGGTCGTCGTCACCGACTCGCCCACCGGGCAGATGCGTTCGCGGATCCTGCGCGGCTGGCTGTTCATCGGGGCCGGCGAGATCGCCGCGATGCTGCTCGCCGTGGGTGCCGCGCTGCGGCTGACCGGCTGGGTGCTCCGGCCGGTACGGGTCCTGGACGCCACCACCCATGACATCGCCACCGGGCGCCTCAAGTCCCGGGTGGCGGTCGCGGGCGGGCCGCCGGAACTCAGACGGCTGGCCCGGTCGTTCAACGAGATGGCGGACAACGTCGAGGACGTGCTGGAGCAGCAGCGTGCCTTCGTCGCGGACGCCTCGCACCAGCTGCGCAACCCGCTCTCGGCGCTGCTGCTGCGCATCGAGCTGCTCGCCCTGGAACTCCCGCAGGGCAACGAGGAGATCGCTTCGGTCCGCACCGAGGGCAAGCGCCTCGCGCAGGTCCTGGACGACCTGCTCGACCTGGCGCTGGCCGAGCACGCCGAGGCCGACCTCAGGCTGACCGACGTCGGAGCCCTGGCCGGGGAGCGGGTGGCCGCCTGGTCACCGGCCGCCGCAGCCAAGGGCGTCCGGCTGGTCGGCGACTGCCCGCCCATCACTGCCTGGGCCGACTCGATCACCCTCTCCAGTGCGCTGGACGCGGTGATCGACAACGCCGTGAAGTTCACCCCCGAGGGAGGCACGGTCGAGATCGTGGTCGCCTCCAACGGGGACACCTCGACGGTCGTGGTCACCGACACCGGGCCCGGCCTCACCGACGAGGAGATCGCGCGCGTGGGCGACCGCTTCTGGCGCAGCGGCCGCCACCAGAACGTCAAGGGCTCGGGCCTGGGATTGTCCATCAGCCGCGCCCTGCTCGCGGCGGGCGGCGGCTCGATCACCTACGCGCGCCACGAGCCGCGGGGGCTCCGGGTGACCGTGGCGGTGCCGAGGAACCCGGACGGCCTCTGAGGCCTCACCGAACAGGGCCTCACGGCCAGGCCCGTACGACCAGGCCCTGACCGGCTAGGGCTTCATCGACCGGTAGTACCGCCGGGCGCCCTCCTGCAGAGGCAGTGGGTCGGTGTAGATCGCCGTACGAAGGTCGACGAGCTGGGCCGAGTGGACATGGGCGCCGATCCCGTCGCGGCTCTTGATCACCGTGCGGGTCAGCCACTCGGTCAGCCGGGGATCCATGTCCTTGCGGGTCATCAGCACGTTGGACACCGCGATCGTCGGCACCGCGGTGCCGTGCTGCACGGACGAGTACGCCGTCTCGGGCATGTTGGTGGCCCGGTAGTAGCGGGCGGCGTCCCCGCCGGCGTGCAGCTTGGTGACGAGGTCGCCGTCGATCGGTACGAACCGGAAGGAGAACTTCCTGGCCAGCTCGACCAGCCCCTTGGTGGGCAGCCCGCCCGACCAGAAGAAGGCGTCGATCTTGCCGTGCCGCAACCGGTCCGGCCCGGTGTCTATGCCCTCCGACATCGGCGTGATGTCCTTGTGCGGGTCGATGCCCGCGGCCCTGAGCACCCGGTTCGCGATCAGCCGCACCCCGGAGTCGGGCAGCCCGGTGGCCACCCGCTTGTGCCGCAGGTCCGCGACGCTGTCCACCGTCGAGTCACTCGGGACGATCAGCTGCACGTAGTCGTCGTAGAGCCGGGCCACACCGCGCAGCCGGTCCGCGCCGCTGCGGTGCTGCAGCTCGTACGTCTCCACCGCGTCGGCCGCCGCGATCGTGAAGTCGGCCTTCCCGGTCGCCACCCGCTCGACGTTCTCCTGTGAGCCGGCGCTGTTCAGCAGCTTCACCTGCAGCCCGGGCATGTCCCTGGCCAGCTCGGTGCGCAGCCGCTCGCCGTACTCCTGGTAGACCCCGCGGGGTGTGCCGGTGCTGAAGACGATCGTCCCGCTCGGCGGGGTCTCGCCCAGCGGCAGCAGCCACCACAGCAGCAGCCCGAGGGCCACGACGCCGACGGTCGCGCCCTGGAGCGCCCGGCGCCTGCTGATAAGGGGGAACACCTTGGACATGCGGGCGATCCTGCCAGGCCGTGCGCGGAGCTGACCAGGGCCGGGGTCACTCCGGGCCCTCGGGAGGCGCGGGGGGAGTGTCGGTGGCGGCCGTTAGAGTCGCCGTATGAGCTCTTCGCCCGCCCGTCTCGTCCGTGAGTTCCACCGCGCCTTCGGCCTCGATGCCCGCCCCACGCCGACGGAGGTGGGACCCGAACTGGCCGCGCACCGCGGGGAACTGCTCGCCGAGGAGGCCGCTGAGGTCGCCGAGGTGTCGGTCGAGGGCCCGCTGGACAGGCTCGCGCACGAACTGGCGGACGTGGTGTACGTGGCGTACGGCACCGCGCTGGTGCACGGGATCGATCTCGACGAGGTGATCGGCGAGATCCACCGCGCCAACATGAGCAAGCTGGGCCCTGACGGCCAGGTCGCCCGCCGCTCCGACGGCAAGGTCCTCAAGGGCGAGCACTACCGGGCGCCGGACGTGTCGGCCGTGCTGCGCCGCCAGGGCTGGACACCCGGCGGCGCAGCCTGACGTCTACGACGACAGGGAGCCGCCCGCCAGCTTCCACTCGCGGTGCAGGGAGCCCAGCGGAACGCTCCGCTGCAGCACCGGCGTGCCGAAGATGGAGAGCTGGATGCGCAGGGTGCCCGACAGGTCGACGCCGCCGTACACCGCCCAGGTGCCCTCGGCCTTCACCTCGGGCTTGTCGGAGGAGGCGGTGACGGTCCCGGAGGCCTCGCCGCGCAGGTACGGAGCCAGGTCGGCGGAGACGCCGACGGTGCCGTAGAGGCCGACGGTCGCCTCGGCGCCGAGGGCCGTCTGCACGCTTCCGGCGGTGCTCAGGGAGGCCCGGACGGGCGTGCTCTTCATGTCCGACGAGCTGACCGGCGTCCACCCCTTGCCCACCCCGAAGGTGCCGCCCGCCTTGAAGTCGCCCTTGAGGCTCTGCTCGACGTCGACGGTCACGTGTCCGTCGGCGCTGATCTGGAAGTAGCAGGTCAGGTCGAGGTTGACGACGACGGGGACCGGGCCGACCTGCAGAACGGGGTCGGCGTGCAGCTTGGCGAACGGGATCCGCAGCGGGGTGCCGGTGGTCGCGGCGGCCCGGCCCTTCACGGCCCACCCGGAGGTCCAGTCGCCGGAGACGCCGAGGTAGGCCGAGCCGGGCGCCGCGTCGGTCCCGGTGCCGCCGTAGCTGAAGTCGACCTGCGGGGCCACCTGGACGAAGCCGGACACCGAGGCACCGGCCGACACCGGGGCGCCCTCGGCCGTCTGCACCTTGGCGCCGACGTCGAGCCGGAGGCTGCCGAGCGGCACGGTTCCGCCCTTGGGGCCGACGTGCACGTCACCGGTCTTGGACCAGGAGACCTTGACGTCGGGCAGCAGCTTGTCGACGGCGAAGGACGACGGGTCGACCGGCACGGTGCCCTTGGCCGTGTCGTCGCCGAGCAGCGCGTTGAGCGCCGCCGGTTCGGTCTGCACCTCGGTGCCCCGGTCGCTCTCGCCGATCACCTTGGTGACCTTGGCGAGCAGGCCGTGCGGGGCCCCGGGCGCCGGGGCGCTGGCGATGACGTCACCCACGGCGGCCCGGTGCGGCGCCGCCGAGGAGGTGGGCGAGGGGCTCGTGGGGGACGGTGAAGTCCCGCTCCTCGCCGGTGCCTTGGAGATGACGGCGCGTCGGGTCCGGCTGTCGTACGAGCTGACGGTGAGCGCGGTCTTGTGTGCCCGCCGGTCGGTGCCGGAGGTACCGGCCGTGGCGGTCGCGGTGGCGGCGGGGGCCGCCGCGACGGTGAGCGAGTGGCCGGTGTCGCCGGTGGGGCCGTCGCCGGCCCGGACGTCCTGGCTCTGGCCTGCCGCAGGTGGTGCGGCGTGCGGCGAGGGCGAGGAGCAGCCGGCGGCGAGGAAGAGGGCGGTCACGGCGAAGGCGGGCAGGAGGGCACGGCGGTGCCTCGTGCGTCTGCGCAAGGTCGGTCCTGGGGTGAAGTGGGGGGTGGTGAAAAAGGGCAGCACCGGCGGCCGGCTACCTATGGGTAGAACCGGCCGGTAACTCGGTGGTGAGCCATGAGCATGCCATGGCTGCGCGCACAGACCGCGCACAATTCGGCCACATCCCAACGTGACCTGGCACACGGCGAGTTCAGGCCGTGCGATGGCCGGATCCCGGCCAGGGTGCGGGTCCGCCGACCCGCACCCTCCCGCAGGGCGGAGGTCAGCCCGTGAGCCCCGTGCCGCCGAGCCGGGTCAGCAGGCCGGAGAGCAGGGCGATGTCCTCCTTGCTCCAGGCGGGACCGGAGAAGATCTCGGCGGCCGCCTCCTCGGCCGTGGCCAGCATCTCCGTCAGCCGCTCCCGGCCGGTCCCGGTCAGCGACGCGTAGGCCACGCGCGCGTCACGGGCGTCCGGCTCGCGGGTCACCAGCCCGATCCGCTCCAGGGGAGCCAGCCCGCGGGTCACGCCGGAGGCGGTCAGCCCCAGCGCCTCGGCCAGATCGACCCGGCGCATCCGGCCGCCGGGCGCCTGCCCCAGGCGCAGCAGCAGCGTGAAGTCGGCCAGGCTCACCCCGTGCAGCCCGCCGAGCCGGGCGTCGAAGCGCCGCACGAGCGCCGTCTGCGCCCGCACCAGCCGCAGCGAGGCGTCCAGGGCGTCACTCATCACTCACCGGCATCCCGCTCGCTGCCTTCCTGTTGATTGCCATCTCCTTGACTACTCAAGTTTATGTGCCGCTGGAACGCGCGGCACGTCGCTGCCGCTTTCCCAAGGGTGCCTGGGAGAGGTCCTCCGCGCTGGACCGGAGGTTCTTGAAGCCGTAGCCGCGCTCCGTCAGCCACGCCTTCGCCGCCTCCTCGGCCCGCTCGGTCGCCTCAAGGATGTCCTCCTCTTCCTCCCCGGTGTCCGAGAAGCGGAAGACGAAGGCGGGCCGGGCGGCGATGTCGTAACTGAGGTGCCCCTCGGGCGTGTAGGCGGCGTGCAGCACGTCGTGCCGGGCGGCGTCGGCGAGCAGTTCGGCCCGCTGGGCCTCGCCGAGCCCGTCGAAGGTGCCACGGACGGTGATACGGAAGGTTCGGGTACTCATTGCGCGACCTTAGGCACAGCGGGCGATACGCCTCCACCTGGTTTCCGGCACGAAACTAGACTTTGGAGGGAAGGCGGTGGCGTTCCATGCCGTACGTGACTGTGACCGCGCTGAGCCATCCCGGGCTGCTCCGCGAGCGGAACGAGGACAGTCTCGTGGTAGGCCCGTGGACCCTGTGCGCCACCGTGACCGAGAGCCCGCAGACCCTGTACTTCCCGCTCGGGACGCCCCTGGTCATCGCCGTCGCGGACGGACTCGGCGGGCATCCCGGCGGTGACGTGGCCAGCGCGCTGGCCGTCCGCCGGATCGCGTCCGTCGGCTCCTCCCTGAGCGGCGAGGACGCCGTCCGCGACGCCCTCAGCGCCTGCAACCGCGCGGTCTACCTGGCCGCAGGCGGCGACGAGGCGAGCGAGCTGGCCGCCATGGGGACGACGATCGCCGGCATCGTCGTACAGCCCGGCTCGCTCATGGTGTTCAACGTGGGCGACAGCCGGGTCCTCGCCGCCTCCGAGGACGGCCTGCGCCAGCTGAGCGTCGACGACAGCCCACCCCTCGAACCCGGGCAGCGCACCACCTCCCTCGTCACCCAGTGCCTCGGCGGCAGCCCCGGCTACCGCCCCATCCGCCCCCACGTGGCGACCGCGCCCCGGACGCCCGGCGACCGCTACCTCATCTGCACCGACGGGCTGACCGACCCGGTGCCGCCGGAGGTCCTGGACGACGTCATGCGGGAGCGGGAGGACAACCGGGCGGCCTTCGAGCTGTGGAAGGCCGCCATCGCGGCGGGCGGCCCCGACAACATCACGCTGGCGGTCGCGCGCGTCGTGGACGAGCAGCCCAGTCCCGGCCCGGACCGGGATGGCCCTGGTGGATGAAGGCGGCCCAGGCCGCCGGGTGGTCCAGCCGCGGTCCCTTGGCCAGCTCGTCGCGAAGGCTGCCGCCGAGCGCCCTCGGGGCGCGGCGATCGGGGTCGAGCATCCAGTTCTGGGCACACCAGAGGGCGTCGACCGGGCTGTGGCCCTCGACGGACAGGTAGTGGTGGAAGACGGCCATCATCAGGGCCGAGGCGGAGTCCTCGGTGGCCCACCGCGACCCCACCACATCGCGCGCGCCGCCCGCCAGGAAGGCGGTCGTCAGCGTGAGCGCCTCGTCGTGGTCCCGGTTGCTCAGGTCCGTCTCGCAGGCACTCAGCACGACCAACGGCCCCTCGGCGGCGTCCTGTTCGACCGACGGGCGGTCGAGCAGACGGGCCACGGTCAGCCTTCCGGGATCCGGCCGTCCCGGCCCGTCCGGTGGCGGGTCCACCGGGCCGCCGGGGTGCGCCAGTTGGAGCGCGGACTCCGTCGGGCTGGTGCCGGCCGAGCCGTGGCAGGCCACGTGGAGCAGGGACGGGCTGCCGGCGAGCACGTCGAGAAGGTCGTCCGGGGTGCCGGGCGCTGCCGGCTCGACGGGCGGCTCGTACAGGTCGCCGTACAGCCGCGCCTGCGGGTAGAACGCCCGGTGGAGCGCCGTCACCTCCAGCTCCGCGTGCGTCAGGGTCAGCGTGGGGTCCGCCACCAGAACCGGGTCGGCGGCCGGGGTGGGCCGGGCGCGCCGCACCGCGTCGAGGAACTGGCGGCCGGACGCCGCGTAGCTGATCACCATGATCTGGCAGACGTGGTCCCGGGGCGCCTCGGCCGGCAGGCGGGCCGCGTGCCAGGGGACGATGCCGAGGCGGCCGCACGGCACCAGCACGATCCGCGGCGGTCCGGGCCGGTCCCTGCGCCGGTTCTCGTTGGCCTGGAGCCGTTCGGCGATGCCGGTCATGAGAGGGGCGATGACCGCGTCCGTCGCCCAGTCGCACAGCTCCGAGAGGGCCTCCTCCCAGGACTGCGCGGCAGTGGCGGAACCGGGACTTCGCTGGCGCCGCGCGGCCGCGTCGAGGTAGCGCTCCAGTGGGCCGCTCCGCTCGCGGGACAGCAGCGGCAGCGCCCGTACTCCGGTGCCGGTGTCGGGGCCCACCACGATCCCCATGCCGGGCAGGGTGCCCTCGCCTGCGATGAGGTACACCAGCGCGTCCGCGTCGCCCTGCGCGACCCCCGCCCGCAGCTCGTCCACCGTGGGCGTGTCGAACAACGTGCCGCCCGGCGCCAGGTGGCCGAGGGCCTCCAGGGCCCGGCGGCGCAGGGAGCTGGGCAGCTCGCGGGGGAGCGCATCGGCCTGCCCGGCGCCGTCGACGCTCGCGTCCCGCCATGCCTGCGCGAGTTCCCGGTGCCCGCGCGCCTCCAGCAGCTCGGGAACGGCCCGCGAGGTGGACGCCGCCCGCAGCACCAGCGCGCGGCCGAGTTCGAGCGCCGCCACGGCCTCCTCGACCCGGCCCTCGGACGCCGCCCAGATGGCGGCCCGCATCCCGCGGTCGGCTCCGGACCGGGCGGCCCGCAGCCCGTGGTCGGGGCCGGTCTGCAGGACGACGTCCCCGGCGAGCGCGTGCAGGGACTCCATCGCCGCGTCCGTGGCGGCCTCCCGGTCCGCCGGGTCCTGGGTGTGCGACAGGCGCTCGCGGTAGTCCTCCGCGAGCGTCCAGAGGGCGTGGGCGGCGATGTGGGGAGACTGGCCCCGGCGGACTCGCTCGCGGACCTGCTCCAGTTCGCCGATGGCCACGTTCAGGTCGGCCGGATCCCGGGTGGCGGAGTACCGCACACTGGCCGTCATCGCGGAGAGGTAGAGGGAGTAGGCGGGGGCGTCCGTCGGCGCGGGGGTGTGCTCGGGCATCAGGTCGGGGGCCTCGTCCACGATGGCCCGGGCCGTCCGCAGGCCGTCCTTGAGCGACGTGAACACCGCCCCGAGAGCGCCGAGACGTTCGAGGGACGTGTCGGCCAGCGCCGTCTCCTGATGAGTGAGACCCCGGACGAGCAGCGCACGGTCGCCGGTGCGCGCGCCGAGCATGGCCAGCGCGTTGCCGAGCGCGATCAGCACCACCGAGTGGAGGGAGTGGTCGGCGGGGGTGGCCCGCTCCAGGGACTCCAGCTCGCCCACCAGCTTCGCCAGCTCCTGGTCGGACTCGGCCTCCATCGCCTCGCGCGCCTTGGCGAGCAAGGCCATCGCCCGCCCCGCGAGGGCGAGTTCGGCGGCTGCCGGATCGGAGGCCGACACCTGCTCGTAGTGGTCGTTCACCGGATGCATGTGGTCGCGGGCGACGGACGCGTCCAGGTGGCTTCCGCCGAGCGGCTGGCCCGCCTGCAGCACGAGACGCATCATGTTCTGGATCTCGGCTGCCCGGTCATGGCCCTCCGGCAGCCGGTCCAGGTCCGTGCCCATCCGGTGCAGGAGACGGCTGAGAGCCTCCGGGTCCCCGGTGCGCACGGCCTCGGAGAGGCCGAGCATCGCGGCGAGCCCCGCGGTGGCGGCCGTGGTGTCGGCCCCGCTGTCCGAGTCGGAGCCGGTGGGCCGGGCCGGCGGTGAGTCGGGCAGGTCGGCCGTCGCGTACAGCGTCGTACGCAGTTCATCGGTGAACGGAAACCCCTCGGGCAGCATGTCCAGCAGCGTCTCCGGCTCGGAGAGGTCGGTTCGCACCATGTGGGACAACACGTCGCGCATCCGGTCCAACTGTCCCCGTATCTCCGGGGGAACCGGTAACTGGTCGGCCTCCTCGGCCAGTGCCAGGAGCTCTGTGGCCAGGGCGGGCCCTTCGTCGGGCTTCGTCTGCCGGGCCTGGTCGAAGACGGACCAGAAGTCCGGGGTCGCGGAGGGACCCTGCACCATCAGCAGGAGCAGCGCCGCCCACCGTCTGTCCTCCGCGGTCGCCGCCTCCCCGGCCGCCGTCGCCGGATCCCGTACCTCGCTCAGCAGACGGTGGGCCCGCTCGCGGTCCTCCGGCGTGCCGAGCCCGGCCCCGTGCCGCATGGTGAGCAGGGCGCCGAGCCGTACGGAGACCACGGCGAGCAGGGGGCGGTCATGGTCCAAGAGGTCGCGCAGTGCGCGGAGTTCGGCGACCGGGCCGTCGAACTCCGCGGAGGACACCGACCCGGATCCCACCCGGCTGATCAACTCGGCCACCCGCTCGGTCGCATCGGTCACCCAGGCCCGCAGCCCCTGGACGCCGCCGCTCTCCTCGTCGCTCACCGTTCCCCCGTCCGCTCACCTCGTCCCGTGGCCCATGAATACCCCGAGGCGGCTCCTCCACCGCCGTCTGGGCCGCAACTCCCCCACGACAACCGGAATTTGCCCGGCGGACGCCCGGATCGATCATGTGGTCGGCGACCGGGCGAACACCGGGCGACGTCCGGGCCGGGTGTTCACCGCACCCGGGTTCCACTGCTTCGCTGGGGTCGGGACGGAACGACGGACGGAGGAGGCGTGGACGTCGGGGGAGCGACCGCGCTCGTGGTCGCGATCGTCGGAGTCGTCGGGACGCTGCTGTCCGCGCTGCTGACCCAGCGCGCGGCCGACCGCAGCCGCCGACGCGAGCAGGAGCACGCCGAGGAACTGCAGGAGCGGCGCAAGCAGGCCCAGGAGCTGCGGTCGTGCTACGTGGCGCTGAACACCTCCGCCCGGCATTATCTGGCCGCGCTCACCGACCAGCTGCACGCGCTGGGCCGGACCGAGGACGTGCGGGTCGTACGGCAGCGGCTCACCGAAGCCCGTGACCAGTACCGGGACGTGTACGCGGAGGCGCAGCTGCGGGTGCCGGAGCGCGTGCTCGACCTCGCGGGCGACTTCAGCCGTGACCTGGGCACGGTCTACGGCATGGTCCGGCGCCTGGACGAGGGCGCCCCGCGTGCCGGGGACTCGCCGGGCGCCGTGCAGCAGGGCATCGACGCGCTGTGGGGTGGGCTGCGGCGGATACGGCGGGCGATGAGGGTCGAACTGGGCGCCTCCTGGGTGGATTTCGGGCGATGAGCACCCGAAGCGCGGGATCTTGTCGCCACCGGTCCGGTGGATCGGCATAGTGGCGTTCAGGCCAAGGGCGGTCGAGGACCCGGAAGGGCAGGACGCACCGGTGAGCGACGAGGAGAGCGGTGGCGTACGGGGGCTGCGCGCGTGGGCCGCGGACGCCGCGGAGCGGGTCAGACGGCTGGTCCCCGCCTTGGGGGCCGGTGCGGTGGCGCCGCGTGACTTCGACGCGACGGTCACCGAACTCGACCAGCTCGAAAGGCTGCTGGGCCACGACCCCGCCCTGTGCAGCACGGTGAGCGTGTGGCCGGCGGGCGCGCTGACCCAGCGGCACCTCGCCGGGGGCGGCGTGCCGGCGGACCGGGAGCGTGCGGAGAGCTTGCTGAGCCCCGGTACGGCGCTGGGGGCGACGGCGACCGAGGAGGACCGGCGCTGGGCGGCGCTGTTCCTGCTGCCGCTCGTCACGCACCTGACCGTCGAGGGGCTCAGCCCCGTCGACGCGCTCTGGGCCGCCTGCATCCACCAGGGGCGTCCGGGAGCGGCGAGACCCGGAAGCCGTGGAGAGACAGAAGCAGGTACCGAAGGGGGGAACGCATGAACGACGGTGGTACGAGCGACGGCCCCGGCGGCTCGACGGAGCGGCTGCTCGTCCTGATCGGCGAGCACCGGGACACCATCCGCGAGGCGCTCGACGACGAGCAGTACGCGCTGCTGCTGGCCCGGCTGGAGGCCCTCGCGGCCACGGACGCGTCCGACGACAGGGCGGTGCGCAAGGCGTCCCAGGGGGTTCGGCTGGCCCTGCTGCCCCTGCCGCTGGACCATCCCGTGCGCAGGGTGCTGGACTCCGTACGACTCGTCGCGGCGCCCCCCGGGCCGACGACCGTGGTGGGGGCGCGCGAGCTGATGGCGCTGCTGACATCCCTGTCGACCGCCCCCGAACCGGCGTACGGCACCGCGTCCGAAGAGGACCGGATGCTGCTCGGGGCGCCGGCCCTCTCGGCCGACGAGGCGCGGGTCCGTTGCGGCGGCGCGCCACCCCCCGAGCTGATCAGACTGACGGATCCCCGGGACGGCGACCGCTACCCGGAGTTCCAGTTCGGCGCGGGCGGCGGCACCCCGCGCGAGGTCGTCCTCCGGGTCAACCGGCTGCTCCTCGCCGACATCGACCCCTGGGGAGCCGCGGCCTGGTGGCTCAGCGGCAACACCTGGCTGGGCGGGACACCCGCGTCGCTGCTCGGCCGGCTGCCGGACCAGCGGCTGGTCGGCGCTGCCACCGCACTGGTGGAGGGGGACTGATGAGCGACTTCTTCCCGATGATCGAGTTGGAGTTGCGCCCCAACCGTCTGGTGATCCCGGCCGGCACCGAGCTGTGGCGGGTGCACCAGTCCAAGTACGCGCCGGACCAGTTCAGCCCGAAGCTCGCGGACATCCACTTCGGCGGCGGCCGCTTCGAGGGCACGGTGCTGGATCCGTACCACAGCCTGTACCTGGCGGACACCCGGCTCACCGCCCTCGCGGAGAGCGTGCTGCGCTCGCGGCCCTTCGAACTGCCGGCCGGTACGCGGCGGATCCCTTACAGCGCCGTCCGGCGGCGGTCGCTGAGCGGCCTGCGTACCCGGTGCGAGCTGAACCTGGTCTCCCTGGTCGACGGGCAGGATCTGGCCGCCGTCTGCCAGGACTCCACGCTCCTGGAGGACGAGAGCAACTACGCGGTCGCGCGGCGCTGGTCGAGCGAGATCCGGGCGCAGGCACCCGATGCGATGGGGCTGATCTGGGAGTCCCGGCGCAACCGGGCCCAGCGCGCCCTGGTGCTCTTCCACGACCGCTTCGAACACTGCGACGGCAGGCCGCTGGAGGTGCTGCAGGACGGCGGGATCCCGGACCTCGGCTCCCAGGAGGGCATGAAGAAGGCCAACGAGATCCTCGAACCGCTGCGCGCGGTCGTCTCGGAGCCGGTGTGGCAGTGATGTGGGGACCACTCCGTCCCGCTTGTCGGTCGCCGAGACGTGATGCCATCGTGGGCGCATGGCATCGTCCCTCCCTGACCATGCGTCACTTCTCCATGAACTCAAGGAGGTCAGGCGCGCCGGACTGGTGAGGCTGCGCGGGCGCGCACTGCCCGGCCTGGAGTCGGCGGCGCGGGCGGTGCCCGCGACCGGCGCCCGGACTCCCGGTGCGGCCGTCGAGACGCTGTTGCGGCTCGCCGTGTCGCGCCTGGACGCCGGGACCCTGCGCACCGCCGCCGAGTACACCCTGGGGCTGGCCCAGGGCACCCGGGACTGGCCCGCCTCCTCCCGCCGGGCCCGAGCGGCCTCGGTGTACGGGGTGAGCGTCGAGCGGTTCCGCAAGGACCACGAGGTGATGGTCCTCGGACAGGTCGCCGAGCACGTGCTGCGGCTGGCGGCGGAGACGGCCGCGGCGCCCGCAGCGGCCGCCGTGGCCGAGGAGGGGGTCGGCACCCACCGGACCGTGCGGGTCCGGGTCGGCGAGCGGCCGGTGACGCTCACCCTCCATGTGCACCCGGTGGACCTGCTGCGCGACGTGGACGTGGTCGTCTCCCCGTCCAACGTCCACTTCGCGCTGCCCGAGCCGTACAAGTCGTCGGTCGCCGCCTCGCTGCGCCGGGCGGCCTCGGTGCGCGGCGTGACCGGTGACGTCCTGGACGACCCGGTCCACGGCGAGCTGAACAAGTGGGCCTGCCGGAACGGCACTTCGGGGCGCGCCGTGCTGCCAGGCACCGTGGCCGCCACCGGTACGGGGGCCCTGGCCGCACAGGGCGTACGACGGGTCTACCACGCTGCGGTCGCCGTTCCCCGGGCCGGGACCAACGACTACGACGTGCTGCCGTCCGACATCACCCGGGCCGCCTCCCGCGCGCTCGCGCTCCTGGCGGAGGAACACGACCGTTTCGACCCGCCGCTGCGCTCGGTGTGCTTCCCGTTGCTCGGCTCGGGCCGCGGCGGACTGGCGTACGACGTCAGCCTGGCCGCCGTATGGGCCGCCGTGGAGGCGGAGTTGGCCCGTGGGGCCGGATGGGACGTCCACTTCCTGGTGCGGACGCCCGAGGCGGCGGCACTCGTGGAGCGCATCCCCGCCGGGATCCGCCCACCGTACGACCGACGGCCGCCCGGTCGCCCCGATGGAATGGGAGAAGACCCCCGCTCCGCATGAGGGGCGCGCGGGTCGGGCGAGCGGGCGCGAGGGGGGAACCCGCTCGCCCTGGGCGCTTCAGCGGCCTGCGGGGCCGAGTGCAGACCTTGCTGCGGGGCGGGCTCACCGCGCCAGGGTGTCGGCGACCTCCAGGTCCGGCAGGTCGAGCGAGCAGATCCGTTCGGCCTCGTCGGCGGGGATGCCGAACTGACGCAGGAGGCCACGGACCACCAGGTCCGCGGACGTGGCGTCGTCGCGGTCGGGCTGCGAGTGCAGCAGCGCGCCCAGTGCCAGCGCGGCGCCCGCCGTTACCGCCAGCGCGAGGTCCAGGTCCTCCACCTCGAACCGGCCCGCGTCCACCGCGGCACGGATGTCGTGGAACGCGCGGGGCGCCAACCCGCGTTCGGACTGGGCCAGTTCGAGTCCGTGGTGCAGCAGGATCCGGCTCAGCTCCGGGTGCCGGCGGTGCAGCCGGCCGGTCATGCGGAAGCTCTGGGCGAACGCGACCGCGGGGTCGTCGACGTCCGCGGTGAGGCGGTCCATCACCGAGCCCCACCACTCCAGCGCCTCCTCGACAGCGACCCGGAAGAGGTCCTCCTTGCTGTCGAAGTGGTTGTAGAACGATCCGACCCCGATGTCGGCGAGTTCGGTGATCTCGAGGATGGGGACGTCGGTCCGCCTCTCGGCCAGCAACCGCTGTGCCGCACACACCAGCGCGGTGCGCGTCCGTGCCTTCCGCCGGTCGACGCGCCGCTGTGCGGTCTTCTCGGCCATCGCATCCTCCCCGTCCCGCCGGTACTGGCTTCCCCCGCACTCTAGTCGCTGTTCCCTGTTTCTTGAATATTTCTTCAGTTCTATTGACTGACGTCAACTTCGAAAGTGAAGCTTTCTTCAGGAGGTGGTGACCGTGGCTGTGCACGGGACGCACAACGACCTGCACTCCGAGCAGGGCGCACTCCCCGGAGAGCATCCGGGCCGGGCCGCGAACCCGGTGATCAAGGTTCACGACATCGCATGGCTGGAGTTCCTCAAGCCCGACCTGGCCCGCGCCGAGGCCTTCGCCCGGGCGTTCGGCTTCGTCACGTCGTACCGCGACACCCGCGAGCTGCACCTGCGGGGAACGCAGGCGGGAGCGCCGTGCGTGATCATCCGCAGGGGCCGCAGATCGCGGTTCCTCGGCCCGGCCTTCCGGGCCGCCGACACCCGTGACCTGCTGCGACTGGCCGACACCGTCGGCACCCGGGTGCACCCGCTGCCCCAGACCCTCGGCGGGTCCGTCGTCGACCTGGCCGATCCGGGCGGGCTGCGGGTCCGCGTCGTCGCCGACGTGGACGAGCTGCCCGCCCGGCCGGGACAGCGGCCGCAGCGGCTCAATGTCGGCGGCGGCCTCGACCGGGCCAACGACACCCAGCGACCGCCCCGGGAGCCGGCCGGCGTACGGCGCCTGGGACACGTGGTCCTCCAGAGCACCACCTACCTGCGCACCCTGAACTGGTACCTGGAGCACCTCGGCCTGATCGTCAGCGACTTCCTCTTCTACGAGGGCCAGCGCGAGCGGGGCCCGACCATGAGCTTCATCCGCTGCGACCGTGGCCGGACGCCGACCGACCACCACACCCTGGCCCTGACGCTCGGACCCTCCGACCGGTACGTGCACTCGGCGTACGAGGTGACCGACCTCGACGCGATGGCCGCCGGCGGCGAGCACCTGCTCGACGAGGGCTACCGCCGCTCCTGGGGCATCGGCCGGCACATCCTCGGCAGCCAGATCTTCGACTACTGGCGCGACCCCGACGGCTTCCTGGTCGAGCACTTCGCCGACAGCGACATGTTCGACGCCACCCTGGAGCCCGGCTGGGCCCCCATGACGGCCTCGGGCCTCGCACAGTGGGGCCCGCCGGCCACCAAGGACTTCCTCGGCATGGCCCCCGGCCGCGATGCGCTGGCCGAGCTGCGCTCGATCCTCACCGCCCTCCGATCCGACGACAACGAGTTCGACCTCGAACGCCTGCGCGGCCTGTTGAAAGTGGCAACCTCATGAGCATCTCCGTCCTCCGTACGGCCGAGGCGTGGTGGGTCGCGCTCGACGAACACCGCGCCGTCCGGGTCGAGACCGGCGCGACCACGACCGCCGAACTGCTCGCCGACCTCCCCGCGGTCCACGCGGCCCGCACGGCGACGGACGAGCCCCGCACCATCGCCGAACTCCCGCTGGTCTCCCCGGTCACCGCGCCGTGCCGGGTGGTCGCGCAGATGACCAACTTCGTCTCCCACGTGCGCGACTCGGGGATGGACCCGGCCACCGTCCCGCTGACCTTCTTCCGCAAGACGTCCGGCTCGATCAGCGGCCCGTACGACGAGATCGTCAAACCCGGCCATGTCCGCTTCCTCGACTACGAGATCGAGCTGGGCCTGGTCGTCGGACGTCCCCTGCCCGTCGGCACGCGCGTGACGGAGGCCGACTGGAAGGACCACATCGCCGGCCTGGTCATCACCAACGACGTCTCCGCACGCGACGTACAGCTTCCCAAGACCCAGTTCTACGAGGCGAAGTCCTATCCGACCTTCACCCCGGTCGGCCCCGCCCTGGTGCTCCTCGACGCCGACGAGCTGGACCGCCTCGCCGACCTCAGGCTGGTCCTCAGGGTCAACGGCGAGATCCGCCAGAACAGCGACCTGACCGACATGATCTACACCCCGCTGCAGGCCCTGCGGGAGCTCTCCCGCTTCCAGGCCCTCGCCCCCGGCGACCTCGTCCTCACCGGCACCCCCGGCGGCACCGCCCTCAAGGCCCCGCCCAAGGCCGTGGCGCTGATCGCCGCGCTCCTGCCGCCGGCCGTGAAGTGGAAGACGTTCTTCAACTCCCAGGAGAAGAACGAGAAGTACCTCCACGACGGCGACGTCCTCGAGCTGTCCATCCGCACCCCCGACGGCGCCGTCGACCTCGGTACCCAGCAGAACAAGGTGAGGTACGCGTGAGCACCGACCCGCGTACGGGGTGGCCGCGCTACGACCACCCCGACGACCTGGCAGCCATCGAGGCCACCCCGCTGGCCCAGCGCGGGCTGCCCGCCACCTCGTACGAGCTGCTGCGACGCGCGGCCGAGCAGTGGCCCGAGCGGACCGCGCTCACCGTCCTTCCGGACGCCGCGTCCTGGCGCTCGCCCAGGTCCCGCACGTACGCGGAGCTGCTCGCCGACGTGCACCGGACGGCCAACGCCCTGCACCGGCTCGGCGTCCGTCGCCACGACACCGTCGCCCTGCTCTCGCCGAACTGCGACGAGCTGATCACCGCGCTCCTGGCCGCCCAGCTCGCCGGCATCGCGACACCCGTCAACCCGGCGCTCGCCCGGGACCATGTCACCGAGCTGGTCCGCCGGGCCGGCGCCCGAGTGATCATCACCGCCTCCGAGGAGCTGGACCCCGAGGCGTACGAGACCGGCGCCGAACTGGCCGAGCAGGGCCTGGTGGACCATGTGCTGGTGCTACGGCCCACCGGTGCCGCGGACCGGAGCGCGGCCGTGGCCGACCGCCCGGACGACCGCTTCCTGGGTGAGCCGCCCACCAGCAGCGACCTGGCCTCCTTCTTCCACACCGGCGGCACCACCGGAGCCCCGAAACTCGCGGCCCACACGCACGCGAACGAGATCAGCGACGCCTGGATGATCGCTGCCAACTCCGTACTGGACCAGGACTCGGTCGTCTTCGCCGCGCTGCCCCTCTTCCACGTCAACGCGCTGGTGGTGACCCTGCTCGCGCCGCTGCTGCGCGGCCAGCAGGTCGTGTGGGCGGGCCCGTTGGGCTACCGGGACCCCGCGCTCCACGGGGACTTCTGGCGCATCGTCGAGCACTACAGGATCGCCACGATGAGCGCTGTACCGACCGTGTACGCGGTGCTGGCCGCCTGTCCGGTCGACGGGGCGGACATCGGCTCGATGCGCTGCGCGATGGTCGGCGCGTCCGCGCTGCCCGAGGGCGTGCGCGCCGGCTTCGAGCAGGCGACCGGGATTCCGCTGCTCGAGGGGTACGGACTCACCGAGGCGACCTGCGCCAGCGTGCGCGGATTCCTGGAGGTCCGCCGGCCCGGCTCGGTCGGGCAGCGGCTGCCGTACCAGAACATCAGGATCGCCGACGGTGAGCGGGACCTGCCCCCGGGCGCGGTCGGCTCCGTGCTCATCAGCGGCCCCACCGTCTTTCCGGGCTACGTCGAGGGCCGCGACGCCGACGGCCACCGGATCAGCGGCCAGGGCAAGGTGGTCGACGGCTGGCTGGACACCGGCGACCTCGGCTACCTCGACGAGGACGGCTTCCTCTACCTCACCGGGCGCGCGAAGGACCTCATCATCCGCGGAGGCCACAACATCGACCCCCGGGTCGTCGAGGACGCGCTGCTCGCGCACCCCGCGGTGACCGGCGCCCAGGCCGTCGGACAGCCGGACCGGCGGGCGGGCGAGGTCCCGGTGGCGTACGTGACCCTCGCCGACGGCACGGTCACCGAGGACGACCTGCGCGCCTGGGCCGCGGCGCACGTGAGCGAGGCCGCCGCCGCGCCCAGGGCCGTCCGTGTCCTCGACGCGCTCCCGGTCACCGCGGTCGGCAAGCCGTCCAAGCTCCCGCTGCGCGCCGACGCCACGCGCCGCGTGCTGACCGACGTCCTCGGCGACATCGACGACGTCGACGAGATCCGCGCCGACGCAGACTCCGGGACGGTGACGGTCACCGTGACACTGCGCGCCCGGGCTACGGCGGCCACGACGGCCGAAGTGGAGCGCAGGGTGGCCGACTTCGCCGTGCCCTGCCGGGTGACATCGCCGTACGAGAAGAGGGCCACGAGATGAGCGAGCCGGCACCCCCGGCACCGGGAGCCGCGACGGTGGAGACCGTGCCCGTGCTGGTGGTGGGCGCGGGGCCGGTCGGTCTGACGCTGGCCATGGAGCTGGAGCACCAGGGCGTCCGGGCCCTGGTCGTGGAGCGCAACACCTCGACCACCCGGCACCCGAAGATGGACGTCACCAACGGGCGCAGCATGGAGCTGTACCGCCGCCTCGGCGTCGCCGACGAGCTGCGCAAGGTCGCCGTCCCGTCCGATCACCCCACCAAGGTGACGTGGGCGACCAGCGCGGTCGGCTGGGAGCTGGCCTCGTTCGACTACCCCAGCGTCGACGAGACGCGCGAGACGATCCGTGACCGCGATGACGGCACCCTCCCGCTCGAACCGTGGATGCGGGTGTCCCAGGTGATCCTCGAACCGGCGCTGCGCGACCTCCTGGAGGCCCGGTCCCAGCACGTGAGCGTGCAGTACGGCTGGGCGCTGGAGAGCTTCGCGCAGGACACCGAGGGCGTCACCGCCCGTCTCGTGTCGGCGAACGGCGACAGGCGGCGCACGATCCGCGCGCAGTACCTCATCGGCTGCGACGGCGCCGGCAGCCGCACCCGCAGACAGCTGGGCACAGACCTGCACGAGATCGACCTGCGCCGGATGCTCGTCAAGGAGCTGGGACTTCCCCGTACGGCGGCGATGCTGGCCCGCGCCTACCGGGCGACCGGGGAACGCCCCATGGACGGCCGTATCTACCTCGTCCACTTCTCCACGCCGGACCGGAAGATCTTCCAGCGCTTCGGCGGCCACGTCTGGCACCTCCAGTCCCCGGAGGGCTGGACGCTGATCTCCCAGAACGACGGCGACACCTTCACCCTCCACGCCCCGCTGGGCGCCGGCACCGACGCCGACCGCATCGACCCGCGCGCGTTCGTCCACGAGCGCGTCGGCCGCAGGTTCGAGATGGACGTCCTGGTCGCCAACGCCTGGACCCCACGCCTGACCGTCGCCGACTCCTACGGCCACGGCCGGGTCTGGCTCGCCGGGGACGCCGTGCACCAGGTGCCTCCCACCGGTGGCTACGGCATGAACACCGGCGTCGGTGACGCCGTCGGACTCGGCTGGGCCCTCGCAGCGGTCCTGCAGGGCTGGGGCACCCCCGGCCTGCTGCGCGCCTACGAGCACGAGCGCCGCGCCGTGGCCCTGCGCAACCGCGGGGCCGCCGCCCGGCACAGCGTCGTCCGGGCAGCGGTCAAGGCCGCCCACCGGACCACCGCCCACAGCGAACGCTGGTCCGGAGCACGCGCCCGCCGACGGCTCGGCCGCGAGATCAGCGACCTGGGAAACCTGGAGAACGAGGCACTCGGCATCGAGCTCGGCTACCGCTACGACACCTCACCCGTCGTCTGCCCCGACCCCCACGGCCGGGCCCCGCGCCAGACCATGGACGAGTACACGCCCAGCACCTGGCCGGGCGCCCGGCCGCCGAGCCTGCTCCTCCAGGACGGCCGGGCCCTGTTCGACCTCTTCCACCACGGCTTCACCCTGCTGCGCTTCGCCGACCACGACGTCACCGCGTTCACCGACGCCGCCGAGCGCGCCATGCCTCTTGAGGTCGTCGACGTCCGTGACGCCCACGCGCGGGGCCTCTACGAGCGCGACCTCGTCCTCGTCCGCCCGGACCAGCACGTGGCCTGGCGCGGAGACACCCCGCCCGCGGACCCGCTGTACGTCATCGACCGCGTCCGGGGCGCTCACCACTGAACAGGAAACAGCGGGCCCCCGCCGCTCCACCGGGAGCGACGGGGGCCCGTGTCCGCGGTGCGGGTCAGTGCAGGGCGCCGACCTCGGTCGCCGACAGCGTCCGCGGGTAGACGTGGACCCAGGAGGCCGAGGCGATGGCGGAAGCGGAGGCGATGGCCGCCGAAGAGGGCTAGCGCGCGGTGCCGCCGGAGGCGCCCGGCGCGCTACCGGCGGCCGGCCCGCGGATAGGCTGCCACCCGCCCACGGCCCCGTGAGGGTCCGTGGGCGGGTGGCCCCGTCGCGGCCGGCAGTGAAGGAGATCCTCGGGGTGGCCGTCCGGCGCCCTGGAGCAGTGTTCGAGGCTGGAAGGCCCGAGATGTCCGACGAGAGGAAGAGCGCCGCGATCACGGTGTTCCTGGGGCGGGGCGAGTCGCCCTTCCCGCAGCGGGACGAGGCCGCGGTGCTCGCCCGCTTCGGCCCGGACGACGGTCCCGGGCTGGCGGCCTACGCGAAGGAGATCGTCAGCGAGGCCGCGGCGTTCGACATCGAATGGGGGGACCAAAGCCTCTCCTCCGGGACCGCCCATTTCCGTGAAGAAATGCGCAGGCGCCACCCGGAGCTGACGGGCGAGGCCGCCGCGGCGCTCGGCTGGTTTTTCAGTTACATGTGGCGCTGACGTACATGTGGCGCTGACGCAGGCGCGGGCGCCGGTTCTCGGAAAAACTGCTGATGTGTTTCGGAAACAGCAACGAGTGCCGAGGTGAGGGAAGCGGCAGAGGGGGAAATTCCGCCTTCCTGCTCCAGGGAATTCCGCTTCCGCTGCAAGAGGCCGGAGCACGGGCGGAGCGGCACCCGCGCAAGGCGCGCTGACCGCGTGCATCCCGGCGGACACGAGCACCGCGGCACCGGCTCTCCGGGACCGCCTACCCTTGACCCATGACCATCAGCAGCGACCGGAGCCCCGCAGTGGACGTAGCAGCACCCAAGACCTACGAAGTCCGTACCTACGGGTGCCAGATGAACGTCCACGATTCCGAGCGATTGTCCGGGCTGCTCGAAGACGCCGGGTACGTGCGCGCCCCCGAGGGGTCGGACGGGGACGCGGACGTCGTCGTCTTCAACACGTGCGCGGTGCGCGAGAACGCCGACAACCGGCTCTACGGCAACCTCGGCCGCCTCGCGTCCAAGAAGGCGGGCCACCCCGGTATGCAGATCGCGGTCGGCGGCTGCCTCGCGCAGAAGGACCGCGACACCATCGTGCAGAAGGCGCCCTGGGTGGACGTCGTCTTCGGCACGCACAACATCGGCAAGCTGCCCGTCCTGCTGGAGCGCGCCCGCGTCCAGGAAGAGGCGCAGGTCGAGATCGCCGAGTCCCTGGAGGCGTTCCCCTCCACGCTGCCGACCCGGCGCGAGAGCGCCTACGCGGCCTGGGTCTCGATCTCCGTCGGCTGCAACAACACCTGCACCTTCTGTATCGTCCCGGCCCTGCGCGGCAAGGAGAAGGACCGCCGCCCCGGCGACATCCTCGCCGAGGTCGAGGCGCTGGTCGCCGAGGGCGTCTCCGAGATCACGCTGCTCGGGCAGAACGTCAACGCCTACGGCTCCGACATCGGTGACCGCGAGGCCTTCAGCAAGCTGCTGCGCGCCTGCGGCAAGATCGAGGGCCTGGAGCGGATCCGCTTCACCTCCCCGCACCCGCGCGACTTCACCGACGACGTCATCGCCGCCATGGCCGAGACGCCGAATGTCATGCCGCAGCTGCACATGCCGCTCCAGTCCGGCTCGGACACCGTCCTGAAGGCGATGCGCCGCTCCTACCGGCAGGATCGCTACCTCGGGATCATCGAGAAGGTGCGGGCCTCCATCCCGCACGCCGCGATCACCACCGACATCATCGTGGGCTTCCCGGGGGAGACGGAGGAGGACTTCGAGCAGACCCTCCACGTCGTCCGCGAGGCCCGCTTCACGCAGGCGTTCACCTTCCAGTACTCCAAGCGGCCCGGCACCCCCGCCGCCACCATGGACGACCAGATCCCCAAGGAGGTCGTCCAGGCGCGCTACGAGCGACTCGTCGCCCTCCAGGAGGAGATCTCCTGGGAGGAGAACAAGAAGCAGGTCGGCCGCACCCTGGAGCTGATGGTCGCCGAGGGCGAGGGCCGCAAGGACGGCGCCACCCACCGCCTGTCCGGCCGCGCCCACGACAACCGGCTGGTCCACTTCACCAAGCCGGAGCAGGACGTCCGCCCCGGCGACGTGGTCACCGTCGAGATCACGTACGCCGCCCCGCACCACCTCCTCGCCGAGGGCTCCGTCCTCGACGTGCGCCGCACGCGCGCGGGCGACGCGTGGGAGAAGCGCAACGCCGCGGAGGCTGCCAAGCCGGCCGGCGTGATGCTGGGGCTGCCGACGATCGGGGTGCCGGCGCCGCTGCCGGCCGCCACGAGCGGCTGCGCGCTGGACTGAGCACACCCGGAACCGAGGGGCAGGGGGGCGGCACATGGCGCACTGGACGGTTCTCGCACAGTTCGGTTACGGGGAGCAGTACCGCAGCGAGGAGGCGGCGCGCTTCGAGGGCACCCCGGAGGAGGCCCGCGCCCGCCTCTACGAGCTCGCCTGCACCCATCGCCCCCGCCCCGGGCTGCGCCAGAAGCGCCGTGACGTCTACCGGATCGGGGACGGGGACGCCTACTGCACGAACATCGAGGGTCTGGTCTCCACGTTCCGCGTGGTCTACCGGCTTGCCGAGCTGGTGTGGAGCTCCGACCCGGTGCCACCCCCCTGGCAGTAGGCTCCCGATCATGCTTGTCGCCGCAGCCGTCTGCCCCTGCCCGCCGCTGCTCGTGCCCGAGGTCGCCGCGGGTGCCGCACCCGAACTGGACACCGTGCGGGCGGCGTGCACCGACGCGCTCGGCGTGCTCGCCGCCGCCCGCCCCGATCTGCTGGTGGTCGTCGGGCCCGCCGAGCAGAGCGGGCGGGGCCGGCACCCGCAGGGCACCCCGGGCTCCTTCCGGGGCTTCGGCGTCGACGTGGACGTACGCCTCGGCGTGGCCACGGTCGCCGCCACAGAGCGTGAGCTGCCCACGTCACTGGCCGTCGGCGCCTGGCTGCTGGAGCGCACCGGCTGGGCGGACGCCCCGATCGAGGGGCTCGGCGTCGGGGAACCGTTCGCGCCCGAGCGGTGCGTCGAGACCGGGCGGGACATCGCCGCCCGAGCCGGGCGGGTGGCGCTGCTGGTGATGGGCGATGCCAGCGCGTGCCGCACGCTCAAGGCACCGGGATACCTGGACGAGCGGGCGGCGCCCTTCGACGCCGAGGTCGCCCGTGCGCTGGGGACGGCGGACGTGGCGGCCGTCGAGGCGCTGGACGCCGAGCTGGCGTACGAGCTGAAGGCCTCCGGCCGCGCGCCCTGGCAGGTCCTCGCCGGAGCGGCCGAGGGGGCGGGCCTGAGCGGGGCACTGCTCTACGACGACGCGCCGTACGGCGTCGGGTACCTGGTCGCCACCTGGTCCTAGGCGTCGTCCGGCGGCGGAGAAGTGCTGGGCGTCGTCCGGCGGCGGAGAAGTGCTGGGCGTCGTCCGGCGGCGGAGAAGTGCTGGGCGTCGTCCGGCGGTGAAGGAGCCCCAGGCATCGCCCGGCGGCGAAGAAGCCCGAGGCGTTGCCCCGAGGCGGAGACGAAACGGCGGACGGCCGGGAGCGTTGGCGCTCCACGGCCGTCCGCCGATCCGCGTGTCGTTCAGGAAGCCGGTGGCGGGCCCTCCGGCCGGGTGGGGGTCGCGGCGTCGCCGGCCTTTGGACCCTCCTTGTGCGCCAGGCGGTCCATCGCCCCCTTCGCCTTGTCCGTACCGGCATGGATCTTGTCGCTGTACTTGCCCTTGGTCCGCTCGTCCACGGCCTTGGCGGCCTTGTCGAGGCTGTGCTGGACCTTGCCCCCGTGCTTCTGGGCGAGATCCGACACCTTGTCCTTGGCCGGGGCGAGCTTGGCCTTCACGTTGTCCATCAGACCCATGGTCCACCTTCCCTCACGGGGACAGTCATGTGCGGGCGCCCTCACCGGCCTCGCTGTCGGCGGCCTCGTCCGCGGACTGCTGCTTGGGGATCTCGGCGCTCTCGGCCGCGCCGGAATCGGCGGCCTTCGCCTCCGCCGCCTCGATCTCGCGCCCGTCCTCGGCCGGCCCCTTCGCCTCCGCTGCCCGATCCGCTTCCGCCACCGCCTCGGCCGCTCCCGACTCGGTGTCGGTCTGCACCTCGTCGGGCGCCGCCTCCTGCGTCGCCTTCGACCTGCCGAGGAGCCGTGCAAAAACGCCCATATCCACTCCTTACGTTACTCGTGCGGGCGAAATCCCGCGTCACACGGTGCGTCCGTTTGCGCCACCCGGGTCACCATGTCCGGCGACCGGCGGGCACCTCGGTGCAACGACGTGGGATGCGTACCGTCACGTAACCCGTTCGAGGCGTGGTCGTGAGGTTTGCGAGACTGGTGCGGTGAGCAGTGCATCTTCAGCCCCCCGCGTCATCGCCGTCGTCGGACCCACAGCGGCCGGAAAGTCCGATCTGGGCGTTTTCCTGGCCCAACGACTCGGTGGCGAGGTCGTCAACGCCGACTCCATGCAGCTCTATCGAGGGATGGACATCGGCACCGCCAAGCTGACGCGCGAGGAGCGCGGCGGCATCCCCCACCACCTGCTGGACATCTGGGACGTGACGGTCACCGCCTCCGTCGCCGAGTACCAGAAGCTGGCCCGCGCCCGGATCGACGCCCTGCTCGCCGAGGGCCGCTGGCCGATCCTGGTCGGCGGCTCCGGCCTCTACGTCCGCGGAGCCGTCGACAACCTGGAGTTCCCCGGCACCGACCCCGTGGTCAGGGCCCGCCTGGAGGAGGAGCTGGCGCTGCGTGGCTCCGGGGCGCTGCACGCCCGCCTGGCCGCCGCCGACCCCGAGGCCGCCCGCGCGATCCTGCCCAGCAACGGCCGCCGGATCGTCCGCGCCCTGGAAGTGATCGAGATCACCGGGCAGCCCTTCACGGCCAACCTTCCCGGCCACGACTCCGTCTACGACACCGTCCAGATCGGTGTCGACGTCGCGCGTCCCGAACTCGACGAGCGCATCGCGCGCCGTGTCGACCGGATGTGGGACGCGGGCCTCGTCGACGAGGTGCGCGCCCTGGAGGCGCAGGGGCTGCGCGAGGGCGTCACGGCCTCGCGCGCGCTGGGCTACCAGCAGGTACTCGCTGCGCTCGCCGGGGACTGCACCGAAGCGGAAGCGCGGGACGAGACCGTACGCGCCACCAAGCGCTTCGCGCGCCGTCAGGATTCATGGTTCAGGCGCGATCCGCGCGTGCACTGGCTGAGTGGGGCCGCGGCGGACCGCGGGGAACTTCCGCGGCAGGCCCTGGCGTTGGTCGAACGACCGGTCACAGCCTGATCACGTCATGGCATCGGGATGCGCCGCCGGTCAACGGGGCGCGCGGCGCCGTGCCATCATCGTGCTTCGATCGACCAAGTGGAGTCCTAGTTGGGAGGGCGCGTGGCGATGGAGGCCGGCCCTCGCGACACCGCACAAAGTGCCGAGCACGTCACCACAGACGGTGACGAGCCGGACCGGCGCGAGGACTCTCTGGGCGACCTGACCGACGACGGGCCCGACGAGACCCCGGGCGGCGTGACCGCCGACGGGCCGGCGCCCGAGGAGATGTACGCGAGCGGTCCGGAGGTCGAGGTCGAGCTGCGCCCGCAGCGGCGACTGCGCATCTGGCAGCTCGCGCCCATCGTGGCCCTGGCCGCCGGCGGCTCCCTGATGTTCGCCTTCCCGCTCGCCTTCGACTTCGGCGACAGCGGCGCGGTGATCGCCATGCTGGGCCTGCTGATCTGCTCCTGCGCCGCGGGCTGGGGCATGATGGCCGCCCGCCGGGTGGGCTACACCTGGCCGGGCCTGCCGGCCCGCGGCTCGGGCCGCCGCCCGGACTGGCGGGTGGTGCTCGGGTACGTCCTGCTGGTCGCCGTCGTGGTCACCCTTGCCGTCTGGCGCGTGGCAAGGCTCCGCTGAGGCGCCCCGACCCGCACCGTCGCACCGGCCTGCCCCGTCCCGTCGGTCCTCACCGACCCGCAGTTCGACAGCGCCCTTCCCTTACGATCGAGGCATGAGCACGCGCACGCGGATCCCCTTCCTCAAGGGCCACGGCACCGAGAACGACTTCGTGATCGTCCCGGACCCCGAGAACACCCTCGACCTCACGCCGGAGGCCGTCGCCGCCCTGTGCGACCGCCGCGCCGGCATCGGCGGCGACGGCGTGCTGCACGTCGTACGGTCCGCCGCGCACCCGGAGGCCCGGGAGATGGCCGGCGCGGCGGAGTGGTTCATGGACTACCGCAACGGTGACGGCTCGATCGCGGAGATGTGCGGCAACGGCACTCGGGTGTTCGCCCGCTACCTCCAGCACGCCGGACTCGTGGGCGAGGGCGACCTCGCGATCGCCACGCGCGCGGGCGTGAAGAATGTGCACATCGCGAAGACTGCTCCCCATAGCGGCTCCGCCGCGGGGGACGTCACCATCGGCATGGGCAGGGCCCGCCTGCCCGAGGGCGAGGTCTTCGTGAGCGTCGGCGAGCGCAGCTGGCCCGCGCGCAACGTGAACATGGGAAACCCGCACGCGGTCGCCTTCGTCGATGACCTCGCGCACGCCGGCAACCTGTACGCACCGCCGCCGGTCAGCCCGGCCGCCGCCTACCCGGACGGGGTCAACGTCGAGTTCGTCGTCGACCGCGGTCCCCGTCACGTCGCGATGCGCGTGCACGAGCGCGGCTCCGGCGAGACCCGCTCCTGCGGCACCGGCGCGTGCGCGGTCGCCGTGGCCACCGCCCGGCGTGACGGCGCCGACCCGGCCGTCACCGGCACGCCGGTGACGTACACCGTGGACGTGCCCGGCGGGCGCCTCGTCATCACCGAACGGCCCGACGGCGAGATCGAGATGACCGGCCCCGCCGTGATCGTCGCCGAGGGCGAGATCGACTCCGAGTGGCTGGAAAACGCGCTCCGCTGACCTGGGGAAACCGTGCAACGAGCGGCTTCGGACGCCGGGTTCGGTGATTTTCGGCGGCCGGGACCATTCGAAATCGCGGCCGAGTACAGGGCAGGTGGCGCAAACTCTAAACCTCCTCGTCGTCGCTCGATTGGGTGATCCGTTTCACGCTCGGCGAGAGGCGGTCAGTCGCACGTGGTGGGCTCGGTAGCATCAAGCACCGGCACGGACGGGGGAACGTCGCCATCCCTGAGCCGCGCATGTCCTGGGCTCCGTCCGCCGGTCGACGAGCCGGAGGTGCCCATGAGTGCGGAGGCCACGAACCCTGCGACCCCTGGCCCGGTAGCGCCCACGGCGCCCACAGTGGCCCGCAGGAAGTCCCGGGCCCGGATCGACCTGCGCAGGCTCGGCCGGGCCGCGCTGCTCGGCCCCGCCGTGCGCGGCCGGCTGCCCGACGCGATCAGCCACGTCGTGGAGGCGCACCGCGCCCACCACCCCGACGCGGACCTCGAACCCCTGCGCCGCGCCTACGTCCTGGCCGAGTCCTCGCACCGCGGCCAGATGCGCAAGAGCGGCGAGCCGTACATCACGCACCCGCTCGCCGTGACCCTGATCCTCGCCGAACTCGGGGCCGAGACCACCACCTTGACGGCCTCTCTGCTCCACGACACCGTCGAAGACACCGATGTGACGCTGGACCAGGTGCGGGAGCAGTTCGGGGAGGAGGTGCGTTACCTGGTCGACGGCGTCACGAAGCTGGAGAAGGTCGACTACGGAGCGGCGGCCGAGCCCGAGACCTTCCGCAAGATGCTCGTCGCCACGGGCAGCGACGTGCGCGTGATGTCGATCAAACTCGCCGACCGCCTGCACAACATGCGCACCCTCGGCGTGATGCGCCCCGAGAAACAGGCCCGGATCGCCAAGGTCACCCGCGACGTCCTCATCCCGCTCGCCGAACGCCTCGGCGTGCAGGCCCTGAAGACCGAACTGGAAGACCTCGTCTTCGCCATCCTCCACCCCGAGGAGTACGAACACACCCGGGAGCTGATCGCCGTGAACGCGGCTCGCTCCGACGACCCCCTCGCGGAGATCGCCGACGAGGTCCGCGGAGTGCTGCGCGAGGCCGACATTCCGGCCGAAGTCCTCATCCGCCCCCGCCATTTCGTCTCGGTCCACCGCGTGGCCCGCAAACGCGGAGAACTGCGCGGCGCCGACTTCGGCCGCCTCCTGGTGCTCGTGAACGAGGACGCGGACTGTTACGGCGTCCTCGGCGAACTGCACACCTGCATGACCCCGGTCGTCTCGGAGTTCAAGGACTTCATCGCCGTACCGAAGTTCAACCTCTACCAGTCCCTGCACACCGCGGTCGCCCGCGCGGACGGCCAGGTCGCCGAAGTCCTCATCCGCACCCACCAGATGCACAAGGTCGCCGAGGCCGGCGTGGTCGCCCTCGGCAACCCGTACGCACCCGGCTCCGACGACCCGGCCGACGGCGAGCGCGCCGACCCCACCCGTCCCGGCTGGCTCTCCCGCCTCCTCGACTGGCAGCAGGGCGCGCCCGACCCGGACACCTTCTGGTCCACCCTGCGCGAGGACCTCGCCCAGGACCGCGAGATCACCGTGTTCCGGCCCGACGGCGGCACCCTGGGCCTGCCCGAGGGCGCCACCTGTGTGGACGCCGCCTACGCGCAGTACGGCGAGGACGCCCACGCCTGCATCGGCGCCCGCGTCAATGGCCGCCTGGCGACGCTCAGCACGGTGCTGAGGGACGGCGACACGGTCCAGCTCCTCATGGGCCAGGACCCGGCCTCCGAGCCCTCCCGCGAGTGGCTGGAGCACGCCCACACCCCGGCCGCCCGCATCGCCATCCAGCGGTGGCTGGCCACGCATCCGGCCGGGGACGCGGAGGGCGGGACCGAGGGAGCGGGAGGCGGGACCATCGCGGCCGCGGCGAGCGGTGCGGAGGGCGCTTCCGCCAGATCCGGCGGAAGCGGCGCGGGCACGGGAGGCGGCGCGGCCGGGGCGAGCGGTACGGCCGCCCGGTCCGCCGGGACCGACAGCGCCCCCGCGGGCCGCCCGCGCGGCGCCGACGTCCTGGCGGACCGCCCCGGGGCCACCGTGCGTCTGGCCGGGTGCTGTACGCCCGTACCGCCCGACGAGATCACCGGCTTCGCCGTGCGCGGGGGAGTGGTGACCGTGCACCGCGCGGGGTGCGCGGCGGTGGAGCACATGAAGAGCCGGGGGCGCGCGGAGATCGGCGTGCGCTGGGGAGACACCACCGCATGCCGGGTCACCCTGGTCGCTGAATCGTTCGGTCGCCCCCACCTCCTCGCCGACCTCACCGAGGCGATCGCCCTGCAGGGCGCCGAGATCGTCTCCGCGACCGTGGAACCCCCCAGCCAGCAGCGGGTGCGCCACACCTACACCCTGGAGCTGCCCGACGCGGCCCACCTGCCGGCCCTCATGCGCGCGATGCGCGACGTGGCCGGGGTGTACGACGTGAGCAGGGCCCAGCACCAGGCGCCGGCCTCCTGAAGCGACGCCGGGCTTCCTGAGAAAGGCGCTCCGGACCAACCCGTTCGAGTGGGCCGGGCGCGCGTCGCCGCCGTGACACACGCGCGCGCTGGTAGCGGTGTTGCATGCCGCTCACCCCCCGCCCGCGCGCGAACCACCGGCCCCTGCGCCGCCGGACGGCGGCCCTGCTCGCCTCCGCCGTCTCCGTCTGCCTCCTCGCCGCCGCCGCACCCGCCCAGCCCCTGGGCGTCGGCGACCGCCTCTACCCGTACCTGGGCAACCCGGGATACGACGTGGCGTCGTACGACCTGTCCTTCACCTATCCCGGCTCCAACGACAAGCCGCTCCAGGCCGTCACCACCATCGACGCCTGGGCGACCACCGACCTGGACCGCGTCAACCTCGACTTCGCGCACGGCAAGGTCGAATCCGTCGAGGTCGACGGCCGCCGCGCCGGCTTCACCGGCGCCGGCGAGGACCTGGTCGTCACGCCGGACCGCCCCCTGCACAAGGGGCACTGGACCCGGATCATCGTGAAGCACACCAGCGATCCCGTCGCCGGCAAGGACGAGGACGGCGGCTGGGTGCGCACCACCGACGGCCTCGCCATGGCCAACCAGGCCGACGCCGCCCACCTGGTCTTCCCCTGCAACGACCACCCGTCCGACAAGGCGATGTTCACCATCCACGTCACCGCCCCGAACGGTTACACCGCCGTCGCCAACGGTGTACCCACCGGAGCGAACCGGGTCGGCGGCACCACCACCTGGACCTACCGCACCGAGCACCCCATGGCCACCGAACTCACCCAGGTGTCCATCGGCCGCTCCGCCGTCCTGCACCGCGAGGGACCGCACGGGCTGCCGGTCCGGGACGTCGTGCCCAGCGCCGACCGCAAGGAACTCGAACCCTGGCTCGCGAAGACGCCCGACCAGATCGCCTGGCTGGAGAGCAAGGTCGGCACGTTCCCGTTCGAGACGTACGGCGTGCTCATGGCGCAGGCCTCCACCGGATTCGAACTGGAGACGCAGACCCTCTCGCTCTTCGAGAAGCGCCTGTTCACCGAGCCCGACTACCCCAAGTGGTACCTCGAGTCGATCATGGTGCACGAGCTGTCCCACCAGTGGTTCGGCGACAGCGTCAGCCCCCGCACCTGGTCCGACGTCTGGCTGAACGAGGGCCACGCCACCTGGTACGAGTCCCTCTACGCGGAGGAGAAGGCGCACAAGCCCATGAAGGACCGGATGAAGGCCGCCTACAGCGCCTCCGACAGCTGGCGCGCCTCCGGCGGCCCGCCCGCCCGGCCCAAGCCGCCCGCGCCCGGCCAGAAGATCGGCATCTTCCGTCCCAACATCTACGACGGCGCCGCGCTGGCCCTCTACGCCCTGCGCCAGGAGATCGGCGTACGGGCCTTCGAGCGCCTGGAGAAGCTGTGGGTCAAACAGCACCGGGACTCCACCGCCACCACCGCCGACTTCGTCCGCCTCGCCTCGGCCGTCGCCGGGCGCGACCTGAGCGGATTCCTGAAGGACTGGCTGTACGGCGAGAAGACCCCGCCGATGCCCGGCCACCCGGACTGGAAGAGCATGGAGCCGGCCAAGGGCGCCAAGAACACCGAAGACGCCAGGCATGCCAAGGGTCCGGCCCGGAAATAAGGCGGTGACGAGACGGGCCGTACCGTGCGACCATCTTCAGGTCGGCGCGGCACGGACACGGGAATCTCCCGGGGCTCCCACGCGTTCTCACTAAGACCGCCGAATCGGCATTCGCATCGACGTAAGGATCCAATGACCTCCTCTTCTTCCCCTTCCCAGGACACCAAGCGCCTCGCGCACGACTATCCCGAAGGTCTTCGGGCCGATGCCCTGATGGAAGAGGACGTCGCCTGGAGCCACGAGATCGACGGCGAGCGCGACGGCGACCAGTTCGACCGCTCCGAACGCGCGGCACTGCGCCGTGTGGCGGGCCTCTCCACCGAGCTCGAGGACGTCACCGAGGTCGAGTACCGACAGCTCCGCCTGGAGCGGGTCGTGCTCGTCGGGGTGTGGACCACGGGAACGGCGCAGGACGCGGACAACTCCCTCGCGGAGCTGGCCGCCCTCGCCGAGACCGCGGGCGCGCTCGTGCTCGACGGCGTGATCCAGCGCCGCGACAAGCCCGACGCGGCCACCTACATCGGCTCCGGCAAGGCGTTGGAGCTGCGCGACATCGTCCTCGAAACGGGCGCCGACACCGTCATCTGCGACGGTGAGCTGAGCCCGGGCCAGCTGATCCAGCTCGAGGACGTCGTCAAGGTCAAGGTCGTCGACCGTACGGCCCTGATCCTCGACATCTTCGCCCAGCACGCCAAGTCCCGAGAGGGCAAGGCGCAGGTCGCGCTCGCGCAGATGCAGTACATGCTGCCGAGGCTCCGGGGCTGGGGTCAGTCGCTGTCCCGCCAGATGGGCGGCGGCAAGGGCGGCGGCCTCGCCACCCGTGGCCCCGGTGAGACCAAGATCGAGACGGACCGGCGACGGATCCGCGAGAAGATGGCGAAGATGCGCCGGGAGATCGCGGAGATGAAGACCGGCCGCGAGATCAAGCGCCAGGAGCGCAAGCGCAACAAGGTGCCGTCCGTCGCCATCGCGGGCTACACCAACGCCGGCAAGTCCTCCCTGCTCAACCGCCTCACCGGCGCGGGCGTCCTGGTCGAGAACGCCCTGTTCGCGACGCTGGACCCGACCGTCCGCCGCGCGGAGACCCCGAGCGGCCGCCTGTACACCCTGGCCGACACCGTCGGCTTCGTCCGGCACCTGCCGCACCACCTGGTCGAGGCGTTCCGCTCCACCATGGAGGAGGTCGGCGAGTCCGACCTGATCCTGCACGTGGTGGACGGCTCGCACCCGGTTCCGGAGGAGCAGCTCGCCGCCGTGCGCGAGGTGATCCGGGACGTCGGCGCCACCGACGTACCCGAGATCGTCGTGATCAACAAGGCGGACGCGGCCGACCCGCTGGTCCTTCAGCGGCTGATGCGGATCGAGAAGCGCTCCATCGCGGTCTCGGCCCGCAGCGGCCAGGGCATCGAGGAGCTGCTCGCGCTGATCGACCGCGACCTGCCGCGGCCGTCGGTCGAGGTCGAGGCGCTCGTGCCGTACACGCACGGCAAGCTCGTCGCCCGCGCCCACACCGAGGGCGAGGTGATCTCCGAGGAGCACACCGCGGAGGGCACCCTGCTCAAGGTCCGGGTGCACGAGGAACTCGCGGCCGACCTCGCGCCGTACGTTTTGGCACAGCTCGCCTGAGACACGCAGGACGACCAGAAGGCCCGCCCCTTTCGCGAGGGGCGGGCCTTCTGCGGTGTGCCGGTCAGCGACCGCCGTAGGTCTTGCTCATGTTCTCGTAGAGGGCCTGCGCCTTCCGGCCCAGCTGCGGGCCGGCGAGCCAGGTGTTGTCCGTCGGGCCGATCGAGGTGTTCGAGACCAGCTCCGTCTTGCCGTTCACCACACGGAACCAGCCGCCGCCGGAGGAACCGCCGGTCATGGTGCAGCCGATCCGGTACATCGTCGGCAGCGACGAGCTCAGCGACAGCCGGCCGGGCCGGTCGAGGCACTTGAACATCTTCAGGCCGTTGAACGGCGGCGCCGCCGGGTAGCCCCAGGCGCCCATGGTCGCCACCTCGGTCGCGGACGGCGCCGAGAAGTCGACGTCGAGGGCCGCCCCGACCGTCTCCTCCAGCGACTTCGCCCCGGACTCGGGCTTCACGTGCAGCACCGCGTAGTCGTACGCCGCACCCGAGCCGCCCGTCTCCGATCCGCCCTGGATCCACTCGTTCGAGGTCGAGGCCCAGTCCGCCCACCAGGTGCCGTACGGGGCGACCTCCGAGGTCGTCGCATTCGCCAGCTGCGACTCCGGCTTGCCGAGGTCGTTGTACGACGGCACGAAGGCGATGTTGCGGTACCAGCCGCCCTCCTTGCCGGCGTGCACGCAGTGGCCCGCCGTCCACACCAGGTTGGACTTGCCCGGGTGGTTGACGTCCTTGATCACCGTGCCGGAGCAGACCATGTGGCCCTCGGGCGAGTCGAAGAAGACCTTGCCCACGGGGGCCGCGTTCCGGTGGTACGGCGTCTTCTCCGCCACGGCCTTGACCGGCTGCGGCTCCGGGTCGCTGACGCCCTGGTCGGCGGCGGCGTCCTTGGTGGACAGCGTCTTGTTGGCCTCCTTGGCGGACTTCATCCGCTCCGGCTTCCACAGCCCCTGGATCACCGGGTTGACGAAGTCCTTGGCCTCACTGAGCCACTTGTCCTTGTCCCAGTTCTTCCAGCCGCCGTTCTGCCACTGGTCGACATCGATGCCGTGCTTCTTGAGCTTGTCCTTGATGTCGTCCGGGATGTGGACCTTGCCACCGCCGTCGGCGGCCTGGGAAGCGCCGGCGCCGGCCTGGCCGCCCGCCTTGGCGTCGTCGGAGCCGTTGCAGGCCGTGGCGGTGAGCGCCAGGGCGGCGACCAGACCGGTCGCGGCGAGGACGGTACGGCGACGGCCCGTCGAGGACCTACGTGCGGAACGCATTGGTGCGATAACCCCCGTTGAAGCTTGTGATGACATCCCACTATGCCCGTGGGACTGGGGACGGACGGCGGCGAGACGGTGAAGGTTCCTGTGAGACGCCTCGCCGCCGTCCATGCCCGGGCTGTGCCCGCGGGCTCTACCGCCCGGCGAACTTCTTGCTGACCGAGTCGTACACGCCCTTGGCCACCTCGCCCAGACGGGGACCCGCCAGCCAGCCCGAAGTCACCGGGCCGATGGACGTGTTGGACACGAGCGCCGGCTTGCCGTCCGCACCCGTCTCCACCCAGCCGCCGCCGGAGGAGCCACCGGTCATCGTGCAGCCGATGCGGTACATCGTCGGGTCCGACTTGTTGATCGACAGCCGGCCCGGCTTGTCCTGGCACTGGTACGCCAGCTGACCGTCGTACGGAGCCGCCGCCGGGTAGCCGGTCGCCGTGATGCTGCGCACCTTCGGCACCGCAGGGGCGTTGAAGTTCACCGGAAGTGCGCCGCCGACCGTCTCCTCCAGCGACTTGCCGGCGTTGCCCTGCTCCGGCGTCACATGGATCACGGAGAAGTCGTAGGAGGCACCGTTGCCGCCGGTCTCACCACCCTGATCGATCCACTGCTGCGACGTCTTGGCCCCGTCGGCCCACCAGACGCCGTACGGCGCGACCTCGTCCCTGGCGGCGTTCTGCAGCTGGTCGGCCGACTTGGCCGCGTTGTTGTACGACGGCACGAAGGCGATGTTGCGGTACCAGCCGCCGTTCTTGCCGGCGTGCACGCAGTGACCCGCCGTCCAGATGAGGTTGGACTTGCCCGGGTGCGCCGGGTCCTGCACGACCGTCGCCGAGCAGACCATGGTGCCCTCGGGGGAGTCGAAGAACACCTTCCCCGACGGGGCCGCGTTGGTGTGGTACGGCGGCCGGACCGCCTGAGCCTTCACCGGCGCCGGCGTCGGGTCCGTCACACCTTGGTCACCGGAGATGTCGTTGTCGTCGACACCCTTGTCCTTGTCCGGGTCGTTGGCGCGCCGCATCCGGTCCGGGTCCCACAGGCCCTTGATGATCGGGTTGACGAAGTCGTTGGCCTCGCGCAGCCAGTCGTCCCTGTCCCAGTTCTTCCAGGCGCCGTTCTTCCACTTGTCGATGTCGATCCCGTGCTCTTTGAGCTTGTTCTTGATGTCGTCCGGGATCTGGATCTTTCCGTCGCCGGTCCCGTTCGCCGTCGCGCTGGCGGTCGGCTTGCCGTCGGCGTGGTCGTCGCCGTTGCAGGCGGTGGCGGTCAGCGCCAGCGCCGAAGCGAGGGCGACCGCCGCCAGCACGGGGGAGGTTCTGCGGGAAGCGCCCCTCCCGCGGCGAACGGTGAACGACGGCCGTATGGATCGCATGCTCTTGACTCCCCCTGCTGTAAAGGAACTCGGCGCTTCGGCCGCGGCACCGGCCATGAACTCATGGGGAGTTCACGCCGGTCTCACGGCCTTGTGGGAACGGGACCACACACTATGCGCTCGCTGTGGGTGACTTCCGACGGAAGCGCAACAGTTCCGTCACGGCAAGGATCTTGAGGCAACCCGTAACCCGCAGGCCTGTGAGCTGTTGGTAGCGGTGGGGGTCCTGCTGCCTGTGCCCGGTCCCCGTGGATCAACTTGCCTCTGAACAGCGGGGAGGACAGCGAGCAGTGGCCGTGACCGAATCGGTGGCTGAAGGGGCGCACGGGGGAGCGCGTGCCGTGCACGAGGGGATCCTCAGGCGCCAGTCGGCGCGCGAGTCCGCAGCGCGCACCTATGCACGGGCCCTGCCCATCGTGCCCGTGCGGGCCCGGGGGCTGACCATCGAGGGCGCCGACGGCCGCCGCTACCTGGACTGCCTCTCCGGCGCCGGAACCCTCGCCCTCGGCCACAACCACCCGGTCGTGCTGGAAGCCATCCGCCGCGTCCTCGAATCCGGCGCCCCGCTCTCCGTCCTCGACCTGGCGACCCCCGTCAAGGACGCCTTCATCACCGAGCTGTTCCGCACCCTGCCGCCCGGGCTCGCCGACCGCGCCCGCGTCCAGTTCTGCGGACCGGCCGGCACCGACGCGGTCGAGGCCGCCTTCAAACTGGTCCGGGCCGCGACCGGGCGCACCGGCATGCTCGCCTTCACCGGCGCCTACCACGGCATGACCTCCGGAGCCCTGGCCGCCTCCGGCGGCGCGGGCGACGTACGGGTCGCCCGCCTGCCCTACCCGCAGGACTACCGCTGCCCCTTCGGTGTCGGCGGCCCGCCCGGTGCCGAACTCGCCGCCCGCTGGACCGAGTCCCTCCTCGACGACCCCAAGTCGGGCGTGCCGCTGCCCGCCGGGATGATCCTCGAACCCGTCCAGGGCGAGGGCGGGGTGATCCCGGCGCCGGACGACTGGCTGCGACGCATGCGGCAGATCACGGCCGACCGGTCCGTCCCACTGATCGCCGACGAGATCCAGACCGGCGTCGGCCGCACCGGCGCCTTCTGGGGCGTCGGGCACAGCGGTGTCACGCCCGACGTCATGGTCCTGTCCAAGGCCATCGGCGGCAGCCTCCCGCTGGCCGTGGTCGTCTACCGCGACGACCTCGACGTCTGGCAGCCCGGCGCCCACGCGGGCACCTTCCGCGGCAACCAGCTCGCCATGGCCGCCGGCACCGCCACCCTGGCCCATGTCCGTGAGAACGGCCTCGCCGAGCGAGCCGCCGCCCTGGGCTCCCGGATGCTGTCCCAACTGCGCGGGCTGCAGACGGATTTCCCCTGCGTCGGGGACGTCCGGGGCCGCGGCCTGATGATCGGCGTCGAACTGGTGGACCCGGAGGGTGAGGCGACCGGGCCGGGTGAAACCCCTTCCGCCGACGGCCACCACGCCACGACGAGCGGACTGGAACCCACCCGCACGCCTCGCCCCGCCGCCCCCGAACTCGCCGCGGCCGTCCAGCGGGAGTGCCTCGACCGCGGCCTCATCGTGGAGCTGGGCGGCCGCCACGACAGTGTCGTACGGCTCCTTCCGCCGCTGACCATCAGCGACGAGCAGGCGGCAGCCGTGCTGGACCGCCTCGCCGACGCGGTGGCCGCCGCGACCCGCCATCAGCAGGACCGCGGCCGCCGTCAGAGCCGGCCGGGCGGCCCTGCCCAGGGCACCGGCTAGAACCCGCACACCGGCGCCCGCACCGCCGAAGCCGGACAGCCCGACACGGCCTGCACCCCACCCCCTCGCCACCAGGACGCCCCACCGACCACGGCACGACGACCGAGCGGGCCCGACCGAACGAGAACAGCCCTGCCCCACCCCCGACCAGCCCCGAGGAGCCGTCTTGAACGCCACCCCCACACCCGACGGCAGGTCCGGCGGCCCCGACGACCAGGGGGACCCCGGCTCCCAGCCCTCTCCGGTGCCGCTCGCCGAGTCGGTTCCCCCGCAGAAGAGGCGAACCCCGGACGGCACGCGTGCGGGAGAGCCGGGCGCCGATCCGCTGGACGACCCCGACCCGCGCACCGCGGCCCAGGCCGCCGCCGTGGAGAGCCTCCTGCGCTGCTGGGTACGGGAGACGAACCTCGCCGCCCCCGCGACCAACACCCTGCGCATCCCGCTGCCCAGCAGCGGCACCGCCCTGATCGCACCGATCCGCCACTGGTCCCCGACGGGCTGGCACCGCTTCGCGCCACCCCGTCTCGCCGGCGCCCCCGAGGCGGCCCCACCGGTCGACGCGGTCACCCTCGCAGCGCTGCTCGCCAGGGAGACACCCGGGGACAGGGAGGGCAGGAGTACCTCGAAGCCCACGGCCTTCGACGACGGCGCGGACCTGGTCGCCAGGGTGGCCGACTCCCTGCGCCGCACCGCGATCTTCATCCGCGACCGCCGCGCACACCCGGCGGACGGCCCCGACCTGTTCCTCAGCGCCGAGCAGGCCCTTCTCCTCGGACACCCCCTGCACCCGACCCCGAAGAGCCGGGAGGGCCTGACCGAGGCCGAGGCCCGGCTGTACTCGCCGGAGGTGCGCGGCTCCTTCCCCCTGCACTGGATGGCTGTCGCCCCCTCCCTGCTCGCGACCGACTCGGCCTGGACCGAGCGCGGCCGTCCCGTCCCCGCCGACCACCTCACACAACGACTCGCCGGGACCGCCCTGCCGCTGCCCGACGGATGCTGCGCCCTGCCCCTGCACCCCTGGCAGGCGCGCGAGATCCGGCACCGCGAACCGGTCGCCGCCCTGCTCGACTCCGGCGCCCTCCGCGACCTCGGTCCACTCGGCCCCGACTGGCACCCCACCTCTTCCGTACGCACTGTCCACCAGTCCGGCGCCCCGGCGATGCTCAAGCTGTCGCTGGGCCTGCGCATCACCAACTCCCGTCGCGAGAACCTGCGCAAGGAACTCCACCGCGGAGTCGAGGTGCACCGGCTGCTGCGCAGCGGCCTGTTCAAGCAGTGGCAGGCCGTGCATCCCGGGTTCGACATCGTCCGCGACCCGGCCTGGCTCGCCGTCGACGACCCGGACGGCCGCCCCGTGCCCGGCCTCGACGTCGTGATCAGGCACAACCCGTTCGCCCCGGCCGACGACGTCGGCTGCGTCGCCGGTCTCGTCTCGCCCCGGCCCCTCGCCGAACCCGGCACCAACGCCACACCGATGCACGGCCCGTGGCCCCACCGGTCCCGACTGGCCCAGCTCGTCGCACGGCTGTCCGCACGCACCGGCCGGCCCGTCGGAGCCGTCGCCGCGGAGTGGTTCCTGCGCTACCTCGAACAGGTCGTCCGGCCCGTGCTGTGGCTGGACAGCGAGGCCGGCATCGCCCTCGAGGCCCACCAGCAGAACACGCTGCTCCTGCTCGACCGCGACGGCTGGCCCTCCGGCGGCCGCTACCGCGACAACCAGGGCTACTACTTCCGCGAGTCCCGGCGAGCCGACCTCGATGCCCGGCTGCCCGGCATCGGCGAGCGCAGCGACACGTTCGTCTCGGACGAGGTCACCGACGAACGCTTCGCGTACTACCTCGCCATCAACAACGTGCTCGGCCTGATCGGCGCGTTCGGCTCCCAGCGCCTCGCCGACGAGCGACTGCTCCTCGCGGCGTTCCGCCGCTTCCTCACCGACGTCGCCTCGGGCCCCGTCGCCTCGGGCCCCGTCGCCTCGGGCCCCGTCGCCCCGCGCTCCTCGCTGCCCGGCCTCCTGCTCGACTCACCCGTCCTGCGCTGCAAGGCCAACCTGCTGACCAGGCTGCACGGTCTCGACGAGCTCGTCGGCCCGGTCGACACCCAGTCCGTCTACGTCACCATCGCCAACCCCCTTCACTCCTGAACGAACCGCACCGTCTACCGCCATCTCCGAGGGCCATGCCCCCTTCGTCTCCCGAGAGGAGCGCTCCGTGCCTCCCACCGACGCGAGTGCCGGCACCGGCCCCGGCTCCGTCCCCCTCCACCCGGGCGTGGCCCGCACCTGGGACATCCAGGGCACCGGGGACCAGGGCGCCTGGGACGAGGGCGCCGGGGACACCGCGTCCTTCGGGGACGGCGAGGACACGCTGGACCTGCGCCTGCCCGACGAGTTCCTCGCCCAGTTCGCCGCGCCGCGCCTCGCCGACGGCCTGGACGACCTGCTAGACCACATCCCCACCTGGGGGCCGACCCCCACACCCGTGGGCATGTTCCAGCTGGTGCCGGTCCGTCTCGAACACGACCTGCCGCTCGTCCGGAGCTGGATGAACGACCCCGCCGTCGCCCCGTTCTGGGAGCTGGCCGGGTCCCACAACCGGACGGAGAGCCACCTGCGCGCCCAGATCGACGGCGACGGACGCAGCACTCCCTGTCTGGGCATGCTGGACGGCACCCCCATGAGCTACTGGGAGATCTACCGGGCGGACCTGGATCCACTGGCCCGCCACTACCCGGCCCGTCCGCACGACACCGGGATCCACCTCCTCATCGGCGACGCCGCCGACCGAGGGCGCGGACTGGGATCCGCTCTGCTCAGAGCCGTGGCCGATCTGGTCCTCGACCGTCGCCCCACGTGCGCTCGCGTCGTCGCGGAGCCCGATCTTCGCAACACCCCCTCCGTGGCCGCCTTCCTGAGCGCAGGCTTTCGGTTCGCGGCCGAGGTCGACCTGCCCGGCAAGCGGGCCGCCCTCATGATCCGGGACCGAGTCCTGCGCGGCCTGATGTAACGCCACGTGACGGCGCGTTCACATGTTGTACGTCCGGCGGGTCGCCGTGGTTCCCGCTCGCCCGGAGCGAATTTCGGAGCCCGCCGAACGCGGCGTACGCGCCCCCCGCCCCGATCCCGTCCCGCCCCAGGAGCCCCGGCTGTGATCCCACCCCTCGTACCCGCCTTGATCACCCGTTTGTCAGTGCCGGGCCGTAGGGTGGTCGGGCTATGACGAAGCCCTCACTCCCCGAACTCCTGCATGCCGCTGTCGCAGCCGTCGGCGGCACGGAGCGCCCCGGCCAGGTGTCCATGGCCGAATCGGTCGCCGAGGCGATCGACGACGGATCCCATCTGCTGGTCCAGGCCGGCACCGGCACCGGAAAGTCGCTGGGCTATCTCGTGCCCGCGCTCGCGCACGGGGAGCGTGTGGTCGTCGCCACGGCCACACTCGCGCTGCAACGCCAGCTCGTGGAACGGGACCTGCCCCGCACCGTCGACGCCCTGCACCCGCTGCTGCGCCGTCGCCCGGAGTTCGCCATGCTCAAGGGCAGGTCGAACTACCTGTGCCTGCACCGCCTGCACGAGGGCGTGCCGCAGGACGAGGAGGACGGACTCTTCGACCAGTTCGAGGCCGCCGCGCCCACCAGCAAGCTGGGCCAGGACCTGCTGCGCCTGCGGGACTGGGCCGACGAGACCGAGACCGGCGACCGGGACGACCTCACGCCGGGCGTCTCCGACCGTGCCTGGTCGCAGGTGTCGGTGTCCTCGCGGGAGTGCCTGGGCGCGTCGAAGTGTGCCTACGGCGCCGAGTGCTTCGCGGAGATGGCCCGCGAGCGTGCCAAGCTCGCCGAGGTCGTCGTCACGAACCACGCACTCTTGGCCATCGACGCCATCGAGGGCGCCCCGGTACTCCCGCAGCACGAGGTGCTGATCGTCGACGAGGCGCACGAGCTGGTCTCCCGCGTCACCGGCGTCGCCACCGGCGAACTCACGCCCGGCCAGGTCAACCGTGCCGTGCGCCGAGCCGCCAAGCTCGTCAACGAGAAGGCCGCCGACCAGCTCCAGACCGCCGCCGAGGGCTTCGAGCGGCTGATGGAGCTGGCCCTGCCGGGCCGTCTGGAGGAGATCCCGGAAGACCTCGGCTATGCCCTGATGGCGCTGCGGGACGCGGCCCGCACGGTCATCTCCGCGATCGGCGCGACCCGCGACAAGTCCGTCCAGGACGAGGACGCGGTCCGCAAGCAGGCACTGGCCTCGGTGGAGACGGTCCACGACGTGGCGGAGCGGGTCGTGAACGGCTCCGAGTGGGACGTCGTCTGGTACGAGCGCCACGAACGGTTCGGCGCCTCCCTGTGCGTCGCCCCCATGTCGGTCTCCGGGCTGCTCAGGGAGAAGCTCTTCGCGGACCGCAGCGTCGTCCTCGCTTCGGCGACCCTCAAGCTGGGCGGCGACTTCAACGGCGTGGGCGCATCCCTGGGGCTGGGTCCCGAGGGTGTGGAGGGCGAGGATCTGCCGGCCTGGAAGGGCATCGACGTCGGCTCGCCCTTCGACTACCGCAAGCAGGGCATCCTCTATGTCGCCAAGCACCTCGCCCGTCCCGCACGGGACGGTGAGCGCACCGACATGCTCGACGAGCTGACCGAGCTCATCCAGGCGGCCGGCGGCCGCACCCTCGGACTGTTCTCGTCGATGCGGGCCGCCCAGCTCGCCGCCGAGGAGCTGCGCTCCCGGATCCCCGAGTTCCCGATCCTGCTCCAGGGCGAGGAGACCCTCGGCGAGCTGATCAAGAACTTCGCGGCCGACCCCAAGACCTGCCTGTTCGGCACGCTGTCGCTGTGGCAGGGCGTCGACGTCCCTGGCCCCAGCTGTCAGCTGGTCGTCATGGACAAGATTCCGTTCCCGCGCCCCGACGACCCGCTGATGAGCGCCCGCCAGAAGGCGGTGGAGGAGGCCGGCGGCAACGGCTTCATGGCGGTGGCCGCGACGCATGCGGCCCTGCTCATGGCCCAGGGCGCCGGCCGCCTCGTGCGGGCCTCCGGGGACCGTGGTGTGGTCGCCGTACTTGACCAGCGGCTCGCCACCGCGCGGTACGGCGGCTACCTCAAGGCGTCACTGCCCGACTTCTGGTACACCACGGACCGCAACCAGGTGCGCAGGTCGCTCGCGGCGATCGACGCGGCCGCGAAGCAGACGGAAGCCCAGTGAACCTCGCCCACCTGGACCAATAGGACCAGGTGGGCTGTACGGCGGCTCTGGGCGGAGCCGAACGCACAGGGCCCCGGAACCGGCGCAGGGGTCCCGGGGCCCGGTCAGGGAGCGGGCCGCCCGGCCCGTCCGCCGCAGCGCTCAAACGCGCCGCAGCACGGCGACGACCTTGCCGAGGATGGTCGCGTCGTCGCCGGGGATCGGCTCGTAGGCCGAGTTGTGCGGGAGGAGCCAGACGTGGCCGTCCTCGCGCTTGAAACGCTTGACGGTGGCTTCGCCCTCCAGCATGGCCGCCACGATGTCGCCGTTCTCGGCGACGGGCTGGCGGCGGACGGTGACCCAGTCGCCGTCACAGATCGCGGCCTCGATCATGGAGTCGCCGACGACCTTGAGGACGAACAGTTCGCCGTCGCCGACGAGCTGCCGGGGGAGGGGGAACACGTCCTCGACCGACTCCTCCGCGAGGATCGGGCCACCGGCGGCGATACGGCCGACCAGCGGGACGTAGGACGCCGCGGGCTTGCCGGCGGTGTCCGTGGGCTGCACGGTCACGGCCTGGTCGGAGCCGCGCACCTCGTAGGCGCGCGGGCGGTGCGGGTCACGGCGCAGGAAGCCCTTGCGCTCCAGTGCCATCAGCTGGTGCGCCACCGAGGACGTGCTGGAGAGGCCGACGGCCTGGCCGATCTCGCGCATCGACGGCGGGTAGCCGCGCCGCTGCACGGAGTCCCTGATGACCTCGATCACCCGGCGCTGCCGGTCGGTCAGTCCGGAGCTGTCCGCCCGGATGCCTGGAGGTCGGCCCGGCAGGGAGCGCTTGTGCCCCTCAGGATTCGTGGCTTCGTTCATCGCATGTACCGGCTCGACTCGGCCCTGGGAGCGGTCCTGGGCAGTGATGGTGGCACTGTCTGCGGTGGTGGTCACGTCGGCCCCTCTCGATGGTCTCCCTGCTGGACAACGGTAGTTGCTTTCGAAAGGTTGCGCCAAACACACGTTCGAGTGAAAAAGTGCGATTCGCCTGACGTGATCATGTGTCCAGGTGTATGGCTAACGCGACCTCTGGCGGACAAAAGCGCCCATTGTTGTACGCTGCACCGCCGGGGTGGATCACCTCGTGGGTTGCTTCCCCAGTCTGCCACCCGGAACCCCGTCAACCGGGATCCGGGGCCCTTCTGTGCCGGAGCCCTACGCGTCCTCCGTGCGGCGCCCACGCTATCTCCGCAAGTGTCCTGGCGGTACGTCCGCGCGCGCGTGTTTTCACAGGTGGCGGGGTGACTGGGCCGTACGGGCGTGTGTCCCTGCGACACGCGCGAGCTGTCGGTGTATCAGCCAATCCCCACATCTAGTGGTTGGATTGCTACAGCAGCCCACAAGTTGTGGTCCCCCGGGTCTGAGAGACCTCCGCGATCGCCTATGCTTGGGGCTGCTTCGAGAGGCCCCTGAGGCCTCTGGGGGCTGTTTAGTCTGCTGTGAGGAGGGTTGGAGATCATGCACTGCCCCTTCTGCAGGCACCCCGACAGCCGCGTGGTCGACAGTCGTACGACCGACGACGGCACGTCGATCCGGAGACGCCGCCAGTGCCCGGACTGCTCCCGTCGTTTCACGACCGTGGAGACGTGTTCGCTCATGGTGGTCAAGCGGTCCGGAGTCACCGAGCCATTCAGCCGTACCAAGGTCATCAACGGCGTGCGCAAGGCATGCCAGGGGCGGCCTGTCACCGAGGACGCACTCGCCCAGCTGGGTCAGCGGGTCGAGGAGGCGGTGCGGGCCACCGGAAGTGCCGAGCTGACCACCCACGACGTGGGTCTGGCCATACTCGGCCCGTTGCAGGAGCTCGACCTCGTCGCCTATCTGCGATTCGCCTCCGTCTACCGGGCGTTCGACTCGCTCGAGGACTTCGAGGCCGCCATCGCGGAGCTGAGGGAAGCGACGCGAGGCCCCGCCGCGGACGACGAAGACACGGGGGCGGGGAGCCAGGAAGACGATCGCGGGCCCGGAGGGACCACCCAGGTCCCCGTGCCCGCCCACGCCGCCGACTGACCGGCGGCCGGAACCGGACGGAGGCCCGGGTTCCGGCCGGGAGGCGGCGATCCAAGACCTGTTGTGGGTGGATCTGAGGGTGCCCGCAACACAAGACAGAACACCGTGTCACGGGAACATCGTGGCACTTCAGGGCGTTTTAGCCCGTAGAGGGAGGCGGCATGACAGAGACGGCGAGCGGTCCGGCACGAGGTGCCCGAGCGAAGGGCACCAAGGCCACCAAGGGGCTGCGTATCGAGCGCATCCACACCACCCCCGGCGTACACCCGTACGACGAGGTCGAGTGGGCGCGCCGTGACGTCGTCATGACCAACTGGCGCGACGGCTCGGTCAACTTCGAGCAGCGTGGCGTCGAGTTCCCCGACTTCTGGTCGGTGAACGCGGTCAACATCGTCACCAGCAAGTACTTCCGTGGTGCCGTCGGCACCCCGCAGCGCGAGGTCAGCCTCAAGCAGCTGATCGACCGCATCGTGAAGACGTACCGGAAGGCCGGTGAGGACCACAAGTACTTCGCCTCGCCCGCCGACGCCGAGATCTTCGAGCACGAGCTGGCGTACGCCCTCCTGCACCAGATCTTCAGCTTCAACAGCCCCGTCTGGTTCAACGTCGGAACCCCGCAGCCCCAGCAGGTCTCCGCCTGCTTCATCCTGTCCGTCGACGACTCCATGGAGTCGATCCTCGACTGGTACAAGGAAGAGGGCATGATCTTCAAGGGCGGCTCCGGCGCCGGCCTGAACCTCTCCCGCATCCGCTCCTCCAAGGAGCTGCTGTCCTCCGGCGGCAACGCCTCCGGCCCGGTCTCCTTCATGCGTGGCGCCGACGCCTCCGCCGGCACCATCAAGTCCGGTGGCGCCACCCGCCGGGCCGCCAAGATGGTCATCCTGGACGTCGACCACCCCGACGTCGAGGACTTCATCGAGACCAAGGTGAAGGAAGAGGAGAAGATCCGCGCCCTGCGTGACGCGGGCTTCGACATGGACCTCGGTGGCGACGACATCACCTCCGTCCAGTACCAGAACGCCAACAACTCGGTCCGTGTGAACGACGAGTTCATGAAGGCGGTCGAGCAGAGCGGCAAGTTCGGTCTGCGTGCGCGCATGACCGGCGAGGTCATCGAGGAGGTCGACGCCAAGTCCCTCTTCCGGAAGATGGCCGAGGCCGCCTGGGCCTGTGCCGACCCGGGCATCCAGTACGACGACACCATCAACCACTGGCACACCTGCCCGGAGTCCGGCCGGATCAACGGCTCGAACCCCTGCAGCGAGTACATGCACCTGGACAACACGTCCTGCAACCTGGCCTCGCTGAACCTGATGAAGTTCCTCAAGGACGACGGCAAGGGCAGCCAGTCCTTCGACACCGAGCGCTTCCAGAAGGTCGTCGAGCTGGTCATCACCGCGATGGACATCTCGATCTGCTTCGCGGACTTCCCGACCCAGAAGATCGGCGAGAACACCCGCGCCTTCCGCCAGCTCGGCATCGGCTACGCCAACCTCGGCGCCCTGCTGATGGCGACCGGCCACGCGTACGACTCGGACGGCGGCCGCGCCCTGGCCGGCGCCATCACCTCCCTGATGACGGGTACGGCCTACCGCCGCTCCTCCGAGCTGGCCGCGGTCGTCGGCCCGTACGACGGCTATGCCCGCAACGCCGGCGCCCACAAGCGCGTCATGAAGCAGCACGCCGACGCCAACGGCACGGCCGTCCGCATGGACGACCTGGACACCCCGGTGTGGGCCGCCGCCACGGAGGCCTGGCAGGACGTGCTGCGCCTCGGTGAGCAGAACGGTTTCCGTAACTCCCAGGCGTCCGTCCTCGCCCCGACCGGCACCATCGGTCTGGCGATGTCCTGCGACACCACCGGTGTCGAGCCCGACCTCGCGCTGGTGAAGTTCAAGAAGCTCGTCGGCGGCGGCTCGATGCAGATCGTCAACGGCACCGTTCCGCAGGCCCTGCGCCGCCTGGGTTACCAGGAGGAGCAGATCGAGGCGATCGTCGCCCACATCGCCGAGCACGGCAACGTGATCGACGCCCCCGGCCTCAAGCACCAGCACTACGAGGTCTTCGACTGCGCCATGGGCGAGCGCGCCATCTCCCCGATGGGCCACGTCCGCATGATGGCCGCGATCCAGCCCTGGATCTCCGGCGCCATCTCCAAGACGGTCAACATGCCGGAGACGGCGACCGTCGAGGAGGTCGAGGAGATCTACTACGAGGCCTGGAAGCTCGGCGTCAAGGCGCTCGCGATCTACCGCGACAACTGCAAGGTCGGCCAGCCGCTCTCCGCCAAGAAGAAGGAGGACACGAAGGCCGAGATCACCGCGAAGGCCGAGGACACGATCCGTACCGCGGTCGAGAAGGTGGTCGAGTACCGCCCGGTCCGCAAGCGCCTCCCCAAGGGCCGCCCGGGTATCACCACGTCCTTCACGGTCGGTGGCGCCGAGGGCTACATGACCGCCAACTCCTACCCGGACGACGGTCTCGGCGAGGTCTTCCTGAAGATGTCCAAGCAGGGCTCGACTCTCGCGGGCATGATGGACGCCTTCTCCATCGCGGTCTCCGTCGGCCTCCAGTACGGCGTGCCGCTGGAGACGTACGTCTCGAAGTTCACGAACATGCGCTTCGAGCCGGCCGGTATGACGGACGACCCGGACGTGCGGATGGCGCAGTCGATCGTCGACTACATCTTCCGCCGCCTGGCGCTGGACTTCCTGCCCTTCGAGACACGCTCCGCGCTCGGCATCCACTCCGCCGAGGAGCGTCAGCGTCACCTGGAGACCGGCTCCTACGAGCAGTCCATCGAGGACGACGAGGTCGACGTCGAGGGTCTGGCGCAGTCGGCGCCGCGCGCCCAGGAGCTGAAGGCCGTCGCCGCCCCGAAGGCCGAGGTGGCCAAGCCGGACCCGAAGCAGGCGCACACCAGCGCCGAGCTGGTGGAGATGCAGCTGGGCATCCAGGCCGACGCCCCGCTGTGCTTCTCCTGCGGTACGAAGATGCAGCGCGCCGGCTCCTGCTACATCTGCGAGGGCTGCGGCTCGACCAGCGGCTGCAGCTGATGACACGCGGTTCCTGAGGTAAGGGGCGCCGGCCAATGGTCGGCGCCCCTTACTTTTGCGGTTGCTTCCCCGGGGGTGCGCGGGGCGCCGTAGCCTCCGATCATGAACACACCCCGGTGGTACGACGCCGACATCCGCGACCTCTCCGAGGCGGACCGGGCCACCGCCCTCGACACCCTGGCCGAGGACCTTCGTTCACCCGATCCCGTGGTGCGCGACGACGGCGCCTACCTCGCGGCCGTCCGCTGGACACCCGCGCTCCGCCCGGGGGAGCGAGGCCGGCTCGGCGACCGTATGACCGTTCATCTGAAGGACCCGGCCGTGCAGGCGCGCAGCTTCGCGCCGCTCGTCCTCGCCCGGATCGTGGAGGCCGGCGACTGGCAGCCGCAGTGGTGGGACGCCTTCGCGGACTGGTACCCCGCGGAGACGGATCTGCGCGGCCATGACCCGGACCTGGGCTGGGTGCACGCCGTCGCCCACGGAGCGGATCTCCTGGCGGTACTCGCCCGGCACCCCGGCCAGCCGCCCCAGCAGCTCGCCGAGTTGGCCACCGCCCGCTTGCTGGCGCCCACGGATCACCTCTTCGACGCGCAGGAGGACGACCGTCTCGCCTACGCGCTCGCGCAGATCCTCGGCCACCCTGCCCTCACCGAGGCCGACTCGGTGTGCTGGCTGGCCCCGGTCGCGGCGGCCTTCCGGACCGGCGAGCCCGGCCCGGTGCCGGCCTGGGCCTCCAACGCCATGCGCACCCTGCGGATGCTCTACGTCCTGACCGACCGGGGGCTGAGCAGGCGCAACACGAACGAGCCGCCGCGCTCGCCCACCCACCGCGAGGCCGTCCTGGAAGAACTGGCCCGGACGCTCGCGATCGTGGCTCCGTACACGGCCTGAGCGTCAGGGCCGGTTCGCCCTGCCCATGACCCTGGTGAAGGTTGACGGATCCTCGTCGAAGCCGTGGACACCGGCGCGGAAGATCCACCCGCCGGACTCGTCCCGCACGAACTCGGCGATCGTGGCCGCCGTGGCCCCGAGGACCGAGCCGAAGCTGTCCTCGGCGAGCACGGTGTAGCCCTCACGCACACGCATGGCCGGATTGAGCACGTTGACGAACGTCCTGGGCCCGGACTGCTGTTGGATGACGACACCGATCACCACGCGCGCGTACCGGCTGTCGAGCCGGTCCAGTTCGAGCGTCATGACCTCGTCCCAGCCGAATCCCTTGCCGTCCGTGCTGTCCCGGTTGAGGAAGATCGTGCCGTCCGGCGAGCGGCTGTCGTAGTGCACCAGATAGGCCGGAGTTCCGTACGGGTCACCGGACACGAAGGTCGCGGCGACGACGTCGAGGTCTGTGGGCGGTTGACCCGCAGGACTGGGGTCCCACTTGAGGGCGACCTCGATCTTGCGGTTTCCCTTGCTGAAGCCGGTCACCGGGCTTCCCCTTCCCCCCTGAAGATCTTTCTTCCCCAACTGCCTTGGAGCCGGGGTTCCTTGTTCATCGTGCCACGCGCGCGGGGGCGTATGCGCGGGCGATCTCCGCCGGAGCGTGACCGACGCCACGCCCTGTGGCCTTACGATGGCGCGGTGCTGGTCAAGTGGATTCGCTGCACCGTGGTGGACCGCCGCGGCTTCGAGCGGGGGCAGCGGAAATGGGCGGGGCTTCTGGGGGAGCCGGGGTTTCGGGGGCAGGGTGGCGGCTGGAGCCGGCAGCGGCCGGGAGTGGCGCACATCTTCGCCTTCTGGGAGAGCCGTGCCTTCTACGACTCCTTCATGGCCCGCTCGCACGACCGTCTGGCGGCCGCCCAGTCCGGCACGTTCAAGGACGCCCAGGTCAAACTGTTCGAGTACCGCTTCGACGTGAAGACGGGCTTCGAGCCCCGCTTCACCGACTCGGATCTGATCCGTGTGGCCCTGTGCCGAGTGCACGAGGAGCGCGTCGAACACTTCACCCTCATGCAGGAGAAGGTCTGGAACCCCGCGATGGCCGGATCGCCCGGCATGATCCGGGGTATGTTCGCCGAGGCACCCGAGCACGAGTTCCTGGTCCTGTCCATGTGGCGGTCGGCGGCGGAGCACGGCAAGTACCGCACCGAGCGGGTGGAGCGCCTCGCCCTGCGCGCCCAGACGGAAGCGGACATCGCCGCTCTCTCCGGTGACATCGTGGAGCTGGAACCGTCCTGGACGGTCTGAGACGGTTGGAAAATCCAACGCTCGAATTGCCTGTCGGGAGCGGTTCCATACGCGGAATTCGTGTGACCTACGCCGTAAGGGGTCCGTTCGAGTGCTCGACCGCCCCCGGCACGATCTAGGGTTTTGGCATGGCACGACCACGGCGCATCGTCCTTGTCCGGCACGGCGAGTCAACGGGCAATGTTGATGACTCCGTGTACGAGCGGGAGCCCGACCATGCTCTCGCGCTGACCGAACGCGGCTGGCAGCAGGCCGAGGAGACCGGCAAGACGCTCCGGGAGCTCTTCGGCCGGGAACGCGTGAGCGTGTACGTCTCCCCGTACCGCCGTACGCTCGAGACCCTGCGCGCCTTCCACCTCGACCCCGACCTCATACGCGTGCGGGAGGAACCCAGACTGCGCGAGCAGGACTGGGGCAACTGGCAGGACCGCGACGACGTACGCCTCCAGAAGGCGTACCGGGACGCGTACGGCCACTTCTTCTTCCGTTTCCCCCAAGGGGAGTCCGGCGCCGACGTGTACGACCGGGTCGGCGGCTTCCTGGAGAGCCTGTTCCGCAGCTTCGAGGCCCCTGACCATCCGCCGAACGTGCTCCTGGTGACCCATGGACTCGCGATGCGGCTGTTCTGCATGCGCTGGTTCCACTGGACGGTCGCGGAATTCGAGTCGCTGTCGAACCCCGGGAACGCCGAGATGCGGATGCTCGTTCTCGGTGATGATGACAAGTACACCCTCGACCGGCCTTTCGAGCGCTGGCGGGACCCAGTGCCGTACTGGGTCACCGGATAGAGTGGCAGGGCGATGACCGCTGACTCCTCTTCCCTCCGGCGCCTGGAGCGCGCCCTGGCCAGCCTGCGCGGACTGGCGGTGGGGGACGCGCTGGGCTCGCAGTTCTTCGTCCCGGTGAACTACCCCCTGCTCAAGAGCCGCGAGACGCCCGTGGGCCCCTGGCAGTGGACCGACGACACGGAGATGGCCTGCTCCGTGGTGGCCGTCCTGGCCGCCCACCAGCGCCTCGACCAGGACGCACTGGCCCGCTCCTTCGCCGAGCACCACGACTTCGACCGCGGCTACGGCCCCGCCGTCAACCGGCTGCTCCGCCTCGTCCGGGAGGGTCAGGACTGGCGTGAGCTGGCCGCCGGCCTCTTCAACGGCCAGGGCTCCTGGGGCAACGGCGCGGCGATGCGTATCGCGCCCCTGGGTGCCTGGTACGCGGACGATCCGGAGCAGGCGACCCACCAGGCGGAGATCTCGGCCTATCCCACGCATCAGCACCGTGAGGCCGTGGTCGGCGCGATGGCCGTCGCGGCTGCCGCCTCGCTGGCCGCCTCGCCGGACGGCCCGCCCAGCCCCGAGGCGCTCCTCGACGGCGTCATCGCGCTCGTGCCGAAGAGCGCCGTCGGCGCCGGGCTGCGCCGTGCCCGGGACATGCTCGACTACGGTGACGCGGGCACGGTCGCGGCCGTTCTGGGGTGCGGACGCCGTACGAGCGCCCATGACACCGTCCCCTTCGCGCTCTGGTCCGCGGCGCGGTCCCTCGCCGACTTCGAGACGGCGTTCTGGACGACCGCCCAGGTGGGCGGGGACGTGGACACCACCTGCGCGATCGTGGGTGGTGTGCTCGCGTCCGGCAAGGTGGGCACCCCACCCGCGGAGTGGGTGGAGCGGACCGAGGCGCTGCCGGACTGGGTGCCCGCAGGCCTCTGAGAGCCGCTCCGGCCTCTACGACTCTCCGTGTCCGTCGGGAACTCTGCGTGATTGCCGCCCGTTGTCCCGGTATCCGCCGCCCGCGTCGAGTCGAACGAGGACTCGGCTCGGGCAGGCGGCGGACCAGGGGCAGGAGGGTGTGGGCGGTGTCGGGCGTCGTTGTGCCGGGGTCAGCCCATTCCCGGGCCCGCCGTCCCGGCGAGGGCTTCGAGGTCGCTCTTGCGGACCTTGATCGCGATCCAGGCGGTGAGGAACGCGAGTCCGGCCATCGCCACGGCCGGGATGAAGGCGATCGAGATGCCGTGGGCGAGCACCTCGCTTCCCCAGGGCGCGGGCAGCTGGTGCGTCTTGGCGAACTGCGCCTTCTGCTCCGGCGTGCCCTGTGCGAGGAACTTCGGCAGCTGCTTCTTCGCCTCGTCCGTGCTCGCCGAGCCGAAGACGGTGGTCAGGATGGACAGTCCCAGCGAGCCGCCGACCTGCTGCGTGGCGTTGAGCAGCCCGGAGGCCGCACCCGCCTCGTGCTGGGCGACACCGGAGACCGCCGTGACAGTGACCGTCACGAAGTTCAGGCCCATGCCGAAGCCGAAGACCAGCATCGGGCCCAGGATCCCGCTGACGTAGGAGCTGTCGGGAGTGATGAAGGTCTGCCAGAACAGCCCGATGGCCACGAGCGCCGAGCCGGTCATCATGAACGGCTTGGGGCCGAGCGTGGGCAGGAACCGCTGCGACAGACCCGCGCCGACCGCGATGGCGACCGTCACGGGGAGGAAGGCCAGACCGGCCTTGATCGGGCTGTAGCCGAGCACGTTCTGGACGAACAGCACGATGTAGAAGAACATGCCGAACATCGCCGCTGCCAGGCTCAGCATGACCACGTAGGTGCCCGAGCGGTTGCGGTCGCGGAACATCTTGAGCGGGGTGATCGGTTCCTTCGCCCGCAGCTCGGTGAAGACGAAGGCCAGCAGAAGCACCACCGCCGCGGCGAACGAGCCGAGGGTGAGCCCGTCCCGCCAGCCGTCCTCCGAGGCGCGGATGAACCCGTACACCAGCGAGGCCATGCCCGCCGTGGAGGTCAGCGCACCCGCGATGTCGAACCGCCCCGGGTGCCGCTGGGACTCGCTGATGTACAGCGGCGCGAGTGCGGCGATCAGCACGCCGATGGGCACGTTGACGAAGAGCACCCACCGCCAGTCGAGCCAGTCGGTCAGCATGCCGCCCGCGAGCAGGCCGATGGCACCGCCGCCCGCCGACACCGCGGCGAACACACCGAACGCCCGGTTGCGCTCGGGGCCTTCGGGGAAGGTGGTGGTGATCAACGCGAGCGACGTGGGCGATGCGATCGCGCCTCCCACACCCTGCAGGGCGCGTGCGGCCAGCAGCTGCCAGGGTTCCTGGGCCAGGCCGCCCAGCAGCGAGGCGAAGGTGAACAGCAGGATGCCAGTCATGAACACCCGGCGCCGGCCGAGGATGTCACCGGCCCGTGCGCCGAGGAGCAGCAGACCACCGAAGGTGAGCGTGTAGGCGCTGACCACCCAAGTGAGGTCCGTGGTGCTGAACTTGAGTGCGTCTTGAATGTGCGGGAGCGCGATGTTCACAATCGTCGCGTCGAGCACCACCATGAGTTGGCAGGCCGCGATGACGGTGAGCGCTATGCCGGGATGCCCCTCCCGGCGGGCCGCTCCTGGTTTCTGTTCCTGGATGAGCTGAGAGGTTGTCACTATGGGTCCCCCACAAAGGCTTTAGTGAACGCTCGCGTTCACTGTCCCGTCAACGGTAGTGAGTCCCCAACAGTGAACGCAAGCGTTCACTTAAACCTGTGTCGCGCATCGCGTCCCCCGTGCTGCGGCGCGACACGGTCCCGCCCCGGAACCCCCCCCGCTTCCCCTTGCCTGCTGGAGAAACACAGATGGTTACCTCGCGCTGGACGGCCGCCCCTGCTCAGGCGGCTTCCCCTCGTCGGCGCGGTGCGGTGCTCGAGCGCGCGATCCTGGACGCCGCTCTGGAGCAGCTCAGCACGGTCGGCTGGAACGGCCTGACGATGGAAGGTGTCGCCGCCGGCGCCCAGACCGGCAAGGCCGCGGTCTACCGTCGCTGGCCCTCCAAGGAGGACCTGGTCGCCGACGCGCTGGAGGCCGGACTGCCCCGCTTCGAGGAGGTACCCGACCTCGGCAGTGTGCGCGAGGACCTGCTGGCCCTGTGCCGGCGAGCGCGGGACGCGATGTTCTCGCGCCCCGGTTTCGCGTTGCGCGCAGTGATTCACGAATGCGATCCGGCGCAGGCCGAGCGTTTCCATGGCGTGATCTTCGAAGGGGTGGTCGAGCCGACCATCAAGCTGCTGCGCGAGGTTGTCACCCGAGGAATAGGGCGGGGAGAGGTGCGGTCCGACGCGGCCAACGGCTACGTCTTCGACGTCATCCCGGCGATGATGATGTACCGCTCGAAGATGTGCGGCAGCGAATGGAGTGAGCAGGATCTGGAAGAGATGATCGACCAGCTGATGCTTCCGCTGCTGCGGCCGCACGGCGCCTGATCCCGGCCGCCGGCGACCTCCGTGCCGACCGGGGGACCTGGGGTGTCGCGCGATGATCCCGGCGGCGTACGCTAAGGGCGCCATGCCGTACGAACCACCCACTCATACCGTCGAGCGCTCCCTGCGCGCCACGACCGGAGCGAAGGTCATTGCCGGCGTCGACGAGGTGGGGCGGGGGGCTTGGGCAGGGCCCGTCACCGTCTGCGCGGCGATCACCGGACTCCGTCGGCCCCCCGAGGGTCTGACCGACTCCAAGCTGCTGACCGTCAAACGGCGCACGGAACTGGCCGAGATACTGCGGTCGTGGGTGACGGCCTATGCCCTGGGGCATGCTTCCCCCGAGGAGATCGACGACTTGGGGATGACCGCCGCACTGCGGCTCGCAGCGGTCCGTGCCCTGGACGCTCTGCCGGTCCGCCCCGACGCCGTGATCCTCGACGGGAAGCACGACTACCTCGGTGCCCCGTGGAAGGTGCGCACGGTGATCAAGGGCGACCGGTCGTGCGTGGCCGTTGCGGCGGCGTCGGTGATCGCCAAGGTCCAGCGCGACAAAATGATGGCCGAACTGGGTATCGACCATGCAGACTTCGGATTTGCGGACAACGCCGGGTATCCGTCGCCCGTGCACAAGGCCGCACTGGAGGTACGGGGACCCACTCCGTACCACCGCTTGTCGTGGGCGTATCTTGATGCGCTGCCTCAGTGGCGGCACCTCAAGAAGGTCCGCAGCTGGGCGGACGGAAGCGCTCCGGAAATCGAGGGTCAGCTCGGCTTCGATTTCTGACGGTTCCGGTCGCACTGATGTGCCACCCGGTCACCCGCGCCGCACCAACGTTTGATAAATATCAGCTCATGCCTCTCATTCCCGAGGAGCCTCAGATTCACGAGAGTGCCCAGGGTCCCCGCGCCACGCCCGCCAGCGGCCGTACCGCGCCGACCCCTCGCCCCGTACCCGGCCCCCGCCCCGCGGCTCCGTCGCGCCCCGGTCGTCCCGGCCCTCTGCGGCCCACGCCGCCGGTGCAGCGGACGCAGCGTGACGTGGCTCCGGCCAAGCCAGGCCCGTCGGGCCCGGCCGCTCCCGCCGCTCCGGCGGCTACCCCGCAGATCCAGCTGATCCCGGCCTCGGCCGAGGGTGCGCTCGACGCAGCCGACGAGGCCGTGGACCTGCTCCTGGACTCGGGCCGTGCTCCCGCGGACGTGCTGGTGATCACCACCGGTTCCCAGCACCCGTGGGCCGAGCACGAACTGTCCTTCGGTGAAGCCTCCTACTGGGCGCAGCATGACGCCGGTGACGACGTGTTCTACACGGACGCCGCCATCGCCTCCCGTGCCGTGTCCCGCCCCGTGGTGGTTGTGGCCGTCAACGACGGTTCCGCCGCCGCTGCCGCCACCGTCCTTCCGCTGGCCCACTCCCGGGCCGGTGCGCTGCTGATCGTCTGCGGTGACCCGCAGCAGATCAACTCGGTGCTGGGCGCGGGCGTCTGAGTCCCGCCCGGCACCTCGGGGTGCCGGGGCGACGAAGGCAGTTCCGAGGGCTTCCGCACGGTGCTGCTTTCGGTATGCCCGGATGACTGGCGGTGGCCGTTCCTCCTCCGGGGACGGCCGCCTGTCGGACGTCTGGGCGGCCGTGTGAAGAAGGCTGTGCGTCCGGGTACCGGGCGGACCGCGCGGGTGTCGTGCGGACCGTGCCGCACCGCGTACGAGCCTTGGTGTCGCGTGACTCGTACGCGGCCGCACCCGGAGCGGAGCCTTCAGCGAGCCGCCGCGCGGCGCAGCACCTCGGAGACCGGGCCGCCGGTGCGAGGTGGCAGGGCCGGGACTTCCGACATGGCGAAGGGCTCCGGCTGCGAGTGGGTACTGGGCCGGCGACCGCCGCGCCCATCGCCGAGCACCTGCCAGCCGTCACCGGTCAGTGTGATGTACGCCCCGCAGCGCAGCCCGTGCAGTGTGCAGGCGTCGCGCAGCCCCCACATCCAGGCGCCGTCCTCCTCGGTCCAACGCGCGTCGCCCTCGCGGCAGTAGAGCAGCACGGCGGTGCGCACCGGGGTGCGGCGGCGCAGGTCGTGCGGAATGACCCGGCGCAGCTGGGCGAGCAGCGCGTTGCGGAACATCCAGCCGTCGGCCGGCGCCGGGCGGCGCAGGAAAGAGGCGCTGGCACACAGCCGTTCGTCGGGATCCAGCACGGCCACGATCGCCATGGACGGCTTGGGGCGATGGCGGGCGTGCAGCCCGCTGACGACCTCACGGGGATTGCGCAGCAGGGGGATTCCGGCGGCTGCCCACTCCGCGGGCTCGAGCAGGCGGCTGGCGGAAGCGGCGGACGCGGACGTCGACAACGAGGCCGCCGAGGACGAGGCGAATCCGAAGGTCACGTTCCTCCCTTCGGCTACGCGCCCACACTGCGGGCGAGGTCGGATTTCGGGGGACCGCGCACCGCAGCAAAGCCCAGCCGGATCACGGACGAACCGTGCGGGGAGCGGACTTCAATTCTTCCTGTCGAACTTGGATGCGGCAACGAGCAATTGGGGCCACCGACTGTTATCTGGCGGTGCGTGGCTTATATCCCTACCCACGAGTGCCCCTGATGACCCCTGTGGCGTTCGACCACGGCACGTGCGTGCGTCGGTCCGGGGGGGGCGAAGCACCACGCGCCACGGCCGGTCAGCCCTGGACGGCCAGCACCAGGGGCAACACCCCGTCGGCGCCGGCCCTTCTGAGTAGACGTGCCCCGACCGCGAGGGTCCAACCCGTCTCCGTGAAGTCGTCCACCAGCAGGACCGGACCACGGGCCTCGGCGAGCGCGGAGGCGAGAGCGGGCGGGACGGTCAGCGAGCCGTCGAGGGCCTTCAGGCGCTGGGCACTGTTGCTGCGTGACACCCGCGACGTGTCACCGGCGTACTCCACGGAGCCCAGCAGAGGCAGCCGGCCGATCTCGGCGATACGGGTGCCCAGGGAGTGGATCAGGGTCGGCCGGGTGCGGGAGGCGACAGTGACCACACCCACGGGCCGGGACTGCGCGCCGGCTGCCCCGGAGGCCCAGCCGCCGGGCCCCTTCGCCCAGTCCGCCAGCACCTCCACCACGGCTCGCGCCACGTCGTCCGGCACGGGCGCGTCCGGGGCCTGGGGTGCCAGCAGGGGCCGCAGCCGGTTGCCCCAGCCGATGTCCGACAACCGCCCCAGAGCCCGCCCGGACGAGGCCTGTTCACCGACCGGAATACGCCCCTTGAGATCGATGCCGATCGCGGGGAGGCCGGTCGGCCACATGCGGCGCGGCTCCACCTCGACCCCGGCACGGTCGAGGTCGACACGTGCTGCGTCCAGGGCCGACGTGGACGTGTCGGCGGTGAAGCGCGGCCCCGCGCAGTTGTCGCACCGGCCGCAGGGCTTGGCGCCCTCGTCGTCGAGCTGGCGCTGGAGGTACTCCATCCGGCAGTCCGTGGTGGAGGCGTACTCGCGCATCGCCTGCTGTTCCGCCTTGCGCTGCCGTGCCACCCAGTCGTATCGCTCGGCGTCGTACGACCATGACTGCCCGGTCGCGGTCCAGCCGCCCTTGACGCGGTTCACCGCTCCGTCCACGTCGAGGACCTTCAGCATCGTCTCCAGCCGGGAACGACGCAGTTCCACCAGGGGTTCGAGCGCCGGCAGCGACAGCGGCCTGTCCGCCCGGGCGAGGACGTCCAGAGTGCGGCGCACCAGATCCTCGGAGGGGAAGGCGAGCGACGCGAAGTACTCCCAGATCGCCTCGTCCTCCCGGCCCGGCAGCAGCAGCACCTCGGCGTGCTCGACGCCACGGCCCGCGCGGCCGACCTGCTGGTAGTAGGCGATGGGGGAGGAGGGCGAGCCCAGGTGAACGACGAATCCGAGGTCCGGCTTGTCGAAGCCCATACCGAGGGCGGAGGTGGCGACCAGCGCCTTGACCCGGTTGGCGAGCAGATCGTCCTCGGCCTGCTGCCGGTCGGCGTTCTCCGTCCGGCCCGTGTACGAGGCGACGGCGTGCCCGCGCTGTCGCAGGAAGGCGGTGACCTCCTCGGCGGCGGCCACGGTGAGGGTGTAGATGATGCCGGAGCCCGGCAGGTCGTCGAGGTGGTCGGCGAGCCAGGCCATCCGGTGCGCGGCGTCGGGCAGCCGCAGCACACCGAGGCTCAGGCTCTCCCGGTCCAGCGGCCCGCGCAGCACCAAGGCATCCGAGGAGCCGCCGGTGCCGAGCTGCTCGGCGACGTCGGCGGTCACGCGCGCGTTGGCCGTGGCGGTGGTGGCCAGCACCGGGACACCTGGCGGAAGTTCACTGAGCATGGTGCGCAGCCGGCGGTAGTCCGGGCGGAAGTCGTGGCCCCAGTCGGAGATGCAGTGGGCCTCGTCCACCACGAGCAGTCCGGTCGCCGCGGAGAGCTTGGGCAGGACCTGGTCGCGGAAGTCGGGGTTGTTCAGCCGCTCGGGGCTGACGAGCAGCACGTCGACCTCGCCGGCCTCGATCTCGGTCTGGACGGCGTCCCACTCCTCGGTGTTGGAGGAGTTGATGGTCCGGGCGTGGATACCGGCGCGGGCCGCGGCATCCACCTGGTTGCGCATGAGCGCGAGCAGCGGGGAGACGATCACCGTGGGTCCGCCGCCTCTGGCCCGCAGCAGCGAGGTCGCCACGAAGTACACCGCGGACTTGCCCCATCCCGTGCGCTGCACGACCAGGGCCCGGCGCCGGTCGGCGACCAGCGCCTCGATCGCCCGCCACTGATCCTCGCGCAGCCGGGCCGTGCCCGTGGTGTCCCCGACGAGCCGGGCGAGGACGGCGTCGGCCTGTGCCCGGAGGTCCGCGTTGCTCGTGTGCTCCATGCGCCCCATACAACAGGACGCGACTGACAATCGGGCGGGCGCCGGTCGCGAGCGGACGACCACGACGGTCCAGCCGTGGAGGGAGCAGCCACGACCGGGACCGACCTTGTCGTGTCCCTGATTCGAGTTATCCACAGGCTCAACCGGAATCTCATGATCCGCGAGATCGTCTGCGCATGACGAATCACAGCGAAACGACCGGACCCTTCGAAAACGGCGACACCGCGGGACGAGAGTCGCTGAACGAGCAGTCCGCGCACGACACCCAGGTCACCCTGCGCACCCCGGCCGAGCTGGCCGACGCCCTGCCCTACTTGCTCGGCTACCGGCCCGAGGACAGCATCGTGCTGGTCGCCCTGCACGACCGGGAAGGCCGCGGCAGGTTCGGCGGCCGGGCCCGGCTGGGCATCCCCGCGAGCACCGAGGACTGGGAGGATGCCGTGCAGCAATTGGTCCGGGGGCTGGTGACCAGCAGCGAGCGACGCGGCAGGCGGCCCGAGCAGATGGTCGCCTACGTCTGCCAGGAACCGGGCCAGGGCGAGACCGGCCGGGACGTGATGCTCCGGCTCGAGCCCCTGATCGCCCAGCTGCGCACCGAATGCGGCGACCTCGAAGCGCCCGTGGTCGAGGCACTGTGCATCTCGGACGGCCGCTTCTGGTCCTACAGCTGCGCGGTAGAGGGATGCTGTCCTGACGACGGAACGCCGATGGGCCTGCCCGGCACCTCGGTGCTGGCCGCCGCGGCCACCTACGCGGGGATCCAGGTGCGTGGCACGCTCCGTGAGCTGCGGGCCAGGCTGCTGCCCTGGGAGACCAGCGCCGCCCTGGAGCAGGAGGTCGCCCTGGACGCGGCCGGGATGTCCCTGGTGCCCCGCATCCTGGACGAAACGGCCCGGCAGAACGTGGCGGCGGAAACCCTCGATCTCGCCGAGCGGATCATTCACCGGTTCGCCGCGGCAGCGCCGGTGCCCGGCACGCACCCGGCCGACCTCCGTGACGACGAACTGCTCACCCACGACGAGGCGGCCACGCTGATCCTCGGGCTCCAGGACCGCACGACCCGCGACCGGGCGGCCGCCTGGATGGAGGGCGACGAGGCTGGTCCGGCTCTGCGGCTCTGGCGCACACTCGCCCGCCGCTGTGTCGGGCCGTACGGTGAGCACGCCGCCGCCCCGCTCACCCTGGCGGGCTGGGTCGCCTGGTCCACCGGCGACGAGCTGGAGGCCCGGGAAGCCCTCGCCATGGCACTGGGCGCGGACCCCGACTACCTCTTCGCCCGCCTGCTCCACCAGGCCTGCAACGAAGGACTCGACCCCGAGTCGGTCCGCCGCTGCCTGCGTGCGGAACGCACGGGGCGTGCCGGGACGGACACCGTGGAGCAGGCACACGCGGCAGTGGAAGCGGCCCCGGGCGCGCCTTCGGAAACGGTCGTCGCAGGCCCTGGAGCAGCTGCCCGGACGGACGGCCCCCGCGATGAGCGTGCCTCGCGGACCGGGGGTTCTCGGCGCCGTCGCCGACCGCGGGCCGCGGAAGGCGGCGACCGCGGCCCTCGTCCACCCCGAGGGGAGGACGCACGGCGGCGGTCGACCGGCTCCCACCCCGAATCGCCGGCCGGCGGACCTTCGCGTCCGGGCAGCACGAAGCCGGGCGTCATGCGCGCGCGTTCCGGTGAGGGGCCGAGCCGCGACACGGCGGCGGCGGGCGGCCAGCGGGAGGCCGAGGGGGACGGATGAGCACCGAGATACAGCGGCGCAGGATGAGCCCCTTCTTTCGCGCAGGTGCCCTGCCGGGCTTCCGCGCGACACGCCGCCATTCGGTCGGCTTCCCCCACGCGAGGCGTGACCAGGAGGAGTCCCTCTCCGTTCACCTGGGTGGCGGAACGCCTGGACAGGCCGTGCCGCCGTACGACCCTTGCATCTCCGGGCGCAGCACCCAGCGCGCAGCGCGCCCGAGGCGCACCGAGTGCAGAAGAAGCCACCGCATGCATCAGCAGTCGACTCGGCTCTCCACCATCGACGAGAGCCACCCGCTCGAGGTCGGGCACACGCCCTTCCCACAGCCCGGTGCCGGGATCACTGCACCGGACATCATCGGTGTCCCAAGGCCACCGTCGCCCCCGGGCTCGTCTCCGATCCCCCGAGCAGTCGACGGCCGGCCCCTGGGCTCGGCCCAGCGCACGAGCCAGCCGCGCCGCCCCACCACCGCACCGGCTCCCGGCGCTTCCCCGCGCAGGCCGTACGCGACGCCCCGGCCGGCTCCCGACCTGCCGCCCACGCACACCGCCCTGATCTGCGTCGCCCTGCCGGGCCTCGCCATCTCCGGCGAACAGGGACAACTGGCCGGACGGGGACTGGAGGGGTTCTACCGGGGCGGCCGACGCCTGCTCTCGCGGTGCCAGGTCCACGTCGCCGGGCGGGAACCGCTCGCGGTGCAGGCCAGGATGACCGGGGCGGACCGGGCTCGCTTCGTCGGGACGCTGCGTGTCTCCCCGGGGGCGGGTCCGGATCCCGACGTCGTCGTCGAGCGGACCCGCAGCGCCGACGGAACCGAGCGCATCACACTCCAGAACGCCTCCCCACGTCCCCTCCGCCTCCCGCTCGAGGTCGCCCTCGGCACGGACCTGGCGGACCTCGGCGCCATCGCCTCAGGCAGGACAGGCCCCGAACTCCCTGCCAGCGTCCATGACTCGGGCCTGCGCTGGTCCTCGGCCGGTGGCGGCGCCAGTGTCACCGCGCACCCCGCGCCCGCCGACGCAGTGGCCTCCGCCGGACTGCTGCGCTGGGAGCTGGAACTGCCTGCGGGCGGAACGACGAGCGTGGAACTGCGAGTACGCCTGGACGGTGCCGGACCGTTGCGCGCGGTGGGCCAGGCCGCGACGAGCTCCTTCGCGCCCGCCCGGGCGGCAGGCGACGACCCGCGAGTGGCCACCCTCCTCCGGGCGGCCGTCGACGACCTCCAGGCCCTGCTGCTGCGCGACCCCGCACACCCCGCTGACGCCTACCTCGCGGCGGGCGCGCCCTGGCGCTGCGGCATGGCCCCGGCCGAGGCGCTCGCCGCGGCCCGGATGGCGCTGCCCCTCGGCACCCGGCTCGCCGCAGGCACGCTGCGCACCCTCGCCCGCACCCAGCTTCCGGGCCGGGGCCCACAGGCCGGCCTGATCCCCGGTCCGCGACGCGACGCCGGGGCTCTCCTCCCGCCGGCGTGCACAGGCACCGAGGCCACGCTTCTCCTCCCCGTCCTGCTCGCCGAGGCCCGCCGCTGGGGACTCCCCGAGCAGGAGACGCAGGAACTGCTGCCCGCCGCCGAGCGCTGTCTGACCTGGCTGCGGACCATCGTCCGTGACGGCACCTACCTCCCCGACCCTCAGCCGGGAGGCCCGGTCCGCTGCGAGACGCAGGCCCACGCCCACCGTGCCGCTGTCCTCGGCGCCGATCTTCTCGACGCGTACGGCAGGCCAGGGGGCTCGGAGTTAAGAGAGTGGGCCCAGGCCGCGCGGAACGCGTTCCGCACCGACTTCTGGGTGGAGGACCGTGGCGGCGGACGCCCGGCTGCGGCCCTGGCGCCGGACGGCCGGCCCGTTGCGCACCTCGGCTCCGCCGCCGTGCACCTCCTCGACACCGGTCTGCTCGGCGGCGGCCGGCTCGCCCCCGGTCTGCTCGACAAGGTGCAGACCGAACAGCTCGCCCGGCTGCTCGGCAGCCCCGCGATGGACACGGGCTGGGGGCTAGGCGGCCTCGGGACCAAGGAGGCCGGACACAATCCGTTCGGCCACCGGACCGGAGCCGTGCGGGTCCACGAGACCGCGCTCGCCGTCGCCGGACTGGCCGCCGCCGGCTACGAGAAGGAGTCGAGCGGCCTGCTGAAGGGGCTGCTGGATGCAGCGGAGCTCTTCGGCCACCGACTGCCGGAGATGTTCGCGGGGGAGCAGCGCTCCGCCGGGAGTGCTCCCGTCCCGCACCCGGCGGCCTGCCGCCCGGCGGCCACCGCCGCGGCCTCCGCGGTCCTGGTCCTCACCACGCTCGCGGGCATCCGGCCCGACGCCCCCGCCCGCACCGTCACTCTGCGCCCGATGCAGAGCGCTCCTGTGGGTGAGATCGGTCTGACAGGGCTGCGCGTCGCGGGCACTCCCTTCGCCGTGCGGGTCAGCCGACTGGGCCTCGCCATGGTCGAGGAGGCGGCGGACGGTCTGCAATTGGGGGTGTGACCTCGTACGACGCGACCGGCACGGCGACCGGGAGCCCACCCCGCGCCCCATACCGGAACGAAGCGGACCGCTGCCTGCGCGGTGGACGAAGGGAGTGTTTATCGTCAGGCAGACGACTATGATCGCCGCATGCCCTACGACCCGTCAGCCTTTCCGCCCTTCGCCGTCACCGTGGACCTGGTCGTGCTGACCGTGCGCCGCCATGCCCTGTGCGCGTTGGCGGTACGCAGGGGCGAGCCGCCGTTCCAGGGGCGCTGGGCGCTGCCCGGCGGATTCGTGCGGGCTGACGAGGATCTGTCCCAGGCGGCAGCGCGGGAGCTGGTCGAGGAGACCGGACTGCGCGCCCACGACCCCTCGGCTCCGGCCCAGGACAACGGCGCCCACCTGGAGCAGCTGGCCACCTACGGCGACCCGAAGCGGGACCCCCGGATGCGGGTCGTCAGCGTCGCGCACCTCGCCCTCGCCCCGGACCTGCCCGCACCGCGGGCCGGCGGCGACGCGAGCAACGCGCGCTGGGCGCCGGTCGAGGAGCTGCTCCAGCAGGGCGGGTACGGCCGCGACGGTGAACCGGTGGCGCCGCTCGCCTTCGATCACGCCCAGATCCTCGCCGACGGGGTCGAGCGGGCCCGGTCCAAGATCGAGTACTCGTCGTTGGCCACCGCGTTCTGTCCGCCCGAGTTCACCGTCGGCGAGCTGCGCCGGGTCTACGAGGCGGTGTGGGGCGTGGCCCTCGACCCGCGCAACTTTCACCGCAAGGTCACCGGAACGCCGGGTTTCCTGGTTCCGACGGGCGGTACGACCACCCGCCAGGGCGGCCGGCCGGCCCAGCTCTTCCGGGCCGGTGGCGCCACACTGCTCAACCCTCCGATGCTCCGTCCCGAGGTCTGATCCATCGAACGGCGGACAAAAGTCCCCTCCGACTTGCGCGCCACCGAAGAACAGATCAGGTGATACCCGAAAAACCGGACACTCCGCGCTATCTTGCTGCAGGTGATCCAGGCTTTCGGACTGACCAGCAACCCCCGCAAGGGTCACCCGCCTGCCGTCGACGACGTCTCCTTCGAGGCGCCCGCCGGCCGTGTCACCGTGCTCCTCGGGGCGGAGGGTGCCGGCAAGACGACCGTGCTCAGACTGATGCTCGAACTCCAACAGGGGCGCGGCATCACCTACTTCAGGGGTCGGCCCCTGCATCAGATCGCCCACCCGGCACGGGAGGTCGGCGTGCTTCTCGGCGACGTGCCCGGTCATCCGACCCGCTCGGTGCGCGGGCATCTGCGCATGCTGTGTGCGGCGGCGGGAGTTCCCGCCCGGCGTGCCGACGAGGTCCTCGAGGTCGTGGGCCTCGTCAGCTTCCGCGAGGAACGCCTCGGCACCCTGTCGCGGGGCATGGACCGCAGACTGGGACTGGCCTGCGCCCTCCTGCCCGACCCGCACACGCTCGTGCTGGACGACCCCGCCGACGGCCTCTCCGCCCGCGAGGCGCGCTGGCTGCACGGCATGCTGCGCGCACACGCGACCCAGGGCGGCACGGTGCTGTTCACGACTGCAGACTCCAAGGAGGCCGCACGCGAGGCCGACCGGGTCGTCACCCTCGACGACGGCAGGATCGTCGCCGACCTGGAGGCCAAGGAGTTCGCCCGCACCCGGCTTCGTCCGCGCGTGGCCGTCCGCAGCCCTCACGCCGCCCGCCTCGCGGCCCTGCTCGCCAAGGAGGCCCGCACCGACCAGCGGTCCGTCGAGGTCGTGCGGGAGGGAGGCAACCGTCTCTCCGTGTACGGCAGTACGACCGCGGACATCGGCGAGACCGCCTTCCGGCACGGCATTCTCGTCCACCAACTCGCCGACGAGGTGGGGGACATGGGGCCGGGCACGGATGCGGGAACCGAGGGTGGGGCGAGAGCGGCCGAGGAGGCGGTGGCGGCCGAGCCGGAACGCGCAGAAACGGTCCACTCGCCGGAGGGACCGGCGCAAGCCGCGTCCGGCTCATCGCAGGAGGAGCGGGTCGCTCCACCTGCGCAGGCAGTGTCCGGTCGCGCGTCCGGGGACCAGGAACTGGCGGCGTCCAGTGTCTCGACGCCGGAGTGGGAGCCTGAGGCGGAGCAGGGCGTCGGCGACGAGTGGCCTCCGCTCGGGGGCGTTCATGGCCGCGGCTCCGTGCCGAGCCACACGAGGATCGCCGACGGTGCCCCGGCCAAGGGGGCGTCGCAGGCCGACACCGTCTCCGGAACCGGCCGTACGTCCCTCGACGCTGCTCCTGGAGCCGACCGTACGTCCCCGAGTGTGGCCCCCGCGGCCGCGGCCCAAGTGGCCGGCGGTGCAGAGGCGGCCGCTCCCACCGGTGGGCCTGCGATCGCCGCCGACATCCGCTCCCTCGCAGCCGCACTCGAGGTCGACCCCCCGGAGGTGTCCACGGAGCCGGGGGCAGAAGCCGACACCGCGAGCACCACCGCGGTCGGCACGCTGGCGGTCGGCACAACCGTCCCCGGCGCGCGGAATCCGGACACCCGGAGACCCGGCAGCCCCCAGCCCCGGACCGGGCAGGCCGGGCAACCGGCACGCTCGCGCGCCGACGCCGTCCCTGCCCTCGACGCCCTGTCCTCCCTCCCACCCTCCATCTCGGTCCGGCCCGCCCACAGCCCGCTGCGCCCCCTGCGCTACGAACTCCGGCGCGCCACCGGAATCGGCACCGGATTCCTCACCTGCGGAGTCGTGCTGGTGGTGTCCACGCTCACCGCCGTACTCCTGGCGAGGCTCGGCCACACCCCGCAGGCGCGGCTCTTCGCGGCGTGGCCGCGGGAGCTTCCCCTGCCGCCCACGGCGCTCGCGGCGGGGCTGCTCGGTGCGCTGGCCTTCGGAGACGAGTTCCGCCACCCCGCGCTGGCGGCGGACCGCGGGACCGTGCCCCGTCGGCTGGGGCTGCTCACCGCGAAACTCCTCGTCTCCGGAGCCACCGCCCTGATGCTGGCCTTCCTCACCGTGGGCTGCGACGCCGAAGCGCTCTATCTCGTCTACGGGCGGGAGCTGACACGAGTTCCCTCGGACTGGCTCTCACTCAGTGCGAGTTGGCTCGGTCTGGTCGTCGGCTGCGCGTGGGCCGGTGTCCTGGCGTCCGGCGTCTTCCGGTCCACGGCGGCGGGCCTCGCCGCTGTTCTCGCCGTACCCGTCGTCGTCGTGCCCGCCGTGCACCAGGCGCTGCAGGGCCCCACCGTGCCGGCCGCGGCCGGCTTCCCGATGCGGATGCGGGAGGTCTTCCTGTTGCAGTGGCCCTTCGGAGGGGAGCGGTATGCGCTCGCCATGGCCCGGATCGTCACCCAACCCGTGGGTGGCGCACTGACGTTGTCGCTGGCGGCGCTGCTGTGTGCGTATCTGGTCACGACGCTGCGCGCCAGGGCCCGATGACGACCGTCCGTACGTTTGCGGTCCTGCTGTGCGCACAACTCCCCGGAGAAAGCCCGTTTCTTTCCGATAAGGCGTCAATTGCGGCGCGGTGAGCGATCACCCTTTCGTGTGCTTTTCACCAAAGACCTCAAGGGAGTTGGAGGCGGCGCCGACAAAGGATCCGTGAGTACCCTTGCGCACACCATGATGACCGCCGCCCGCTCCGCAGACTCTGGTCTGACCGGCCCGGGCGATCTCGACCGCTACCCCTACACCGAGGCCCCGGTGACCGACCGTGTCGGAGCACCCGCCTGGGACGGAGCGGACCCCGAGCTGGGCCGCGTGGGCCGGCGCGCCGCGGGCAGCCGCGGACGCGGACTGCACGGCCAACTCGTCCAGCAGCTGGGTCAGATGATCGTCTCCGGCGACCTCGGGGCGGACCGCCCGCTGGTGCCCGAGGAGATCGGCCAGCGGTTCGAGGTCTCCCGCACCGTCGTCCGCGAGTCCCTCCGTGTCCTGGAGGCCAAGGGCCTCGTCAGCGCCCGCCCGAACGTCGGCACGCGCGTGCGTCCCGTCAGTGACTGGAACCTCCTGGATCCGGACATCATCGAATGGCGGGCCTTCGGGCCCCAGCGCGACGACCAGCGCCGCGAGCTGAGCGAGCTGCGCTGGACGATCGAGCCGCTCGCCGCCCGCCTCGCCGCCGGGCACGGCCGTGAGGAGGTGCAGCAGCGCCTGTCCGACATGGTCGAGATCATGAGCCATGCCATGGCCCAGGGCGACGCGCTGACCTTCTCGCGCGCCGACACGGAGTTCCATGCGCTGCTCATCCAGATCGCGGGCAACCGCATGCTGGAGCACCTCTCCGGGATCGTCTCGGCCGCCCTCCAGGTCTCCGGCGGACCGGTCACGGGCTGCGACCGGCCGAACGAGGCCTCCCTCGCCCTGCACGCGCGGATCGTCGACGCGCTCGGCACCGGCGACGGTACGGCGGCGGAGTCGGCCATGCGGCAACTGCTCACCGTCCACCCCGAGGTGGAGCGCGTGGTTCCTGCCCCGCGCGAGCACTGACCCGTACCGAAGACGGTGCGGTCGCCAGTGTGCCGCGTTCTCGTGGTTCTCGTGGCGGCGCCGGGCCTGGGAACCGGCCGTGGGGGGGGGGGCGCCCCCCCCCCCCGGTGTACGCGCACCGCGCCCGCACACCCCCCCCCCCCCCCCACCCGAGGCGGTGCCGGCGGCCCCACCAACCAAAACTCGAAAAACACA
>NZ_JBIWPG010000013.1:0-154543 GCF_044768135.1 Streptomyces sp. NPDC101165 | reverse complement strand
GGCGGGGGCCCCCGGCCGGCGGCGGGGGGGGGGGTGGGGGGGGGGGCGGCGGGCCCGGCCCCCCCGCCCCCCCCCCCCCCCCCCCCCCCCCCCCCCCCCCCGCCCCCCCCCCCCCCCCGCGGCCGGCCGCCCATGCCGGTGGAGTGGTCCCGGCCGGTACAACAGTGATCTCGTCTGCCCATGTCTGACCGCTTTTGACCGCTTACGGGGTGTGACTCGGGCCACGCAGATTGGGCGTAACGCTCGCGGGAGCAGCGCGATGACCTAAGAGGTGACAGCCGCGGAGGGAATACGGACGCCATGACAGGCGCTGTGCATCTTCCCGGCCCCCGCCCGCTCCGTCGGCCCATCCCCAGGCCGGTGGTCGGCTCCTGTCCGCTGTGGACGGGGCCGGAAGCCGTTTTCCAACGTTCCGAGAGGTTGTTCGTGTCGGCCAGCACATCCCGTACGCTCCCGCCGGAGATCGCCGAGTCCGTCTCTGTCATGGCGCTCATTGAGCGGGGAAAGGCTGAGGGGCAGATCGCCGGCGACGATGTGCGTCGGGCCTTCGAAGCTGACCAGATTCCGGCCACTCAGTGGAAGAACGTACTGCGCAGCCTCAACCAGATCCTTGAGGAAGAGGGTGTGACGCTGATGGTCAGTGCAGCAGAGCCCAAGCGCACCCGAAAGAGCGTCGCAGCGAAGAGCCCGGCGAAGCGCACCGCCACCAAGACGGTCGCGGCGAAGACGGTGACCACCAGGAAGGCCACCGCCACCACGGCCGCCCCGGCCGTGCCCGCCGCCCCGGCAGCCGACGACCCCGCCGAGGAAGTCGCACCCGCCAAGAAGGCAGCAGCCAAGAAGACGACCGCCAAGAAGGCGGCCGCGAAGAAGACCGTCGCCAAGAAGACGGCCGCCAAGAAGACCACGGCCAAGTCGGACGACGCCGAGCTGGCCGAGGACGAGGTCCTCGAGGAAACCAAGGCCGCCGACGAGCCCGAGGGCACCGAGAATGCCGGCTTCGTACTCTCCGACGAGGACGAGGACGACGCTCCCGCCCAGCAGGTCGCCGCAGCCGGTGCCACAGCCGACCCGGTCAAGGACTACCTCAAGCAGATCGGCAAGGTCCCCCTGCTCAACGCCGAGCAGGAGGTCGAGCTGGCCAAGCGCATCGAGGCGGGTCTGTTCGCCGAGGACAAGCTGGCGAACGCCGACAAGCTCGCCCCGAAGCTGAAGCGCGAGCTGGAGATCATCGCCGAGGACGGCCGCCGCGCCAAGAACCACCTCCTGGAGGCCAACCTCCGTCTGGTGGTCTCCCTGGCCAAGCGGTACACCGGCCGCGGCATGCTCTTCCTGGACCTCATCCAGGAGGGCAACCTCGGTCTGATCCGCGCGGTGGAGAAGTTCGACTACACCAAGGGCTACAAGTTCTCCACGTACGCCACCTGGTGGATCCGTCAGGCGATCACCCGCGCCATGGCCGACCAGGCCCGCACCATCCGTATCCCGGTGCACATGGTCGAGGTCATCAACAAGCTCGCGCGCGTGCAGCGCCAGATGCTCCAGGACCTGGGCCGCGAGCCCACCCCGGAGGAGCTGGCCAAGGAACTCGACATGACCCCGGAGAAGGTCATCGAGGTCCAGAAGTACGGCCGCGAGCCCATCTCGCTCCACACCCCGCTGGGTGAGGACGGTGACAGCGAGTTCGGTGACCTCATCGAGGACTCCGAGGCCGTCGTCCCCGCCGACGCCGTCAGCTTCACGCTTCTGCAGGAGCAGCTGCACTCCGTTCTGGACACCCTGTCCGAGCGCGAGGCAGGCGTTGTCTCCATGCGTTTCGGTCTCACCGACGGTCAGCCGAAGACCCTCGACGAGATCGGCAAGGTCTACGGCGTGACGCGTGAGCGCATCCGTCAGATCGAGTCCAAGACCATGTCGAAGCTGCGCCACCCGTCGCGTTCGCAGGTGCTGCGCGACTACCTCGACTAGGTCCCGGTCGTACGACGACGAAGGCCCGGCTCCCCTCGCGGGAGCCGGGCCTTCGTGCTGCGCGCAGTCGTGCGGTGACTGACTCTGGGTGTTCCAGCACCACCGCAGAGTGAGGAGCATGCATGCGCCGTTCCATTGCCCGGGCCCTGATCCGGCCCCTGGTCCTGGCGGCCACCATGACCGCCATACCCCTGATGGGAGCTGCCCCGGCGACCGCCGACAGCGTGGTCGTAGGGGGTTTTCCGATAGAGATTTCGCAGGCGCCGTGGACCGTGGCGCTCTCCAGCCGTGACCGGTTCGGGGGTACGCGCGCGGGGCAGTTCTGCGGCGGCGTGGCGGTCTCCCGGACCACCGTGCTCACCGCGGCCCACTGCGTGGACGAGGAGGTCCTGGGAGCGCCTCCGAACGAGGCGCGCGACTTCAAGGTCATCGCAGGCCGCACGGACCTGCTGTCGGGTGAGGGCGAGGAGATCGCCGTACAGAGCACCCGGGTGAATCCGCGCTACAACCCGGTCACCAACTCCGGCGACTTCGCCGTGCTCACGCTTGCAGCACCGCTGCCGCAGAGTGCGGTCGTGGCCATGGCGTCGGCGGGCGATCCGGCATACAAGGCGGAGACACAGGCCCTGGTCTCCGGATGGGGCGACACGACGGGCGGCGGCACCTACGCGCATCGGCTCCACGCCGCACGCGTACGGGTGCTGGCCGACGATCTGTGTGCTCGTGCCTACCCGGGCGGCCTGGACGGCGCCTACCGGGCCGACTCCATGCTCTGCGCCGGAGAGGTCGCGGGCGGTCCGGACGCCTGTCAGGGCGACAGTGGCGGCCCTCTGGTGGCCTCAGGGCGGCTGATCGGGCTCGTTTCCTGGGGGAGCGGCTGTGGGCGCCCCGGTAGCCCTGGTGTCTACACGCGTGTGTCCGACGTCCTGCGCACGCTGAAACCGGCCCTCGCCGGTCCACAGAGGCCCCACAAGGGCACCTGAGGGACTGCGTAGGGCATGAGCACGGGCGGCCGCTCCTGGTGGTGAGGAGCGGCCGCCCGTTCGCTGGCCTGTGCCAGGGCTGGCTCGTCGTGGTGCGAGATGTCAGCGCTCTTCGTCGGAAGCGGAGCCAGGAGCGGTCGTCAGCCGCTCCGTCTCGTCCTGTATCTCGGCGGCGATCTTCTTGAGTTCCGGCTCGAACTTGCGACCGTGATGGGCGCAGAAGAGCAGTTCTCCGCCGCTGAGCAGGACCACGCGCAGGTATGCCTGGGCGCCGCAGCGGTCGCAGCGATCGGCGGCCGTCAGTGGGCTCGCGGGGGTCAGAACAGTAGTCACGTCGCCTCTTCTCTAGCTCGACGAGCTGTCGTACCAGGGTCAACATCCAACCAGCCCGAAAACGTTCCCGCTCGTGGCTTTTCCTCGAAAAAATCTTTCCGGGGCTGCTGTCTGCTGCCGGTTGGCGGCGAATGTGCCGTAGTGCGTGTCTTATGTGCTTACGGTTTCGCGCTGTCTTGGGTTCACGTCCTCCCGGCCGGGTTGCCGGTTGTTCATGAGGACGTGCCCGGAGCCTAAATGGTTCATGCCTCCAAGGGAACGTGATATGTACTTCACTCCATCGAGGGATCGAACATGCATGCGAGCCTGCACTAGGCTGACATCCAGACGAGGGTGGCGTTACAACGGCTCTACCAGGCCTCGGTACCCTCTGAGCGGCGACCGAAGCCGCCCCCTTACCCAAAAGGGGGTCACCTGAAATTCAGCGAGGAGCGAACCGCGTGACCGCCGATACGTCCGTGCCGTCCACAGCGCTGCTGGCAGGAGCAGACCGGGACGGTTCCAACTACACCGCGCGGCACCTGCTCGTCCTCGAGGGCCTCGAGGCCGTGCGCAAGCGCCCGGGCATGTACATCGGCTCGACCGACAGCCGCGGTCTGATGCACTGCCTGTGGGAGATCATCGACAACTCCGTGGACGAGGCCCTCGGTGGCTACTGCGACCACATCGACGTGATCCTCCACGACGACGGCTCCGTGGAGGTGCGGGACAACGGCCGCGGCATCCCCGTGGACGTGGAGCCCAAGACCGGCCTGTCCGGCGTCGAGGTCGTGATGACCAAGCTCCACGCCGGCGGCAAGTTCGGCGGCGGCTCCTACGCCGCCTCCGGTGGTCTGCACGGCGTGGGTGCCTCCGTGGTCAACGCGCTCTCGGCCCGTCTCGACGTCGAGGTGGACCGCAGCGGCCACACCCACGCCATCAGCTTCCGGCGTGGTGTGCCGGGCGCCTTCCGAGGAGACGGCCCGGACGCGAAGTTCGAGTCCAAGAGCGGGCTGGCCAAGGGCAAGAAGATCCCCAGGACCCGTACCGGTACGCGTGTGCGGTACTGGGCCGACCGGCAGATCTTCCTGAAGGACGCCAAGCTCTCCCTCGAGACGCTGCACCAGCGTGCCCGGCAGACCGCCTTCCTGGTGCCCGGCCTCACGATCGTCGTCCGCGACGAGTTCGGCCTCGGCGAGGGCGGCAGCAAGGGCGAGGAGTCCTTCCGCTTCGACGGCGGCATCAGCGAGTTCTGTGAGTACCTGGCCAGCGACAAGCCGGTGTGCGACGTCCTCCGCTTCTCGGGGCAGGGCACGTTCAAGGAGACCGTCCCGGTCCTGGACGAGCACGGCCAGATGACCCCCACCGAGGTCACGCGTGAGCTGGGCGTGGATGTCGCGATGCGCTGGGGCACGGGCTACGACACCACGCTGAGGTCCTTCGTCAACATCATCGCCACCCCCAAGGGCGGCACCCACGTGACCGGCTTCGAGCAGTCCATCACCCAGACGCTGAACGACGTGCTGCGCGCCAAGAAGATGCTGCGTGTGGCCGAGGACAACATCGTCAAGGACGACGCCCTCGAGGGTCTCACCGCCGTCGTCACCGTGCGCCTGGCCGAGCCGCAGTTCGAGGGGCAGACCAAGGAGGTCCTCGGTACCTCGGCGGCCCGCCGCATCGTGAACAACGTGGTCTCCAAGGAGCTGAAGGCGTTCCTGACCGCCACCAAGCGTGACGCGGCCGCCCAGGCCCGGGTCGTGCTGGAGAAGGCGGTCGCCGCCGCCCGTACGCGCGTCGCGGCCCGCCAGCACAAGGACGCCCAGCGGCGGAAGACCGCTCTGGAGTCCTCGTCCCTGCCGGCCAAGCTCGCCGACTGCCGCAGTGACGACGTCGACCGCAGTGAGCTGTTCATCGTCGAGGGCGACTCCGCGCTCGGCACGGCGAAGCTGGCCCGGAACTCCGAGTTCCAGGCGCTGCTGCCGATCCGGGGCAAGATCCTCAACGTGCAGCGGTCTTCGGTGACCGACATGCTCAAGAACGCCGAGTGCGGCGCGATCATCCAGGTCATAGGAGCCGGGTCGGGCCGTACGTTCGACATCGACGCGGCCCGCTACGGCAAGATCATCATGATGACCGACGCCGATGTGGACGGCTCCCACATCCGGTGCCTGCTGCTGACGCTGTTCCAGCGCTACATGCGGCCGATGGTCGAGGCGGGCCGGGTCTTCGCCGCGGTGCCGCCGCTGCACCGCGTCGAGCTGATCCAGCCGAAGAAGGGCCAGGACAAGTACGTCTACACGTACTCGGACCGTGAGCTGCGCGACAAGCTCATGGAGTTCCAGAGCAAGGGCATCCGGTACAAGGACTCCATCCAGCGCTACAAGGGTCTGGGCGAGATGGACGCCGACCAGCTGGCCGAGACCACGATGGACCCGCGCCACCGCACCCTGCGCCGGATCAACCTCTCCGACCTGGAGGCCGCCGAACAGGTCTTCGACCTGCTCATGGGCAACGACGTGGCGCCGCGCAAGGAGTTCATCTCCAGCTCGGCGGCGACACTGGACCGGTCGCGGATCGACGCGTAACCGCTGAGCCGGGCTTCGGCCGACCGGGCCGCTCACCAGGAGCGGGCCGGTCGGCCGGTGCGCGTGGTCGCTCCGTGCAGCGAACGCTCTCGGCCGGCCGCCCCGACCTCCCGAGCAGCGCCCCACCGCAGGCCTCTCCACCCGTGGGTGGAGGCAGGCCGGTCGCCGGATTCCACCCACGATCCACCCCTGCGCCGATCTCCTGACCTGCGCATTTCCGTAACTTCGAAGGCGTCGGAAGCACTCGCTCCCGACACCACCTTCCCGCTTACGGAGGCTGTGATGTCCGGGCTCGTCAACGTGTTGATGATCGTGGCCGTCGTCGCCGTGGTGGTCGTGCGGCAGTTCCGTGCCCGTGCGATCGACACCGACCGACGCTGGTGGCTGCTGCCCGTGATCCTCGCGGTCATGGCGTTGCGCGAGCCCGGCATACTCGACGCCCACCACCGCGCCGGATCCGCCGTGCTGCTCGCCGTGGAGGTGCTTATCGGCCTGGCCACGGGCGCCGGCTGGGCCTGGACCACCCGGATCTGGACGGCGTCGGACGGTGTCGTGTGGACCAAGAGCACCAAGGCCAGCGTCGTCGTCTGGCTCGTCGGCATCGCCCTCCGGGTCGGTGTCTTCGTCCTCGGCATGGCGTTCGGTGTGCACCAGGACAGCTCGGCGCTGATGCTCGGCCTCGCCGGCACCCTGCTCGTCCGTGCCGGGTTCCTGGTCTGGCGGGCCCGGTCCCTCGGCTCCGCGAGCCGCCCGGCCCCGGCGTACGGTGACGGCATGCGGTCGGCGTGGGAGGAGAGGGTGTGAAGGACAACGCCTGGACGCGCTGGCCGTCGCGAGAGGCGCTCGGCCGGGAGGGGACCAGCCGCCCCCGGCGCATGATCGCCTGGGCCGTCAGGCTGCTTGTGATCGCCCTGCTCCTGTGGAGCGCCTTCAGCCAGAAGCACGTCGGCATCTGGGGCGCGCTCGCGGCCGCGTCGGGAGTCGTGCTGGCCGGCATCGTTTCCTGGGCCTTCTTCCGCACCACCTACGAGCACCGACTGCTGCCGTCCCTGGGGCTCATCGGCGTGCTCCTGGGAATCGCGCTCGCGGCCCAGGCCACCGGGTTCAAAGGACCGGCCCTGCTGATCTGGTGCGGCTGCGGGGTCTCCGCCCTGGAGCGGATGCCCATCGCGGCCGCTCTGCCGGTGACGTCGGTGGCACTGGCCTCGTACTCCGCGTCCAACAACGACGTGTGGCTGACCACGGCCGCCACGGTGGCGGGCATGGCCCTCGCCGGATACGTCCTGCGACTGGACGCGGAGGCCCGGGGCGGCGCGCAGCGGCTGCTCGCCCAGGAGCGGGCCGCGAGGGCCGCCGAGGCGGAGTCGGCGGCGCTGGGCGAGCGGGCGAGGATCGCCCGGGAGATCCATGACGTGCTGGCCCACAGCCTCTCGGCACAGCTGGTCCACCTCGAGGCCGCCCGGCTGCTGATCGAGCGCGGCGCCGACCGGGAGCAGATCCTGGAGCGCGTGGTGGCGGCCCGGGGCATGGCCCGCGACGGCCTCGCCGAGACCCGGCAGGCGCTGTCCGCGCTGCGCGGCGAGCTGACCCCGCTGGAGGACTTCCTGACCGAACTCGTCAGCGGGTCCGACGGCGCCGAGGTCACCGTCACGGGTGAGCGCAGACCCCTGCCCGCCGAGGCGTCCCAGGCCGTGCGCCGGGTGGCGCAGGAGGCACTGACGAACGTCCGCAAGCACGCCCACGGCGCCAAGGTGCACCTGCGGCTCGACTACGGCCCGCACGAAGTGACCCTGGGTGTAAGGGACTCGGGCGGCCTGCCGGGCGAACTGACCGGGTCCGGCGGCGGGTACGGTCTGCTGGGGATGCGTGAGCGCGCCGAACTGCTGGGCGGCTCGCTCGACGCGGGGCCGGACGAGGAGGGGTTCCTGGTGACGTTGAAGGTGCCGGTATGACGGAGGCGGAGGGGGAGAGGAAGCCTGCGCGGGTGGTCGTCGCGGACGACCAGACCGTGGTGCGGGAAGGCATCGTGATGCTGCTCGGGCTGCTGCCCGGTGTGGAGGTCGTGGGTTCCGCGGGGGACGGCGAGGAGGCCGTGCGGCTGGTCGGGGAACTCGCCCCCGACGTGATCCTGATGGACCTGCGGATGCCCCGCTGCGACGGCGTGGAGGCCACGCGCCGGATCCGGGCCCGGTACCCGGGGACCCAGGTCGTGGTGCTCACCACGTACGCGGACGACGAGTCGCTGTTCCCCGCGCTGCACGCGGGAGCCCGGGGCTATCTCACCAAGGACGCGGGTGGCGACGAGATCGTGCGCGCCGTGGAGAGCGTCCTGTCGGGGGACGCGGGACTGTCGCCGAGCGTCCAGCGCCGACTGCTGGAGCGGCTGTCGGAGCCCGAGCCCAAGCCGGCCGAGGCCGAGGCGCCCGACGGGCTGACCGCGCGGGAGACCGAGGTCCTGGTGCTGATCGGCGAGGGGCTGAGCAACCAGGAGATCGCCCGCAAGCTGCACGTCTCCACCGCGACGGTGAAGACACACATCAACAACCTCTTCGCCAAGACGGGCCTCAAGGACCGGGCGCAGGCGGTGCGGTACGCGTACGGGAAGGGACTGGTGCGGCCCCGCGCCGAGTGAGTCACCTGATGGGGTGAAGAGCCGAGGGAAGAAGAGTCAGGGAACTTCCCGATCTGTCCATCCTTGGACATGCAGTCAAGCAACGGTCGTGCCCGCGGAGCCGGGGACGGTTCCGGGGACCCGGCCGAGAGCCAGGAAGACCCCGGCACGGTGTCCCGCGACGCGAGGTACGAGGACCCTTGGTACGACGCCCTGGCCACCGGCTGGGGCGAGCTGGACGGCGCCGGTGCGCCGGCACGGGCCGTACCGTCCGCGCGCGGGGAGCAGGACCCAGCGGATCTTCGCGCTCGTAACGTGTACGTCGAGGTGCAGCGCAGCGAGGCCTTCCAGGAGGTGCGCAGCAGGTACCGGCGGTTCGTGGTGCCGGGGGCCGCCGCCTTCCTCGCGTGGTACGTGGGGTACGTGGTCACTGCGACGACCGCTCCCGGCCTCATGGCCCGTCCCGTGGTGGGAGCGGTGAACGTGGCGATGCTGGCGGGGCTCGGGCAGTTCCTGACCACGTTCCTGTTCACCTGGGCCTACGCCCGGCATGCGCGGCTGCGCCGGGACCGGGCGGCGCTGGAGCTGCGCTGGGACACCCAGGAACTGACGCGCGGAGCCCGGGGAGGCGCCTCGTGACCGGCGATCACCAGATGCTGGCACTCATGCTGTTCAGCAGTTTCGTGGCCGTCACCCTCGGGATCACGACATGGGTGAGTCGCAGGCGGCAGGGTTCGGCGGAGGAGTTCTACGCCGGCGGGCGGCTCTTCTCCCCGATGGAGAATGGTTTTGCCATCGCGGGCGACTACATGTCGGCCGCCTCCTTCCTGGGGGTCACCGGGCTCATCGCGCTGTTCGGCTACGACGGGCTGCTGTATGTGGTGGGCTTCCTCGTGGCCTGGCTGGTCGTGCTGTTCCTGGTGGCTGAACTGGTGCGCAACTGCGGGCGGTTCACCCTGGCCGACGTGGTGGCCGCCCGGATGAGCGAGCGGCCGGTGCGAATCGCCGCGGGAACTTCCTCGGTCACGGTGTCCGTTCTGTATTTGGTGGCGCAAATGGTGGGCGCGGGCAGCCTGGTGGCGTTGCTGCTGGGGCGGACGAGCGGGGCGGCCCAGGCCTGGACGGTCATCGGCGTGGGCGCGCTGATGGTGATCTATGTGTCCCTGGGAGGCATGCGGGCCACCACCTGGATCCAGATCGTGAAGGCGGTCCTGCTGCTCGGTGGGACGGTCGTGCTGACCGCGCTGGTGCTGGTGCGGTTCCACGGCGACTTCGACCGGCTGCTGGTCACGGCCGCGGAGCGCAGTGGTCACGGGAGCGCGTTCCTGGCGCCGGGACTGAAGTACGGCGGCAGCTGGACCGCCCGACTCGACTTCATCAGTCTGGGGCTCGCGCTGGTGCTGGGAACGGCAGGGCTGCCGCACATCCTGTCCCGCTTCTACACGGTGCCCACCGCGCGGGCGGCCCGTCGCTCGGCGGTGTGGTCCATCGGGCTGATCGGCGGCTTCTACCTGATGACGGTCGTCCTCGGCTTCGGGGCCGCCGCCGTGGTGGGGCCGGACGCCGTGAGCCGCTCGAACGCGTCCGGGAACACAGCGGTACCCCTGCTGGCGCTCGATCTGGGCGGCGGCGCCGGTTCCACCGGTGGAACGGTTCTGTTCGCGGTCGTCGCAGCCGTCGCCTTCGCGACGATCCTCGCGGTGGTCGCCGGGATCACCCTCGCCTCCTCGGCGTCCGTGGCGCACGATCTGTACGCGTCGCTGCGGCGGCGGCACGTCAAGGCGCGCAGTGAGGTGGCGGTGGCGCGGGTCGCGGCGGTCGGTATCGGCGTCGTCGCGATCGCCCTGGGTCTGCTGGCCCGCGACCTCAACGTCGCCTTCCTGGTGGGCCTCGCCTTCGCCGTGGCCGCGTCCGCGAACCTCCCGGCGCTGCTCTACTCGCTGTTCTGGCGTGCCTTCACCACACGCGGTGCGGTGTGGGCCGTCTACGGCGGGCTGATTCCCGCGCTAGGTCTGGTGCTCCTGTCCCCGGTGGTGTCCGGCAGCCCGGACTCGCTCTTCCCGGACGTCGACTTCCAGTACTTCCCTTTGCAGAACCCGGGCATCGTCTCCATCCCGCTCGGCTTCCTCGCCGGCTGGCTGGGCACCGTCACCTCGGAGGAGTCCGCGGACGAGGCCAAGTACGCGGAGACCGAGGTGCGGTCGCTGACCGGGGCGGGAGCCGTCTAGCCGGCGGCGTCCGCACGGCCGTGGCCCGGCAGACGGCCACCCGGCCGCCCTACGGCGCCACCCACGCGTACCGGTGTTCCGGGCGGCCGGTGTCGCCGTACTTCAGCGAGAGGCGGAGGCGGCCCGCCTGTTCCAGGTGGCGGAGGTAGCGCTGGGCCGTGGAGCGGCTCAGGCCGGTTCGGGCGGCGACCTCGTGGGCCGACAGCGGCTGGTCCGCGTGGTGCAGGACGCCGCAGATGAGGTCCGTCGTGGGCTCCGAGTGGCCGCTGGGCAGGCCCGGCGCGGACGGCGCGGGAGACGTACGCAGGGCGCCGAAGATCCGGTCGACCTGTTCCTGGCCCGTCAGACCCCGGCCGCCCACCCGGTCGACGGTGCGGCGCAGGGCCGCGTAGGAGTCCAGCCGGGTGCGCAGGGCGGCGAAGGTGAAGGGTTTGACCAGGTAGTGCAGGGCGCCCAGCCGCATCGCCTGCTGCACGGTCGTCACGTCGCTGGCCGCCGTGATCATGATGACGTCGGTGCCGTGGCCCTGCTCCCGCATGCGGTGGACGAGTTCGAGGCCGGTCAGGTCCGGCAGGTAGTGGTCGAGCAGGACGAGGTCGATGGCGCGGCGTTCGACGGCGGCCAGGGCCTGGGCGGCGCTGTGCGCGCGGGCGGTCACCCGGAAGCCGGGAACCTTCCCCACGTACTTGGCGTTTATCTCAGCGACGCGGAAGTCGTCGTCCACCACCAGGACGTCAATCATCAGGCCTCTCCTTCAAGGCCGGCGAGCGTTAAGCCCGTGTTTCGTGCTCCGCAGTTGTAGCGCGAGCAAAATGAGCACAACAGGCTCTTGCGAGCAAAAGAACAGCTTGTGCTCACAAGACTGCAGCTGTGGCCGGGGCCACACCTACCGTCCCGGCCCATGAGCACAGACACCAGCCCCGCCATCGAGCTACGGGGCGCGAGCAAAACCTTCAGGACCCCGTCGGGGGGTCTGCACACGGCCGTGCGCGACCTGGACCTCACCGTGCGGCGTGGCGAGTTCGTGGCCGTCGTCGGACCCACCGGCTGCGGGAAGTCCACCACGCTGACCCTCGTCAGCGGCCTGGAGGAGCCCACCGAGGGCGAGGTGCTGGTGGCCGGGCAGCCGGTCGACGGCGTCGGCGACAAGGTCGGCTTCGTCTTCCAGCAGGACGCCACCTTCCCCTGGCGGACGGTCCTGTCCAACGTCATGGCCGGCCCCCGCTTCCGGGGCGTGCCCAAGGCGGAGGCCAGGCAGAAGGCCCGCGAGTGGCTGGCCCGTGTCGGACTCGCGGCCTTCGAGGACCGCTACCCGCACCAGCTCTCCGGCGGCCAGCGCAAGCGTGTCGCCCTCGCCGCCACCTTCGTCAACGACCCCGAGATCCTGCTCATGGACGAGCCGTTCTCGGCGCTCGACGTGCAGACCCGCGCGCTGATGTCGGACGAACTGCTGGAGCTGTGGGAGGGCACCGGCGCCTCCGTCGTCTTCGTCACCCACGACCTCGAGGAGTCCATCGCGCTGGCCGACAAGGTCGTCGTGATGACCGCCGGGCCCGCGACCGTGAAGCAGGTCTTCGACATCGACCTGCCGCGGCCGCGCAAGGTCGAGTCGGTGCGCCTGGAGCCGCGGTTCATCGAGATCTACCGCGAGATCTGGGAGTCCCTCGGCGAAGAGGTCCGCATCACCCGCGAGAGGGGTGCCGCGAATGTCGCCTGACGTCATGCCCGAGGCCCAGGTCGCGCTGACCATGACCGAGCCCGGCAACAAGACGGACCGTACGCAGTCACGCGTGCGCGCCGCCCGCAGACGCAAGGCCGTCGTCATGGGCGCCCGCGTACTGCTCCTGATCGCCGTCCTCGGCCTCTGGGAGGCGCTCTCCCGGGCCAAGACCATCGATCCGTTCAACTTCTCGATGCCCTCGAAGATCTGGGACCAGATCTGGACCTGGGTGATGCACGGGACCGCCCAGGGCTCCCTCGGCGAGCAGATCTGGGCCACGGTCCACGAGGCACTGCTCGGCTGGGTGCTCGGCGTGGTCGCCGGTGTCGTGTGCGGTATCGCCCTCGGGCGGATCGCCTTCCTCGCCGACGTCCTCGGTCCGTACATCAAGGTGCTCAACTCGATACCCAGGATCGTCCTTGCCCCGATCTTCGTGATCTGGTTCGGACTCGGCCCCGCCTCCAAGGTCGCGTCGGCCGTGGTGCTGGTGTTCTTCCCGGTGTTCTTCAACGCCTTCCAGGGCGCCCGTGAAGTCGACCGCAACCTGGTCTCCAACGCCCGGATCCTCGGCGCGAGCGACCGCAGGGTGACGCTCCAGGTGGTCATCCCGTCGGCCACCTCGTGGATCTTCACCAGCCTCCACGTCAGCTTCGGCTTCGCCCTCATCGGCGCCATCGTCGGCGAGTACATCGGCGCGACCAAGGGCATCGGCCTGCTCGTCGCGCAGTCGCAGGGCACCTTCAACGCGGCCGGCGTCTACGCCGCGATGGTCATCCTCGCCGCCGTCGCCCTCGTCGCCGAAGGGCTGCTCACCTTCGCCGAGCGCCGCATCTTCCGGTGGAAGCCGTCGGGCTCCGACAGCTGAACGCCCCCGAGCCACCCCCCCCTTGCGAACGCTTCTCCGAGCCACCCCCCTTTCCCCGCACCGCCCTCTCACAAGGACGTGAACCGCCATGCGCAAGTCCGCCAGATACACCACCCTGGCCGCCGCCGGTCTGCTCGCCCTCTCCTCCCTCACCGCCTGTGCCAGTGACGCGGCGAGCACCGCCTCGGCCGGCTCCGGCAGCAAGGGCGACGGCAAGGGGACGAAGGTCAAGATCATGGTCGGTGGCCTCGACAAGGTCATCTACCTGCCCGCGATGCTCACCCAGCGGCTCGGCTACTTCGACACCGAGGGCCTCGACGTGGAGCTGCTGAGCGAGCCCGCCGGCGTCCAGGCCGAGACCGCGCTCGTCTCCGGCCAGGTGCAGGGGGCGGTCGGCTTCTACGACCACACCCTCGACCTCCAGGTGAAGGGCAAGTCCGTGGAGTCCGTGGTGCAGTTCTCGCACGCACCCGGCGAGGTCGAGGTCGTCTCCGACAAGGCGGCGGGCGACATCACGTCACCCAAGGACTTCAAGGGGAAGAAGCTCGGCGTCACCGGTCTCGGATCCTCGACCGACTTCCTCACCAAGTACCTCGCCGTCAAGAACGGCGTGAAGGTCAGCGAGTTCACCCCGGTCGCCGTCGGTGCCGGACCGACCTTCATCTCGGCGCTCCAGCAGGGCGCGATCGACGGCGGCATGACCACCGACCCGACCGTCGCCACCATCCTGGACAAGAAGGCCGGCAAGGTCCTCCTCGACATGCGCACCCCCGAGGGCTCACAGGAGGCGCTGGGCGGGCCGTACCCGTCGTCGAGCCTGTACATGCAGACGGACTGGGTCAACAGCCACAAGGACACCGTCCAGAAGTTGGCCAATGCATTCGTCAAGACGCTCAAGTGGATGTCCACCCACAGCGCGGACGAGATCGCGGCCAAGATGCCCGCCGACTACTCCCAGGGCGACAAGGCGCTCTACGCCGCGGCGATCAAGAGCACGCTGCCGATGTTCACCAAGGACGGCGTGATGCCCGCGAACGGCCCCGAGACCGTCGAGAAGGTCCTCAAGTCGTTCAACCCCGCCATCCAGAACGCCAAGGTGGACCTGAGCAAGACGTTCACGACCGAGTTCGTCGAGAAGGCGGCCGAGTGACGGCTCGCTGACGCCCGCTCAGGCGCGGGTCGCCCACACGTAACGGTGTTCCGGGCGGCCCGCGTCGCCGTATTTGAGGGTCAGCCGGGCTCGTCCCGTGCGCTCCAGGAGCTTGAGGTAGCGCTGGGCGGTCTGACGACTCACCCCGGTCCGCTCGGCGATCTCCTGGGCGGACAGCGGCCCCTCGGCGCTCATCAGGGACTGGCGCACCAGCTCGGCCGTGGTGGGGGAGTGCCCCTTGGGCAGCTGCGGCTCCGACGGCGCCGACAGGGCGCCGAAGATGCGGTCCACCTCGGCCTGTTCGGCCTCGCCGCCGCCGTCCAGCGTGCGGCGCAGCCGGGCGTACGCCTCCAGCTTGGCCCGCAGCCCGGCGAAGGCGAACGGCTTCACCAGGTACTGCAGGGCGCCGTGCCGCATGGCCGCCTGGACGGTCGACACGTCCCGCGCGGCCGTCACCATGATCACGTCGGTCTGGTGGCCGCGCCGGCGCATCTCCTGGACGACCGCGAGCCCGGTGTCGTCGGGCAGGTAGTGGTCCATGAGGACCAGGTCGAGCCGCGGGAGCGTCTCCAGCCGGCGCAGCGCCTCGGCCGCGTTGTGCGCCTCAGCGGCCACATGGAAGCCGGGCACCTTCTCGACGTAGGCGGCGTTGACCCGAGCGACCCGCACGTCGTCGTCCACGACCAGGACCTCGATCATCGCGCCTCCTCCTCGGCGGCGGTGGGAACATCCCCGGGGGCCGGCTCCCCGGGCCCCGTGAGGACCGGCTGCCCGGACCCCGTGAGGGCCGGTTCCGGCTCGGTCAGTGCCTCGGGCAGGACGACCGTGAACTCCGCGCCTCCGCCGTCCGCCGCGCCCACCTCCGCGCTCCCGCCCTGCCGTTCGGCGAGCCGGCGCACCAGCGAGAGCCCGAGGCCCCGCTTGCCGTGCGCGGGCGGCTTCTTGGTGGACCACCCCTCCGTGAAGATCAACTCACGTTGGTCCTCCGGGATCCCGGGCCCGGTGTCGTGCACGCGGAGGACGACCGTACGGCCCTCGGTGCGCAACTCGACCTCCACGCGCGCGTGCGGAGTGCCCGCGACCGCGTCGAGCGCGTTGTCCACGAGATTGCCCACGACCGTGACCAGACCCCGGGGGTCGATCAGCCGGTCCGGGAGCCGGGTGCGCTCCGACACCCACAGGGCGACCCCCCGTTCGGCCGCCACGGTCGCCTTGCCGACCAGCAGGGCGGCGAGCAGTGGGTCCTGGATCTTCTCGGTGACCTGCTCGGCGGTGACCCGGTGGTCCCCGACGACCTCGCCGACGAACTCCACGGCGTCGTCGTACATCTCCAGTTCCAGCAGCCCGAGCAGGGTGTGCATGCGGTTGGCGTGCTCGTGGTCCTGGGCACGCAGGGCGTCGATCAGGCCGCGCGTGGAGTCGAGTTCGCGGCCCAGCTGCTCCAGTTCGGTGCGGTCGCGCAGGGTGGCCACGGCGCCGCCGTCGTCCGTGGGCATGCGGTTGGCGACCAGGACGCGCTGGCCGCGCACGGTCAGAAGGTCGGTGCCGGTCACCCGCCCGGCCAGGACGTCCGCCGTACGACCCTCGCCCAGCGCTTCGTCCAGGGACTTGCCGACGGCCTCGTCGCCGATGCCCAGCAGCCGCCGTGCCTCGTCGTTGAACAGCCGGATGCGGCCGCCGCGGTCGAGGGCGACCACGCCCTCGCGGATGCCGTGCAGCATCGCCTCGCGCTCCGCGAGCAGCGCCGCGATGTCCGAGAAGGCCAGGTCCCGGGTCTGCCGCTGCACCCGCCGGGAGATCAGCCAGGCGGCCAGCGCGCCCACCGCGAGAGCACCGCCGGCGTAGGCGAACAGCCCCGGGATCGCGCCGATCAGCCGGGCGCGCACGCTGTCGTACGCGATACCGACCGAGACCGCCCCGATGATCCGGTGGTCGGCGTCGTACAGGGGCACCTTGCCACGGGCCGAGCGGCCCAGGGTGCCCTTGTCGATCTCCATGACCTCCTTGCCGGCCAGGGCGTCGCGCGGGTCGGTGGAGACGGGGCGGCCGATCTCGCTCGGGGTGGGATGCGACCAACGGATCTTTCGCCGGTCCAGCACCACGATGTACTCGGCGTTCGTGGCGTGCCGGATCCGCTCGGCCTCCTGCTGCACCGGGCCGTTCCTGGTCGGCGGGGTGTGCTCGACGCCCTCGGCGATCTGCGGGTCCTGTGCCGTGGTCTGGGCGATGGCCAGCGCGCGGCGCATCGCCTCCTGGTCCAGCTGTTTGCTCAGCGGAGCCAGGAAGAGCCCGGTCGCGAGTACCGCGACCCCCGCGGCGATCGCCACCTGCATCAGCAGCACCTGCGAGAAGACCCGCCGGGGCAGGCCGAGGCGCAGGCGGCGTGCGGGGGGAGTGGGGCTCATACCCACGACGGTACGTGGGGGGACGGCTGTGGCCGTAGCGGGTGTGGCGTGGGTCTCTTGACCATTTCTTGAAGAAGCGGGTGGCGGGGTTCTTGGAGCAGCGGCCCCTGGAGCGGTCCGGATCAGCTCGCCAGTGCCGTCGTCCGCAACTCGCGCACGGCCACCACGTCCATCCGCGCCGGCGTCCCGAGCACCGCCGCGCCGCAGCTCTCCGGGCGCGGCGGCAGGGACGCGCCCTGGGCCACGGTGACGAGCCAGTGGCGGCCGTCGGTGTGGGCGACCACGACCTCCCAGCGCGGTGCCCTGCCCTCGGTCCGTACGACCCTCAGCGCGCCCGCCGCGTACTCGCCCGCCGTCGAGCGCACGGCCAGCTCGGCCGCCTGGCCGGGCCGGTCCCAGGCGGAGCACCCGCGGCACCCCTCGACCACCACGCGGCCCTCCTGGACCCCGTGCAGCGCCTCCTTGATGGTTCGCGCCTCCGCGCGGCCGTACGCGTAGCCGTACGGCAGGACGAGCACCGTGGGTGAGAAGCGATGACCACCCAGATGGGTGACCTCCCAGACGCCCCGCACACCGGACGAGGCCAGCTCTGCGGCGAGGGGGCGGCCCAGGAGGGCGCAGCAGCGGTCGCGCTTGCCGTTGGTGCACACGAGCGCGAGCGGGTCGCCCGGGTGCGGCCGGCCGCCCAGCGCCGTGCCGAAGGAACGGTGGTCGCCCGCGCCCAGGGCGGCGAAGTCGAGGCCGAGCAGCCGGTACGGATCGCTGGTGGTGGCTCTGTGCAGCCAGCCGGTCCCGGGGACGGTGTGGGCCACGTACACCTGCCGGGGCGCGGGCGTGCCGGGGTCGGCGTGACGGCCGGGGCGCCGGATCAGCGCGACGCGGACACCGGTTCCCTCGGCGGCGGCCTCCAGGGCACGGCCCAGCGCGGGGTCCAGATGGCTCGAAGTGAGTGCCTTGACGCCCCACGGGCCGGGCTGTTCCAGCAGCAGCCACGTCGTCGCCGTGGCAGCCGTTCCGGAAACGGGCTCGTCCAGGCTCCGGGAGACGGTCGCACACCTACTCACAGAGGTGAGCCTAACCTGACTTTGCCCGGGGTGACTTCCGGCCGTGCCCGTGCCCTACTCCGGGAGGGGCTGCGGAGGGCGCGGACCGACGTAGTGACCGCTGGGGCGCATGCGCAGCGGACGCTCGCCGTACTCCTCCAGGGCGTGGGCGATCCAGCCCGCCGTACGCGCCACGGCGAAGATGGTCTCGCCGGCCGTGGCGGGCATGCCGCAGGAGGCGGTGAACACGGCGAGGGCCAGGTCGACGTTGGCGTGCAGCGGGGCGTGGCGCGCGGTCGTGGCGACGATGTCGCGGGCCGCGAGCAGGGCGGGTTCCGCTCGCGGGAGTTGCTCCAGGAGGCCGAACAAGACCCGCGCGCGCGGGTCTTCGCCGGCGTAGAGGCGGTGACCGAGTCCGGGGACACGACGTCCCGCGCGCAGCTCGTCCGCGATCACCGGGACGGCGGTGCCCTGGTCGAGGACGTCGAGCAGCATCCGGTGGGCCAGGCCGCTGGCGGCGCCGTGCAACGGCCCCTCCAGGACGCCGAGTCCGGCCGAGACGGCCGCGTAGGCGTGCGCGCGGGCCGAGGCGGCGACCCGGACGGCGAGCGTGGAGGCGGCCAGGTCGTGGTCGACGAGCAGGGCGAGGGCGGTGTCCAGGACGCGCAGTGCCGCCTCGTCGGCGGGGCGTCCGGTCAGCCGGCCCCACAGCCGGTGGGCCAGCGGGCCGTCGTCCTTGGGGCCGTGCAGGACCGGCGGCAGCGCGGCGACGAGCGTGGGGATGAGGGTGCGCGCCGTGCCCAGCACGGCCTCCTCGGACAGGTCGAAGCGCAGCGGGTCCTCGGCCGCCGCGGCGATCGCCGCCACCCGCAGCCGGTCGGTGGGGGAGGTGTGCTCGGGCAGGGCGCGCACGGCGTGTCGGGCGACCTCTACGGTCTCCTCGGGCGCGGTGAAGGTCGCGCCCCGTGTCATCCGGCCCGTCCACAGCCACTCCGCGACCTCCTCGTAGGAGTGGCGGGTGGCCAGTTCCGTGGCGTCGACGCCACGGAAGTAGTACCGGTCCTTGTCGATGAAGGTGAGCCGGGTCCGGACGGACAGATCCCCGCCGGATCCCGGACTCCCCGCCGCTTCCCGCCGGTTGCGCCGGGCGAGGGCCTCGACTTCGCGCGCCTCGAAGGTGCTGGCGCGCCCGCCCGGCTCGCGCGTGCTGCTGAGCAGGCCGCGGCTCACGTAGGCGTACACCGTCTCCGGCTTCACGCCGAGCAGTTCGGCGGTCTCCTTGGTGGTCAGCCTTCGCCCGGGACGGTCGGGAACGGCTTCGTGATCGCGCATGGAGGTCACGGTAGCCGCCTCTGCACACCTTGATGACAATACATTGATTAGATCAACGTTGACAGGGATGTCGTCAAGCATGGACAGTCGGATCAAGTCCAGGGAGGAACATCATGTCCATCAACAGGACCGCACCCCGTGTCGACGTACCGCGCGGCCTCGCGGGAGTCGTCGTCACCGACACCGAGATCGGAGACGTACGGGGGCTCGAGGGCTTCTACCACTACCGCCAGTACTCGGCCGTCGAACTCGCGCGGACCCGCGGCTTCGAAGACGTCTGGCACCTCCTCGTCCACGGTGCGCTCCCGGACGCGGAGCGCCGCGCCGCCTTCACCGCCGAGACCGCGCGACTGCGCCGGCTGCCCGAGGAGGTCCGCGCGGCCCTCCCCGCCATAGCGGCGGCGAGCCGCATCTCCGGACCGCTGGCCGGGCTGCGCACGGCGCTGTCGCTGCTGGGCGCGGCGCAGGGGTTCCGGCCGGTGTACGACATCGACGCCGACCGGCGCCGCGCGGACACCGTCGCCGTCTGCGCGGCCGTACCGACCCTGCTGACCGCGCTCCACCGGCTGGGGCAGGGCCTCGACGCGGTGGAGCCGCGCGAGGACCTGTCGTACGCGGCCAACTACCTCTACATGCTCACGGGTGAGGAACCGGACCCGCGGCGGGCCCGTGCGGTCGAGCAGTACCTGATCTCAACCATTGATCACGGATTCAATGCATCAACCTTCACCGCGCGGGTCATCGCCTCCACGGGTGCCGACGTGGCGGCCTGCCTGGTCGGGGCCGTGGGTGCACTGTCCGGGCCGCTGCACGGCGGGGCGCCCAGCCGCGCCCTCGACACCCTGGACGCGATCGGAACGCCCGACCGCATCGACTCCTGGATCCGGGAGCGGGTGCTTGCCGGCGACCGCATCATGGGCTTCGGGCATGCCATCTACCGCACGGAGGACCCCCGTTCGCGGATGCTGCGCGAGATCGCCCAGGGCTTCGGAGGTACACGCGTCGCCTTCGCCGTCGAGGTCGAGCGGCAGGTCGAGGCGATCCTCGCCGAGCTGAAGCCCGGCCGCGAACTGCACACGAACGTCGAGTTCTACGCGGGCGTGGTCATGGAACTGTGCGGCCTGCCCCGGGAGATGTTCACCCCCACCTTCGCGGCGGCCCGAGTGGTGGGCTGGAGCGCCAACATCCTGGAGCAGGCGGAGGACTCGAAGATCATCCGGCCGATTGCGAGGTACGTGGGCCCGGAGCCGCCGGTCGCGGTGCCGGCACAACTCTGAGGGACCCCCGCAAGCCGTCGGCGCCCGGCCCGGTGTGCACGCGGGCCCCGGCGGCGCCGCTCCCCGGGACGCCCCGCTCTTATCCTGGTCCGGCAGTCGGTCCACGTGAGAGAGGGCGCCCGTTGGGCAACAGCCGTACCCCGCAGCAGATCCCCGTCGTCGTGCTCGCCGGATTCCTCGGCTCGGGGAAGACCACGCTCCTCAATCACCTGCTGCACCGCAGCGGAGGCAGCCGCATCGGGGCGATCGTCAACGACTTCGGGGCCATCGAGATCGACGCCATGGCCGTCGCCGGCGCCCTCGGCGACTCGACCGTCTCGCTCGGCAACGGCTGTCTGTGCTGTGCGGTCGACGCGAGCGAACTCGACGTCTATCTGGAGCGGCTCGCCGCGCCCGACGCAGGCATGGACGTCATCGTCATCGAGGCCAGCGGCCTCGCCGAGCCGCAGGAACTCGTGCGGATGGTGCTCGCCAGCGAGCATCCCGGCATCGTCTACGGCGGCCTCGTCGAGGTCGTCGACGCCGCCGAGTTCGACGGCACCCGGGCCCGCCACCCCGAGATCGACCGGCACCTCGCCCTCGCCGACCTCGTCGTGGTCAACAAGCTCGACCGGGTGCCGGACGCCGACCGCGTCCTCGGCCTGGTCCGCTCGCTCACCGAGCGGGCCGCCGTCGTCCCCACCACCTACGGCCGCATCGACCCGGAGTTCCTCTTCGACTGCCGCCCCAGCGAGGAGCGCATCGGGCAGCTGTCCTTCGACGACCTGCACGAGCACGGCGGCGACGACCACCGCCACCTGCACACCGGCTACGACAGCCTGTCCTTCACCTCCGACGCGCCGATGGAGCCCCGTCGGCTGATGCGGTTCCTGGACAGCCGTCCGGAGGGGCTGTACCGGATCAAGGGGTACGTGGACTTCGGGCCGCACGACACCGTCAACCGGTACGCCGTCCATGCCGTCGGCCCGTTCCTGCGCTTCTACCCCGAACCGTGGCCGCCCGCCGACGCCCGCCGCACCCAGCTCGTGCTGATCGGCTCCGGCATCGAGGCGGACACCCTCGGCAAGGAGCTGGAGGGGTGCAAGAACGACGCCCCACACGCCGACGAGCACGGCATGTGGGGCGTCCTGCGGTACGTACCGGGCTCCGAGGAGGAGCCCGACGCAGTGGCGTACGAGGGCTAGAACACCGGTCCCGCGACCACCGACACCGTCTTCGCCAGCGACGTGCCCGAGCCGTCCCGGCGCGGGTCCGGCTCCGGCAGCTCCGCCGGGGTGCCGTTCTTCTGGGCCGCCCGGGCCGGGACGGGACCCGCCCAGGCCAGCGACAGGCAGTCCTCGCCCTTCAGGAACCGCTGGCAGCGCACGCCACCGGTGGCCCGGCCCTTGCGCGGGTACTGGTCGAACGGAGTCAGCTTGGCCGTCGTCTGCACGGAGTCGTCCAGCGTGCCGCGCGAGCCCGCCACCGTGAAGACCACCGCGTCGGCTGCCGGGTCGACCGCCGTGAACGAGATGACCTTCGCGCCCTCGGTGAGCTTGATGCCGGCCATACCGCCGGCCGGACGGCCCTGCGGGCGGACGATGGAGGCCTGGAAACGCAGCAGCTGCGCGTCGTCCGTGATGAACACCAGGTCCTCCTCGCCGGTGCGCAGCTCCACCGCGCCGACGATCCGGTCGCCCTCCTTGAGCGCGATGACCTCCAACTCGTCCTTGTTGGACGGGTAGTCGGGCACCACACGCTTGACGACACCCTGCTCGGTGCCGAGCGCCAGCCCCGGGGACGACTCGTCCAGCGTGATCAGGCAGACCACCGTCTCGTCGTCCTCCAGCGAGACGAACTCCGCCAGCGGTGCTCCTCCGGCGAGGTTCGGCGCGGTCGCCGTCCCGGGCAGCTGCGGCAGGTCGACCACGTTGATCCGCAGCAGGCGGCCCGCCGAGGTCACCGCGCCGATCTCACCGCGCGCGGTCGCCGGGACCGCCGAGACGATCACGTCGTGCTTGGTGCGCCGGGCGTCGGCGTCCTCCGCGAACGGCTCGTTGTCCGCCGTACGGGCCAGCAGCCCCGTGGAGGACAGCAGCACCCGGCACGGGTCGTCGGCGACCTGCAGCGGGACGGTGGCCACCGGCGCGCCGGCCGACTCCAGCAGGACCGTGCGCCGGTCGGTGCCGAACTGCTTGGCCACGGCGGCCAGTTCGGTCGAGACCAGCTTGCGCAGCTCCGTGTCCGAATCCAGGATCCGGGTCAGCTCCGCGATCTCCGCAGTGAGCTTCTCCTTCTCCGACTCCAGCTCGATGCGGTCGTACTTGGTGAGTCGGCGCAGCGGCGTGTCGAGGATGTACTGCGTCTGGACCTGGCTCAGCGAGAACCGCTCCATCAGGCGCTCCTTGGCCTGCGCGGAGTTCTCGCTGGAGCGGATCAGCCGAATGACCTCGTCGATGTCGACCAGCGCGGTCAGCAGACCCTCGACCAGGTGCAGACGGTCACGGCGCTTGCCGCGGCGGAACTCGCTGCGGCGCCGCACGACGTTGAAGCGGTGGTCGAGGTAGACCTCCAGCAGCTCCTTCAGGCCCAGGGTGAGCGGCTGCCCGTCCACCAGGGCCACGTTGTTGATGCCGAAGGACTCCTCCATCGGAGTGAGCTTGTACAGCTGCTCCAGGATCGCCTCCGGCACGAAGCCGTTCTTGATCTCGATGACCAGACGCAGGCCGTGCTCGCGGTCGGTGAGGTCCTTGACGTCGGCGATGCCCTGGACCTTCTTCGCGTTGACCAGGTCCTTGATCTTGGCGATCACCTTCTCCGGACCGACCGTGAACGGCAGTTCGGTGATGACCAGGCCCTTGCGGCGGGCGGTCACGGCCTCGATCGAGACCGTCGCGCGCATCTTGAAGGTGCCGCGGCCCGAGGCGTAGGCGTCCCGGATGCCGTCCAGGCCGACGATCCGGCCGCCGGTGGGCAGGTCGGGACCCGGGACGTGCCGCATCAGCGCGTCCAGGTCGGCGTTCGGGAACCTGATCAGATGGCGGGCGGCCGCGATGACTTCGCGCAGGTTGTGCGGCGGCATGTTCGTCGCCATGCCGACCGCGATGCCCGAGGAGCCGTTGACGAGCAGGTTCGGGAAGGCGGCGGGCAGCGCCACCGGCTCCTGCTCCTGGCCGTCGTAGTTGGGCGTGAAGTCGACCGTGTCCTCGTCGATCGACTCCGTCATCAGGCTCGTCGCAGAGGCCATCCGGCACTCGGTGTACCGCATGGCGGCCGGCGGGTCGTCGTTGCCCAGCGAGCCGAAGTTGCCGTGGCCGTCGACCAGCGGGAGGCGCATCGAGAACGGCTGGGCCATGCGCACCAGGGCGTCGTAGATCGACGCGTCGCCGTGCGGGTGCAGCTTGCCCATGACCTCGCCGACGACCCGGGCGCACTTCACGTAGGCACGGTCGGGGCGCACGCCCATCTCGTTCATCTGGTACACGATCCGGCGGTGCACCGGCTTGAGGCCGTCACGGGCGTCCGGCAGAGCGCGCGAGTAGATGACCGAGTACGCGTACTCAAGGTAGGAGCCACGCATCTCGTCCACGACGTCGATGTCGAGGATCTTCTCCTCGTACGAGTCGTCGGGCGGCGGGGTCTTCGTGCTGCGGCGGGCCATCCTGCCTGGCTCCTTGCTGAAGCGTTTGACGGATCTGACGCGGACCATTGTGGACCGAGGCACTGACAACCCGGGCCACGACCCGGTCCGTGCGGTTCTGCCCGGTGCCGGAAAGCCGTCCCAGGGCACGCCTGACGCAGGCTACGCGATCCGCTGTGGGCGTACGTCCGGCGGGAACTTCGCCGAGGCCCCGCACGCTTTGCATACAGTGGCAGGACCGGCAGGAAATCAGCGGTTTCGACGACCGCCTCCGCTCGCGAAGGGACGTACATGCCCATGGGTCACACGACCACAGCCGAGGCAGGCTCCGGGGGCCTGACAGCGACCGAGCACCGCCTGGCCAACGGTCTGCGCGTGGTGCTCTCCGAGGACCACCTGACCCCGGTGGCAGCGGTGTGCCTCTGGTACGACGTCGGCTCCCGCCACGAAGTCAAGGGACGCACCGGCCTGGCTCACCTTTTCGAGCACCTGATGTTCCAGGGGTCGGCGCAGGTCAAGGGAAACGGCCACTTCGAGCTGGTGCAGGGCGCCGGCGGCTCCCTGAACGGCACCACCAGCTTCGAGCGCACCAACTACTTCGAGACCATGCCCACCCACCAGCTGGAGCTCGCTCTCTGGCTGGAGGCAGACCGCATGGGCTCCCTGCTCACCGCCCTGGACGACGAGTCCATGGAGAACCAGCGGGACGTCGTCAAGAACGAGCGCCGCCAGCGCTACGACAACGTGCCCTACGGCACCGCGTTCGAGAAACTGACCGCCCTCGCCTACCCGCAGGGCCACCCCTACCACCACACGCCGATCGGCTCGATGGCGGACCTGGACGCGGCCACCCTGGAGGACGCGCGCCAGTTCTTCCGCACCTACTACGCGCCCAACAACGCGGTGCTCTCCGTGGTCGGCGACATCGACCCCGTGCAGACCCTCGCCTGGATCGAGAAGTACTTCGGGTCGATCTCCTCCCACGACGGCAAGCCCGAGCCCCGCGACGGCTCCCTGCCCGAGATCATCGGGGAGCAGCTGCGCGAGGTCGTCGAGGAGGAGGTCCCGGCGCGCGCCCTGATGGCCGCCTACCGGCTCCCGCAGGACGGCACCCGCAAGGCGGACGCGGCCGACCTCGCCCTGACCGTCCTCGGCGGCGGCGAGTCCTCCCGCCTGTACAACCGGCTCGTGCGCCGCGACCGCACGGCCGTCGCGGCCGGCTTCGGTCTGCTGCGCCTGGCCGGCGCGCCCTCGCTCGGCTGGCTGGACGTGAAGACCTCCGGTGACGTCGAGGTGCCGGTGATCGAGACCGCGATCGACGAGGAGCTGGCCCGCTTCGCCGAGGAGGGCCCCACGGCCGAGGAGATGGAGCGCGCCCAGGCCCAGTTGGAGCGCGAGTGGCTGGACCGGCTCGGCACGGTCGCCGGCCGCGCCGACGAACTGTGCCGGTTCGCCGTCCTGTTCGGCGATCCGCAGCTCGCCCTGACCGCCGTCCAGCGCGTCCTCGAGGTGACCCGCGAGGAGGTCCAGGAGGTCGCCAAGGCCTGTCTGCGCCCCGACAACCGCGCGGTCCTCGTCTACGAGCCGAAGCACCCGGAGACCGTCCAGGACGCCGACGTCCCCGAGGACCCGGAGCAGGAAGCCACCGTAGAGGCCGGCAACGACAACGAGGAGACGGCCAAGTGACCGAGCTCGCCACGATGGACTTCCACCCCCAGCCGCAGCCGGGCGAGGCCAGGCCGTGGGCGTTCCCCGCTCCCGAGCGCGGCACGCTGGACAACGGCCTGACCGTGCTGCGCTGCCACCGCCCCGGCCAGCAGGTCGTCGCCGTCGAGGTGCTGCTGGACGCGCCCCTGGACGCCGAGCTGCCCGCCCTGGAGGGCGTCGCCACGATCATGGCGCGGGCCTTCTCGGAGGGCACCGACAAGCACTCCGCCGAGGAGTTCGCCGCCGAGCTGGAGCGGGCCGGCGCCACGCTCGACGCGCACGCCGACCACCCCGGCGTCCGCCTCAGCCTGGAGGTCCCGGTCTCCCGCCTGGCCAAGGGCCTCGGCCTGCTCGCCGACGCCCTGCGCGCGCCCGCCTTCGACGACAGCGAGGTCGAGCGGCTGGTCCGCAACCGCCTGGACGAGATCCCGCACGAGCTGGCCAACCCGGCCCGCCGCGCCGCCAAGGAGCTCTCCAAGGAGCTGTTCCCGGCGACCTCGCGCATGTCGCGGCCGCGCCAGGGCACCGAGGAGACGGTCGAGAAGATCGACGCGGCGGCCGTACGCGCCTTCTACGACCGCCATGTGCGGCCCGCCACGGCCACCGTGGTCGTGGTCGGCGACCTCACCGGCACCGACCTGGACGAGCTGCTCGCCGACACCCTGGGCGCCTGGACGGGCACCCCGGCCGCGCCGCGGCCCGTGCCGCCGGTGAGCGCCGACGACACCGGCCGGGTGGTCATCGTCGACCGGCCCGGCGCCGTCCAGACCCAGCTGCTCATCGGCCGGATCGGGCCCGACCGGCACGACCGCGTGTGGCCCGCCCAGGTGCTCGGCACCTACTGCCTCGGCGGCACCCTCACCTCCCGCCTGGACCGCGTCCTGCGCGAGGAGAAGGGCTACACCTACGGCGTGCGCTCCTTCGGGCAGGTCCTGCGCTCCGCGCCGGACGGCACGGGCGCCGCGATGCTCGCCATCAGCGGCTCCGTGGACACCCCGAACACCGGTCCCGCGCTGCAGGACCTGTGGACGGTGCTGCGCACGCTCGCGGCGGAGGGCCTGACCGACGCCGAGCGGGACGTCGCCGTGCAGAACCTGGTCGGTGTGGCGCCGCTGAAGTACGAGACCGCGGCGGCCGTCGCGAGCACGCTGGCGGACCAGGTCGAGCAGCACCTGCCCGACGACTTCCAGGCGACTCTGTATCAGCAGCTCGCCGGCACCGGCACCGTGGAGGCCACCGCGGCGGTCATCAACGCCTTCCCGGTGGACCGCCTGGTGACCGTCCTCGTCGGTGACGCGGCCGAGATCAAGGCACCGATCGAGGCGCTCGGCATCGGCGAAGTCACCGTCGTGGCAGCCGAGTAGAGGCTGTACGGCGCCCCGCGCGCGTGGGGCCCTGACGATCCGACGGGTCGTCAGGGCCCTTTGTTGTGCGCAGCCCTTCCCCAGATGTCCGAATTGGGGCAGAGGTTGCCTGTCTGACCTGTGGGATGCGCTACAAAAGCCCGGATCCGTTTGGGGATCGAAAGTCGGGCCGCATAGCGTCGACCGGGCTGTTCGTCAGGCAGTGCGCCGCGCCCGCGGCACCGGACAGTCATCGCCGAGTCCCCCTACGGCGCGAGCCAGGGGAGCCGGGGACCCACGCAGTCCCTGGGGTGAATCGGACGCCCGCGCACCTGCGAGGGGGTCCGTAGGAGACCTTCCTGCTCCGAACCCGTCAGCTAACCCGGTAGGCGAGAGGGAAGGAAAGGACCAGCCACTTCATGGCGTTCATGTACGCCACCGGGAAGCACCGCAAGCCCGGCCGGGTCAAGCGCACCACCGTTCAGGCGGCCGGTGTCGCGGCCCTCACCACCACCGGTGTCGTCGGCACCCTGGCGGCCTCCCCGGCGCTCGCCGCGGACAACTCCGTCGAGGACACCGGCCTCACCCCGGTCATCACCGTCAGCGACACGGTGGCCGAGCAGATCGACGCCCAGGCCGAGGCCCAGCTGGTGGCCGCCCGGCAGAAGGCGGCCGAGGAGGCCGCGGCCAAGGTGGCCGCCGAGGAGGCGAAGAAGGAGCGCGAGGCCCAGGCCCGCGCCGCGCGAGAGGCCGAACGCAAGCGCCTGAACGCGTTCGTCGCCCCGATCGCGCACTCGTACGTCTCCACCGGCTACAAGGCCAGCAGCTCCCTGTGGTCCTCCGGTTCCCACACCGGCATCGACTTCCACGCGGCCAGCGGGACGTCCGTCCACGCGGTCGGCGCCGGCACGGTCGTCTCCACCGGCTGGGGCGGCGCGTACGGCAACCAGATCGTGATCCGGATGGCCGACGGCATGTACACCCAGTACGGCCACCTGTCGTCCATCGGCGTCGTCGTGGGCCAGAAGGTCCTCCCGGGCCAGCAGATCGGCCTGTCCGGCGCGACCGGCAACGTCACCGGACCGCATCTGCACTTCGAGGCCCGTACGACCCCCGAGTACGGCTCGGACGTCGACCCGATCGCCTATCTCCGTCAGCACGGCGTGAACGTCTGACGCTCCGGCGCACGACATCCCGAAGCCCCGGCTCACGAGCCGGGGCTTTCGCCGTTTTTCGCAGCGCCTGCGGCATCCGCTGTCCAAAAAATATCCATGGATTCCGGCCTCCCGTCGGAAATTCCGGCTCATTGCAATAGAGTCACGGAACACACGTCCATCGTCGACGTTTCACGGGGATTAAGGCGGAGGTCGGTCATGCGTATTCCGGCGCACTCGGTGTGCACGGCGATCCGGGACGACATCGTCGCGGGTGTCTACGAGCGCGGCGGCCGCCTCACCGAGGAAGTCCTCGCCCGCCGCTACGGCGTCTCGCGCGTCCCCGTCCGTGAGGCCCTGCGCACCCTGGAGGCGGAGGGCTTCGTGGTGACCCGGCGGCACGCGGGCGCGTGCGTGGCCGAGCCGACCGAGCAGGAGGCCGCCGACCTGCTGGAGATGCGCACGCTCCTGGAGCCGCTCGGCGCCTCCCGGGCCGCCCAGCGGCGCACCGAGGCCCATCTGAAGGTGCTGCGGGGGCTGGTCCGGCTGGGCCAGGAGCGGGCCAGGCGGGGCAACAGCGACGATCTGCGCTCGCTGGGCGGCTGGTTCCACGAGACGCTGGCGCAGGCCTCCGGAAGCCCCTCGCTGTCCTCGATGCTGACCCAGCTGCGGCACAAGATCGCCTGGATGTACACGGTGGAGGCGCCGCCGAGTCCGGTGGACTCCTGGGCGGAGCACGGCGCGATCGTGGACGCGGTGGCACGCGGCGACAGCGAGCGCGCGCGGGCGATAACGGCGATGCACACCGAGCGCGCGACGGGTGCGCACCGGTTGCGGTTCACCTCGGGCGGGGACCGTTCCGAGCGTGTGAGGAACTCGCAACACGCCGTAAACATGCCGAGCCTGCGGCATTAACACGGGCGCCGTATACAAAGAGGAGATATTCGGTGGGCGGGTATTTTCGCTGCCCTTTTCCCGGCGCGCCGTGAATTCACGGTCGTGTGCCCCCGGTGTGCCTGCGGTGAATTCTCCGGACCGGGCGCCAAAAACGCGGAAGCCGCGCCACCCGGAAAGGGTGACGCGGCTTCATGGCATACCTCAGACGGTCTCGGGGAGCTCTTCCAGGCCCTCGGAGACCAGCTTGGCCAGACGGTCCAGGGCGATGTCCGCGCCCTCGGCGTCGGAGGCGAGGACGATCTCCTCGCCGCCCTGGGCGCCCAGGCCCAGGACAGCCAGCATGGAGGCCGCGTTGACGGGGTTGCCGTCAGCCTTGGCGATCGTCACCGGGACACCTGTGGCCGTGGCGGCCCGGACGAAGATGGAGGCGGGACGGGCGTGGAGGCCCTCGGCCCAGCCGACGTTGACGCGGCGCTCAGCCATGTGTTGCTGCCCTTCGGTGTTCAGGGTTGTCTAGACCAGTTTCCCATATCGCGAAGCGTGCCCGGAGCGGTCCTTCGTCCCGCTCCGGTGTGACATCGGACCGCGGCCTCGGTCCGGCTTCCGTCCTCCACAGACTGCCTCGCGCCGTTGTCGTACGCGAGCCTTACTCTGGGGCCCATGCAGAGCCCGGCGGACCGGCAGGACCGGCACGAGTACCCCGCCCACTGGGAGGCGGACGTGGTGCTGCGCGACGGGGGTACCGCGCGCATCCGGCCCATCACCGTTGATGACGCCGACCGCCTCGTCAGCTTCTACGAGCAGGTCTCGGACGAGTCGAAGTACTACCGCTTCTTCGCGCCCTACCCACGACTCTCCGCCAAGGACGTCCACCGCTTCACTCACCACGACTTTGTGGACAGGGTGGGACTTGCCGCCACGATCGGCGGCGAGTTCATCGCCACCGTACGCTATGACCGGATTGGTGCCGACGGTCTGCCCGCCTCCGCGCCCGCCGACGAGGCCGAGGTCGCCTTCCTGGTGCAGGACGCCCACCAGGGCCGCGGGGTCGCCTCGGCCCTCCTGGAGCACATCGCCGCCGTCGCCCGCGAGCGCGGGATCCGCCGCTTCGCCGCCGAGGTGCTGCCCGCCAACAACAAGATGATCAAGGTGTTCACGGACGCCGGGTACACGCAGAAGCGCAGCTTCGAGGACGGCGTCGTACGCCTGGAGTTCGACCTCGAGCCCACCGACCGCTCCCTCGCGGTACAGCGAGCACGGGAGCAGCGCGCCGAGGCCCGTTCGGTACGGCGGCTGCTGGCACCCGGCTCCGTCGCGGTCGTCGGCGTCGGCCGCACGCCCGGCGGGGTGGGCCGCAGCGTCCTCGGCAACATCCGGGAAGCCGGCCATCCCGGCCGTCTGTACGCCGTGAACAAGGCCTTCCCCGAGGACCTCAAGGACGTCGACGGGGTGCCCGCACACCGCTCGGTGCGGGACATCGAGGGCCCGGTGGACCTCGCCGTCGTCGCCGTACCGGCCGAGCACGTGCCCGCGGTCGTCTCCGAGTGCGGCGAGCACGGGGTGCAGGGACTGGTCGTCCTGTCCGCCGGGTACGCCGAGAGCGGGCCCGAGGGGCGCGAGCGGCAACGGGCCCTGGTCCAGCTCGCGCGCGCGTATGGCATGCGGATCATCGGCCCGAACGCCTTCGGTGTCATCAACACCGCGCCGGACGTCCTGCTGAACGCCTCGCTCGCCCCAGAGATGCCCCGCCCGGGCCGCATCGGCCTGTTCACACAGTCGGGGGCCATCGGCATCGCGCTGCTGTCCCGGCTGCACCGGCGCGGGGGCGGCGTCACCGGGGTCACCGGGGTGTCCACCTTCGTGTCCGCCGGGAACCGGGCCGACGTGTCCGGCAACGACGTCCTCCAGTACTGGTACGACGACCCGGAGACCGACGTCGTCCTGATGTACCTGGAGTCCATCGGCAACCCGCGCAAGTTCACCCGCCTCGCCCGGCGCACGGCGGCGGCGAAGCCGCTGGTCGTGGTGCAGGGCGTCGGCTCCGCTCCGCAGGGGCACGCGGTACGGGCCACCCGGCTGCCGCACGCGACCGTCTCCGCTCTGCTGCGGCAGGCCGGGGTGATCCGGGTCGACACCATCACCGAACTGGTCGACGCGGGGCTGCTGCTCGCCCGGCAGCCGCTGCCCGCGGGGCCGCGCGTGGCGATCGTCGGGAACTCCGAGTCGCTGGGGGTGCTGACGTACGACCGCTGTCTCGCGGAGGGGCTGCGGCCGTCGCCGCCGCTGGACCTGACGACCGGGGCGACGGCGGAGGACTTCCATCGGGCGTTGTCGCGGGCGCTGGCGGACGAGACGTGTGACGCCGTCGTCGTCACGGCGATCCCCGCGATCGGAGAGGGGTCGCCGGGGGACGCGGAGCTGGCGGAGGCGCTTCGGTCGGCCGCGGCCGCCGTTCCGGGTAAGCCGGTCCTCGTGGTGCACGTGGAGCTCGGTGGGCTTGCGGAGGCGTTGTCGGCTGCGGCCAGTACGTCACCACAGGCCCTCGCGAAGGCACCCGGGGTTGAGGGCGGCGCCCACCCGTTCCACCCCGCGGACCGACTGCCCACCGAGGCGGCGGCCGCACCCGAAAGCCCCGAAAGTCCCACCCCCGAAGGCGCCGACTCCCGCCTCATCCCCGCCTACCCCGCCGCCGAGCGCGCCGTCCGGGCCCTTGCCGAAGCCGTGAAATACGGGCAGTGGCGACGGGAGGCCGCCGATCCGGGCAAGGTGCCGGAGTACGACGACATCGACGAGAAGGGGGCGGCCGAGCTGATCGGAGGGCTGCTGGAGCGTGGGCAGGGACTCACGATCGGGCAGGCGGAGACCTGCGAGCTGCTCGAGAAGTACGGCATCCACGTGCGCCGGGCGCTGGCCGCCCCCACCCCGGACGCCGCCGCCGAGGCCGCCCGCGCCCTCGGCTACCCCGTGGCCCTCAAGGCCACTGCCCCGCACCTCAGGCACCGGGCCGACCTGGGCGGCGTACGCCTCGACCTGGCGGACGAGGAGCAACTGCGGAGGGCCTACGCCGAGTTGACCGAGCTGTTCGGGCCGCCCGAGGAGCTGCGGCCGGTGGTTCAGGGGATGGCGCCCCGGGGCGTCGACACGGTCGTACGGGCGGTGATCGATCCGGCTGCCGGAGCCGTGCTGTCCTTCGGCCTCGCCGGGGCCGCCTCGCAGCTGCTCGGGGACATGGCGCACCGGCTGATCCCGGTCACCGACCGGGAGGCGACCTCGCTGGTGCGGTCCATCCGGACCGCGCCGCTGCTGTTCGGCTGGCGCGGCTCCACACCCGTGGACACGCCCGCGCTGGAGGAGCTGCTGCTGCGGGTGTCCCGGCTGGTGGACGACCACCCCGAGGTCGTCGCCGTCACGCTGGAGCCGGTCGTCGTCGCCCAGCACGGCGTGAGCGTCCTCGGCGCCACCCTGCGGCTCGCCCCGCCACCCGCCCGCGACGACCTCGGCCCGCGCACACTGCCGGCCTACTGAGAGGGAGGGGGACCGCATGGAGATCGCCGGCCACCGGCTGCCCGAGGGCAGCTGGTGGGACTGGGAAGTGATCGTCCGGGACGGCGGGTGGCTGCGGCTGGCCGCCGGGTACGACCTCACCTACCACCACGGCCTGGAGCTGGTCTTCGGCGCCCCGCTCGTCTCCTGCCCGCCCAGCTTCCAGGACCCCGTCTTCCGCGCCCCCACGGCCGAGGAGACCGCGAGCCTGGTGCGCGCCCTGGGCGAAGCACCGCCCGTCGTCGTCGCGTTCGAAGCGGATGCCGGCGGGCGCGAACGCCTCTCCTGTCTGATCGCCGCCGAGAGCCTGGACATCCTGTCCGGGGTCGTCCCGCGGCAATCGCGCACGGGTGCGAAGGCCGCCACAGGTGCGCACGACTGGCCCGGACCCCCCTTGCCCACGGATTAAGATGGACGCCATGGCCAAGACCAGTACGACGACCCAGGGGCTGCGCACGGCGATCGAGCGCAGCGGCTACTACCCGGCCCTCGTTTCCGAGGCGGTGGAGGCCGCTGTGGGCGGCGAGCCGATCCGGTCGTACCTGGTCCACCAGGAGACGACGTTCGACCAGAACGAGGTGCGGCGGCATGTGACCGTGCTCGTCCTCACCGGCAACCGGTTCATCGTCAGCCACACCGACGAGCAGGCCGCCGACAGCACCTCCCCGACGCCGTACGCCACGACGTCCACGGAGTCCGTGAAGCTCGGCCGGATCTCGTCGGTCGTGGTCAGCCGGGTCGTCGCGAACCCGGAGCAGTACACGCCGGGCACGCTGCCCCGCGAGGTCGTGCTGACCATCGGCTGGGGCGCGGTCAGCCGTATCGACCTGGAGCCCGCCGCCTGCGGCGACCCCAACTGCGAGGCCGACCACGGCTACACGGGCAACTCCACGGCGGACGACCTCAGCCTGCGCGTCAGCGAGGCCGGGGACGGCCCGGAGACGGTGCGCCAGACGCTCGCCTTCGCGCAGGCCATTTCCGAGGCGACCGCGGACATCACGCGCTAATGGCCCAGACTTACTCCTGGGACCACCCGGAACCGCTCGCCCTGGACACCGCGCCGCTGCCCGAGTACGGCAGCGGCTCCCTCGCCGACCTCCTCCCGACCCTGGCCGCAGGCCTCGGTGTCCCCGGCACGACCGCCACGATCACGGAACTGACCCCGGTGGACCGGGCCTGTGTCTTCCTGGTCGACGGGCTCGGCTGGGAGCAGCTCCGGGCGCACCCCGACGAGGCTCCCTTCCTCACCTCGCTGCTCGGCAGCTCGCGCGGCGGCACCGGACGCCCGCTCACCGCCGGCTACCCGGCGACCACCGCGACCTCCCTGGCCTCCGTCGGCACCGGCCTGCCCCCGGGCGCCCACGGACTGCCCGGCTACACCGTCCGCAACCCGGCCACCGGCCAGCTGATGAACCAGCTCCGCTGGCAGCCGTACACCGACCCCCGCCCCTGGCAGCCGTACCCCACGGTCTTCCAGCTGGCGCACGAGGCCGGGGTGCACTCCGCCCAGGTGTCCTCGCCCACCTTCCAGCACACCCCGCTGACCAAGATCGCGCTCAGCGGAGGCACCTTCCACGGACGGCTCACCGGCGAGGACCGTATGGACCTCGCCGCCGAGCAACTGGCCGCCGGTGACCGCTCCCTGGTGTACACGTACTACGCCGAGCTGGACGGTGCCGGACACCGTTACGGCGTCGCCTCCGACACCTGGCGCGGACAGCTCATGTGCGTCGACCGGCTCGCCCAGCGCCTCGCCGAGCAGCTGCCCCCGCGCAGCGCCCTGTACGTCACCGCCGACCACGGCATGGTCGACGTCCCCTTCGACGAGCAGCACCGCATCGACTTCGACGAGGACTGGGAGCTGCGCGCCGGAGTCGCCCTGCTCGGCGGGGAGGGGCGGGCGCGGCACGTGTACGCGGTGCCGGGCGCCGAGAACGACGTACTGACCGTCTGGCGCGAGGTGCTCGGCGAGCAGTTCTGGGTGGCCTCGCGGGACGAGGCGATCGCGGCGGGCTGGTTCGGGCCGCAGGTGGACGACCGGGTGTACGCGCGCATCGGTGACGTGGTCGCGGCCGCGCACGACGACGTCCTGATCATCGCCTCCGAGCGGGAGCCCAAGGAGTCGTCGCTGGTCGGCAACCACGGTTCGATGACCCCTGCCGAGCAGCTCGTCCCGCTGCTCGAAGTACGCTCCTGACCGTCCCTGCCCTGTGACCACTCCCCGAAAGGTGCTCAACTCCTCATGCCCGAGCTGGTGTTCTTCTCCGGAACGATGGACTGCGGGAAGTCGACACTGGCTCTCCAGATCGCGCACAACCGTTCGGCTCGCGGTCTGCAGAGCGTGATCTTCACGAGGGACGACCGTGCGGGGGAGGGCAAGCTGTCCTCGCGCCTGGGGTTGGTGACCGAGGCGGTGGAGGCGACGCCCGAACTGGATCTCTACGCGTTCGTGGTGGAGCTCATGTCGCGAGGCGGCAAGGTCGACTACGTCATCGTGGACGAGGCCCAGTTCCTGCTGATGGAGCAGATCGACCAGCTGGCCCGGATCGTGGACGATCTGGGCCTCGACGTGTTCGCGTTCGGCATCACCACGGACTTCCGGACCAAGTTGTTCCCCGGTTCGCAGCGTCTGATCGAGTTGGCGGACCGGGTCGAGACGCTGCAGGTCGAGGCGATGTGCTGGTGCGGGGCACGGGCCACCCACAACGCGCGGACGGTGGGCGGCGAGATGGTCGTCGAGGGCGAGCAGGTCGTGGTGGGCGACGTGGGCGTGGCTGCGGAGATCGTCGGGTACGAGGTTCTGTGCCGCCGTCATTACCGCAAGCGGATGACGAGTGCGGCGGCGCGAGCGGCGGCACTGTCGCCCGACGTGCTGCCGGTCACGTCCAGCTGACCTGTGCTGTCACGGCGAGGCCGGGCAGTGGGCATGACGGACGCCGTCCGTTGGTCGCTCTGCCCGGCCGGCACCGCCCGAAGCGACGCAGGCATCACACCATCAGAAGACCGCCGCACCGCTCCGCGCCGTCCTTGACCGCGATCAAGTTGGCCTGCACGTAGGAGATGTTGTTCGTGGAGTGCCATTCGGTCGGGTAGTAGGTGACCAGTCGTGAACGCTGGAACCGGGCCTCGATCTCGGGTACGAAGGCGCGGTACTGGTTGTCGGTGTAGTACCAGAACGAGTTCTCGTTGTAGTACGCGACATGCGTCGGGTCCTGGTAGGCGCCACGGCCGTCGGAGCTCGGTGTCAGAGAAAGAAGCATGCCGCCCGGCGCCAGCAGGCGGTACAGCTCGTTGATCAGCGGAATCTTCGCCGGCACGTGCTCCAGGAAGTCCACAGCGCGGAGCAGTCCGACCGAACCGTCGGGGAGCTCCAGCGGCTCGGGCAGCGTCGCGACGATGTCGACGCCGTCCCTCGGGTACTGGTCCACTCCCAGGTAGCCGAGCGGCTATCGGTGCGCAGCACCGAGGTCCAGCGCATGCAGACCGCGCCGCTCGGCCCAGGCGAGCATGGTGGGCTCGATGTATTTGTCGTACAGAGCGACGGTCTCGTGCTGGATGTGCGCGTTGATCTCGGCGTCGCGCTGGGTGTTGTCGGGGTGCATCCGCTGCAGATAGAGGCAGCGAGGGATGTGGTGGAATTCGCCCGCCTGGAAGAGACGGCACATCAAGTCCTGGTCGTCCAGCACCGTGCGCGTGGCGTCATAACCGCCGACCTGCTCGTACGTGTCCTTGCGGAACGCCCGCACATGGTTGGGGGCGTACCAGATGTACGACACGTTGTGCGGAGTCGGTGCCATGGCGTGGGACTGCAGGAATCGGCGACCGTCGACGTCCACCTCCTCGTACTGCCAGCCGTGCGCCGCGTTGAACCGCGAGTCGTCACGGCCTCCGTCCTCCGTGACATGAGCCGTGTTGCTGTAGACGAAGACGGCGTACGGATTCTCGTCGAAGGCCTTCGCCAGTTCCGCCAGACAGTCCTTCGCCAGCAGATCGTCGTGGTCGAGCTCGACGAGGATCTCGCCGCGCGCCAGTTCGCAGGCGCGGCGCTTGGCCGCTCCGACCCCCTGCAGTTCGTCGGAGATCTCCACCCGGACACGGTCGTCGGGGTGCTCCGGCCGCCATCGCGCACCGTTGTTGAGAAGCACGATCCACTCCCAGTCGGAGCAGGTCTGCGCTTGCAGCGTCGCGAGGGATTCGTCCAGGAAACGCGGTCGGTGGCTGGGGGTGAAGACGGAGAACTTCGGGGTCGGGGATGAGGTCATCTTCCGGTACCTGTCTGAGTGGCTGTCGGTGTTGCACGCGCGGAATCCCGGAACTGCTCCGGGACGAGCTGCTGGATGGACCGGTCGGTACGGACGGCGCGGCCGAAGGCGTCGTCGGCCTCGCCGTCACGGCCCTTCTTCGCGAGGGCCTGCCCAAGGTGCAGGTAGGCCGTGGAAGCCTTCGGATCGGCGCTCACGATGCGCCGGTAGATTGCGATCGCTTGATCGGTGTCGCTCGACTCGAGCAGGATCGCCTTGTTGTAGAGGGCCGATTCGAAATCCGGATCGACGTCGAGGGCGTGGTCGTACAGTGCGCGCGTCGGCCGTTCTGTTGTCGGACTGAGCGATGACGCCGAGGTTGTACCAGGCGTGTTTGTTGGCGGGATCCAGGTCCAGGACCTGCCTGAAGCTCTTGGCCGCAGCAGAGAGATCCCTGTTCTCGCCCTGCTCAATGCCGCGTTGGAGCAGTTCGTCCGCTCTCGGCACGGGCTTGGCCGCTGATGCCGCGGGTCTGGATGCAGCCGTGGGTGTGGTCCTCGAACCACCGTTGAGGAGGTGGACCCAACCGGCCGCCACATTGGCGACCACGACGGCCGAGGCGAGTGCCGTCCACAGTCCCGTCCGCCTTTTCACGGGGATCCCCCTCGCCGATCCGACAACTCGACTGACTCGGCCGACAGGGACGAGCACGGGAATCGGCCGAGGCCGGCGCTCGGTTGACCCGAGCGCCGGCTCGCCGGCCCTGAGGCTCACGGCCGGTGGGTCTACGACGTGCAGATCACGTACGCGGTAACAGTGCGGGAGTTGCCGCTGCTGTTGCGCTCGACGACCTGCCAGCCAGTCGCCGGAGTCGACGTGGTTCCCCCCGTGGGGCGGCTGGTCTGGAACGTGGACGCGGTTGAGGTCGACTGGAATCCGCCGCCGACAGCGTTTGGCCAGCCGGCTGGGCACGAGACAGGGACGGTGATAGAAGCGGCGGAACTCGTGGAGGATGCCGTCCGGACGTTGCTCTGCGCCCCGAGGGGCGAGCCTTGGTTGCCTTGGAAGCCCTGGAAGACCTGGAAACCTCGGTTGCCCTGGAAGCCTTGCTCGCCTTGGTAGCCCTGTTCGCCCTGTTCGCCCTGGGTGCCCGAGCCTGAGTCGCCCTTCTGGCCTTGGTACCCCTGGTTGCCTTGGTTGCCCTGTGCGCCTTGGGCGCCCGAGCCCTGCTTTCCCTGGCAGCCCTGGCAGCCCTGGCAGCCCCGGGCACCCTGGCAGCCCCGGGCACCCTGGCAGCCCCGGGCACCCTGGCTGCCCTGAGCGCCTTGTGCTCCCTGATGCCCTTGCTGGCAGTCGTGCGGCTTGGACGTGCCGTTGTCCCGGCACTCTCCGTCTTCTCCTCCGTAACTGCCGTAACCGCTGCCACCGGCCATCCGTCGGGCGCGGGGCTTGAAATCCGCGCTCGATGCGCCATTCGGTCCCGGCACGCCGACGGCGTAATCAGAACTGGCCTTCTCGATCGCAGCGGCCGGGGTGGTCACCGAGGAAGCGAGGTTGATCGCCAAGCCGAGAGTTCCCGCCGAAAGCAGCGTGGCGGTCTGGACTCAAGATCTGCGCAGAGATTGAGGTCTCATCACAGAACATTCCTGCAGAGCTGAAAGCTGATGCGTGGATACACGCCGATTTCATCGGTGCGTAGGGGGATTACTGCGCAGGCCTCCGCGAGGAGCGTGAGTGGGCTACTCGTAACCGTCGTTGGACTACGTCGATTCCAGCTTGCGGTATCCCAAATTCACTGTACGGCTTATGCTTTCTGAACTCTGGGTTGACGGTGTGGGTATCAGCGAATTCCACTGCACTTCATTCCTTTGGCGCACGAGTTGCCGGGCAGGCGTCGTACGAGGGCAGCATTCCCCTCTCCAGCGCCTCCGCCAGGGACGGTGCCGTCGAGTCCCTGTCGGAGAGTTGGGGCGTGTCGGCCGGCCACTCGATGCCCAGGTCCGAGTCGAGCGGGTGGACCGCGTGTTCGCCCGCCGGTCTGTACGTCTCCGAACACAGGTAGACCAGCGTCGTGTTGTCGGTGAGCGCGCAGAAGCCATGCCCCAGACCCTCCGGGAGGTAGACCGCGCGACGCTCGACGTCGTCCAGCCGGACGCCCTCCCAGCGGCCGAAGTCGGGCGAACCGACCCGCAGGTCGACCACCACGTCCAGCACCGCACCGCGCACGCAGGTCACGTACTTGGCCTGCCCGGGCGGCACGTCGGCGAAGTGGATGCCGCGCACCACGCCCTGGGCGGACACCGAGAGATTGCCCTGGGCGAGTCGCAGTGGCCGGCCCACGGCCTCGGTCAGCCGGTCGAAGCGGTACCACTCGGTGAACAGCCCACGCCGGTCGCCGTGCAACTGCGGGACGATCTCGAACGCGCCCTCGATGGTCAACTCGCGGATTTTCACCGCGCGCCCTCCTTCAGTAGGTGGAGAAGGTACTGGCCGTCCCTGCTTCTGACTTCCGTGATCTCCAACTCCCCGCGAGCGCCGGGAAATGCATACGCCGTACGCCGGCGGGTCGGCGACAGGGTAGGCGAAAACCCTGCCGCATTTCATGTAGGCATGCTGGTCGGCGGTGTGGTGGCGATCGGTATCATGCAACTGGCCATCTCCGGAGTGGAATTCGGATAGTAGATCATCGGTTAATCGAAAACTGGCAGTAGTTATGTGGAATTTGAGCTCGGTTCGGACACGTGCCGCGTGCGCTACACTCCGCGGACCATGCGCATCCTGATCACCGGCGGTGCCGGATTCATCGGCTCCGAGTTCGTCCGCTCCATGCTGAGCGCGGATATCGACTGCAGGATTACCGTCCTGGACCAAATCACTTATTCGGGTGTCGAGGAAAACCTCGCGCCGGTGGCTCACCTTCCGGCGTACACCTTCGTCCGCGGCGACATCTGCGACAGGGACACGGTGGACGCGGTGACAGCGGGCCATGACGCGATCGTCCACTTCGCGGCCGAGTCCCACGTCGACCGTTCCATCGAGGGCGCGGTACCGTTCGTACGGACCAATGTGGTCGGCACCCAGGTGTTGTTGGACGCCGCGCGCAGGCACGGCGTCGGCCGGTTCGCGCATGTGTCCACCGACGAGGTGTACGGCTCGATCGACGTGGGCTCCTGGACGGAGAAGTCGCCGCTCGCCCCCACCTCGCCGTACTCCGCCTCGAAGGCCGGCTCCGACCTGCTCGCCCTGGCCTGCCACCGTACGCACGGCCTGGACGTGGTCGTGACCCGCTGCTCCAACAACTACGGGCACCACCAGTTCCCGGAGAAGGTCATCCCGCTGTTCATCACCCAACTGATCGACGGTCAGAAGGTGCCGCTCTACGGTGACGGCGCCAACGTCCGCGACTGGCTGCACGTCTCCGACCACTGCCGCGCCATCGAACTGGTGCTCCGGGGCGGCCGGGCCGGCGAGGTCTACCACATCGGCGGGGGAACCGAGATCACCAACAAGGAGCTCACCGGCATGCTGCTGGAGGCGACCGGGCGCGGCTGGGAGATGGTCCAGCAGGTGCCCGACCGCAGGGGGCACGACCGGCGGTATTCCCTCGACATCACCAAGATCCAGGAGGAGTTGGGATACCGGCCCCGGATCTCCTTCGCGGAGGGCCTGGCCGCCACGGTCGACTGGTATCGCGAAAACCGTGCCTGGTGGGAGCCGCTGAAGGCCCGGGCGGCGCTGTCATGACGCGCTGGCTGATCACCGGCGCAGGCGGGATGCTCGGCCGCGACGTGCACAGTCTGCTGGCGGACAGGCAGGTCACGGCCCTCGACCGCGCCGCCCTCGACATCACCGACCCCGAGGCCGTGCGCGCTGCGGTCGCCGGGCACGATGTGGTGATCAACTGCGCAGCCTGGACGGACGTCGACGGCGCCGAGTCCGCGGAGGCCGCGGCCACCGCCGTCAACGGAACAGGCGTACGTCACCTGGCCGTCGCCTGCCGGGACAACGGTGCCCGCCTGCTGCACGTCTCCACCGACTACGTCCTGTCCGGAGACGGCACCGAGCCCTGTCCCGAGTCGGCCCCGACCGCACCGGTCAACGCCTACGGCCGCAGCAAGCTGGCCGGCGAACAGGCGGTCGCCGAACTTCTCCCCGACACCGGCTACATCGTGCGCACCGCCTGGCTGTACGGCGAACACGGCCGCAACTTCGTCACCACGATGCTCGGCCTGGCCCAGCGGAGGAACACCGTCGACGTGGTCAACGACCAGCAAGGACAGCCCACCTGGACCCGCGACCTGGCTCGACTGCTGCTCGCCCTCGGCAGCGCCGACCAGGCCCCACCCGGCGTCTACCATGCCACCGCGTCCGGTCACACCACCTGGTACGGCCTGGCCCGCGCAGCATACGAACTCGCCGGCCTCGACCCCGACCGCGTCCGCCCGACCACATCTTCGGCCTTCCCCCGCCCCGCCCGCCGACCCGCGTACAGCGTCCTGGGCCACGCCCGGTGGACCGCGGCAGGCCTGCCCGAACTCCCCGACTGGCGCGCATCCCTCACCGAGGCGATGCGCTGCCCGTCGTTCAGCTCGCTCGCGCGTGAGGCGGTTCCTTCGTACCGGTCATCGCCCCATTGAGGATGCCGGGCGGCGGCCGCTTCACCTCCCCTGGACCACCGAGAAGACCGCTCCCTCCGGATCCGCCACCGTGGCGACCCGCCCGTGCTCGCTGTCATGGGCCGGCCCGAGCACCCGGCCGCCCAGCTCGGCGACCTGCCGCAGCGTCGCGTCGACGTCCGCGACCTCGAAGTACGTCAGCCAGTGCGGCCCCCGGTCCCGGGGCAGACCGTGGCCGACGCCGTGGATACCGGCCACCGGACGCCCCCCGATGCGCAGGGTCAGGTAGTCGAAGCCGGCGGACAGCACCGGCTCCTCCTCGTAACCGAACACCACTTCGTAGAACTTGCTGACGCTCTCCGTCTCGAAGGTGAGCAGCTCGTTCCAGGCGGGGGTACCGGGGACGCCGCTGAGCGACGTGCCGAAGTGGGCGCCCGCCTGCCAGATCCCGAACACCGCCCCGGTGGGGTCGGCCGCGATGGCCATCCGCCCGGCCTCGGCCGCGTCCAGCGGTCCGACGGCCACCGTGCCGCCGCACAGCCGCACCTGGTCGGCCGTCTGGTCCACGTCGTCCGAGGCGAGGTAGGGCGTCCAGGCGACCGGCAGCCTGCGGTCCGGCGGCAGCTGGCCGATGCCCGCCACCTCGTGCCCGTCCAGCAGCGCCCGCACATAGGGGCCGAGCTGCTGCGGGCCCGGCCGGAACTCCCAGCCGAACAGCTCCCCGTAGAACTCCTCGGTCGTGGCCAGCCCGTGCACCATCAGGCTCACCCAGCAGGGCGTACCCGGCGTGTGCCGCGCGTGCGGACCGGCCGACTCCCGTGCCTCGGTCATCGATCACTCTCTCCCCGGCCCCTCGCGGTGGCCGTGTCGCTTCCGCTCCCCGGAAGGGGTGTGCCGCTGGCGCGTGCACGCCCGTGCCGGTACCCACATCCTCCGGCGTGCCGCGTACCGTGCGCCGATGCCCGGGCGGTACCCCTGGGAGGATGTCCGATCTGCCGTCTTGGGACGCTTCCTGACGGTGGCCGACGGGTGTCCGTCAGCGGTACAGCGTGTGCCCGATCCCGTACGCCTCGTGATCGAGCCTGCCCGGCGGAGCAGAGTAGCCGGACCTGGACGCCTCGGCCACCCCTGACGTAAGGATGGACCCATGACAGCCATCATCACCGCGACCGAACTCGCCGCCGACCTGACCGGGGGGCGCCCGCCCGTCCTGCTGGACGTCCGCTGGCAGCTGACCATGGCCAAGGCCGCGGGCGCCCCCGCCTTCGACGGCCGGGCCGAGTACACGGCCGGGCATCTCCCCGGCGCGGTCTTCGTCGACCTGGACCGGGAGCTGGCCTCGGCCCCCGGGGAACACGGTCGCCATCCGCTGCCCGACCTCGAGGAGTTCGGCGCGGCCATGCGCCGCGCGGGCGTGTCGGCCGGCCGGCCGGTCGTCGTCTACGACGGCGGACAGGGCTGGGCGGCGGCGCGCGCGTGGTGGCTGCTGCGCTGGACGGGTCACCCGGACGTGCGGGTCCTCGACGGCGGGTTGCCGGCCTGGCAGGGCCGGCTGTCGACGGACGTGCCCGACCCGGCGGAGGGCGACTTCGAACCGGCGCCCGACGCGGCCGGGTTGCTCGACGCGGACGGAGCCGCCGCCCTGGCTCGCTCGGGCGTGCTGCTCGACGCGCGCGCGGGGGAGCGGTACCGCGGCGAGGTGGAGCCGATCGACCGGGTCGGCGGGCACATCCCCGGCGCGGTGTCGGCGCCGACGAACGAGAACGTGGGCCCGGACGGCCGTTTCCTGCCCGCGGCGGACCTGCGGGACCGCTTCAAGGCCCTGGGCGTGTCCGAGGAGGCGCCGGTGGGCGTCTACTGCGGCTCGGGCGTCTCGGGCGCGCACGAGGTGCTGGCCCTCGCGGTCGCGGACATTCCGGCGGCGCTGTACGTCGGCTCCTGGTCGGAGTGGTCCTCGGACCCGTCGCGTCCGGTCGCGGTGGGGCCGGACCCGCAGTAGCCAACGGAAAAAGTGGGGGCACGCACGCGTGCCCCCACTTCATACGGCCGTACGGCCGGTTTACTCCTGTTTCTTGCGCCGGGTCCCGAACACGATCTCGTCCCAGCTCGGTACCGCGGCGCGGCGGCCCGGGCGGACGCCGTCGGCCTCGGCCTGGCGGTCGGTGGCGCCGATGAGCCGGTCGCGGTGGCTGCCCACCGAGCGGGGCATGAGCACGTCCGCGTAGGCGGAGCCGGCCGAGGCGGCGGGCGCCGGGGGCTCCTCCGTCGCGGGTTCCTCGACGGGCTCCTCCGGGGACTCCACGGGCCGTTCCGGGACCACCAGGTCGCCCCGGAAGCTCGGCACCGCCTCCAACAGGCTGGTGAGCGAGTCGCGTTCGCCCGTGCTCTCCTCGGCGGGCTCGGACGACTGGGCCGGCAGGCTCGGCCGCTCCCGGTCGCCCCGGTCGAGGGCACGGTCCATCGAACGCTCGCGCGGCAGCCTGGCGATGCGCGGGACGAACGGGAAACTCGGCTCCGGTACGGCGAGGTCGTCGGACTCGCCGATCAGCGAGCGCGCCTCGTCGTCCACGGCCTGGACGAGCCGCCTGGGCGGGTCGTAGGTCCAGCTCGCCGAGTGCGGTTCGCCCGCGACCCGGTAGACGAGGAGGACCTCCCAGGTGCCGTCGTCGCGGCGCCAGGAGTCCCACTGCACGGTGTCCTTCTCGGCACCGCGCAGCAACAGCCGCTCCTGGACGGTCTCGCCGAGCAGCGGACCGGAGTTCTCGCCGGGGCGGCGGACCGGGGTCTTACGGGCCCGCTCGGCCATGAAGGCGCGCTCGGCCAGTACCGGACCCTCGAAGCGCCGCACCCGGTCGACGGGGATGCCGGCGAGCTGAGCCACCTCTTCCGCGGTGGCACCCGCACGTATACGGGCCTGGATGTCGCGGGGGCGGAGATGGCTCTCCACCTCGATCTCGATCTGACCGAGGCGCGGCCGGTCGCCGCGCACCGCGGCACGCAGCCGTTCGTCGATCGGAAGCGTGTACTCCGTAGAGTCGGCAGCCTTGAGCACCAGCCGTGTGCCGTCATTCGAGACGGCCACGACACGCAGTTCGGGCATGGGGACCTCCCGGGTGGTGCCTGCCGACGTCACGTGCGTCGCTGCTTCCGCTAGTCGAGTGTGGCCTGCCCGGGTGCAGCCTGCCACAACCTTGCCGAGTTGCCCGGCGTGTCGGGCGCTGGCCCTGAGTCGCCGTTATGGCACGGTTACCTATTCGCAACGCTAAGTGACGAACTTCATCACCCTGTGCAACAAGCCCCCTCCCGGCGGTCCTGCAAGGCCGCGGACACCCTGGTGGGAGACCGGACCCAGGGCTCGCAACAGTACTCCATTCGGACCACGTGCGTGGATTGGCGCGCCGCCCAACTTCTCGTAAGGGATGCGACTTGGCCGTACGCAACCCGGTTTGCCGATCATGAACGTGGCGAACTTCACGCAATCCCCAGAAACGGAACTAATGGTTTCGTCCGGGGAGCGGATCCGGGAGGCCCCGGGCCCCGTCCGGCAGAACGGCCGTAGTAGGGCGACCAAGTGTCACCGGCTCCGGGCCAGCTCACCGAGGGGACCGTCCACCGCGCGCGGGTAGCGGAGCTCGAAGCGCCCGGTCCTCGCGGCCACCCTCGTTTTCGGCGTCACCATGGCCGGGGCCGGGGTCCGTCCTCCCCGAATTCCGGTGAGGGCACGACCTCTTCGGCCCCATCGCCCCTTCGACCCACTCGTCGTATTCGGACGTGCCCTCGACGGGTGCCGACGACGGCAGCGGTGCGACCCACGGCGCGACGCCCGCGCCGAGCGACCCGGGAAGCGGGGAGCCGAGCGGCGGCGCGGCCGCCCCGGCCCCCACGCGCAGCGGGTGCTCCGGCGACGCCTACGCCCCCAGAACCCTCCGCAAGTAGTCGTTCTGGAACAGCCGTTCCGGGTCGAGACGGTCCCGCAACGCCGTGAACTCGCCGAAGCGCGGGTACGCCTCGGCGAAGTACTCCGCGTCCCGCGTGTGGACCTTGCCCCAGTGCGGCCGGCCCTCGTGCGCCGTGAAGATGCGCTCGGCGGCGGTGAAGTAGGCCTGGTACGGCGTGCCCCGGAACATGTGGACGGCGATGTACGCGCTGTCCCGGCCGCAGGCGGTGGACAGGGTGATGTCGTCGGCCGGGGCGGTGCGCACCTCGACCGGGAAGCTGACGCGCAGACCGGAGCGGTCGACCATGGCCTTCAGTTCGCGCAGTGTGTCGGTCAGGGCCGCGCGCGGGACGGCGTACTCCATTTCCACGAAGCGCACCCGGCGCGGAGAGGTGAAGACCTTGTAAGGGATGTCGGTGTACGTCCGCCCGGACAGCGCCTTGCTGGAGATCTGGGCGATCGCCGGAACGGTCGCGGGGGCGGCGCGACCGACCCACTGGGCCACCTGGAAGACGCCGTTGGAGAGGAACTCGTCCTCGAACCACCCGGCCAGCTGCCCCACGGGCTGCTCGGGGCCCGCGCTGCGATTGTTCCGCTTGGTGTTGGTGTTGCCGGTGTGCGGGAACCAGTAGAACTCGAAGTGCTCGTTCTCGGCCCACAGTTGGTCGAACTCGGCCAGCACCCGCTCGAAGGGCATCGGCTCCTCGCGCGCGGTGAGCAGGAAGAGCGGCTCCACCGCGAAGGTGATCGCGGTGACGATGCCGAGCGCACCGAGGCCGATCCGGGCGGCCGCGAAGATCGCGCGTTCTTCTTCGGTCCCCTTCTCCGAGCAGCTGAGCACCGAGCCCTCGGCGGTGACGAGTTCGAGCGCCTTGATCTGGGCGGCGATCGAGGCCGACTCGCGGCCCGTGCCGTGGGTGCCCGTGCTGGTGGCGCCGGAGACGGTCTGCTCCATGATGTCGCCCATGTTGGTGAGCGACAGGCCCTCGCGCGCCAGGACCGCGTTGAGTCTCTTGAGCGGGGTGCCCGCCTCGACCGTGACGGTCATGGCGTCCCGGTCGATGGTGCGAATGCCGGTCAACAGTTGAGGGCGGATCAACACACCGTCGGTGGCGGCGATGGACGTGAAGGAGTGTCCGGTGCCGACCGCCTTCACCTTCAGGCCGTCCTCGGCCGCCTTGCGCACGGCCGCCGCCAGTTCCTCCACCGAGGCCGGCTCGACCTGCCGGGCGGGGCGGGCGGCGACATTGCCGCCCCAGTTACGCCAGGTGCCGTTCTTCGCGCTCGCTGTGGTGCTCAACGGTGCCTCCCCGACCCGCGGCCGGCCTGCGGAGCCGGCGGTACCCCAGGAAACCGACCGCGACCGCGACGGCTCCGGACACGACCGGAACCCCGTACCCGGCACGCGCGCCGGCTGCGTCGATCACCCAGCCGGCCACGGAGGAGCCGAGCGCCACGCCGACCGCGAGGCCGGTGCTCACCCAGGTCATGCCCTCGGTCAGCTTCGCGCGAGGTACGTGCTCTTCGATGAGGGACATCGTCGTGATCATCGTCGGTGCGATGGACAGCCCTGCAACGAACAGCGCCACGGCCAGAAGCGGCAAGTTTCCGACCAGTAGGAGGGGGATCATACTCACGGCCATCGCCCCCACGCCCAGCAACCAGCGACGTTCCGGGGCTCCCGAGAAGCGCAGCAGCCCGAAGACGGCACCCGCGACACAGGAGCCGGCCGCGTACAGCGCCAGCACCACGCTCGCGGCCGCCTTGTGGCCGTGCTCGTCGGCGAAGGCGACGGTGACCACGTCGACCGCCCCGAAGATCGTCCCCGTGGCCACGAAGGTCGCCACCAGGACCTGGAGCCCGGCCGAGCGCAGCGCGCTGCCGCCGTCGTGCCGCTCGCGCGGGTGCGACTCCGGCTCGGTGGCGCGCTGGGCGGTCAGCCAGAAGACGCCGACGGCCAGGAAGCAGGCCGCCAGCAGGGGGCCCGCCTCCGGGAACCAGGCCGTGGACAGGCCGATGGAGATGATCGGCCCGAAGATGAAGCACACCTCGTCCACCACCGACTCGAACGAGTAGGCGGTGTGCAGCTTCGGTGTGCCCCGGTACAGGGCCGCCCAGCGGGCCCGGATCATCGCGCCCAGGCTCGGCACCGTGCCGATGCCGGCCGCGCAGACGAACAGCACCCAGTCCGGCCACCCGAGATGCGCGGTGAGCAGCAGTCCGGCGGCCGCCAGGAGTGCCACCAGGGTCGCGGGGCGCAGCACCCGGCGCTGGCCGTGCCGGTCCACCAGCCGGGATATCTGCGGCCCGACCGCGGCGGCGGACAGGGCGATGGTGGCCGACAGCGCGCCCGCGAGGCCGTAGCGCCCGGTGAGCTGGGAGACCATCGTGACCACGCCGATGCCCATCATCGACAGTGGCATCCGGCCGACGAAGCCGGCCGCGGAGAAGCTCTTGGTGCCGGGCTCGGCGAACAGGGCGCGGTAGGGGCTGGGCACGTGGTCTCCGGGGCATCGGTAAGGCGCGAATGCGGCTGATACAGCTTACGAGTTAGGTGACCCTAATTGCACCAGGAATCACAGCCGGAAATACCGGACTAAACCGGCTGGAACTCGACTCTTCACCCCGCTGTTGCCCGGCCGTCAGAGCCGGGTGACAGGATCGACTCATGCCAGACGCGCTCGATGCCACCCCGTACGACGCCCTGCTCCTGCTCTCGTTCGGCGGCCCCGAAGGCCCCGACGACGTGGTCCCGTTCCTGGAGAACGTCACGCGTGGGCGTGGCATCCCCAAGGAACGGCTCAAGGAAGTCGGGCAGCACTACTTCCTGTTCGGCGGGGTCAGCCCGATCAACGACCAGAACCGCGCCCTGCTGGACGCCCTGCACAAGGACTTCGCCGAGCACGGCCTGGACCTGCCGGTCTACTGGGGCAACCGCAACTGGGCGCCGTACCTGACGGACACCCTGCGCGAGCTGGTCGCCGACGGCCGGCGTCGCATCCTGGTGCTCGCCACCAGCGCCTACGCCTCCTACTCGGGCTGCCGCCAGTACCGCGAGAACCTCGCCGACGCGCTGGCCACCCTGCAGGCCGAGGGCCTCGACCTGCCGAAGATCGACAAGCTGCGGCACTACTTCAACCACCCCGGCTTCGTCGAGCCCATGGTCGACGGCGTGCTGCGCTCCCTGGCCGAGCTCCCCGAGGACGTCCGCGACGGCGCCCACATCGCCTTCAGCACCCACTCCATCCCGACCGCGGCCGCCGACACCTCCGGCCCGGTCGAAGCCCACGGCGAGGGCGGCGCGTACGTGGAGCAGCACCTGGACGTGGCCCAGCTGATCGCCGACGCGGTCCGTGAGCGCACCGGCGTCGACCACCCCTGGCGGCTCGTCTACCAGTCCCGCTCCGGCGCCCCGCACATCCCCTGGCTGGAGCCGGACATCTGCGACCACCTCGAGGAGCGGCACGCCGCAGGCGCCCCGGCCGTCGTCATGGCGCCCATCGGCTTCGTCTCGGACCACATGGAGGTCCTCTACGACCTCGACACCGAGGCCACGGCCAAGGCCGAGGAACTGGGCCTCCCGGTGCGCCGCTCGGCCACCGTGGGCGCCGACCCGCGGTTCGCCGCGGCGGTCCGCGAGCTGATCCTGGAGCGGGCCGCCGTGGAGCGTGGGCAGGAGGTCACGCCGTGCGCCCTCGGCGCGCTCGGTGCGAGTCACGACCTCTGCCCGGTCGGCTGCTGCCCGGCCCGTGCCCCCCGCCCGGCCGCCGCGGGCGCCGACAGCCCCTACGCGTGAGGAGACCCGTGACCGACGCCCTGCACAGGGAACTGCTCGACCTGGCCCAGGAGGCCGCCCGCCGCGCCGGCGAGCTGCTGCGGGACGGCCGTCCCGCCGACCTGGCGGTGGCCAGGACCAAGTCGAGCCCGATCGACGTCGTCACCGAGATGGACATCGCGGCGGAGAAGCTGATCACCGGCCTGATCTCCGACCGCCGCCCGGCCGACGGCTTCCTCGGCGAGGAGGGCGCCGACACCGTGGGCACCAGCGGCGTCCGCTGGGTGATCGACCCGCTCGACGGCACCGTCAACTACCTGTACGGGCTGCCGACCTGGGCCGTGTCCATCGCGGCCGAGCTGGACGGCGAGACCGTCGTCGGGGTCGTCGCGGCGCCGATGCGCGGCGAGACCTACCACGCGGTGCGCGGCGGCGGTGCCTGGGCCACGGGTGCGTGGGAGGGCGAGCGGGCGCTGTCCTGCCGCCCCGCGCCCCCGCTGGACCAGGCGCTGGTCTCCACGGGCTTCAACTACGTCGCCGAGGTCCGCGCCCGCCAGGCCGAGGTGGCCGGCCGGCTGATCCCGCTGCTGCGGGACATCCGGCGCAGCGGGTCGGCCGCGGTCGACCTGTGCGACGTGGCCGGCGGCCGCCTGGACGGGTACTACGAGCGGGGACTCAACGCCTGGGACGTCGCCGCCGGGGATCTGATCGCGCGGGAGGCGGGCGCGCTGACCGGTGGACGGCCCGGAGAGCGCCCGTCACGTGATCTGACGGTCGCGGGCACGCCGGGCGTCTTCGAGCCCCTTCAGCGCCTGCTGGAGGACTTCGGGGCCTGGCACGACTGACGGGACCGCTCCGGCGCAGGACGCGAGAACGACGGAACCCCCCGGCGCTGGATTCGCCGGGGGGTTCCGCTGTGCTGCGGGCCGTTCAGACGCGTGACGCGCCGACCTCCACACCGTGTTCGGCGGCGAGGCGGCGCAGGTCGTCGAGCTCGGCCTGCTCCACCTCGGCGAGGAAGTCGTCGCCCTCGTCACGAGCCCGCGTCAGGTCGGACTCGGTCGCCCTTATGCGCTGCAGAAGTCCTGCGGTGAATGCGTCCATGCTGCGCCCCCTCGTCCTGGGTCGTGGGTCGGTGGCACGGGGGTGTGCCGTTCGGAAGGGGCGATCACGTCTCTTGCGGGTGCCCAGCGCTGCCCTGCCGGGCGGCGACGGTGCCGGACACCCACGCCCGCTCTGCGGAAGCGGACTGTGATGTACCGCATGGTGTTGCGGCACATGCAGAGCGTGATCGCGGGGTGTAAAGCCGTCCTCCCCCCACGTCCTTCCGCGGAAACCTCAACCGCCAGAGAAAATCCCGCATTCCCGCTACGGGAGCCGGATCCCTGCGGCCCGGACCCCGCCTTACAGCCGACTTATGGCCGAAAAGGGCAGGATGGAGGTCACATCCCACGGACACCCCTGCCCGCGCGCGCTCACTGAGCGCTACGCGGGTGGACACAGGAAGGACAAGCGACGTGCGCGTACTCGTCGTCGAGGACGAGCAACTGCTCGCCGATGCGGTGGCCACCGGACTGCGCCGGGAGGCCATGGCCGTCGACGTCGTGTACGACGGTGCGGCCGCCCTGGAGCGCATCGGCGTCAACGACTACGACGTGGTCGTCCTCGACCGCGACCTCCCGCTCGTGCACGGCGACGACGTCTGCCGCAAGATCGTGGAGCTTGGCATGCCCACGCGCGTGCTCATGCTCACCGCGTCCGGCGACGTCAGCGACCGCGTCGAGGGCCTGGAGATCGGCGCCGACGACTATCTCCCCAAGCCGTTCGCGTTCAGTGAGCTGATCGCGCGCGTGCGCGCCCTCGGACGCCGTACGAGCGTGCCTCTGCCCCCGGTCCTGGAGCGCTCCGGCATCAAGCTCGACCCCAACCGCCGCGAGGTCTTCCGCGATGGCAAGGAGGTCCAGCTCGCGCCCAAGGAGTTCGCGGTCCTGGAGGTGCTGATGCGCAGCGAGGGCGCGGTCGTCTCGGCCGAACAGCTGCTGGAGAAGGCCTGGGACGAGAACACCGACCCGTTCACCAACGTGGTCCGTGTGACGGTCATGACGCTGCGCCGCAAGCTCGGCGAGCCGCCCGTGATCGTCACCGTGCCCGGCTCCGGCTACCGGATCTGATCCGCCGTGGCCTCGACACCCGCGCCCGCCCAGGCGCCCCCGAAACCCACCTGGGACCCCCGGCGGCCGCAGCCCCCCTTCCCGTGGCTGCGCCCGACCATCCGGATACGGCTCACGCTGCTGTACGGCGGCATGTTCCTGATCGCCGGCATCCTGCTGCTGTCGATCATCTACCTGCTGGCCGCGCAGGCGATCACCACCGGCAACATGCCGCCGTTCCGGATCGTCAGCTTCAACCAGGGCTCCCAACTGAAGATCACCAGCGACTACTGCCCCGCGATCAACATGGCCGGGAACACGTCCGGTCTGTCGCTCCAGGACTTCAACGACGCGATCAGCCACTGTGTCGACCTGCGGCGCCAGTCGGCCCTGGACGACCTGCTCAGCCGTTCGCTGCTGGCCCTGCTGGGCCTCGCCGTGATCGCCTTCGCGTTCGGCTACGCGATGGCGGGCCGCGTGCTGTCCCCGCTCGGCCGGATCACCCGTACCGCCCGTCAGGTGGCCGGGTCGGATCTGTCCCGCCGGATCGAGCTGGACGGCCCGGACGACGAGCTGAAGGAGCTGGCGGACACCTTCGACGACATGCTGGAGCGGCTGGAGCGCGCCTTCACGGCCCAGCAGCGCTTCGTCGGCAACGCCTCCCACGAGCTGCGCACACCACTCGCGATCAACCGCACGCTCCTGGAAGTGCACCTGTCCGACCCGAACGCACCCGTGGAGCTGCAGCAGCTCGGCAGGACGCTGCTGGCCACCAACGAGCGCAGCGAGCAGCTGGTGGAGGGCCTGCTGCTGCTCGCCCGCAGCGACAACCAGATCGTCGAGCGCAAACCGGTCGACCTGGCCGAGGTGGCCGGCCAGGCCGTCGACCAGGTGCACGCCGAGGCGGCGGCCAAGGGCGTCAAGATCCGCGGTGAGCGCAAACCCGCGGTGGTGCAGGGCAACGGCGTGCTGCTGGAGCGGGTCGCGCTGAACCTCGTGCAGAACGCCGTGCGCTACAACGTGGCCGAGAACGGCTGGGTCGAGGTCACCACGGAGGTGGAGCACGGGCAGGCGGTGCTGACCGTCTCGAACACCGGGCCGGTCGTGCCGGCGTACGAGATCGACAACCTCTTCGAGCCCTTCAGACGGCTCCGTACGGAGCGCACGGGCAGCGACAAGGGTGTGGGCCTCGGCCTGTCCATCGTCCGGTCCGTGGCCCGCGCGCACGGCGGCCACATCGTGGCGCAGCCCCGCGAGGGCGGCGGCCTGGTGATGCGCGTCACCCTGCCGGTGTGACGCAGATCCGACACACGCGGAGGATGTTCGCTTTGCGCGGAATTTTCTGGGCACCTGATCAGGTTGACCCTGTGTGATCAATCACATGGGCGGATTTCCAGCCATGTACTCTCCGTGATCATGACAGGAGCCGTAAAGCCGGGAAAATCCTGGTTTTCAGGGCTCTTGATCACGGGAAGTACACGGTGAGGCGCCTTTGAGGTGCGGCATTCGAACCGTGTACGGTCCTCACCGCCATCCAAGCCGATCACTCTTGAGGTGTCGGGTTGGGTGTCGATTGAGTAACAGACCTTGATGTGAGGCAAAATCTCCGCCTCAGGTCGGGCACAAGTCCGGCCTCTCACGCGTTACGTGCGCTGGAGACACCGCAGACACCCAGAGGGGGAGAGCGACATGGCAACCGATTACGACACTCCACGCAAGACCGACGACGACGTCGACTCGGACAGTCTCGAAGAGCTGAAGGCCCGCCGGAACGACAAGTCCACCTCAGCGGTGGACGTCGACGAGTTCGAGGCCGCAGAGGGCCTCGAGCTGCCGGGCGCCGACCTCTCGAACGAGGAGCTGGCCGTCCGTGTGCTGCCCAAGCAGCAGGACGAGTTCACGTGCATGAGCTGCTTCCTGGTGCACCACCGCAGCCAGCTGGCCAGGGAGAAGAACGGTCAGCCGATCTGCCGCGACTGCGACTGAGGACGGGTCGGCCGTGACTGGCTCGACCCCTCCACGGAAGCGCCGCTTCCCTCTGCCGGGAGCGGACAAGGGGCCGTACGACGGCCCTCACGGCACACGTGACGACGAGCGGGGCTCACCCGGTGTGGGAGCCTCGCTCGACCCGGCGTCGGGCCCAGAAGGCCTGCCGACGCCGGTGTGGCGGCCCGCGCCTGTCGCCAGGCGGCGGGTCGCGGTGATCCGTGACAAGGCCCGGGATCTGGCCCGGGAAGGCGCCCGTATGGGCGGCAGCCGCGCGCGGGCGGGGCTGGCGTACCTCACGGACCGGATCATCGAGATCGCCCCGCGTGTCCCCGTACGCGACCTCGCGACGCTGCGCAGGCAGTTCCCGGGCCTCGGGCCCGAGGAGATCGCCGACAAACTCGTGGCGGGCGCGGCCGGCGCGACCTCGACGGTCGGGGCCGGGATCGGGGCTGCGGCGATGCTGCCGGTGCCCCCGGCCATGCCGACCGAGCTGGCCGCGGAGATCACCGGGGTCGCTGCGATCGAGCTCAAGCTGATCGCCGAGCTCCATGAGGTGTACGGCCTCAGGCCGCCGGGGAACCTGATGGCTCGCAGTACCGCGTACCTGTCCTCCTGGTCGGGGGAGCGCGGGATCGACGTGATGAAGCCGTCGTCGGTCAACACGGCCCTCGGGGGCCAGATGAAGCGCGAGCTGCGTCAGCAGATCATGAAGCGGATGGTCAGGGACCTGCCCAACCTCATGCCGTTCATGGTGGGCGCGGCGGTGGGGGCGGTCATGAACCGCCGGGACACCAGGAAGCTGGCCGGGCGGGTCCGGGCGGACCTGCGGAAGATCCAGGTGCCGTGGGACGAGCTGTCCGAGCTGCCGCCGCTGGAGAAGCCCGCGCGGCCCCTGAAGCTGGACGAGCCTCCCGAGGACTGGGGGGACTGACGTCCCCCGCACCCGGTTACGCCTGCTGGTCCTTCGCCTGGTCGCTCACCCGGTGCTTCGCCGCCTCGATGGCCGCCGCCAGCCGCTCCGGCTCCCGCGTCGACAGGTACAGGTACGGCGTCGGGTCCTGCGGGTCCGTGACCTCCACGCGCAGGGCCCTCGGGATGTAGGCGCGCAGCAGCAGGAACGCGCGGGTGTCGGCCTTGTACGTGCGCCAGGCGCGGGCCTCCTCCGGGTCCAGGATCTCCGCGTCGCCGAGTGCCGACACCGGGATCTTCGCCTCGCCCGCGATCAGGGAGTCGCCCACGACACGGATGCGCAGGGAGCCGTACGCACTGGCCACCACCGCGGCCGCGGCCGTACCGCCGACCAGGCCGCCGAGCAGCGGCAACGTGCCGAACGGGAGCAGGATCAGGGCGAACGAGAGGCCCACGAGGAAGCTGATCAGCCACCACGAGCGGGGGGCGGTGAGGCGTTCTTCGTAGGGGGTGGCGGAGAGCTGCATGGGGCCAAGCTTGGCACGGTATCCGGATATCGCCGGAGTCGGGGCAGCCGGCGCGAAGCGCTGCCGGGCAGGGCGATGGTGGGTGACGGGTGGGCGGGTAAGGTCTGCGCCTGTGAGTGGTAGTTCCGCAGCTCTTCAGCCCCCCGCCGACGCCGTGCAACCGGTACGGCACCCCGATGCTCCCGCACCCGGCGAGCTTCTCGGTGCCCACTACGAACACTGTTTCGGGTGTGGTCCCGCACAGTCGCACGGCCTGCACCTGGAGGCGCGTGCCGGTGCGGGGGTCTCGCTGACCGCCGAGTTCACCGTCAAGCCCGCCCACCAGGGCGCCCCGGGCCTCGCGCACGGCGGAGTGCTGGCCAGCGCCCTCGACGAGACCCTCGGCTCGCTGAACTGGCTGCTGCGGACCATCGCCGTCACCGGCCGGCTGGAGACCGACTTCGTGCGGCCGGTCCCGGTGGACACCACCCTGTACCTGGAGGCGGAAGTCACCGCCGTGGCCGGGCGGAAGATCTACTCCACCGCCACCGGCCGGATCGGCGGCCCCGACGGGCCCGTCGCCGTCCGCGCGGACGCCCTCTTCATCGAGGTGAAGGTCGACCACTTCATCGACCACGGCCGCGAGGAGGAGATCCAGGCCGCCATGAGCGACCCGGACCAGATCCGCCGCGCCCGCGCCTTCGAGGTGAACCCGTGAGCTTCGAGCACTCCCTCGGCCCGCTGCGCCGCGATCCCCTGCACGTGCTGATCCGCCGCGTCGACCCGGACGTACCGCTTCCGGCGTACGAGCACCCCGGGGACGCCGGAGCCGATCTGCGGACCACCGAGGCCTGCGAACTCGAGCCCGGTGAGCGGGCCGTACTGCCCACGGGAGTGTCGATCGCCCTCCCGGAGGGGTACGCGGCCTTCGTGCACCCGCGTTCCGGGCTCGCCGCCCGCTGCGGTGTCGCCCTCGTGAATGCCCCGGGGACGGTAGATGCCGGGTACCGTGGGGAGATCAAGGTGATCGTGGTGAATCTCGACCCGCGTGAGGCAGTGCGGTTCGAGCGCTTCGACCGGATTGCCCAACTGGTCGTCCAGCAGGTCGAGAGGGTCCGCTTCCAGGAGGTGGCGGAACTTCCCGGCTCGGCGCGGGCCGAAGGGGGCTTCGGGTCCACCGGTGGCCACGCCTCGGTGGGCGACGAAAGCGGCACAAGCGGTCCGGCCGCCATGGGCGGCGGGACGGGTGGGAATCGATACGCTTCGGTCGTATCCGACCGGGAAGGACAGTGACGTGTTCGGACGTCGCAAGAAGAAGGGTGCCGCCGAGGACGCGGCCGGCGAGGCCGAGCAGGTCGTCGACAGCGTCGACACCGAGGCGGACGAGGAAGAGGCCGAGCGTGAGCGCGTCCGGCTGGAGCCCGAGCCCCGGCCCGACGGGCCGTGGGACAGCACCGAGGTGCGCGAGCCGGGCGAGGGCCGGGTGGACCTCGGCGGCGTTTTCGTGCCGGGCGTCGACGGCATGGAGCTGCGGGTCGAGGTCGCCGGTGACGCGATCGTCGCGGCGACCGTGGTGCTGCGCGACAGCGCCATCCAGCTCCAGGCCTTCGCCGCGCCCAAGCGCGAGGGCATCTGGGGCGAGGTCCGCGAGGAGATCGCGGGCGGCATCACCCAGCAGGGCGGCATCGTCGACGAGGTCGAGGGTCCGCTGGGCTGGGAGCTGCGCGCCCAGGTACCGGTGCAGCTGCCGGACGGCACCAGCGGCTTCCAGGTCGTGCGGTTCGTCGGTGTGGACGGCCCGCGCTGGTTCCTGCGCGGTGTGATCTCGGGTCAGGCCGCCGTGCAGCCGCAGGTCGCCGGCCTGCTGGAGCAGATCTTCCGGGACACCGTCGTGGTCCGCGGTGAGGGCCCGATGGCGCCCCGCGACCCGATCGTCCTCAAGCTGCCGAACGACGCCCAGATGGTTCCCGAGGGTGTCCAGCAGGAGGAGGGCTCGCGCTTCTCCGGCGGCATGGGCCAGCTGCAGCGCGGACCGGAGATCACCGAGGTCCGCTGACAACGCGACGACGAAGGGCCGTACCCCACGGGGTGCGGCCCTTTCGCATGCGTGCGTGCCGGACCCCTTGACGGAAGAGCGCGTACGACCAGATGACGGCGAGCCCGTACGCCGACCTGAACCGCACGCCCAAGCCGCGGGCCACCGTGGAGTGCGGCTCCTACTCCAACCCCGACTACGGCTGTACCGACGAGCGCGAGGACGCGATAGCCGCCTACACCGACGCGCTCGCCTGGTACGTCACCCGCGACACGCGCTACGCCCAGAAGGCCATCCAGATCATGGACGCCTGGTCGGCCACCATCACCGGCCACACCAACAGCAACGCGCCCCTGCAGACCGGCTGGGCGGGCTCCTCCTGGCCCAGGGCCGCCGAGATCATCAAGTACACGTACCCGGGCGGCTGGACCAACCAGGGCCGTTTCGCGACCATGCTCCGCAACGTCTATCTGCCGGTCGTCATCAAGGGCTCCAACTCCAACGGCAACTGGGAGCTGTCGATGACGGAGGCGGCCGTCGGCATCTCCGTCTTCCTCGACGACAAGGCGTCGTACGACACCGCCATGGCCAGGTTCCGCACCCGTGCCGCCGCGTACGTCTACCTCGGCTCGGACGGCGCCCTGCCGAAGACCGTGCCCAGCCAGAACCTGGACACCCGTGACAAGATCGTCTCCTACTGGCAGGGCCAGTCCACCTTCGTCACCGGGCTCACCCAGGAGACCTGCCGGGACTTCGTGCACACCGGGTACGGCATCTCCGCGATCTCGCACGTCGCCGAGACCAGCCGGATCCAGGGCCAGGACCTGTACGGCACCGACGTCGGCGAGCGGCTGCGGCAGGCGCTCGGTTTCCAGTCCAAGTACCAGCTCGGCGCGGCCGTCCCCGGCCGGCTGTGCGGCGGCTCCCTCAAGCTCGGGCTCGGCCCGGTCACCGAGGTCGGCTACAACGCCCTGCACAACCGCCTCGGCATCGCCATGACCAACACCCAGACGCTGACCCTGAACAACCGCCCGGCCGGCAGCAACAACCTCTTCGTCGCCTGGGAGACCCTCACCCACGGCGACAACCCGAACTGAACCGTTGAACGGCCGGGCGTCCCGCGGCGATACTGGCGCCCGGCCCACGGGCGACACGGGGGACACGGGGGAGGCGGAATGAGTCAGGTGCTCACCGAGACCATGGTGCGCGTCGAGGACGTCCACAAGTCGTACGGGCGCGGCGCCGCCGCCGTCCATGCCCTGCGCGGGGTCTCCTTCGAGGTCCCGCGCGGCGAGCTCGTCGCCCTCAAGGGGCGCTCGGGCTCCGGCAAGACCACCCTGCTGAACATCGTCGGCGGACTCGACACCCCCGACCGGGGGCGGGCCGAGGTCGACGGGCAGGATCTGGCCGGGCTCGGCGAGAGCGGGCTGCTGGAGCTGCGCCGGGACCGGATCGGGTTCGTGTTCCAGTCCTTCGGGCTCATCCCGATCCTCACCGCCGCCGAGAACGTCGGCGTACCGTTGCGGCTGCGCCGGGCCGACCCGCGCGAGCGCGAGGAACGCGTCGACCTGCTGCTCTCCCTCGTCGGACTCGCCGACCACGCGGCCCAGCGGCCGGGCGAGCTGTCCGGCGGCCAGCAGCAGCGCGTCGCCATCGCCCGCGCCCTCGCGAACCGCCCCGCCCTGATCGTCGCCGACGAGCCCACCGGCCAGTTGGACGCCGAGACCGGCCACGCGGTCATGGAGCTGCTGCGGGCCGTCGTCCGCAGCGAGGGGGCCACCGCGCTGGTCGCCACGCACGACGCGACCCTGCTCGACCTCGCCGACCGGGTGCTGGAGCTGCGCGACGGGGAGATCCTCGAGCACTGAAGGCCTCGGCCCCCATCAGAGTTGCGTCAAAGACCCCTGTTGACCGGGCCATCGTCCCGTTTGTCAGCATCGTTGGCCGTAAGGTCGACGCTGCGTACCCAGCAGTTACCGGAAGACAATGGGGCCATGGCACGCGGCAAGCTTCGGATCTACCTCGGCGCGGCACCGGGCGTGGGCAAGACCTACGCCATGCTGTCCGAGGCGCACCGCCGGGTGGAGCGGGGCACCGACTGCGTGGTCGCCTACGTCGAGCACTACGGCCGGCCGCGCACCGAGGTGATGCTGCACGGCCTGGAGCAGATACCGTGCCGGGAGCTGGAGTACCGGGGCGCCACCTTCGGCGAGATGGACGTCGACGCGGTGCTGCGCCGCGCCCCCGCCGTCGCCCTCGTGGACGAACTCGCCCACACCAACATTCCCGGCTCGCGCAACGCCAAGCGCTGGCAGGACGTCGAGGAGCTGCTCGCGGCCGGGATCGACGTGATCTCGACCGTCAACATCCAGCATCTGGAGTCCCTCGGCGACGTCGTGGAGTCGATCACCGGGGTGCGGCAGCGGGAGACGGTGCCCGACGAGGTCGTACGGCGGGCCGGCCAGATCGAACTGGTCGACATGTCGCCGGAGGCGCTGCGCCGCCGTATGGCGCACGGCAACATCTACAAGCCCGATAAGGTCGACGCGGCCCTCTCGAACTACTTCCGGCCCGGGAACCTGACCGCCCTGCGCGAGCTGGCGCTGCTGTGGGTCGCCGACCGGGTCGACGAGTACCTGACCGAGTACCGCACCGAGCACCGGGTCTCGACCATCTGGGGTTCGCGCGAGCGGATCGTGGTCGGCCTGACCGGCGGCCCCGAAGGGCGCACCCTGATCCGGCGCGCCGCACGGCTCGCCGAGAAGGGCGCCGGCGGCGAGGTCATGGCCGTCTACATAGCCCGCAGCGACGGCCTGACCTCGGCCTCCCCGAAGGAGCTGGCCGTCCAGCGCACCCTCGTGGAGGATCTGGGCGGCACCTTCCACCACGTGGTCGGCGACGACATACCGGCCGCGCTGCTGGACTTCGCGCGCGGTGTCAACGCCACCCAGATCGTGCTCGGCTCCTCGCGCCGCAAGGCCTGGCAGTACGTCTTCGGACCCGGCGTCGGCGCCACGGTCGCCCGGGAGTCCGGCCCCGACCTCGACGTCCACATCGTCACCCACGGGGAGGTCGCCAAGGGCCGCGGACTGCCCGTCGCCCGAGGTGCTCGGCTCGGCCGGACCCGGATCATCTCGGGCTGGCTGGTGGGTCTGGCCGGTCCGGCGATCCTGGCGGTGCTGCTGAACACCGTCGACCTCGGCCTCGCCAACGACATGCTGCTGTTCCTGGCCGTCACCGTCGCCGCGGCCCTGCTCGGCGGCCTGCTGCCCGCCCTGGCCTCCGCGGCCCTCGGCTCGCTGCTGCTGAACTACTACTACACCCCGCCCCTGCACCGGCTGACCATCGCCGACCCCAAGAACATCGTCGCCATCGCGATCTTCTTCGGGGTCGCCGTGTCGGTCGCCTCGGTGGTGGACCTCGCCGCCCGGCGCACCCACCAGGCCGCCCGGCTGCGCGCGGAGTCCGAGATCCTCTCCTTCCTCGCCGGCAACGTGCTGCGCGGCGAGACCGGCCTGGAGGAGCTGCTGGAGCGGGTCCGCGAGACCTTCGGCATGGAGTCCGCCGCCCTGCTGGAACGGGCGGGCGACGTCGAGCCGTGGACCTGCGCGGGCCGCGCCGGATTCGGGCCCACCCTGGAGCGGCCCGAGGACGCCGACGTCGACATGCCGATCGGCGACCACATGGCGCTCGCCCTGACCGGCCGGGTGCTGCCCGCCGAGGACCGCCGGGTGCTCGCCGCCTTCGCCGCACAGGCCGTCGTGGTGCTGGACCGCCGGCGCCTCCAGGAGGAGGCCGACCAGGCCCGGGCGCTCGCCGAGGGCAACCGCATCCGCACCGCCCTGCTGGCCGCCGTCAGCCACGACCTGCGCACCCCGCTCGCCGCGATCAAGGCCGCCGTCTCCTCGCTGCGCTCCGACGACGTGGCCTGGTCCGAGGAGGACCAGGCGGAGCTGCTGGAGGGCATCGAGGAGGGTGCCGACCGGCTCGACCACCTCGTGGGCAACCTGCTCGACATGTCCCGCCTCCAGACCGGCACCGTCACCCCGCTCATCCGCGAGATCGACGTGGACGAGGTGGTCCCGATGGCGCTCGGCGGCGTACCCGAGGACAGCGTCGACCTGGACGTCCCCGAGACGCTGCCCATGGTCGCCGTCGACCCTGGCCTGCTGGAGCGGTCGGTGGCCAACCTGGTGGAGAACGCCGTCAAGTACAGCCCGAACGGACAGCGCGTCCTGGTGTCCGCCAGCGCCATAGTCGACCGCGTCGAGGTGCGCGTCGTGGACCGCGGGCCCGGGGTCCCGGACGAGGCGAAGGACCGCATCTTCGAGCCCTTCCAGCGCTACGGCGACGCCCCGCGCGGCGCCGGGGTCGGCCTCGGCCTCGCGGTCGCCCGCGGCTTCGCCGAGGCCATGGGCGGCACCCTGAACGCCGAGGACACGCCGGGCGGCGGGCTCACGATGGTGCTCAGCCTCCGTGCGGCAGCATCGCGTCCCGGGGCCCTCCCCCTCGGGGAGTCCAGCACAGAACCAGAGAGGCAGACCCAATGCTGAGCCCCACTGGGGGGACCCCCCAGACCCCCACGAGGGTGCTCGTGGTCGACGACGAGCCGCAGATCGTGCGCGCGCTCGTGATCAACCTCAAGGCGCGCAAGTACGAGGTCGACGCGGCCCCCGACGGCAGGACCGCCCTCGAACTCGCCGCCTCCCGCCACCCCGACGTGGTCGTCCTCGACCTGGGCCTGCCGGACATGGACGGCGTCGAGGTGATCAAGGGGCTGCGCGGCTGGACCCGCGTCCCGATCCTGGTCCTGTCCGCCCGCCACTCCTCGGACGAGAAGGTCGAGGCGCTGGACGCGGGCGCCGACGACTACGTCACCAAGCCCTTCGGCATGGACGAGCTGCTGGCCCGGCTTCGGGCCGCCGTACGCCGGGCCGAGCCGGTCGGGCCGGGCGAGGACGACGTGACGACCGTGGAGACCGAGGGCTTCGCCGTCGACCTGGCCGCGAAGAAGGTCAACCGTGCCGGCAAGGACGTCCGGCTCACCCCGACCGAGTGGCACCTGCTGGAGGTGCTGGTCCGCAACACCGGCCGCCTGGTCAGCCAGAAGCAGCTGCTGCAGGAGGTGTGGGGGCCGTCGTACGGGACGGAGACCAACTACCTGCGGGTCTACATGGCCCAGCTGCGCAGGAAGCTGGAGACGGATCCGTCGCACCCGAAGCACTTCATCACGGAGCCGGGGATGGGGTACCGGTTCGAGAAGTGAGCTGCGGGGCGGCCGGGGGTCCGGGGGTTGTCCCCCGGGGGGATGCAGCATCACGGAGCCGGGGATGGGGTACCGGTTCGAGAAGTGAGCTGCGCTACGGCGCCGTCGGTGGGCCCCGGTACGCTTCAGATATGACTGCTGTTCCTCGTTCCCAAAAGCCGGCCGGCCGGTTCCGGCGGATGCTCGACCGGCTCTCCACCTCTCAGGAGGACCTGGAGTCCGAGGAGCTGCGGGAAGACGCCGAGACCGCGGGATGCACCCGTATCGGTGACTGCCTGGACCGCCAGATCGTCACCGTAACTGGTACCTTGCGCACGGTCACCCTGCGGCCGCGCGCCGGGGTACCGGCCCTGGAGGCCGAGCTGTTCGACGGCTCGGCCGCGCTGGACGTGGTGTGGCTCGGCAGGCGCTCCATCGTCGGCATAGAACCGGGGCGCAAGCTGATCGCATCGGGCCGGATCTCCATGAGCCGGGGCCGCCGGGTGCTGTTCAACCCGAAATACGAACTGCGACCCCTCGGACGGGAGTAGCCGGTGACGTCCCTCGACAAGCCGACCGAAGACACCGAACAGACTCAGTCGGACGACGCCCGCGCGGTCACGGAGGCCGCGCTGTTCGAGGCGTTCGGCGGTGTCCGAGGCATGGTCGAGACGGTCCTGCCCGGTCTCCTCTTCGTCGCGATCTTCACGATCAACAAGGACCTGCACATCTCGGCGATCGCCGCGCTGGCCGTGTCCCTGGTGCTGGTCGTGGTCCGGCTGGTGCGCAAGGACACCGTCAAGCACGCCTTCAGCGGTGTCTTCGGCGTGGCCTTCGGCGTCCTGTTCGCGATGTTCACGGGCAACGCCAAGGACTTCTACCTCCCCGGCATGCTCTACACGCTGGGCATGGCGCTGGCCTACATCATCACGACCCTCGCCGGTGTCCCCCTGATCGGTCTCATCCTCGGCCCGATCTTCAAGGAGAACCTCTCCTGGCGCACCCGCAACCCCGGCCGCAAGAAGGCCTACGCGAAGGCCAGTTGGGCCTGGGGCCTGATCCTGCTCGCCAAGTGCGCGATCCTCTTCCCCCTGTACTGGTGGGCCAACACCGCCCAGCTCGGCTGGGTGCTGGTCGCCCTGAAGATCCCGCCGTTCCTGCTGGCGGTCTGGCTCACCTGGGTCTTCCTCGCGAAGGCGCCCGCGCCGATCGACGTGTTCGCGGAGATGGAGGCGGAGGAGAAGGCCGAGAAGGAGCGCGAGGCCGCGCTGGCCGCCGAGGGCGGCGAGCCCACGGGCGGACGGCACCGCCGGGACGCGTAGCCGGCCGTCGTACGACGAGAAAGGGCGCCCTGGGTTTCCAGGGCGCCCTCTCTCATGGGTTCAGCTCTCGCGCCGCACCGACAGCAGCTCCTCCAGCTGCTCCTCCCGGGCCTGCGCGGCCACGAAGAGGAGTTCGTCGCCCGGCTCCAGGGAGTCCTCCTTGGACGGGGTCAGAACGCGGTTGCCGCGGATGATCGTGACCAGGGAGGTGTCCTGCGGCCACTCCACGTCGCCGACCTGGGTGCCGGCCAGGGCCGACTCCTCCGGCAGGGTCAGCTCGACGAGGTTGGCGTCACCGTGGCTGAAGCGGAGCAGGCGGACCAGGTCGCCGACGCTCACCGCCTCCTCGACCAGGGCGGACATCAGGCGTGGCGTGGACACGGCCACGTCGACGCCCCAGGCCTCGTTGAACAGCCACTCGTTCTTGGGGTTGTTCACCCGGGCGACGACGCGCGGAACGCCGTACTCCGTCTTCGCGAGCAGCGAGACGACCAGGTTGACCTTGTCGTCGCCGGTCGCGGCGATCACGACGTTGCAGCGCTGCAGCGCCGCCTCGTCCAGGGACGTGATCTCACAGGCGTCGGCCAGCAGCCACTCCGCCTGCGGCACCCGCTCCACCGAGATGGCGGTCGGTGCCTTGTCGATCAGCAGGATCTCGTGGCCGTTCTCGAGCAGCTCGCCCGCGATCGAGCGGCCGACGGCGCCGGCTCCGGCAATGGCGACCCTCATCAGTGACCGCCCTCCTCTTCCGGGCCCGCGGCGAATGCCGCTTCGACCTTGTCGACGTCGTCCGCCCGCATCATCACGTGGACGAGGTCGCCCTCCTGCAGCACCGTCTGCGAGGTGGGCAGGATGGCCTCGCCCAGGCGGGTCAGGAACGCCACGCGGACGCCCGTCTCCTCCTGCAGCTTGCTGATCTTGTGGCCCACCCACTTCGGGGAGGCGTGCACCTCGGCGAGCTGGACGCCTCCGGTGGGGTCGCGCCACAGCGGCTCGGCACCCGAGGGCAGCAGGCGGCGCAGCATCTGGTCGGCCGTCCAGCGGACCGTGGCCACGGTGGGGATGCCCAGGCGCTGGTAGACCTCGGCACGGCGCGGGTCGTAGATACGGGCGGCCACGTTCTCCACACCGAACATCTCGCGGGCCACGCGCGCGGAGATGATGTTGGAGTTGTCGCCGCTGGAGACGGCGGCGAAGGCGCCGGCCTCCTCGATGCCCGCCTCGCGCAGGGTGTCCTGGTCGAAGCCGACCCCGGTGACCCGGCGGCCGCCGAACCCGGGGCCCAGCCGGCGGAAGGCGGTGGGGTCCTGGTCGATCACGGCGACCGTGTGTCCCTGTTGCTCCAGGGTCTGGGCAAGAGCGGAACCCACTCTCCCGCAGCCCATGATGACGATGTGCACGACCGTCCTTCCGGTGTCCAAAAGTTACTGCTCAGCATCAGGGTCTCAGACCGACGCCCAAAGCTACACACGAGTGGTTCGGGGCGGGCACCCCTGTGCCGGGGTTTCCCGCGATCACCGGATGTGATCACCCGACGACGTTCGCGGCGCGCCGCTCACCTGCGGGTGGCCGACGGCGCCGACCTGCGAGTGATGCTGCGCACGCTGAACAGGGTCAGGATTCCGAGGGCGACCAGGGCGACCGTGGCCCCGATCAGCTCTGCGGTCGCGGGCATGGGACCTCCGAAGTGCGATGACAGGCGGGGTCTGCCATCTAGACACGGAGGGTGCGCGAACCACGGAATCCGCAGTTCCGGGCGCCCGTGATTTCACTCAGGAGGCAGAACCGGGATGCCGGGTGGGCGGCTGCCTGTTCGAAGGCCTACCATCCTCTGTCGTGTCCAAACTGACCGACGTGCCCAAACGGATCCTGATCGGGCGCGCACTGCGCAGTGACCGGCTGGGCGAAACGCTCCTGCCGAAGCGCATCGCACTCCCCGTCTTCGCCTCCGACCCGCTGTCCTCCGTCGCCTACGCGCCGGGGGAGGTCCTGCTGGTCCTGTCCATCGCGGGCGTGTCGGCCTACCACTTCAGCCCCTGGATCGCGGTCGCGGTCGTCGTGCTGATGTTCACGGTCGTCGCCTCGTACCGGCAGAACGTCCACGCCTACCCGAGCGGCGGCGGTGACTACGAGGTCGCCACCACCAACCTCGGCTCCAAGGCCGGCCTCACCGTCGCGAGCGCGCTCCTCGTCGACTACGTCCTGACCGTCGCCGTCTCGATCGCCTCCGGCATCGAGAACCTCGGCTCGGCGGTCCCCTTCGTGGTGCAGCACAAGGTGCTCTGCGCCGTCGCCGTGATCGTCCTGCTGACGCTGATGAACCTGCGCGGCGTGAAGGAGTCGGGCAAGCTCTTCGCGATCCCGACGTACGTCTTCGTCGGCGGCGTCTTCATCATGATCGCGTGGGGCGCGTTCCGGGGCCTGATCCTCGGCGACACCATGCAGGCGCCGACCGCCGACTACCACATCAAGGCCGAACACCAGGGCCTCGCGGGCTTCGCCCTCGTCTTCCTGCTGCTGCGCGCCTTCTCCTCCGGCTGTGCCGCGCTCACCGGCGTGGAGGCGATCTCCAACGGCGTCCCGGCCTTCCGCAAGCCCAAGTCGAAGAACGCGGCGACCACGCTTGCGGCGATGGGCCTGCTGGCCGTCACCATGTTCTGCGGCATCATCGCCCTCGCCATGGTGACCAAGGTCCGCATGGCCGAGAACCCGGCCACCGACCTGATCCACAACGGCGTCGCCGTCGGCTCCAACTACGTCCAGAACCCGGTGATCTCCCAGGTCGCCGAGGCGGTGTTCGGCAAGGGCAGCTTCCTGTTCATCGTGCTCGCGGCAGCCACCGCCCTGGTCCTGTTCCTGGCGGCCAACACGGCGTACAACGGCTTCCCGCTGCTCGGCTCGATCCTCGCCCAGGACCGCTACCTGCCGCGCCAGCTGCACACCCGCGGCGACCGCCTCGCCTTCTCCAACGGCATCGTGCTGCTCGCCGGCGCGGCGGCCCTGCTGACGGTCATCTACGGCGCCGACTCCACCCGCCTGATCCAGCTGTACATCGTCGGTGTGTTCGTGTCCTTCACGCTCAGCCAGACCGGCATGGTCAGGCACTGGAACCGCCACCTGGCGGCGGAGCGCGACCAGGCCAAGCGCCGCCACATGGTCCGCTCCCGCGCGATCAACGCGTTCGGTGCCTTCTTCACCGGCCTGGTGCTGGTCGTCGTCCTGGTCACGAAGTTCACGCACGGCGCCTGGGTGGCCCTGCTCGGCATGTGCATCTTCTACGCGACGATGACCGTGATCCGGAAGCACTACGACCGCGTCGCCGAGGAGATCGCGGCCCCCGAGGGTCCGAGCGACGACAGTGTCCGCCCCTCCCGCGTCCACTCGGTCGTCCTCATCTCCAAGATCCACCGCCCCACCCTGCGCGCCCTGGCCTACGCCAAGCTGATGCGCTCGGACACCCTGGAGGCGCTCACCGTCAACGTCGACCCGGCGGAGACCAAGGCACTGCAGGAGGAGTGGGAGCGGCGCGGCATCGACGTACCGCTGAAGGTCCTCGACTCGCCGTACCGCGAGATCACGCGGCCGATCATCGAGTACGTCAAGGGCCTGCGCAAGGAGTCCCCGCGCGACGCGGTCTCCGTGATCATCCCCGAGTACGTGGTCGGCCACTGGTACGAGCACCTGCTGCACAACCAGAGCGCGCTGCGCCTGAAGGGCCGCCTGTTGTTCACGCCCGGCGTGATGGTGACCTCCGTCCCCTACCAGCTGGCCTCCTCCGAGGCGGCCAAGCTGCGCGCCCGCAAGCGGCAGGAGTGGAACGCTCCGGGTGCGGTGCGGCGTGGTCCGGCGACGGAGCGGCCGAAGGAGTCGGCGGTCAAGGACTGAGCGTCCTCCGGCGTCAAAGGAAGGCCGTAGACTGGTGGGCTGTTGTCACGCCCACCGGCTGCGGCTGCTTCCTTTTCCTTCCCGAAGCACCGTTCCCGACTTCCCTTCCCGATTTCCTTCCCGATCTGGAGTCACCCCACCATGCAGGCAGAACCGACCAAGTCTCTGGTGGGCGAGGAGTACGAGGTCGAGATCGGCCCCGTCGCCCACGGCGGCCACTGCATCGCCCGTACCTCCGAGGGCCAGGTGCTGTTCGTCCGGCACACGCTGCCCGGCGAGCGGGTGGTGGCCCGGGTGACCGAGGGCGAGGAGGGCGCACGCTTCCTGCGGGCGGACGCCGTCGAGATCCTGGAGGCATCCAAGGACCGCGTCGAGGCTCCCTGCCCCTTCGCCGGCCCCGGCCGCTGCGGCGGCTGCGACTGGCAGCACGCCAAGCCGGGCGCCCAGCGCCGGCTGAAGGGCGAGGTGATCGCCGAGCAGCTCCAGCGACTCGCGGGCCTCACGCCCGAGGAGGCGGGCTGGGACGGCACGGTGATGCCGGCCGAGGGCGACAAGCTCCCGGCGGGTCAGGTCCCGCAGTGGCGGACGCGCGTGCAGTACGCGGTCGACGCCGACGGCAACGCCGGACTGCGCCGCCACCGCTCGCACGAGGTCGAACCGATCGATCACTGCATGATCGCCGCGCCCGGTGTCACCGAACTCGGCATCGAGGACCGGGACTGGGCCGGCATGGCGTCCGTCGACGCGATCGCCGCGACGGGTTCCCAGGACCGCATGGTGATCCTGGAGCCCCGGCCCGGCGCCCGGCTGCCGCTCGTCGAACTCGACCGGCCCGTCTCCGTCATGCGCGTCGACGAGAAGGACGGCGGCATCCACCGCGTCCACGGCCGCGCGTTCGTGCGTGAGCGCGCCGACGACCGCACCTACCGCGTCGGCAGCGGCGGTTTCTGGCAGGTCCATCCGAAGGCCGCCGACACCCTGGTGAAGGCCGTCATGCAGGGCCTGCTGCCGCGCAAGGGCGAGATGGCCCTCGACCTCTACTGCGGCGTCGGCCTCTTCGCCGGCGCCCTGGCCGACCGCCTCGGCGAGAAGGGCGCGGTCCTCGGCATCGAGTCCGGTAAGCGGGCGGTGGAGGACGCGCGCCACAACCTGGCCGACTTCCCCCGGGTCCGTATCGAACAGGGCAAGGTCGAGTCGGTCCTGCCGCGCACCGGCATCACCGAGGTCGACCTCATCGTCCTCGACCCCCCGCGCGCGGGCGCCGGCCGCAAGACGGTCGAACACCTCTCCTCCCTCGGCGCCCGCCGCATCGCCTACGTCGCCTGCGATCCCGCTGCGCTGGCCCGGGATGTGGCGTACTTCCGTGAGGGCGGGTACCGGGTGCGGACGCTTCGGGCGTTCGATCTGTTTCCGATGACGCATCACGTGGAGTGCGTGGCGATTCTGGAGCCGGTCGCCAAGGGCTCCTGACCTGCGATCTTCCGAGGCCGGGCCCGTACGGCCCGGTTGGCGGCTGTCTTCTGCAGCAGGCCGTAGGCGAGGACCGGAAGCAGGAGGTGCGGTTTGTCCGGGAGCGCGGCCGTGATCAGTACTGCGCTCGCGCTGCTGTTGTTCATGCCGCAGTCGAGGGTGAGCGACGAGGCGGCGGGCGGATCCAACCGCAGCAGCCGTGCCGCGCACCGGCCGAGCACGAACGACAGCTGGCAGACCAGTGCCGCCACGACCAGCGCGGCACCCAGCAACAGGGGGCGTGGCTGGGCGACGCAAGAGCCGAGGGCGCCGCTGGCGTTGACGTACGTCAGGACGAGCGAGCCGACCAGGGCCACGGGTACGACGACTCCCGACACCTGCCTCGGCCAGGACGAGGGCAGGGCGAGCCGGACCAGGACGCCCGCCGCGCAGGGCAGCACCACGCCGACGAAAGCGAAGCCGCCGCCTGTGAGGTGACCGCTCGCCGCGAGCGAGTCGGCGTAGCCGTCGCTGAGCAGCGGGGACAGGAGCTGGATCAGCACAGGCGTGGTGAGCGGGCTGAGGAGGGTGGAGGCGAGCACCAGGCCCACCATCGTGGGCTGGTCCCCGTCGCCTTTGCCGGTCCACACGGTTGCGCCGGCGGCGACGGGCATGACGACGATCAGGATCATCGCGGTGACCAGGCCGCTGCCGCCGTCGGACTCGGGCGAGGTGTGCAGCAGGTACGCGACCAGCGGGATGACCAGCAGCGGGATCGCCAGGTGCAGAGCGAGCCCCGCGAGCAGTGCGCTCGGGCGGCGCAGCACGCGGCCCAGCTCACGGACGGGCACCTGGAGTCCGGCCGAGAACAGCACCAGCCACAGCAGGCACGGGGTGGCGGACAGAGGCAGGCGGAGCAGCGGTCCGAGCGGCAGGGTGTGGGTGTGGCGCAACCACAGGCCGGGGGCCGGCAGGAGCAGCGGCACCTACGGATCTCGCGGACTGTCAGGGCGCTGACCAGGGAGAATGGAGAACCCTCGCTGGAATACCTAGGGTCAGCGTGTGGCTTTTATTATGGTGTGCGAAGACGACGCAGCGGTGCGCGACGTCCTCAAGCGCGCACTGGAGCACGACGGCCATACGATCGCAGTCGCTTCTACGGCGGACAGCCTGCTGCGGCACCTTGAGCCGGTCCCTCACCTGGTCGTCCTGGATCTGGGGCTCCCGGACGCCGATGGCCGCGATGTCTGCTTGGCGCTGCGGGCACGTGGCGTCGATGCCCCGGTGCTGATGCTGACCGCTCTGGATGGCATGCATCACAAGGTGGGCGGCTTCGAGGCGGGAGCCGACGACTACATGACCAAACCGTTCGACATCCCGGAGTTGCTGGTGAGGGTCCGCGCCCTGCTACGCAGAACAACCGCGACGACCCCACCGAGGGGCGTCGTTCTCGATCCGGCGAAACATGTCGTGATCCACGGTTCGACGAGCGAGAGCCTGACGCCGACCGAGTTCCGGTTGTTGGGCAGGCTCATCGCTTCGCAGGGCGACGCTGTACGCCGCCACGCCCTCGTTGCTGCCGGTTGGCCGCACGGCGCGCAGGTCAGCGACAACACCCTTGACTCCTACGTTCGCCGGCTACGGACCAAACTCGGTGCGCTGGGCGTGGCCGATCGCCTGGCGACGGTCCGCGGGGTGGGCTATCGATGGGAGTGACGGGTTTCCGCGGGAGGGTTGTCGCGCTTGCGGTTCTGATTGCGACAGCGGTCGTCGCGGTGCTGGTGGTGGTCTCACACGTGTTGCTGAGCCAGGTGACCGACGCCGACGCGAACGCTCTGGCGCATACGCGTGCGGAGTCGGTGGCGGCGAACGTGACCGTACGCGGTGGCCACGTCGTGCTGATCGAGAGCAGCAACGAAGCGCTGGACACGGTCTCGTGGGTGTATGCCGATGGGCACCTCATCGACGGGATCGTGCCGGGCAGCGTCGTCGACCGCGTCGACGCGCTTGTCGGCTCCGGGCGGTCCCAGACCACCACGGTCGGCAGTCACCTTCTGTATGCCCAGCCGATCCGGCTCGAAGGCCACCACGTCATGGCGGTCGTGAGGGTGGATCTGACGCCGTACGAGACGTCGGAGCAGCGCAGCCTGACGATGTCGCTCATGTTGGGTGGCATCGCGATCCTGCTCGCAGGCGTCGTCGCACACCTCGTGGTGGGTCGTGCGTTGCGGGTGGTCCACGAAATGGCCGCTCTCGCCGACGACTGGGGCGATCACGAACCCGGGCGCCGATTCGACCTCGGCATTCCTCGCGATGAGTTCGGGGAGCTCGGGCGAACTCTCGATCGCCTGCTTGACCGCGTGGACAACGCGCTCGCGGACGAGCGCCGGCTCACCGACGAGATCGCCCACGAGTTGCGGACGCCCTTGACGGCCCTGCGGGGCGAGGCACAGTTGGCGCAACTCTCCGGTCACCAGGTGGCACCAGAGTCTGTTCTGACCGAGGTTGACCGCCTGAACACGGCGATCACGACGATTCTGAGTGCCGCCCGGACACGGATCGACGGCGATACCCGCTGCGATCTCAGGGCGGCGGCGCGACAGGCGATCGCCGGTCGCTCCATCGAACTCGCCATCCCGACCAACGTCGACGTCGCCGTGGCGACCGAACTCGTCGTGGCCGTGTTGTCACCCCTGCTGGAGAACGGACTGCGGCATGCGAGTTCGCGCGTCTGGGTCACGGGGAGCATCCAGCCCCAAGGAGTCGTGATCGATGTCCTCGACGACGGCCCGGGGTTCGATCCGGCAGAGGTTGATCGGGTCTTCGAAGCGGGCGTGACCAGCGGCGACGGGCACGGGTTGGGGCTGGCCGTGGTACGGCGTCTCGCCGCGTCCGCGGGAGTGGCAGTCCGTGCGATCGCGGACGGTCACGGTCGCGTCGAGGTGACCTTCCCTACGCCAGAGGCGATCGCGTAGTCAGGTTGTGTGCAGGTTGGCCGAGCCAACCTCGTCGCATGACAACGACAAGCGAAGCCCGCACGCACCGCAGCGGGCGGCTGATGCTGAACAAGGTTCCCGAGGTCACCATCTGGTTCTGGGTGATCAAGATCCTGTGCACGACCGTCGGTGAGAGCTTCGCCGACTGGATCAACATGAAGCTGGGCGTCGGCCTGGTGAACACGGCCTGGATCTTCACCGCGGTGTTCGTGGCGGTCCTGGGCGTCCAGCTGCGGCTGAAGCGGTACGTTCCGTTCCCGTACTGGCTGACCGTGGTCGTTGTCAGTGTCACGGGCACGTTGTACACCGACATCCTGACCGACCAGCTCAATGTGCCGCTGTGGATCAGCACCGCAGTGTTCTCGGTCCTGCTCGCCGTGGTCTTCGGCGTGTGGTGGCTGCGCGAGCGCACCCTCTCGATCCACTCGGTCACGACGCTGCCGCGTGAGTCGTTCTACTGGCTCGCCGTTCTCGTCACCTTCGCGCTCGGCACCGCGACCGGCGACTGGACCCTGGAGCTCACCGGCTGGAGCCCGGGAGTCTCGGTCATGCTGCCGCTCGGCCTTATCGTGTCGGTCACGCTGTTGTGGAGGTTCGGCGCGAACCCGGTGCTGTCCTTCTGGCTCGCCTACATCCTGACCCGCCCGCTGGGCGCCAACATCGGCGACTGGCTCGCCTCCCCCAAGGTCGCTCAGCCGGGCGAGCCGACCGGCCTCGCGCTGGGCACCTTCACCACCAGCCTGATCTTCCTCGGCCTGATCCTGGCGACCGTCATCTACCTGACGGTGACGCGCTCCGACGTGACCGAGACCTACGACGCCACGCACACCCCCCAGACCACCGCCAACCCGCGCAGGGAGCGCATCGCGCTGGCGTGCTTCGCCCTCCTCGCCGTCGCCACCGGGGGTCTGCTGGTCTGGGCGCACAGCCGGCCGCATGTCGGCCCGGCGCCGGAGGAGGACGCCACCTCCACCGTTCAGCTCGCCCCTGGCCAGGCCGTGAAGAAGTTCCCGTCCACGAAGGTCGACGCACTGAAGGCACTCGCATCGACCTCGCTCAAGGACGCACGGTCGGGTGACGCGACCGGGGCCCACGCAGCCGCCCAGTCGCTGCGAGACCTCTGGGATGCCGACCAGGCCTCGTTGCAGCCGCTGGACAACACCGGCTGGACGTTCATCGACGCCCAGATGGACCAGGTCCTGAAGACCTTCGGCATCGACCACTCGAACCCGCCGATGTCGCCGGCCCGGCAGGAGGCTGAACTCAACACCCTCCTCACAGATATGCGCTGACGGGCCGATCGGCGGCGACCACTCCCCTGAGGCCGCCGCCGATCACGCTCTCGTGGCGGGCTCGGCCGCGCTCGTCGCGCCCGGCGATCGGGTGCCCGAGTGCTTCGACGGGCCCTTGCCGTTCCGGGAGCGGAGGTCTGGCCGTTCGATCTGGTGCGGATCCGGCCGGCCCACGGTGAGCACCTGAGGCGCATGCGCTCGATCACGGACGCCCGGACGCAGTTGGACGCGGCGGCGCAGGTCTTCGAACGGCCCTCGGGCACGCGTTCCCGGCGCTTCCTCAGGGCCGGTAGACCATGCCCGGCTGCGGCTTGGCGGGGGCGAGCAGCTGCGACACCGTGACGATGGTGTAGCCGCGCTGTTCGAGCGCCTTGATGATTCCCGGGACGGCGGGCACGGTCCCCTTGTGCAGGTCGTGCAGCAGGATGATGCCGTCGCGGTGCGTCTGGTCGAGCACCCTCTGGGTGATCAGGGCCGAGTCGGTCGTCTCGTAGTCCTTGGCCGTGACGCTCCACAGCACCTGGGCCAGCCCCAACTTCCGGCAGATCTTGGCCACTTTACGGTTGGTGCGGCCCTCCGGGGGACGCATCAGGACGGGCCTCTTACCGGTGATCCTCTCGATGGCGTCCTGTGTCCGGGTCAGTTCCTGACGGGCGTCGGCCTCGGCGAGGTCTGTCAACCTGGGGTGAGTCCAGGTGTGGTTGCCGATTTCGTGCCCCCCGGCAGCGATGCGGCGCAGGATGGCGGGGTACTTCGCGATGTGGCCCTCGCCCTGCACGAAGAAGGTGGCGTGCAGGCTGTCCCGTTTGAGGATGTCCAGCAGTCCGGGGGTCGTCGTGCTGGGGCCGCCGTCGAAGCTGAGGGCCACGCACTTCACCTTGCGGCAGTCGGTTCCGGCCACCGATCCCGACGCCTTGGCGCGGGCGGCGCGCGGTGAGGTGTGATCGTAGGTCGTGACCGTCAGGGCCAGGGTCAGCGCGACGGCCAGGGCGGCGGCCACCGTCGTGACGGCGGCGATGAGTATGCGTGAGCGTCTTGTGCGCGTGTTGAAGGGCATGCGAGACCTTTCTTCGGAGGGAGTTCCGGGGTTATCGCGTGCGGGCGGGAGTCGGCGTCGCGGCCAGGTCCCGTGCCCGCATGTCGAGCGTCAGGCGATGCCTCAGCAGGTGTCCGAGACGGCGCTCCACCGTTGTCCGGATGAGCAGGGACAGCCCCAGCACGCAGACGACGGACACCGCCATCGAAGGCAGCGGCCCCAGCCCTGGAGAAGCCCGGATCAAGCCCTTGGCCAAGGGAATTCCGATGCTCTGGTGGACGAGGTAGAAGGGGTAGGTGAGTCCCCCTGCGGTGATCAGCCAGCGCCGGCGCAGCCTCGCCGGCGGTCCTTTGCCACCGGCCAGCGCCAGCAGCCCGAGACAGACCGTGAGCACGGCCGCGCACACGGCCCAGGAGGGCCGGCTCTCGCCGGGGGGCACGGTGGCGTGGTCGGCCACCCGGAGTTCGAGCACGGTGAGTTCGTAGGACCACGCGAACCCCAGCAGCAGCCACAGCAGGAGGCTCTGTCCGAACCTGTGCGTGAGGTAGAGGACGATTCCGGCCACGAAGAGGCCGGCGTACCGGGGCAGTACGAGTTCGTCGAGCAGGGGCGAGTGCAGTTCGAAGGCGATGACACCGGCCAGGAGCCAGGCTCCGCAGAAGGTCACCACCCGCCGGTACGACAGCCCGAAGATGAGCAGTACGGCCATCAGCAGGTAGAAACGGGCCTCCACCCAGAGCGTCCAGGCGACTCCGTCGATCAGTTCGAGTCCCAGTGGTCCCGGAGCCATCGTCAGGTTTCCGAGGACGGTACGGGGGTCGACAGGGGTGGCGGCGGGCCAGTGGCCCAGCCGTGAGACAAGGACGAGCGCGACGACGAGGAGGACGGCGCACCAGTAGGCCGGGAAGAGCCGTGCGATACGGGAGACGGCGAATTGTGCGGGAGTCCTGCCCCAGCAGCTCATGCAGATGACGAAGCCGCTGATGGCGAAGAAGAACTCGACGCCTAGCCAGCCGTAGCGGCTGATCTCGTGCAGGAACGGCGCAAGATCGCGGAGTTCGGTGCGTCCCCAGAAGTGTGGGGTGGGTGTCCCGAGGAAGTGGTACGCGGCCACCATGACCGCTGCCACCAGGCGGAGCCCGTCTATCGCGGCCAGGCGTGCGGGGCTGTTCCCTGGTTCGGGAGACGGCATGTCGGGACCGTCTCAGGCGGTGGGCAGCGCGGAGCGGCTGACCCGTATCTTCGACTGGCCGTGCGGGCGCTTCTCCCAGTCCTCCATGAACCGGGCGTGCAGACCGTGCCGCCGTGCCAGGGTCAGGAGGGTCTCGGTGCGGTAGTAGAAGTCCTCGTGCAGCACCTGGTGTTCGGCTCCCTCGGTGCGGTCGAAGGTGAAGTCGAAGAACCCGGTGTCGGTCAGCACCCGGTCGACGTGTGCCAGGCACTCGTCGATGACCTCGAGCGGCGAGTGGGAGAAGACGCTGTGTGCGTGGACCACGTCGAAGTGGTCGTCGGGCAGGAAGTCCAGGGTGAGGTCGCCGGTCATGGTCAGATGCGGCAGCTTGTCCTGGACTCGGCGCTCGACCAGGGTCTTCTTCGCGGCCATCAGGATGTCGGGCGAGATGTCGATGCCGTAGTAGTTGCCGGTGCCGAGGTGGTCGATGAAGCGCCAGCCGCCGCGCAGGTTGCCGCAGCCGATGTCCAGCATGCGGTGGTCGGGCCGCAGCCCGTGTTCGACGAGGTAGTCGAACTGCATCTGCCCGAGCGCCAGCCAGCGGTCGTGGGTCCGGCTGCCGACCGCGGCCTCCGGGTTGCGGCGGGTGTCCGAGGCCATCACGGCGCGGTAGTAGCCGACGTGGTCAGGGTGCTTGAGGCGCAGCCACGCGTCCCGGCCGGCCCGGCGGAGGTACGGGACGACGCGGCCGGGGTGGCGCAGGGCGTAGCCGGTCTTGTGGGTGAGGGCGGCGCGGTTGTTGCGCAGTTTCTTCGGTGACGTGGCGTCGGCGGGCATGGCGAAGCGACCTCCGTACGAAAGGCGATACCGGTGGGGGATGAGAGGGGGAAGGGGAGGGGGTGAAGTGGCTGGATGCGGTCGCCGCGGTCAGACCCGGCGGCGCAGCAGCAGCACGGCGCAGACCGTGAGCAGCGCGGCGAGGCCGCCGAGTACGGCGGTGTCGGTCCACTGGAAGGTCCAGTAGTCACCGGCCGGGTTGGCCTCGTAGAAGCGGGCCACGTACCCGTGCGCCGCCATGCACTCCCTGAGCTGGGCGCCGGACGGGAAGGGGCAGTTCAGCACGTCGTCGTGGCGGCCCGAGGCGGTGATCAGGCCGTAGTTGCCGGTCGACCACTTCTCGCCCATCACCGGTTTGGGGATGCTGCCGGCGCTGACGTAGGTGTGCGGCGGGACCAGCAGCCGCGCCCGGTGGGTCCACTCCAACAGGAGCGTCGCCGCCCCGGTCACCAGCAGGGTCAGGCCCATCGCCGCCAGTACCCGGCGGGCCAGCAGGCCCAGCAGCGTGCCGGCCGCCAGGCCGAACAGGGCGGCCGCCACGACGCGGGGGCCCGAGCCGCTCAGGGCCGTGTCGTCGTACCAGAACAGCCCGTAGCTCCGGTCGGCGGCCGGTCGCCACCACCAGGCGAACACTCCGGCGAGCAGGCCGGAGAGGACGGTCGTGATCGCCGCGGCCAGGGCGAACCGGAAGGCGAACCACTGGCCCCGGCTCACGCCCTGGGCGAGGATCATGCGGTGCGTGCCCAGTTCCCGGTCGCGGCCCAGCAGCGGGGCGCCCCAGAAGACGCCGATGAGGACGGGCAGGGCGATGTTCAGCGCCCCGAGGTACTTCAGCGGCTCGACGTCCAGCAGCAGGGGCAGGCCGGTGTCGGACCGTGTGCAGTACAGCGGCCCGGTGGCGCAGTGGTCGAACAGCCCGCTGTGCAGGGCGTCCAGCATGCCCGAGCGGTAGTACGCGGCGATCGTCGCGGCGACGACCAGGGCGGCCGCGCCGATACCGGCCGACATGCGGTGCTGCCGCCATGCGAGCCAGAGGGAGCCCTTCACGCCGCCTCCGTCTGCTCGACGAGCGCGGTGGTGGGGTGCCCCGGCTCACCGGCCTGGAGGTAGCCGATCAGGACGTCCTCCAGTCCGGGCCGTTCGACGTGCCAGTCGCCGCGCAGCGGTCCGTGCCGCCGTATCAGGGCGGTCAGCTGTCTGCCGGCGGTACGGCTCCGCACGACGGTGTGCTGTCCGGCCAGGGTGTCGGCCTGGCCGGCGGGTCCGGTCAGTACGGCATGGCTTTCGCGCAACGTGCCGGCGTCCTCGCTCAGCTCGACGCGGCCGTCCCGCAGTACCAGCACCCAGTCGCAGGTCTCCTCGAGTTCGGGCAGGGCGTGCGAGGACAGCACGATGTTCATGGCGCGTTCGGCGGCCTCGGCCATCAGCTCCGCCATGATCTCGCCTCGTGCCACCGGGTCGAGGTCGGCCAACGGCTCGTCGAGCAGCAGGAGTTCGGGCCGCTTGCCCAGTGCCAGGGCGAGCGCGACGCGCGTGCGCCGTCCGGGGGACAGTTCGCCGACGCGGGCGTGGAGCGGGATGTCGCCCTCGCGGACGATCCGCTCGGCGGTCGTGCGGTCCCACGAGGAGTTCAGCTTCTCGCCCATCAGCAGGGTGTCCGCCACGGTGAAACGGGGGTAGAGCGGCTTGTCCTGGGTGAGCAGCGCGACCCGGGCGCGGGCCTCGGGCGTGCCGGGGGCGGTGCCCAGCACGCGAAGTTCCCCGGAGCCGGGCCGCAGCAGGCCGCCGGCAAGGTGCAGCAGGGTGCTCTTGCCGGCGCCGTTGCGTCCGACGAGAGCGGTGATACGGCCGCCGGGCACGGTGAACTCGCAGTCCCGCAGGGCCCGGCCGCCGCGCCTGCGATACCGGAATCCCAGTCCCGTGGCGCACAGCGCGGCCGAGGCGTCAGGCCCGGTCATGCGTCCTCCTTCTTTCGGTCCCGGTCGCCCGGGGTTCCGCTGTCGTGCTCGTTGTCGTAGGCGTCCAGGGCGGCTGTGACCAGGGCGAGGACATCGGCCCGCTCCAGCCCTGCGGCCCGTGCGCGGGCCACCCAGTCGGTGACCTGTCGGCGCAGGGGGGAGTCGTCCTCCGATCCGGGCCGGGCGAGCGACCGCGTCACGAAGGTCCCGAGGCCACGGCGCAGTTCGACCAGCCCGGCCTGCTCCATGTCGCGGTAGGCCCGCAGCACGGTGTTGGGGTTGATGGCGGTCGCCGCCACCACCTCCCTGGCCGTGGGCAGCTTGTCCCCGACCTGCAGGGTGCCCATCCGGAGCGCCCGTTCGGTCTGCTCGATGATCTGCACGTAGGCCGGTACGCCGCTGCCACGGTCGATCCGGTAGTCGATCACGTCGCCTTCCTCGGTTCCACCATGCTTGTATTAATGAATTAATGGAAGCATGGTGGATGTCCGACGGCGATGTCAAACACCGGGGGATCGACGCTCCGCGGCTCCGGCGCGGAAGAGCGATCCGCGGACTTTCCGACAGCGGCCTGCCCCGGCCGCGTCGTTGGTTAGGGTGGCGGGCAGAGACTGATTCCGTTGTCCATGACCGGGGTGATGGACAGGCCGGCGAGTTCGCCAGGTCGGACACGACGGGGGGCTCATCGGTGGGGAGTTGGCGCGCGCAGAAGCCCGGACGCGGTGGGCGGGTGACCGGCCGGTCGACGCCCGCGGTGCTGCCCCCACCGCTGCGCGTGTGGCTCGGGCCGATTGCGGCCCTCGCCACGCTGGTGGTCGTCGCGCTCGGGGTCCTGTACGCCGGCGACAGCAAGCCCGGCACGGTGGACGCGCGGATCGGGGCGGCCCTGGACGGAGTGGGTCCGCCCTGGCGGCATGTCGCCCTCGCCATGGACTTCTTGGGGGAGCCCGGGGGATCGGTGCCGCTGGTCGTGGCCGTCGTGGCGGGCTGTCTGTTGCTACGGCGTCCTCGTGCCGCGGTGCTCGTCGTCGCCGGCGTCGGCATCGCCGTGGGGACGGCGACGCTGCTCAAATCCGTGGTGGGACGCACCATCCACGACGGGCACCTGTCCTACCCGAGTGGGCACACCGCCTTCCTCACCACGCTCGCCCTCGCGGTGGCGCTGCTCGCGACCGGCCGGCTCGGCCTCGGCAGGACGGCCGGCACGTCGCTCGTGCTCGCCGCGGCGCTGGTTGCCGGCGCCGCCATGGGCTGGGCGCAGGTCGCCCTGGGCGCGCACTACCCGACCGACGTCCTCGGCGGCTGGTGCACCGCGCTGGCGGTGATGCCGGTGACCGCGTGGCTGGTCGATCGGATGGCTGACCGGCTGATCGACAGGAAGGCCGACGCCGGTCGGCAGGAGCATCGCTGACGTCACGTCACATCAATTCACGCCAAGCGGCGGAACACGGGCTTCACCGGGCGTCCGCCCAGCCAGGGGGTGGGGTCGCCGGCGTCCAGTGCCTTCCGGTACACCGCACAGGCCTGGGCCACCACGTCAACGGTGTGATCGATGTCGGCGTCGTCGAGCGCGCTGCTCACCACGAGCGACGGGGCCAGCACCCCGCCCGCGAGGAGTCGGCGCAGGAACAGGGTGCGGTACTCCTGCGACGGCTGCAGGTTCTCGTCGAGGGTGGCGAAGACCAGGTTGCTGGCCCGGCCCCGGACGACGATGTGGTCGCCGACGCCCATGCCGGCCGCGGCGGCGCGGACACCGTCGGCCAACCGCTCGCCGAGAGCGTGCAGCCGTGCGGTGACGCCCTCTTCGACGTACGTGGTGAGCACGGCCATCGCGGCCGCCAGGGAGTGCGTCTCCGCACCGTGCGTGGTCGACAGCAGGAACACCCGGTCGCCGTCTCCGCGCAGCCCGCCCAGCTCCATCAGTTCGCGGCGCCCGGCCAGCGCGGAGACGGCGAATCCGTTGCCCAGCGCCTTGCCGAACGTGGAGAGGTCGGGGACGACGCCGTACAGGCCCTGGGCGCCCGCCTCGGACCAGCGGAAGCCGGTGATCATCTCGTCGAAGACCAGTACGCAGCCGTGCCGGTCGGCCAGCTCGCGCAGGCCGGCGAGGTAGCCCGGCGGGGGCTCGGTGTGGGTGGCGGGTTCGAGGATCAGGCAGGCGACCTCGTCCTGGTACCGGGTGAGCAGTTCCTCCGTGGCCGCCAGGTCCCCGTAGGGGAAGGACACGGTGAGTCCGGTGGTCGCCGCCGGGATGCCGGCGGACATCGGCGTGGTGCCGATGAACCAGTCGTCGACGGAGAAGAACGGATGGTCGGCGCAGATGGCCACCCGTGGGCGCCCGGTGGCGGCGCGGGCGAGGCGCACCGCGGCGGTGGTGGCGTCGGAGCCGTTCTTCGCGAACTTCACCATGTCGGCGGTCGGCACCGTGGCCAGGAAGCGTTCCGCGGCCTCGACCTCCACGATGGACGGCCGGACGAAGTTGCTGCCGCGGTCGAGTTCCCGCCGCACCGCCTCGATCACGCGTGGGTGGGCGTGGCCGAGGCTGACCGACCGCAGGCCGGAGCCGTACTCGATGTAGCGGTTGCCGTCGACGTCCCACACATGGGCACCGTGGCCGTGGCTGATGACCGGGGCCAGGTTCTCGGGGTACTGGTCGTCGCCCTTGGCGTAGGTGTGCGCGCCCCCGGGGATCAGGGCGTGCAGCCGCTCGTTCGCCGTCCGCGACCGGGGCAGGAGGAGCTCTTGGGTGTCTTCGGTGTCCACGCCCACCTCAACTTTCTCTGTGCTTCAGGACCTCGGCGAGGCTCGGCGCCTCCCGGTCCCGCTGGGACATCGATGTGACCGGCAGCGGCCAGGGAACGGCGAGCTCCGGGTCGGCGAAGGCGATGGTCACGTCCTCGGCCGGATCGTGCGGGCGGTCGATCCGGTACGAGGTGTCGGCGGTCTCGGTCAGCGCCTGGAAGCCGTGCGCGCACCCCGCCGGGATGTACAGGGTCGCCTGCGTGTCGCCGGACAGCTCGAAGGAAGCCACGTTGCGGTAGGTCGGCGAGTCCGGCCGCAGGTCCACGACGACGTCGAAGATCCTCCCGTACGAGCACCGCACCAGCTTGGCCTCACCGGCGCCGGAGCGCAGGTGCAGGCCGCGCAGCACACCCCGGACCGAGCGGGACAGGCTGTCCTGGACGAAGGCGTCCGGGTCGAGGCCCACCGAGCGGACCACGTCGGCGTCGAACGTGCGGCAGAAGAAGCCGCGTTCGTCGGCGTACGGCGTCGGCTCGAAGAGGTACGCGCCGGTGATCTGAGGGACTTCGATCGCCTTCATGGAGCCTTCCGCGGGGCGTGGGGGTGGACGTTCGACGGGAACAGGGACGTGGTCAAGGCGGTGAACTGATGGACGAGTTGCTGCGCGGCGGCCCGGTTTCGCTCGGCGAGGGTCTGCCGTAGCTCCGCCGCGTGCTTCTCCAGCTCCCGGAACTGTTCGAGCAGCCGGTCGGCGTCGACCTCGCGTGCCGGATGGCAGTACGCGCCGAGGCCCATCCGGTCCATGAGCGCTTCGCTCTTCGCCGCATAGCAGAGGGCGAGCACGGGCGTTCCGGTCTTCAGCGCGCAGATCAGGTTGTGGTAGCGGACGGCCACCACGGTGTCGGCGGCCGTCATCTCGTTCATCAGGTCGGCCAGTGACGCCGGCTCGGCAGCGGTGACCAGCGGCGAGTCCACCGCGTCGAGGATCGCGGCGACCACCGACGCATCGCAGTCGTCGCCGGTGAGCAGCCGGACCGGCCTGCCCTCCTCGACCAGCGTGCGGACGAACCGGATCGTCCCGTCGAGGTAGCGCCGGTATATCTCCTCGGCCCGGGCGCGGTCGTCGTTGCCGCCGTGGAAGTCCATGACACCGAGGCAGACCGTGCCCGGCGAGCCCGAAGGCGCGCTCGTCTCCGGTGCCGGCAGGGCGAACGCGAGGTCCGGGTAGACCTCGTCGCGAGCGGTGTCCACGCCCATCGCCCGCATCGCGTCGCGGGACTGGGCGTCCCGGTACGAGCGGTACGCGGCCAGCCGCCCGGACCAGCGCACCAGGGCCCGGGTGGGCCGGTTGCGGATCTCGGCGGCGCCGACGCTGACCAGCGCGACCCGGGTGCGCAGCAGCCGGCCACTCGCACAGAGCAGGAACAGTGAGTACGGGAAGCCCCACGGCCGCAGCGGCAGCGTGGCCTCCAGGACGCCCATGCCCGGCACGATCACCACGTCGTGCCGGCGCACCCAGGCGGCGGTGCGGAAGACGTCGACGAGTTTGCCCAGACCCTTCGCCGCGATCGCGCCCGCACGTGACGCGGTCCGGTACTCCGCGCGGTTCCAGTGCAGCCGCGTGGCGGGGATCCCGAACTTGGCCGTCACCGCCCCGGGTCCGCCGCACAGGGCGTCCACGACGGCCTCCGAGTGCTCGGCGCGGAGGTACCCGAGGATGGCCTCCAACGACCCGTCGTTGCCGAGGTTGCCGGAGCCGAGCAGGCCGAACACCCCGACGCGCACCGGAGTTTCGTCCGTTGCCGTCATGCTCGCCTCCCCTCACGTCCGGCGACGAGGGCGTCGACGGAGACCGTGAGCAGGGCCGGGTCGACCGGGGCGCGGTCCTCGACCCGCTCGCCGGCGCCCGGCCGGACCCGGCTGGTCATCCAGGCGGCCAGGTGGCGGTAGCACGCGCGCCGGTCGACCGGGGACAACGGCGCCCGCCGGATCGCCGAGGCGAAGCCCCAGACGTACTCGGCGAGCAGCCGGGGCGTCGGGTGCAGCGGGCCTGCCCGGCGCGGGTCCAGGTTGACGCACCGGGCGCGCTTGGACGGATTCGCCCGCTCGGCGCGGGTGGGGTGGTCGCGGCGGAAGTACAGGAGTTCCGGCACCTGGTGGAATCGCCCGTGCAGGGTGATCTCGGCGACGAACGTGCGGTCCGCGTGGTGGTAGCTGTCCATCGGTTTCACCCGGCGCAGCATGTCGGCCCGCATCACCCCGTAGAAGTCGTCGCCACCGGGCTCGAACAGCAGACTGCGGAAGCGCTCCGGCGCGTGCGGCGAGCCGGTGGCGAGCGTGTACTCGTACGGGACCTTCACCTGGCCGTCGCCGTCGATGACCGCCTGGTCGGCGTGCGCGAGGATCACGTCCGGCCGCTCGTCCAGCGCCTCCACGCAGCGCCGCAGCAGGTCCCGGCCGTACAGGTCGTCGTGCGAGGCCCACTTGAACAGCTCGCCGCGGGACTCGGCGAACACATGGTTGTGGTTCGGCGTGGCGCCGATGTTCCGGGGCAGCCGGAGGTACCGGATGCGCGAGTCCCGCGCGACGTACTTGCGGCAGATCTCCTGGGTCCCGTCGGTCGAGGCGTTGTCGGAGATGACCAGCTCGAAGTCCTCGTAGGTCTGGCCGAGCAGGGCGTCGAGCGACTCGGCCAGGTACTCCTCGCCGTTGTACACGGGAAGGCCGATGCTCAGCCTGGGTTGGGCAGTCATGAGGTCCTCACTTCAGGGATGGGATCGCGGTGGCGCTCGCGCAGCGCGAACCGCAGTTGCAGCCACCACACGGCCGAGCCGCTGACGGTTGCGGCGGCGACGCCCCAGGCCGAGCCGACCGTGCCGCCGGCGGCCGCCCCGCCGAGCCCGCCGCTGACATAGCAGGCGGAGGCGAACAGCTGGCAGCGCAGGCTGCGCCGGGCCGCGCCGAGCGCGCGCAGCCCGGCCGCCGCGCCGGTGCCGAGGCCCGCGCCCGCGACGCCGAGGGTGATCGGCACGATGAGCTGCGAGGCGGAGTGCCAGACGGCGCCGAGCACGAGCTCGCCGAGCCGGTCCGGCATCAGCAGCAGCGCCCCGCCCCAGAGCAGCGCGGCGACGGCCTGTCCGCCGCCGAGGAGGAGGCAGAACTTCCCGAGCCGCCGCGGGGCCTGCCGCAGCACCCGTGCCGCCTCCGGGACGGTGACCAGCGACAGGCCCATGAGTACGGCCAGGAACGGGCCCATCAGGAGCTCGGCGCCGCGCACCGCGCCCACCGCGCCGATCCCGACGATCGCGCCGAGCCCGTACGCCCGCAGCTGGCTTGCGCCGCTGAGGCTGACGTTCTCGACCAGGTAGCGGTAGCCGAGATCCCGCTGCTCGCGAAGCCACCCGCGCGCCTCGGTCACCCGGGGAAGGATGCCGGACTGGAGGTAGCCGTACCCGGCGGCCACCGTGGCGGACGCGCCCCAGGCGAGCACGAACGCGGCCACGCTGCCCACACGGGCCGCCACCATCATGGCCGGGACGAGCGCGACACCCCACACGACGTCGTTGACGAACGCCTTGCGCCCGGTGCCGGCGGCGAAGAACGAGAACCGCCAGGCGTCCTGGAGCAGCAGTCCCGGCAACATGACAGCAAGGGCGGTGAACGCGGGCCCCACGCGGCCGCCGAGGCCGAGCCCGGCCACCAGACACGCCGCGCCGATGGCCGCACCGACACCGAGAGCGGTACCCGTCGACCGGGCCACCGCCCCGCGCCAGGACGCGTCCGGCACGCCGCTGAAGCGCACCACGAGCGGATCGGTGGCCAGCCCGCGGGAGACGTTGAGCACCACGCCGTACGTCACCCAGGCGAGGCTGAACACGCCGAACGCGGTCACCCCCAGCGAGCGGGCCACGTAGATGCCCACCACGAAGTTGCTCACGCTGGAGGCCGCCTGGTCGGCCAGTCCCCAGGACAGCCGACCGACGAGGGCCCGCCTGGCGGATCCGGCCGATGCCGTCGCCTGCTCCTTCTCGGTGGTCATCGGCGTCACGCCTTGATCAGCCCGGCGCCGTGCAGGGCGCCGGCCGCGGCGGCGACGGTGTCGAACGGCAGCCCGGACCGCTCGGCGACGTCCAGCAGACCGTGCTCGCCGTCGGAGAGGCTGAGCACCCAGAGCATGGCCATCTGGGCCTGCTTCGCGTCGCTGCGGCCGCCGAGCGAGTCGTACAACCCGCGCCGGCCCAGCTGTGGTTCGCCGTAGGGGCTGAGGTTGACGTAGCGCCGGTTGCGGTCCAGCACGCCGAACGCCTCGCGGCAGAGGGCGAGCGTGTCCGCCATCGCCTCCGGGGAGACGAAGTCCAGGTTGTCCGCCGAGGTGTGGTACTCGGGGTAGCCGGCGTACGGGGTCCGGCTGAGCGAGCCCACGCCGAGATCGAACCCGGGCGAGCAGAACTGCCGCTCGTCGTAGCCGTACGGAGTGAACTCGTTGACCTGGTGCGGGCGTTCGGAGGCGGCCAGCACGTGCCGCATCACCCGGTCGATCTCCGCGTCGCCGCGCCTGCTCTGCTTGTACGTCAGCCGGCCCGGGTCGCCGGCACAGGCCAGCACCAGCCCGTGCTTGACCTGTTCCACCCGCTCCGCGTTGCGGGCCAGCCAGGTGATCGCCCCGATGGTGCCGGGCGCGAAGATGAACCGGTAGGTGTAGTACGGCGTCTGCTCCGCCAGCGCCCGCGCCAGGTACGTCGCCACCGCGATGCCGGCCAGGTTGTCGTTGGCCAGCGACGGGTGGCAGACGTGGCAGGAGACGATCACCTCGTCGGCGATCTGCCCGGGGACCACGTGCTCGGCGTAGGTGAGGTGGCCGTCGGCGAGCGTGGAGTCGATGTGCACCTCGTACTCGTCGTCCGGCAGCGCGTCCAGGGTCTCCTGGGCCAGGCAGAATCCCCATTCCGGCTTGTAGTAGCTGGTGCGGTACGGCACCCAGGACGGGTGGTCCGGCAGGGTGTGCAGATGTCCGCGCAGCTCGGCCAGCGGCATGGTCGCCGACACCGGCACGCTGTAGCCGAGCACGTGCAGGCTGGAGGCCGCGAAGTCGACGACCCGGTTGCCGCTGGTGTCGGCGATGTACGCGTCCCGGATGTTCCACTCCTGCGGCACCGTCCAGTCGAGCACCTGGGTCCCGGTCGGCACCTCGTGCACCTGCAGCGGGACGTACTCGCCGACGATCTCCAGGGTGGCGCGCACACCGTCGCCGGTGATGCTCCGGCACAGCGGGTACAACCGCTCCACCAGGGAGTGCATCTCCTCGCCGACCGTGGTCATCGGCGCCACCGCAGGGTGTCGTCGACGGCGCCGGCGTCGGACGCCGAGCGCAGCACGGCAAGACGGGTGAAGCGCTGCTCGAAGTCCTCCCGGGTCAGCCCGTGTTTCCGGTAGGCGTCGGCGAGTTCGAGCGCGCCCCGCTTCACCGTCCACTCGCAGTCGAAGCCGGGCACCGCGGCGCGGAACCGGGAGAAGTCCACCCGGTACGACCGCGGATCGGCTCCGGTCTCCCCGGTGATCACCACCTTGGAGCCGGACACCGCCTCGGCGACCTGCTCCGCGATCTCGGCGACCGTGACGTTGTTGATCTCGCTGCCGATGTTGAACGCCCGGTCGTGCACCGCGTCCCGCGGCGCGGTCAGCGCGGCCGTGAAGGCCCGTGCGATGTCGGCGGCGTGCACCAGCGGGCGCCAGGGGGTGCCGTCGGAGAGCACCAGCACCTCGCCGGACAGGAGCGCGTGGCCCACCAGGTTGTTCAGCACGATGTCCGCGCGCAGCCGGGGTGAGTAGCCGAAGGCCGTGGCGTTGCGCATGAACACCGGGCTGAAGTCGCCGTCGGACAGGGCGTGCAGGTCGTCCTCCACCCGCACCTTGGACTCCGCGTACGGCGTCACCGGCCGCAGCGGGGCGTCCTCGGCCACCAGGTCGTCGCCGCCGGCGGCGCCGTAGACCGAGCACGTCGACGCGTACAGGAAGCGCCGCACCCCGGCGTCGCGGGCCAGCCGGGCGAGGTGCACGGACGCATGGTGGTTGATGTCGTAGGTGAGCTCCGGCGCCAGCGATCCCAGCGGGTCGTTGGACAGCGCGGCCAGGTGGATCACGGCGTCGACCCCGGCCACGTGTTCGGCCGTGACGTCACGCAGGTCCACCCGGTGCCCCGGCGGGTCCGCGGGCGCAGGGCCCAGCACGCAGTCGGCGAACAGGCCGGCGTCGAGGCCCACGACCTCGTGACCGGCGGCCGCGAGGACGGGGGCCATCACGGTGCCCAGGTAGCCCTGGTGTCCGGTGAGCAGTACGCGCAAGGTTCATTCCCCCAGGTCGAGAGTGAGTTTGGTGACGGCGAACGCCTCGGCGTAGCGCGCATGGCATTCGATGCCGCGGATCCGGGCCAGCCCGAGGAAGGCCTCGCGGTCGTACCAGGGCCGGTGCCGCTGGGAGGGGTAGTGCTCCTGCAGCAGCCGCACCTTCTCTTCGGCGATCTCCGGCGACAGCGGCTGGTACACCGAAGGACGGCCGAGGTCGCCGTCCCATTTGACGATCTCGTAGCCGAGTACGAGGTGGTCGCGGAACGCGGTGGTCATCAGCTTCGCCAGGCCGCGGTGGTCCTGGTGCGCGTCGTCGGTGCGCGGGGCCAGGACGAGGTCCGGCTCGGTCTGCGCACGCAACTCCTCGACCGCGCCCTTGGCCTCGTCCCAGTGCGCGGGCAGCCGTCCGTCGGGCAGTTTGTGCACGGTCAGGCGCAGGTCGGCGCCCGGGCAGAAGGCGGCGAGCGCGGCCCGCTCCTCCTGCTCGCGCTCGCTGCCACCACCGGAGAGCACCAGTGCGTCGACGCGCAGACCCGGCCGCGCGAGACACGTCGTCAGGAGTGTGCCGCCGGCACCGATGGCGATGTCGTCGCAGTGCGCGCCCACCGCGACGATCCGGTCCAGGCGCTCGGCGCCGAGCCGGATCACGCCCTCGCTCCGAAGCCGCTGCCGGTCGTGCCCGCCCCCGCGCCGTCCCGTTCCCACACGGCCCACGGGCGGTCGCCCCGGGCGTACGCCTCGTCGAGCGCGGCCCGCTCCTTCACGGTGTCGGTCGGCTTCCAGAAGCCGCGGTGCTGGTGCGCCACCAGCCGGCCGCGCTTGGCCAGTTGAGCGCATCCGTCGGCGACCAGGTCCCCGTTCTCCGGGATGTGGTCGAAGACCTCCTGGCGGAGCACGAAGTAGCCGCCGTTCTCCCACAGCGGCAGTTCGCTCACCGGGGTGATGCCCCCCACCAAGCCGTTGTCGCCCAGGTCCACGCAGTGGAACGAGGACTGCGGCGGCACCACCATCATCGACGCACCGGCGTCGCGCCCCGCGAACCGGTCGATCATCTCCGGCAGCGGGGCATCGGTGAGCACGTCGGCGTAGTTGGCGAGGAACATCTCGTCGCCGTCCAGGTGGTGCCGCACCCGGCGCAGCCGCTCCCCGATCGGTGACTCGATGCCGGTCTGCACGAACGTGATCGTCCAGTCCGAGATGTCGGTGGACAGCAGCTCGGTCCGCCCGCCGCGCAGCACGAAGTCGTTGGACGTCGTCTCCTCGTAGCTGAGGAAGAAGTCCTTGATGTGGTGCGCGCCGTATCCGAGACACAGGATGAACTCCGTGTGCCCGAAGTGCGCGTAGTAGCGCATGACGTGCCAGATCAGCGGTCGCGGGCCGACCATCGCCATGGGCTTGGGGACGTCGTCGGAGGCACCGTTGCGCATCCGCATCCCGTAACCGCCGCAGAACAGAACGACCTTCATGACCCCACCTCGACGATGCTCAGTTCCGGGACGGGAAAGACCAGTCGGCCGCCCCAGTCGTGCACGAAGGACAGCTGCTCGATCAGCTCGGCCCGCAGGTTCCACGGGAGGACGAGGACGTAGTCCGGCCGGTCGGCGGCTATCCGATCGGGCGACAGGATCGGGATGCGGGTGCCCGGGGTGAACCTGCCGTGCTTGTAGGGGTTGCGGTCGACCGTGTACGGGAGCAGGTCGGGCCGGATGCCACAGTGGTTGAGCAGGGTGTTGCCCTTGCCCGGGGCGCCGTAGCCGACGACCGTCTCACCGCGCTCGGCCGCCTCGATGAGGAACCGCAGCAGGTCCCGGCGCACCTTGGCCACCCGAGCGGAGAACTCGGTGTACCCGGACAGCTCCTGCAGCCCGGCGGCCTTCTCCCGGTCCAGTACCTCGGCGACCCCATTGGCCGGCTCGCCGGCCACCTCGGCCGGCCGGGCCCACAGCCGGATCGAGCCGCCGTGCGTGGGCAGCAACTCGACGTCCACGAGCGCGAGTCCGCCGCTCGCCAGCGCCCGGATCGCGGACGCGACCGTGTAGTACTGGAAGTGCTCGTGGTAGATCGTGTCGTACTGGTTCTCCTCGATCAGGGTCAGCAGGTGCTGCACCTCGATGGAGACCCAGCCGTCGTCGGCGACCAGGGCGCGCAGCCCCCGGGTGAACCCGACCACGTCGGGGATGTGCGCGTACACGTTGTTGGCCACGACCAGGTCCGCCGGGCCGTGCTCGGCGCGGACGTCGGCAGCGGTGGCCGGGTCGAGGAACTTCGTGAGCGTGGGCACACCCGCGTCCCGCGCCGCGGCGCCGACGTTCACCGAGGGCTCGATGCCGAGGCAGCGGATCCCGCGGTCCACCACGTGCCTCAGCAGGTACCCGTCGTTGCTCGCGACCTCGACCACGAAGGCGTCGGGGCCGAGACCCACCCGCTCCACGGCGTCCGTGACGAACGTGCGCGCGTGCTCCACCCAGGAGGTCGAGTAGGAGGAGAAGTACGCGTACTCGCTGAACGTCTCCTCCGGCGTGATCAGCGGAGGTATCTGCGCGAGCCAGCAGTCGGTGCAGACCCGCAGGTGCAGCGGGTACGTCGGTTCCGGTCGGTCCAGTTGGTCCGCGGCGAGGAAACTCTCGCACGGTGGCGTCGCCCCGAGATCGACGACGCTCGCCAGCGTCGCCGAGCCGCAGAGTCGGCATCGTGTCATCTACTGCCCCCATCCCCCCTGCTCGCGCGGGTGTCCCCGCCGCGAGTCAGTGCTGACCGTCCCGCGATCGCGGTGCGGTACTCGTCCACCAGGCGCTCAAGGCCGACGGCCGGGCTGAAGCCCTGCTCATATCGGCGCCGGGCCGCCTGGCCCATCTCCTGGTTCCGGGCCGGCCCGCCCGCGATCCTGCGTATGCAGGACGCGAGCGAGGCCGGCTCGCCCGGCCGGTGCAGCAGCCCGGTCACCCCGTCCTCGACGAGTTCGACGAAGGCGCCGTGACCGGCGGCGACGGTCGGGACCCCCGCCGCCATCGCCTCCACGACCACCAGGCCGAACGCCTCCAGCCACGTCGAGGGAGCCACCACGGCGACCGACCGCGCGACGGCCCGCCGGCACTCCTGTTGGTCGTACAGGCCGACGTACCGCACGTCGTCCCGGTCCGCGGCCCAGGCGGCCACCTCCGGCTCCAGGGGCCCCGTGCCGGCGATCACGAGCGGCACGCCGATCCCGCCGCCGGAGGCGATCTCGTCCCATGCGGTCATGAGCAGCCGTACGCCCTTGGCCTCCGCGAGCCGGCCGAGATAGAGCAGATGCTCGCCGGCGCCCGCCCGGACGACACCCGGTTCGGGCACGAAGTTGTGCTTCACCGCCAGGAGTTCGGCCGGCATGCCGGCCCCCACCAGGACCTCGCGCTGCGCCGCCGAGATGCAGAAGAAGCGCTCCACACCGGACCACCACCGCCGCCGGTTGGCCGACAGGCTGACCGCGAGCGGCACGGTCGCCAGCCGGGAGCCGCGGTAGCAGCCGTGCCGGACCGCGGGCAACGGCGTGGAGCCGACGCACTCGGTGCACGGCCGGCCGTCCCGCTGCAGCGTGCCGGGCGGGCAGACCTGGGTGTAGTTGTGCAGCGTGGCGACGGCGGGCACGCCCGCGTCGGCGCAGGCGGCCAGCACCGCGGGCGACAGCAGCGGGAACACGTTGTGGACGTGCACCACGTCCGGCCGCTCGGCGCGGAGCTGCGCCGCGAGCTCCCTGCGGACCGCCGGGTTCCACGGCACCCGCAACGGCAGCGCGGCCTTGGCCGGCAGGGACAGGGCGCCGATGTCGTCGCTGCGCCGCTCGAACAGCTCGACCCGGTGGCCGGCCCCGCGCAGCAGCGCCACCTCCTGGTCGACGACCTTGTTCTCCCCGCTCGGCTGCGCCGAGGCGTAGCGGTTGTGCACCACGAGGACGTGCATGCTCAGCCCACCTCCGTTCTCTGGGCCCAGCGCGGGACGCGCCGTCGGGGGACGTCGGGTGCCGGGAAGGGAACGGCCGGGGCGGGCGTCGCCAGCAGCGAGGCGGCCACGGCCAGATGCAGCAGATACGGCGAGGCGTCGCCCAGCCCGGCCTCGGTGTACGACGCGATCGCGCAGTAGCTGATCAGGAAGATCGCGCAGGCGCGCGACAGCGACGGCGGCCGCAGCAGCGCGATGCCGCCCAGCACGACGATGAACGCCGCCACCAGACCGACGCCGATCACACCCTGCTCGTTGTAGACGGCCAGCCAGCTGTTGTCGATCGGCAGCCCGTCGAACGACTTGTCGCCCAGGCCCACGCCGAACAGGTACTCGATGGTCGTCCGGGGTGCGGTCAGCAGAGCGTGCCAGACCTTGGCCCGGCCGGTGAGGCTGGAGAAGTTCTCCTGGCTCTGCCCGCGCAGGAACCACGTCTGCAGCGCGGAGGCGAACCCCACCGCTGCCACCGCGGCGATCGCCACCGCCCAGGTGAAGAACCGGCGGGCGGCGCCGCTGGTCAGCATGAGCGAGCCGATCGCCAGCGCCAGCCCGAGGAGCAGGCCGAGCGTGGCCGTGCGGGTGTGGGTCAGGGCGAGCAGGACGAGCGACGGCACGATGACCACCGCCGCGCTGGTCCCGTCGGTCCGGCGGTCCAGCAGGAGCAGCACGGTCAGCCCGATGATCACCGCCGCGTACTGTCCGATCTGCGGCGGGGTCAGCGGCCACAGCGCGCCGACCAACCGCCCGCCGTAGAGGTCGGGCAGGGCCGCGCCCGGTGAGGCGACCAGACCGGCGGCCACCGTCCCGAGCACCGCCAGGTACATCCGGATGTGATGCCGGACGAACGTCGTGCCGCCGTCCCACCAGCGGCTCAGCAGCCACAGCGTGCCGACGAACAGGGCCAGCCGGAAGCAGCGGAACAGAGCCCCGAACCCCGACTCCAGGTGCGAGCTGGAGATCACGCTCATGACCAGCAGCAGGGTGAGCAGGAACAGATAGGCGCTGGCCCGCAGGCGCAGCCGGAGGTTGACCGTGAGCGCCAGGGCGAAGGCCGTGACCAGCGCGCCCATGGTGACCATCTGGATGAGGGAGCGGGGCAGCGGGACGATGGTCTTCGCCCCGGCGGAGCCGAGCGTGTTGAGGACCAGCAGCCCCCAGACCGTCCCGACGATCTTCGGCGTGTGGGACGTGTGGTCGGTGCTCATCTCAACCACCGTCCTGGGCGCGGAAGGTGCTGCCCGCGTCCTGCTGGTACGGAGTGCCCTGCCACTGCCCGGAGTCGAGTATCCGGCTCGGGTCGTGGGCGACGAACTTCCAGGGTCCGACGTAGACGTTGTCGTGCCAGCGGTTGTGCTGCTTGAGGGTGATCGCCTCGGCCACCCGCTCGCCCTGGTACGGCGACCACTCCGGATAGGTGCCGTAGTTGGCCAGCACCGCCATGCGGTCGCACTTCACCGTGCAGTCGACGACGGACTTGTCCAGCACGAAGCGGTTGTTGTGGATGTCCACCCGCTGGGTCTTCCACCGGCAGTCGGCGTAGAGCGGTGCGGTGGCGATCGCCGGCTGTGCGCAGCGGTGGGTCTTCTTCACCAGCAATGTGCAGTCGCCGGACGAGGTGTTGGCCGGGCTGTTGCAGAACCGGTCGGCGTTCTCCCACAGGGTGATGCCGGACCAGTTGTTCTCCAGCACGTTCCGGTAGATGTCGATCTTGTCCGTGCGGGCCCGGACCCGTGGCTCGCCGCCGGACTCGGACAGGTAGATCGTCGCGAACGGGAAGGTGTCGCCGCGGTCGGCGTACCTGCGGCCCTCGACCCAGTTGTTCCGCCGGATCGTGTTCTTCCGGATGACCGCGTTGTAGCTGGTCTCGTAGATCAGCGCGGCACCGTCGTTGGCCTCGAGCACGTTGTCCTCGATGAGGAAGTCGTTGTTGTCGGTGTCCGCCCACAACCCGGCTCCGCGGTTGTCGTGCACCCAGTTGCCGCGCACGTCGGCGCCGTTGACGGCCCAGAACTTGACGCCTCCGGTGCAGCCGCAGCCCGGCCGCCGCCGCTCCCAGTCGTCCCTGTTGTTGCCCACGATCTCGTTGCCCTCGACCACCAGGCCGCTGAGACGGCCGGTGGCCTTGTACGCGTTCATGCCGTACTGACCGTTGCCGCGCAGGCAGCTGGCGCGGACCCGCTGGCGGTCACCCGCCATCAGCCCGGCGCCGGAGTTGTTCTGGATCGTCGCGTGCTCGATCACCCATCCGTCGGCCGAGTCATGGTTGACCACGCCCTCGTTCTGCGGCGCGACGAAACCCTGCACGGTCAGGTAGCGGATGGTGACGTTGCGGGCGGTGCCGCCGAACGCGTACTGGTTGGTCTTCCGGCCGTCGAGCACCGCGCCCGGCGCGCCGAGGTAGCTGTCCCCTTCCTTGGGGATGACCTGGGCGTAGCGGTCCGGCTCGAGCCTGTGCTTGCCCGGTCGAAGCCAGAACGTGGTGTGCGGGGGGCTGTTCCTGGTCTTCGCGGCCAGGTCACCGGCCACCGCGGGGTCGACCGTCACCGCGCCCGCCGGCGCCTTCGCCGGCCCGGCCGCGGGCCCGGCGCACACCCGGGCCACGGACGTGGCGGGCGCAGCAGCCGGCTTCGGCCGCACGGCCGGCGTGCTCTCACAGCCGGTCGCCGCCAGCAGGGTCAGCGCCAGCGGTGCCGCCGGCCACGCCCAGTGCCGCCACTTGATCCCCACGCGTCCTTCCTCCCTAGCCGCGAAACCTGAGTACGGTGGTGAACCCCTCCGTGCCATCGGCGAAGCCGGTGCCGACCAGCGTGGTGGTGGGTTCCTTGCGTCCGAAGCCGGCGGAGTACCAGCCCAGCGGCGGGTCGCTCTCGCCGCGATGCGCCCGCCAGCTCAGCTGCCCGGGCAGGTCGAGCACGGCGGAGCGGTCCTCGCCGTCCCGGGTCCAGGTGAGCACCGCCCGGTTGCCCGCCAGGTCCGCGGCGATCGCCGGGCCGAGGTGGAACGCCAGCTGCACCTCGGCCCGGTGCGGGCCGCGCACCTCGTCAACCACCCTCAGCTCCTGGCTCGCGGCCGTCAGCTCCACCCGGCGGCGATGCACGGAGCGCTGGTAACCGTCGTGCTCGGCGCACCAGCGGGCCGTCCCCCCGTCGGAGGCGCCGGATGTGTCCGCGACCAGGACGCGGCTGCGGGCATGCCGGGTCCACAGGAACGGGCCGCCGGAGACGGACTGGTCACCGCCGTCCAGCTGCAGGGTGTTGTGGCCGAGGGTCGAGCGGAAGTACTGCCGCCACTCGGGCTGCCCGTGGTAGCAGAACGTGCCCGGGTCGGCGAGCACGTCGACCCCGTCGTGCCGGACCTCCACGGACAGCGCGTCCGCGTGGGCATGCGCGGCGATGGACAGGAATCCGTGCGGACCACCGTCGCAGCGGCACCAGATCTCCTCCGGACCACGCAGGATGGTCATGCCCGCGTCGGCGAAATGCGCCGGTCGGCTTGCCGGGCGGGTCACGGCCGGTGCGGTTCCGTCCTTCGCGTAGGGCCGGATGAGCGCGGCCAGCAGCGGGGTGCGTACATCGGTGCCGGTCACCGCCGGCCACCAGGCGAGCCGGCCGAACACGGCGTCCCCGGTGGCCAGCAGCGAGGCCCAGCGGTCGGTGCCCGTGCCGTCCACCACCAGACCGTGCCCGTCGTCCGCGTCCCCCTGGCGCGGCGGCCGTAGCCGGCCGTCCACGACGGCCGCGAGTGCGTCGGTCATCCGCAGCAGCACCAGCCGGATCGACGCGGGGACCGGCACACCGGCGGCATCCGCCTCGGCCACCGCGGCCAGGCCGAGCTCCAGCACCAGTCCGTGATACTCGGTGGCCAGCTCGCGGTTGAGGCCGGAGCCGAAGGTGTTGAGTCGCAGCTGCCGCTCCAGCGACCGCAGCGCGTCGGCTCGCCAACGCTCCGAGGAGGGGAACCAGCCGAACGCGCAGGCCGCGGCGAACTGCCCGGCGGCCTCGGCGATGACGTGGTTGTTCGCCGAAGACCCCCGGCTGGGGAAGGCGGCCAGCCAGCGCTGGTGGTGCCAGATCTGGTGGCGTGCCACCGGGTTGTCCTCGAACAGAGCGGCCACGCCCGGCCAGCCGTCGAGCAGCCGGCGGATCCACACCCAGGACAGCAGCCGGATCCCCAGCTCGATGCCGCTGGTCCAGTGCACTCCGCGCAGCGGCGCGTTGCCCGCCCACCACGACCGCAGGTGCTCGGCGACTCGTTCGGCGTACCGCTCGTCCCCGGTGAGCGCGTAGGCGGCGGCGAGTTGGGTGAGGTACTGATGCCGGGACAGCTCCCAGATCTGCTTGATGTCCCCGACCGCGTCCTCGTTCCGGTACGGCACGTCGAAGGCGTAGCCCCACGGAGCCCGGCGCCCGGTCTTCGGGTCGTACCACCAGTCCGGGTCGGCCAGGTCGTCGCGGTCCGCCCCGAAGTACTCGACGTGCCCGGCCATCAGCCGGTCCGCCTCGGCGAGGAGGCGTTTCGCGGCGTCCGGCGGCACCGCGGCGATCGTCCCTGCGGGCAGTACCGCGGTGAACCGGGCGCCGGTCACGCTCGGGCAGTCCGGCCGCGCCGACCGCCACCGCCGCCTGCGCACCGCGTCGCCGACCCGGCCGCCGACCTCCCGCGGGCCCATCCGGGACAGCCGCCGCAGGTACCAGCCCGGGCTCATGGTCACAGCGCCCTCGCCAGCGTCACCGGCGCGCCGGCGGCCAGGCCGGCCTGCACGGCGAGGGTGGCCGCCGTGGTGGCGACCAGCGACTCCAGCGGCACCGGCATCGGACCGCCGGTCCGCACGGCCTTGATGAAGGCGGCCAGTTCGGCGGACTGGCCCTTGTCCCGGGCCTTGGGCAGCCGCGAACTGACCCACCGCTTGCGGCCGTATACGGAGGCACGGACGAAGTCGTCGAGCCGCAGCACCTTGCCGTCCGCGACCAGGTCCAGCGTCTCCTTGGGGAAGCCGGGGGCGCCGGTGGTGACGTAGCTGATGGTGGCGGTGGACCCGTCCGGGTAGCGCAGCACGACCTGCAGATCCTCGTTGCCGGACGTGGCGACCGCGTACACCGAGACCGGATCGTCCCCGAGCAGCCAGCTCGCCGTGTCGATGAAGTGTCCGCCCTCGCCGGCGAACCGCGATCCCTCGGTGCCCTGTTGGAGGTACCAGCTGCCGTGCGCCAGCCGGCCCGCATTGACCAGGTAGCGCAGGCTCGCCGGACCGGTCCTGGCGCCGAACCGCTTCCCGGCCTCCTGCAGCAGTGGCGCGAACCGGCGGTTGAAGCCCACCTGCAGCCGGTCGTTGCCGGACTCCTCCACCGCCGCGAGCACGCCGGCCAGTTCGTCCTCGGTGAGCGCCAACGGCTTCTCCACGAACACCGTCTTGCCGGCCAGCAGCGCCCTTCGGGTCAGTTCGGCGTGCGAGCTGTGCCGGGTGACCACGAACACCGCGTCGATGGACGTGTCGCCGAGCACGGCGTCGAGATCGGTGGTCGCCTCGGCGAAGCCGAACTTCCGCTGAGCGTTGGCCGCGGACAGCGCCGTCGTGGTGACGACCGTGGACAACTCGACGCCGTCGCGCTGTGCCAGGTGCGGCAGCAGCATCGACGTCGCGTAGTTTCCCGCGCCGACGAACGCCAGCCGCACCGGCGTCTTCGCGCCCCGGGCCGGACCCGGCCTCACGTTCACCGTGGGCACGGCCACCGCGGGAGCCTCCGCTTCCACGGCTTGTTCGGGGTACCGGAACAGCACGGCCACGGCCTTCAGGTCGCCGCCCTTCAGCCGCTGGTACGTCTCGACGGCGTCGTCGAACTCGGCGATGTGGGAGACCAGGGGCTCCACGTCGACGCGGCCGCGGGCGACGAGGTCGAGGAAGCACGCCAGGTTGCGGCGCTCGGTCCAGCGCACGTAGCCGATCGGGTAGTCCCGCCCCTCGAGCTCGTACTCCGGGTCGTAGCGCCCGGGGCCGTAACTGCGGGAGAACCGGACGTCGAGCTCCTTCTCGTAGTACGCGTTCCACGGCAGGTCCAGGCGGCACTTGCCGATGTCGACGACCCGGCCGCGGTCCCGGCAGAGCCGGGCGGCCAGCTCGACGGGCTGGTTGCTGCCGCCGCCGGCGGCCAGGTACACCTGGTCCACGCCGTGACCGTCGGTGAGTTCGGCGACGGAGTTCTCCACGGCCGCGGACGCGGGATCGCCGCAGGCCGCCGCGCCCAGGCGCTCGGCCAGCTCGCAGCGCACCGGGTCGGGGTCGGCCCCGATGACCCGGACTCCCGAGGCGGCCAGCAGCTGCACCACCAGCTGCCCGATCAGCCCGAGGCCGATGACCAGCGCCACTTCGCCGAGCTGCGGCTCGCCCTGGCGGACGCCCTGCATCGCGATCGACCCGACGGTGCCGAAGGCCGCGTGCCGCGGCGCGAGGCCGTCCGGCACCGGGGTGTAGAGGTTCTTCGGCACCCAGTTGAGCTCGGCGTGCAGCGCGTGCTCGTTGCCGGCGCAGGCCACGAGGTCGCCGACCTTCACATCGTCGATCCCGGTGCCGACCTCCTCGACCACCCCGCACAGCGAGTAGCCCAGCGGTGTGTAGGAGTCCAGCTTGCCCATCACCTTGCGGTAGGTGGCGGGCAGCCCGTTCGTGGCCACGCTCTGCACGACCTTGGCCACCTGGTCCGGCCGCGAGCGGGCCTTGCCCAGCATCGACATGCCGGCCTCGGACACCTTCATGAGCTCGGTTCCGGTGGATATCAGCGAGTAGGCGCTCCGGACCAGCACACCCCCCGGCTTGCACCCCGGCACCGGCACGTCGAGCAGCGCCAGCTCGCCACTCTTGTAGTTCTGCACAACCTGTTTCACCCGAAGTCCTCTTGTCTCTACGCAGTCGAGGGAGAGTTCTGGCCGGCCCCGGAGGTCGCGCCGCGATACCAGTACTCGAGGGTCAGCACATGCCACAGATGTTTGGAGAAGTCCCGCTGCCCGGCGGCGTCCTCGGCGACCATGTGCGCCAGCGCGTCGCGGCGCAGGAGCCCTGAACGGACGAGCTCGCCGTCGTTCACCACCTCGCGCACCAGCGGTGCCAGATCCCGGCTCATCCAGGCGCGCAGCGGGGCGCTGAACAGGCCCTTGGGCCGGTACACGATCTCCCGGGGCAGGATCGAGGTGGCCGCCTCCTTGAGGACGGCCTTGCCCTGCCGTCCGACGATCTTGCGATCACCGGGCACGGCGAACGCCGCCTTGACCACCTCGACGTCCACATACGGCACCCGCACCTCGGTCGACGCGGCCATGCTCGACCGGTCCGTGTACGTGAGGTTCAGACCCGGCAGGAACATCCGGGCGTCGCCCAGGCACATGCGGTTGACGAAGTCGTCGAGGTCGTTGTCCTGGTAGACATCCGCATGCTCGGTCAGCACGTCCTCGACCGTCCCGGCCAGGTCCGGATCGACCAGGGCGAGCAGCTCGTCCTGGTCGTACATGGTGTAGCTGCGCCGGAACGCGGTCTCCTCCGGCAGATCGGCGAAGGAGAGGAACCGCTTCGCGAAGCGCACCGACCGGTACCCCCGGCGGGCCGTTGCGACCGGCAGCCGGTCCACGGCCCTGGACAGACCGCGCCGCAGGGGCCGTGGGACGCGCTGGTAGCGCAGCGCGATCAGGTTGGCCAGGTGCTTGCGGTACCCGGCGAACAGCTCGTCGGCGCCCATCCCCGAGAGCATCACCTTGACCCCGGCCTCCCGGGCGGCCGAGCAGATCAGGAAGGTGTTGATCGCGGCGGGGTCGCCGATCGGCTCGTCCAGGTGGTACGTCATCTGCGGCAGCAGGTCGAGCACGTTCGGAGCGATCTCGATCTCGTGCAGGTCGACGCCGAACCGCTCGGCCACCTGCCGGGCATAGCGCAGGTCGTCCGGCATCGCCTCGAACCTGGCGTCCTCGGCGCGGAACCCGATCGTGTAGGCGGAGATCCCGGGTCGGTCGCGGGCCGCCAGCGCGGTCAGGTAGCTGGAGTCCAGCCCGCCGGAGAGGAAGGTCGCCACGGGTACGTCGGAGAGCAGGTGACGCCGGGTCGACTCCTCGACGATGGCGGCGACATCCGGCTGCTCGCCGTCCCGGGCCCGCTCCCGGGCCTCGGCGGCGACGTCCCGGAGGTGCCAGTACCGGCCGCGCTCCACCCGGCCGTCGGGCCGGCACCTGAGCCAGCTCCCCGGCGGCAGCTTCTCCGCCTCGCGGAACGCGCACCGTGAGTCCGGCACCCAGTAGTACAGCAGCGAGGCCACCAGCGCCGCATGGTCCACCTGCAGCGACCCGCCGGTCACGGCGGCGAGCGCCTTGAGCTCGGAGGCGAACACCAGACCCTCGCCGCGCCGGAGCAGGAACAGCGGCTTGATGCCGAGCTGGTCGCGGGCGAGCACCAGTTCACCGGTTCGCTCGTCGAAGATCCCGAACGCGAACATGCCGCGCAGCCGGGGCAGGCAGTCCGTGCCCCAGCGCCGCCAGGCCTCCAGCAGCACCTCGGTGTCGGAGGTACCGCGGAAGCGCACCCCGGCGGCTGCCAGCTCGGCCCGCAGCTCGGGCGCGTTGTACAGCTCGCCGTTGTACGTCAGGACGAGGCCGCCCGAGACCATCGGCTGGGCGCCGGTCTCGGACAGGTCGATGATGGCCAGCCGGCGGTGCCCGAGGTGCACTTCGCCGTCACCGGCGGGGTGGCTGTACCGGCCCGCCCCGTCCGGACCGCGGTGGGCGAGGGTATCGGTGAGCCGGTCGGTCACGACCTTCCCGTCCGGCCATCGGTAAGTGCCTGCGATGCCACACATGTCCTACCGCGCCTCCTGGTCGCTGTCCGGGACCCGTGCCGACCACTTCGGCAGCCGCTCCGCCCGCCGCCGGCCCGCCCCATGCTGTCGGGCCAGCCGCTCGTTCTGGCCGCGTAGCGCGGTGTGCAGCCCGTCCCACAGCGTGCCGTCGGACCGGTCCCGCGGATCAGGGTCGATCAGCACCACACCGATCACCGGAATGCACTGGTCCGCGAGCTGCCGCGCCACGGTGTGCAGCCATGCGGCGCTGCCGTGCCCGGCCCGCACGACGAGCACGGTCTGAGTGCCGAGGTACTGGAGGTCGGTCCACGCCGTACCGGGCCCCACCGAGCCGACGCCGAGCCGGCGTTCCTGGTGCGGCACAGCCGCGGCACGGTCGCCGCTGACCACGGTCGGGTCGCCCGGCTTCGGGCGATGCTTGGCCAGCTGCGGGCCGGGCAGACCGTCGATGACGGTCACGGGCCCGTCCGCCGCCAGTGCCCTGGCCACCTCCAGGGCGATCACACTCGCGCTGCGCGCACAGCCCAGCTCCAGCAGCGACACGGGGTCCGCGGAGCCGCGCACGGTGCGGGCCAGGGACGTGGTGAGCCGTTCGCGTGCCGTCCGGATCCGTCGGCGCCGCCACAGCCTGCCCGACCGGCGGGGCAGCTCCGCGATGACGGAGGCGCCGAGGTTCGCCGCGATCTCCCGGCGCAGCACGGGGCGGTCCGCCACCACCGTGCCGACCGCGGCCACCGCGAGTCCGAGGACGAGCCCGAGGACGAGCCCGATCGCGGCGTCGGTGGCAGCGGTCCTGGGCAGGGAGTGCCGCACCGCGCGCGGGGCGTCCACGACCTGTGTGCCGGCGATGAGCTGGGGCGTGCCGATGCGCGCCTCCGCGGCGCGCTGGCTGAAATCGGAGATCCGCGAGGTCAGCTCGGCCCGGCGGGCGAAGAGCGACTCCAAGTCCGCCGACGCCTTCGGCCCGCTTCCCGACGACCCGTCTCCGATCGCCTTGTTGACCTGGGCGAGTTCGCCCTGCAGCCGGTCACGCTGGTCGAGCAGGGCCTTGGCTTCGGCGTTCGCGGCTTCCTGTATCCGCCTCACGTGGTCCGCGACGAACGCATCGGCCAGCGCCTTGGCGCGGGCCACCGCCTCCGCGTCGCCGTCACCCGTCACGGTGATCTGCAGCAGGTTGTTGGTCAGGCCGACAGCGCTGTAGTCCTTCATAAAGTCCTCCGGTTTCTCCGGGGACTTGACGGACTGCAGGGCCGTGGCGGCGATCCGCGTGGTCTGCAACAGCCCGACGTCGGTGCGGATCAGCGTTCCGGGGTCGTTCGGCTGGTCCTCCTGATGTGCGACCAGCACCTTGGCCACGGCGGTCGGAGGCGGCGGCAGCAGGATTGCCATCGCCGCGCCGACGAGCAGGCCCAGCAGCGCCGTGGAGCACCAGAGGCGGCGGCGCCGGCGCACCGCCACCACCAGCGCCTGCAGGTCCAGCAGCGGAGCGGTGGCCGACGACTCCGACGTCGTACTCGTCGTCACCCTGAACTTCCCTTCACCTTGTCGCCCACCGCGAGCACCGGCGTGCCGGTCTCCCGGGGACGGCCGGCGGACTGCGTCGGACGGGCCCGGACCGGGCTCGCGAGGACGATGCCGACGACCTCGTGCTTGGCGTCCGCACACGCCTCGGCGATGGCGGCGAGCTCGACCGCGGTCCAGTTGCCCGCACTGAGCACGACGAGGGCACCGGACTCGTTGTCGCGGTCCGGCACCAGCGGCTGGGACACCGAGACCTCCACCATCCGCAGCACCGGATCGCTCCCGGCCTCGGCGACGAGCTGCCCGGCGGCCCGGCGGGCGATCTCGTCGCCGTCCGGGACGACGACCAGCAGCCGCCGCAAGGAAGGCAGTTGGTCCCGGAGGCGGGCGCACACCCGCCGGTAGCGGATCTGCAGGCCGGCCTCGTCGCCCGACGTCTGCGGGGTGGGCAGGTCCCACCGGATGTCGGTGCCCAGCAGCCGGCGGATCCGGGCCCGTGGGCCGCGGCCTTGCGGGCGGTGCGCGGAGCGTTCACCCGGTACGTCGACGGTGCCGAGCAGCGTCGAGCCCAGCGCCGCGGCGATGTCCGGTTCGCTGCGCAGCCGACGGCTCATCCGCGCGGCGGTGAGATGGCCGATGACGGCGAGCAGGAAGAACAGCAGCGCCCCGCCGACGATGAGCTGCAGTCTCGTCGGCGGTGCCTCGCCGGTCGGCCGGGCGGCCGACCCCATGACGACCATGTTGGCCTTGTTGGCGGCCGGGGCGGCCTGGTCCAGCTTGTTGATGGCCTCCTGCAGCGAGGTGCGCAGCTTCTCCAGTTCGGTGCGAGACTGCACGCTCTCCACGGTCCGCCCCGGATCCGCCGCGTCGGCCAGGTCGGTGATACGGCGGTTGGTCTGCACCACCGACTGCCGCAGGGCCTCGAGCTGTTCGGCCGCTTCGGGGTCGGTGTTGCCGTCCGCGACCCGTGCGGCGAACGTGACGAACTGCTGAGCCACTTGATCGGAGAGCTGCTGTGCGCGCTCCGGGGTGTCGGCCGTGCCCGAGATCTTGATGATGTTCCCGTCGGCGGCCGTGGCGCTCACCTGGTCCCGCAGCTTGCTGCCGCTGGTTCCGGGCCAGTGGAGCGTGGCGGCCGCGCGGTCGACCACCACCGAACTGGTCGCGATCTCCTGCTGCGTGAGCAGCTCGCGCTCCTCCCACGCGCCCGGCAGCAGTACCGATGCCGACGTCGTGTAGCGCGGTGGAAACAGCAGAGAGGTGCCGTAGCCGGCGAGCGCGCCCACCAGAGCGAGGATGGTGAGGAGCCGCCAGCGCCGGCGGATGATCCGCCCGACCGTGACCAGGCGTATCGTGTCGTCGTTCAACTGCGCGGCCTCCGCCCTGCACGGTTCTTGTCGCCCGCCCGGACCGGAACGCGGTCACGGCAGGCAGCGGCGTAGGCGGCGAGCAGCGAGCGCTGGGAGTTCCGCCAGGAGAGCGGTCCGCTGATCCGCTCCTGGCCGATCTTGCCCATCAGGGCCCGCTTCTCCGGATCGTCCAGCAGCAGCGCGACGAGCCCGGCGAACTCGGCCTCGTCGTTGGCGGGCGCGTAGACGGCGGCGTCACCGGCGGAGACTCGCGCCTCCCGGAGGTCGAACGAGACGACCGGCCGGCCCATCACCATGTACTCCAGGACCTTGTTCATGGTCGACACGTCGTTGAGCGGATTGTGCGGGTCGGGGGAGAGGCACACGTCCGCGGTGGACAGGTAGCGCACCAGGTCGGCGTCCGGAATGCGCCCGGTGAACTGCACCTGCTCCGAGAGCCCGAGCTGCCGGGACAGCTCCACCATCGCGTCGAAGGTGTCGCCGGCGCCGACGAACACCGCATGCCAGTCGGTCCGCCCGAGCTCGTCGCGCAGTTTCGCGAGGGCCCGCAAGGCGTAGTCGACGCCGTCCTGCGGGCCCATGACGCCGAGGTAGCACAGCAGATGAGGCTTGCCGCGCTTCAACTCCGGCTCGGGCGGGACGGGGTGGAAGCGGTCGATGTCGGGCGCGCTGCGCACCACGAAAACGTCCTCGGGCCGCCGGCCGCCACGGCGCACCGCGACGTCCCGGTAGCTCTCGTTCGTGGCGAGCACGACGTCCGCGGCCCGGTAGGTCAGCCGTTCCAGTGCGCACACGCCGCGGTAGAGCAGATCTTCGCCGCGGCCGAACCGGGAGAGATACAGCTCGGGCACCAGGTCGTGCTGGTCGAAGACGAACCGCGCTCCGCGCCGCTTCAGCCACAGTGCCGGCAGGAACAGCAGGTCGGGCGGGTTGCAGGCGTGGACCACGTCGACCGGGCCGACCTTCCGGGCCAGCCGGACCGTGTGCCACAACGCCGATCCGTACTCCCGCAGGTAGCCGGCCGGCCCTCCGGTGGCCGCGCGCAACGGGTAGCGGTGGATCCGCACCCCGTCGATCTCCGCCTCCGGCTCCGTGTCCCGCTTGCTTCCCTGGGGGCAGATGACGTGCACCTTCCAGCCCGCGTCGCGCAGCGTCGTGCACTCCTGCCACACACGCCGGTCGAACGGCACCGACAGGTTCTCCACCAGAATCAGCGCGCGTCGGCCCGGCCGGTCGGCGCCGGCCGTGTCACCGAACGATGTGTCACCAAGCAAGGCCCACGTACCCCGGTTCGGCCCGGCGCGCCTCGGCGTCGGGAAGGCGGATGAGATCGACAACCACCGGGCTGCCACCATGGGGCAGCGCCGACAGCACGGCCGGATCCCTGGTCCCGACCAGGCACACCTCGGCGTGCTCGAGCACCTCGTCGACGGAGTCCGCGAGCAGCTGCGCGAGGTGCGGCAGCCGGGACTCGATGTACTCGCGGTTCGCGCCGAGCAGCCGGGAAAGACTCACGTTGGCGTCGTAGATCTTGAGGTCGTACCCCTTGCCGAAGAGCCGCTCCGCCAGCTCGACGAGCGGGCTCTCGCGGAGGTCGTCGGTGCCGGGTTTGAAGGACAGCCCGAACAGGCCCACCCGGCGCTTGCCGGTGCGCTCGACCAACTCCACCGCGCGCTGCAGATGGTCGGAGTTGGAGGGCAGCACATGGGCGAGGATGGGCACCGAGACGTCGGCCCGCTGCGCCGCGTGGACCAGGCTGCGCAGGTCCTTGGGCAGGCAGGAGCCACCGAAGGCGAAGCCGGGCCGCAGGTAGGCGGGGCTGATGTTCAGCTTGCGGTCGGCCAGGAACACGTCCATCACCTGGTGCGAGTCCACCCCGAGCGCCTGGCACACCGCGCCCAGCTCGTTCGCGAAGCCGATCTTGAGGCCGTGGAACGCGTTGTCCGCATATTTGATCGCCTCGGCCGTCGGGACCGGCACCCGGAACACCTCGCCGGGCAAGCCGTCGTACAGCGCCAGCACCGCGTCGCCGCTTGCCGGGTCGAGCTCGCCGATGACGGTCTTGGGCGGGTCGAAGAAGTCCCGCACGCTCGTGCCCTCGCGCAGGAACTCCGGGTTGACCGCGACCCCGATGTCCACGCCGGCCGTGCCGCCGACGTACTTCTCCAGGATCGGTACCAGCAGGTTCAGGCAGGTGCCGGGGAGCATGGTGCTGCGGAACACGACGGTGTGCCGCCCTCCCCGCTCGGCCAGCGCGGCGCCGATCTGCTCGGTGACCCGCTCCAAGTACGTGGTGCACAGGCTGCCGTTGGGCTCCGACGGCGTGCCCACACAGACCAGCGACACCTCGCTGTCCATGATCGCCTCGCGGACGTCGCCGGTGGCGCGCAAGGCTCCGGTCCGCACGACCTCGGCGATGAGCTCGCCGATCCGCTCCTCGACCACCGGGGCCTTGCCGTCGTTGACCAGGTCGACCTTCACCTGGTTCACGTCCACCCCGATGACCTCGTGACCCATGCTGGCCAGGCACGCGGCCGACACACAGCCCACGTAGCCGAGCCCGAAAACGCTGACTCTCATGACCCGTTCCTCCCCCCAGGCAGGCCCTCCCGGCCTGCGGTCCGCGCGCGGGCTGTACGACGAGGCCCTCCCCCGCGCATCAGTAGGCCCCCTGCCCGTAGAGCACTGCACGCAGCGTCTTCCACAAGATCACTGTGTCCAGGGCGAGCGACCAGTCCTCCACGTACCGCAGGTCCAGCCGGACCGCCTCCTCCCACGACAGGTCGCTGCGTCCGCTGATCTGCCACAGGCCGGTGAGTCCGGGCTTGACCAGCAGCCGCCGCCGGATGTCCGGCCCGTACGCAGCGGACTCCTCCGGTAGCGGAGGCCGCGGACCGACGAGCGACATCGATCCGGTGAGTACGTTGAACAGCTGCGGGAGCTCGTCGATCGAGTACCGGCGCAGCACTGCTCCCACCCGGGTCACCCGCGGATCCCGGCGGAGCTTGAACAGCGGGCCGGCGCCCTCGTTGCGGTCGGCCAGCCCGGCACGTGCCCCGTCAGCCCCGACGACCATGGTGCGGAACTTGAGAATGGTGAACTCGCGGCCGTCCTTGCCGACCCTGCGCTGGCGGTAGAACGCCCCACCGCGACTGTCCACCAGCACGAGCAGCCCGACGAACACCATCAGCGGCGCGAACAGCATCAGCAGGATCGCTGCGCCCATCCAGTCGACGACCCCTTTGACCGCCCGGCGCCCCCCGGTGAAGGTCGGCATGCTGACCCGCAGCAGCGGGATCCCGAGCACCGCGTCGACGTGCAGCCGCGGGCCGGCCACCTCCATCAGCACCGGGGCCACGACCATTTCGGCATCGCTGCCCTCAAGGTTCCAGGCCAGTCGCTGCAGCCGGTCCGGCGTCCAGTGCGGGTCCGGTGTGACCGCGACGACGCGGTAGCCGTCGTGGCGGACGTGCTTGGCGACGTCCTCCAAGCGGCCGACGACCGGCACTCCGTCCAGTTCGTCACCGTCGAGCCCTCGACCGTCCGGTGTGCACACCGCCGCCACCTGCCAGCCGATGTGCGGGAACTTGCGGGTTCGGGTGATCAGGTCGCATACGGTGTCCGGGCTTCCGGCAGCGAGCACCGGTCTCAGACACTGCCCTTCCTTCCGCTGTTTGTGCAGACAGAGGCGGAGCAGATACCGCGCGGTCATGGTGACGAGTGCGATCGCGGGGATCGCGACGAAGATCCAGAGCTTGATGTTGCGCGAGGTCAGGGCGATCCCGCCGAGCGCCAGCACGACGGTCGCCGTGAACAGCGAGCGCCCGAGCCGGCGGAACTCCTCGGCGCCCTGGCCGAGTACGGCCGGAGTCCACGCCCGGCTCACCGCGAGCGCACCCAGCACCAGCAGCTCGGTGCCGAAGGCGAGAATTCCCCACTTCTCGTGCCAGTTGGCCGCGTCCCGGGCCCCGAAGAAGTTGCCGATCGCCGCCACCACGAAGGCGGTGGCCACGGTGTCGCTGATGATCACGGTACGGCGGTACCGCTGCTCCCAGTCGATCGTGATTGCACCGTTCTCCAGACGCCCGCGCGCAGACGGAAACGGGCCGACTAGTCCCCCTTGCCGCACAGAACCCCCCAAGGTCCCCAGTGGTTCGACGTGTTCGCCTAGCACTGTTCCTCGCCCCGGGAGGCCCCCGCCCCCGGTGCTGTTCCTCCCCTCGGGAGGCCCCCGCCTCCCGCCGCGCTGTTCCTCCCCGCAGAAGGCCCCCGCCCCCTGCGCATGACATCCCGGCTATTTCAGAGCTACTTGAACAGCCCACCCCGGCGGCAGCGGACTCGCAGGTCCTGCCGGCCTCTCGAGGTGCGCGGGAACCCGTCGAAACCTCGGGCGCTCCCCGCACCCAAGGCCCCCTCCCGGGCTCCAAGAATTGATCACCCCCACGTCTGGCGCCGGGGACGCGACTGGTGGCTTTCCCTGGCGCCGGACCTATAGATCATTTTCTGGTTGCCTCTAGATCATTACTGGTCGCCTCGTGCTCGAACAGCTGAAGCACGGTCAATCTAGACCATCGGGGCCAGTATGAAGAGAGGGAAGTATGTAATTTGTGCTCAAGCTGTGTGGCTGGATCCATCGCTCGGTCACCGCCCACGGGTGCCTTCACGCCATCGCGCTCCGGCAGCTCGCCCGGCCCCCGGGTGCGGCTTCTGCGCGGCGGTCGACCCGGACGACGAGGCGCACGACTTGATCATCTCCGGGTGTACGCCGAGATGTCGGCCCAGTCGGTGGCGAAGGGCTCCTGACGGTCCCTGAGCGTCCGCGGGGGGCCGGTGGCCTCACCGGCTCAATAGCCATGCGCCAGGGCACGCGAGCCACCGGCAGTGATAATAATCAGGTTCCAATTCCGAATGATTTGGTCCCCATTTCAATGCCTGCCGAATTATTGCTGAGGTCGGCTCATTGAGTGGCTTTCCCGGACCGGACCGGCGTGCTGCGGCAGCGTTTCGAACCGGCCTTGTATGTCTTGGGCGTTACCTGAGGCGAGGGAAGGCTGGAGACGATGGTTGAGCGAAGGAAATTCCTCATGGCCGGCGCCATGGGGACTGCGGCCGTGCTTCCGCAGGGTGTACTGGGCGCGCGGACGTATGCGGCGACGGCGCACCCGCCGGCAGGGTGCAAGGATCCCGAGGGGACGCCGAACACCCCTCCGCTGAAGAAGTTCGTCGACCCGCTGCCCAGGCCGGTGGCGGCCGTCCCCGATCCTTCCGTCTATCCGGGCGCCGACTACTACGAGTTCACGATGCGTCAGGGCACGTGGCAGTTCCACCGAGATCTCGGGCCATCACCTGTGTGGGGCTACTGGGCCACGAATCCGCACGACCCTCACAAGCCGATCGGCATGGGCTATCTCGGGCCGACCCTCAACACGACCAGGGACCACCCGACGGTCGTCAAGTACCGCAACGAGCTGCCGACCACCCACATGTTCCAGGAAGTGATCCTGGCGATTCGTAACGGGAACGCCCTGGTCTTTCCGGACCCTCCGCCTCCCTACAAGCCCGTCCAGCCCTTTCCCGAGCACATCGACGTGTGGAACGTCGTACACCAGCACGGCGGTTACACAGCACCACAGTCCGACGGCCTGCCGCTGCAGGCGTTCAGCCCGAAGGGCTTCCACGCCGAGGGCTACACCACCCTGGACCCGGGCCGTGTGAAGTCCAACGAAGCGATCTACGGCTACACCAACCACGACCATTCGTGCATGCTCTGGTATCACGATCACGCCATGGGGATGAGCGCTCTCAACGTCTATGCGGGCCTTGCCGGTCTCTACTTCATTCGTGACCCCGCCGACGAGCGGCTCGGGCTGCCGCGAGGCGAATTCGAGGTCCCCCTCATCCTGCAGGACCGGACCTTCAACGTGGACGGCTCGCTCGCCTACACCATGGTCGACAGGGAAGGTGAGGACACCCCGGTCGTCAACGGGAAGGCCTACCCTTACCTGGACGTCGAACCGCGACGCTACCGGCTGCGCATTCTCAACGCTTCGAACGAGCGCTTCTGGCGGCTGAGGTTCGAGGCTCCCAGAGACGTACTTCTTCAGCCGCAACTGCCGTTCTGGCTGATCGGCACGGACGGCGGCTTCCGTGCTCCGCTACAGATGCTGGACTTCCTGATCAGTCCGGCCGAGCGGTACGACCTGATCGTCGACTTCAGCAAGGTGAAGGGCAGTGAAGTCACCTTGACGAACTACCCGGGAACGCAGGTCCACTTCCCCGGCATCCCCGGTTGCGGACCGGAGATCGCGGACATCATGAGATTCCGGGTCATCAAACCACTGTCCGGAGGTGGGGACAGGTCGACGCCGCCCGAGAAACTCAAGCTGCAGTCGGTCCCGCCCATCAAGCCGAAACCGCACACCCGTCGGCGGGAATGGGTCGTGTACCAGCACAAGCTCTTCAGGACGATGACGTTCAACGCGGTGCCGTACATGGCGCCGTCCCAGGACTTCATCAAGGAGGGCTCGACCGAGATCTGGGAGTACATCAACCCCAACCACGACGCCCACCCGATGCATGTCCACCTCGTCAACTTCCAGGTGCTGAACAGGCAGCCGATCGACGCGGCCCGCTACCAGACGGACTACAACAAGTGGATCTACGGTGGCCGCAAACCGGAGGACCACCCGGTGCTGGCCAACTACTTCACCGGACCACCGATTCCACCGGACCCGGACGAAGCGCTGTCCTACAAGGACACGGTCAAGGCCCCTGCGCAGATGGTGACCAGAATCATCATTCAGGAATTCATCCCGCCGACGGATGAGATCGCGTCGATTCCGGGCAGCGGCGCCACGCTCCCGGCGACGTACATCCACCACTGCCACCTCCTCGAACACGAGGACGACGACCTGATGCGCCCCTGGACGATCGTCAAGGCCGACGGCTGAGAGATTGGCGCCGCCCCTTGCGGGGCGTGAGGGGAAGCGGGAAGTGCCGAGCGACCTGGAGCGTCGGTGTCAGTCCCGACCTGGGAGATCGAGGTGAAGGTACAGTCTTCGGGTTCGCCCACCGTACGTGACAGTGAATGCGCCGAGGTATTCGTGAGCAAGCCCGCGGCCCGAGTGCCTCAGCGACGCAACGCGCGGTCCAACCGGGCGCGCATCCTGGCCACGGCGCGCCAGGAGCTCGGCCGCAACCCCGATGTCACGCTGGAGGAGCTGGCGCGGGCCTCCGGTGTCGTACGACGCACGCTCTTCGGTCACTTTCCCGGGCGCGCGGCGCTGTTGGAGGCGCTCGCCGAGGAGGCCTCCGAAGCTCTCAGGGGCACGCTGGCGGCCGGGGCGGCGCACTTCGGGGCGGACGAGCCGGCCGAGCGGGCCCTCGCGTACTTCGTGTTCTCGATCTGGCCGGTGGGAGACCGCTACCGGTTCCTGCTGGCGCTGGCCCGCCGCGACCTGGGCGCCGAACGCGTGGCCGAGATCCTGGCACCGGCCCGCGCCGAGGGTGCGGCCATCCTCGAACGAGGTCAGCGCGACGGCGTCTTCCACTCCCACCTGCCGCCGGCCGTGCTCAGCGCCGGCCTGGAGGCGATGACGGTCGCGCTGCTGGAGGAGGTCAACAGCGGGGCGCTGGAGGACGACGGGACCCGTACCGCCGTCACCACGCTCATCGCGGCCGGTGTGCCGGAGCGGGAGGCGCGTGCTGTGGTCGCGGAGGTCGCGTCGACGGTGGCCGCGGAGGCCGGTGCCGACTGATCCCTCGGCAACCCGGGGACGGCTGAGAGTGGTCCACCGCCGGTGGTGGCCTCGCGGTCGCGGAGCAGGTCGCCAGGATGCCGGCCGGTGGTCGCCGGCAGTCGGCCTCCTTTGCTATCGCAGGGAGTCCGGGCCGGTGTCGGAGACGAGTTCGGTGAGGCGGCGCAGAAGGGTGACCAGCTGGGTGCGCTCGGCCGGTGTGAACGCCTCGTAGGCCTGGGCCTGACGCTCCCGCAGCCGGGCCCGGAGCGTCGCCACCAGCTCGGCTCCCTTGTCGGTGAGGCTGACCAGGACCCGCCGCTCGTCCTCGGGGGACCGGCGGCGCACCACGATGCCCTTCGTCTCCAGCTGCTGCAGCATGCGGGTGGCGGTCGGGACGCTGACGTCCGCGCTGCTCGCCAGCCGGCCCACCGGGATGTCCTGCTCCGCGGCCAGTGGTTCGAGCAGCGCGACCTGGGCCAGGGAGAGTCCGCCGAAGTGCTCTGCACCCGCCGAACGGGCCCGTCGTACGGCGACGAAGAGGGCGTCGGTCGCCTGTGCGATCTCCTCCGCGCCGACCTCGCCGACGGCGTTCGGCGTGACCTGCTCACCGTTGTGTTTCTTGCTCACGGAGGTGTAACTTACCAGAGTAATAGTTAGCCATCTAAATATTAGGAGGCGAGAGGTCGTGTCCTCTCCGTACCGCATCGACGTCCATCAGCACCTCATCCCGCCGGCCTACCGGGACGCGATGGACCGTCACGGCGTGACGGCCGCCGGCTGGCCCACCCCCGCGTGGGACGCGGACAGCGCGATCGCGATGATGGATCGCCGGTCGATCGCCACCGGCATCCTGTCCCTCAGCTCCCCGGGCACCCACTTCGGTGACGACGCCGAGGCCCGCGCGATCGCCCGCGGGGTCAACGAGTACAGCGCGGAGCTGGCCAAGGACCGACCGGACCGCTTCGGGTTCTTCGCCGCCCTCCCGCTCCCGGACGTGGACGGCGCGGTCGCCGAGGCCGTCCACGCGCTGGACGAACTGCGCGCCGACGGCGTGGTGTTGATGTCCAACGTGCGGGGCCGCTACCTCGGTGACAAACTGTTCGAGCCGCTCTGGGCCGAGCTGGACGCCCGTGCCGCGGTGGTCTTCGTCCATCCCGACGCGCCGCCGATGCCCATGCTGGAGGGCATGCCCAGCCCGCTGCTGGACTTCCCGTTCGACACCACCCGGACCGCGGTGCACATGACGCTGGGCGGCGTGCTGAGCCGGTACACCCGGATGAAGGTGATCCTCTCCCATGCCGGCGGCTTCCTGCCGTACGCGGCCTGGCGGTTCACCGGCGGTGCCCAGTTCAACCCCGGCACCACGCCGATGGGCATCCTGACCGATCTGCAGCGCTTCTACTTCGACACCGCGCTGTCCTCCACGCCGTCCGCCCTGCCCTCGCTGCTCGCGTTCGCCGCCCCCGGGCACATCCTCTACGGCAGCGACTTCCCGTTCGCCCCGCAGGAGGCCGGCACGCTCCTCGACACCATGCTGGACGGCTACGACGGCTTCGAGCCCGGCCAGCTGGACGCGATCAACCGCGGCAGCGCCGAGGTTCTCTTCCCCCGGCTCGCCAGGGACTGATCGGGCACCACCTCGGGCGCGGAGTCCGGTTCCGCGGGAGAGTGTTTTCGCAGCGCTCACGGCCGACGGTGTCGGCAGCGTCGGCCGCGAGCGGCCTCAGAGCCGCGCCGGGCTGCTCGCGGCCATGCGGGTGGCCGCGTCGAAGATCAGACGCGCGTGCAATTCGAACATGGCCACCAGGTCGACGCTGTCGCCGGAGATCTCGCGATGGATGAACAGGCCGTCGGCGCCGGCCACGGCGTAGGTGGTGAGGGTGTGTACGGAGTCCTCGTCCAGGTCCGGGAGGAGGCTCTCGATCATCTCGGCGATCTTCCGCCGGGAGATGTCGCGAACCTGGAGGAACACCGTCCGGCCCCTCGGCTCCGTGGGGCGCCGCTCCAGGGCGAGCATCAGGCCGAGGCGCAGGAAGTCGGGCGCGTCGACGAGTGACCTCGCCACGTTCGCCGCCATGGCGGTGACCCGTTCCAGCGGCGTGCCCGTTTCTTCGCCGGGCAGCTCGACGGCCGTCAGCCAGGTCTCGAAGCTGCGCTCGATGACCGCGGCGATCAGGTCGTCCTTGTCCTTGAAATGCCAGTAGATCGAGCTGGCCGGCAGCCCGCACTTGGCGCTCACCGCCGCGATCGACGTGCCCTCGTACCCCCGCTCGCCCGCGATCTCCACCGCGGCGTCGAGGATCCGCTGCCGCGACTCCACCCCGTTCGCGCGCTTCTTGCGCGTCGTCTGCGGCCTGGTCATCGAGTGTGCCCTTTCTTCCGCCCCCAGCACTTGACCCTATCCCGCACCCGTCCTTACTGTAGCAGCCATTCCAATTGGAGTGACCGCTACAGCAAGAGCCGTGGGCGACAGGGACGACAGTGAGGTGGCCTGGTGACTGAGATCAGCGCCAAGGACAGAGCCCGGAACAGCACGTACGACGTGGCGGTGATCGGGTACGGCCCCACGGGGGTGACCGCAGCGAACCTGCTGGGAGGGATGGGGCTCAGGGTCGTCGTCCTGGAACGCGACGCCGAGATCTTCTCCCGCGCGCGGGCGATCTCCACGGACGAGGAGGTCGTACGGATCTGGCAGCGCACCGGCCTGGCGGAGCGGCTGAAACTGGACATGCTGGCCGAGCGGGCCCTCGACTTCGTCGACGCCCGGGGCCGCACCTTCCTCAGCGCCCACCCCACCCCGCGCGGCCACGGCCATCCGCCGCAGATGTTCATCTACCAGCCGGCGCTCGAGCAGGTCCTGCGCGACGGAGTCGACCGCTGTCCGAACGTCGAGGTGCTCCTGCGCCACGAGTGCCTGCGCCTGCGCCAGGACGGCGACGGCGTGGAGCTGACGGCCCTGTCCACCGTCGACGACTCCGTACGACGCCTGCGCGCCACCTACGTGATCGCCGCGGACGGCGGCTCCAGCCTCGCCCGCGCCCAGCTGAACGTCGGCTACGAGGGGCGGACGTACGAGGACCGCTGGGTGGTCATCGACACCAAGATGCTGAAGCCGTGGCCCGACCACGACCGGCTGCGCTTCCGCTGCGATCCCGCGCGGCCGGCCGTGGACTGCCCGACGCCGCTCGGCCACCACCGCTGGGAGTTCCCGATCCTGGCCGGGGACGACGAGAAGCGCCTGACCACCGACGACGCGATCTACGCGATGGTGTCCCGGTACGGCATCGGCCGGGACCAGATCAAGATCCTGCGGGCCACCGTCTACAGCCATCACGTCCGTTTCGCGGCCCGCTTCCGGGTGGGGCGGGTCTTCCTCGCGGGTGACGCCGCCCACGCCATGCCGCCGTGGATCGGCCAGGGCATGGCCGCCGGGGTGCGGGACGTGGCCAACCTGTGCTGGAAGCTGGACGCGGTGCTGCGCGGCGAGCTGCCCGAGTCGGTGCTCGACAGCTACGAGGCCGAGCGCAGGCCGCACGTCAAGGAGGTCACCAAGCGGGCGGTGTTCGTCGGCCGGATCATCACCGAGCGGCGCCGCGCGATCACGGGTGTCCGTGACACCGTGCTTCCCGTCCTGAAGCGGGCGCCGCGCTTCGCCGACCGGCTGCAGGACTCGAACTGGATACCCGTCGCCCACTACGCCGACGGCCTGCAGGCCCGCCCCCGCAGCAAGGCGTCCGGCCACCAGATACCGCAGCCCTGGGTGACCGGCCCCGACGGCAACCGGGTCCGGCTGGACGACGTGCTCGGCGGCCGCTGGCTGCTGCTGCACGGCGGACTGCCCGCGCCCCAGCCCGCCTGGGAGCGCCCCGGCGTCCCCTCGCTCACCGTCACGCCCGCCGGATCCCGCCCCGCCGAGGGCACGGTCGTCGACAGCGACGGCGTTCTGCTGCGCTGGATGAAGGAGCACCGGGTGACCACCCTCGCCCTGCGCCCCGACGCCTACGTCTACGCCGCCGCACCCGCCGGTGCCCAGCTGCCGCCTCCGCCGGCCGGGTTCGCGCCCACCGCCCGGCCGGCCACCGTCTCAGCCCAGTGAGGACCATCATGACCACACAGACCGAACCGCCGACGATGCGGGAATCCCTGCTCGACGTGGCCGGCAAGAAAATCTTCGTCACCGAGACCGGTGAGGGTCCGGCCGTGCTGCTCCTGCACGGCGGCGGCCCCGGCGCCTCGGGCGTCTCCAACTACGCCCGCAACATCGGCCCGTTGGCGAAGGAGTACCGGGTCATCGTCCCCGACCTGCCCGGCTACGGCCGCAGCACCAAGGGCATCGACGGCGCCGACCCGTTCGGCTGCCTCGCGGACGGGATCCGTGGTGTGCTCGACCGACTCGGCCTGGACAAGGCCCACTTGGTCGGCAACTCCTACGGCGGCGCGTGCGCTCTGCGCCTCGCGCTGGACACCCCCGACCGGGTCGACCGCATGGTCCTGATGGGCCCCGGTGGCGTCGGCACCACCCGTGCCCTGCCCACCGCGGGTCTCAACAGTCTGCTCAACTACTACTCCGGGGACGGTCCTTCGCGGCCGAAGCTGGAGAGGTTCATCCGCAACCACCTCGTCTTCAACGCCGCCGACGTGCCCGAGAGCGTCATCGAGGAGCGTTTCCGGGCGAGCATCGACCCCGAGGTCGTCGCGGCCCCGCCGCTGCGGCGGCCCTCCGGTCCGAACGCCCTGCGCACCATGTGGAGGATGGACTTCACCCGGGACCAGCGCCTGGCCCGGCTGCCCGTGCCGACCCTGGTGCTGTGGGGTGCCGACGACAAGGTCAACCGGCCGTCCGGCGGCCGCATGCTGGCGGAGCGCATGCCCAACTGCGATCTGTACGAGGTCGCCAACACCGGGCACTGGGTGCAGTTCGAACGCGCCGAGCTGTTCAACCGGCTGTGCGCCGACTTCCTGGCAGGCCGCCGATGAACACCACCGCTTCCGTCTTCGGCGCCGTCCACCTCGGCTACCTCGTCATCGAGACCAACCGCTTCACGGACTGGCGCCGCTTCGGCACCGACGCCATAGGCATGCACCACGAAGACCTCTCCCGCGACCTCATGCGCTTCCGCCTCGACGACCAGGACTGCCGGTTCCTGATCCGGCGCGGCCCGGCCGAGGACGTCGTGGCCACCGGCTGGCACGTCGACGACCACGGCAGCTTCGAGCAGATCGAGGCCCGTGTCCGGGCCCACGGCGTCCCCTGCGTCGAGGGCAGCGCCGAGGAGGCCGCCCTGCGCGGCGTCGAACGCCTCCTGCGTTTCCCGGGGCCCAAGGGCATCACCCAGGAGATCTACACCGCCCCGGTGAAGTCGGGGGAGCCGCTGCGCATGCTGGCCTCCGGCTTCGTCACCGGCGACTCCGGCATGGGGCACATCGCGCTCACGTCCACCAAACCGGCCCTGCTCCGTGGCTACTTCGACACGGTCTTCGACGCCCGTCTCACCGACTACATCGACGAGACCATCAGCGGCGTCAAACTCAAGATCCGCTTCCTGCGCGTCAACGAACGGCACCACTCCATCGCGATCGCCGCCGTCCGCGGTCTGCCGATCGACCCGATCCGCACCCGCGTCCAGCACCTCAACGTCCAGGTGTCCACCCTCGACGACGTGGCACGCAGCTACGAGCGCGTCTGCGAACTCGGCTTCGACATGGCCCTCTCCGTCGGCCGGCACACCAACGACAAGGAGCTGTCCTACTACGCACGCACCCCCTCGGGCTTCGAGTGGGAGGTCGGCTGGAACCCCGTCGTCGTCGACGAGTCCACCTGGGAGCCCAGCACCCACCAGGGCATCAGCATCTGGGGCCACACCCCGGTCGGCCGGACCATCGTCGACAAGCTCGACCAGTTCCGCTTCGGGGCCCGCTCCCTCGCCCGCCCGGAGAAGACCGTCCCCGCCCTCAGCGGCGCCGGTATCCCCGACGACTGAGGGCCGGCGACGCGCACCTCACGGCTCGTGGTGTGTGCCGGTGCGCCCTTCGGCCGCCTCCACGAGAACCGCCAGTTCCTCCAGCGTGGCGGCCTGGAAGATCGTCCGCATCGGGATCACGACGTCGAACTCCTTGCGGATTCTCCGGGCCAGCAGCGTGGCCAGGACCGAATGACCGCCGAGCTGGAAGAAGTTGTCGTCGGGCCGTGCCTCCGGGACCGCGAGGATCTGCTTGACGAGGTCGTACAGGTCCGTGCCGGCGAAGGCCGCGGTTTCCGGCACGGGCGGGTTGGCGTCGGCCTCGCGGAGGGCCGTGCGGTCGACCTTGCCGTTGGGGGTGGTGGGAAAGCGGTCGAGGACGATGACGGTGTACGGCACCATGTGCTCCGGCAACGACCTGGCCACGTACTCCCGTAACTCCGCGCCGGTGGCCTCCGCTCCCGCCGACGTGCTCACGTAGCCCACGATCCGCGCGGTCGCGAGATCGCCCTCCACCACGACACAGGCGAGGTCCACGGCGGGATGCGCGGCCAGCCGGGTCTCGATCTCGCCCAGTTCGATGCGGAAGCCACGGAGTTTCACCTGGTCGTCCGCCCGGCCCGCGAAGAACAGCTCTCCGTCCGCGCGACGCCGGCCCCGGTCGCCCGAGCGGTACATCCGGCTGCCCGGCGGACCGGCCGGGTCGGCCACGAACCGCGCGGCGGTCAGCCCGGCCTGGTTCAGATACCCGCGTGCCAGTCCCGGCCCCGCCAGGTAGAGCTCGCCCTCGTCGTCCGGACCGGCCTCGGCCAGCCGCTCGTCGAGGATGTGCACGGTGCTGCCGGGGAACGTCCGGCCGATGCTGATGTCGTCGGGTCCGGTGATCCGCCCGATGGAGATGCCGACGGTGACCTCGGTGGGGCCGTAGCCGTTGAGCAGGGACCTGCCCTCGGCCCAGGTCCGCACGAGGGACGGGGAGAGGGCGTCACCGGTGGAGACGAGTGTCCCGCCGGGCAGGACGCCGTCGGCTTCGGTGACGCTGAGCGCCACCGGGGGCAGTGTGGCGTGCGTGACCTTGTTCTCGGTCATCGTCTCCCGCAGCGGCTGGCCGGGCAGCAGGTCGTCGGCCGGTGCCATCACGAGTGCCGCACCGGACAGCAGGGCCAGTGAGATGTCCCAGAAGGCGGCGTCGAAGCTGATCGACGCCCACTGCAGAACGCGGTCGCCCGGGCCCGCCCCGATCTGCTCGGTCTGGCTCGCCACCAGGCCGGCGACGCCACGGTGCGTCACCGCGACGCCCTTGGGCCGGCCCGTCGACCCCGAGGTGTAGACGACGTACATCAGGTGGTCGACGCGCAGCTCGGCGAGGCGCTCCCGATCGGACACGTCGTGGTCGGCGTGCGCCTCGCGCTCCGCGCGGAACGCGGGGTCGTCGAGGACGACCTCCGGCACGCTGTCGTCCGGCAGCATGAGTGCCGTGTGCTCCGCCGCGCGGATCAGCAGCACCGGCCGCGCGTCGGCCACCATGTGCGCCAGCCGCTCCACCGGATACGCCGGGTCGAGCGCGAGGTAGGCGCCGCCCGCCTTGAGTACCGCGAGGAGCACCGTGATCAGGTCGGCGGACCGGGGCACGGAGACGGCGACCACCGAGTCCGGTCCCACGCCACGGGCGATCAGGTACCGTGCCAGCCGGTTGGCCGCGGAGTTGAGAGCCGTGTAGCCGACGGCCTTGCCCTCGAACAGGATGGCGGTGTCGTCCCCCGCCTCGGCGGCGACGGCCTCGAAAAGCCGGGGGACGGTGTGCTTTGCATCGCCCATTTCGCGTCCATTCAGTGATGCATTGAAACGACGACGATTTTTCCTGGCGCTCATGCTTCCCCATCATGATGGCCTGCCAGGGCGGTGAGCCGCCCCGTTGAATGAGAGGTGACAGATTCTGACCTTCGGTCGGTTTCACCGTGTTACCAAGGGGAGTCAACGCCCGGCGAGCGGAGGCCCCTACCCGTGATGAGTAATTCCCATTCCGCCTACTGCGGCTATCGTGATTACTTGGTTCTCGAAACGTTGCTCGACGTTCAGAAGCCGCTCACGGAACAGCATGACGAGTTGCTCTTCGTCGTCGTCCATCAGTCGCACGAGTTGTGGTTCAAGGAGCTGCTCCACGAACTGGACGCCCTCCAGGTGACCTTGTGCAAGGCGGACAGCGGCCCCGCCCTGCGGACGCTGCGCCGGATTCGGGCGATCTTCCGGGCGCTGACGGCGCAGATCGACGTGCTGGAGACGATGACCGCCGACCAGTTCGACACGTTCCGCGACCAGTTGGTGGGCAGCGGCTTCTACTCGGCGCAGTTCCGTGAGATCGAGGTGGTGCTCGGACGGCGTGACGGGACGGCGGCCGAGCACTTTCCCGAGGGCAGCCGGGAACGGGCGCGCATCGAGGCGCGGGCCGACGAGCCCACCCTCTTCGACGCGTTCCTCGGCTATCTCGACGCCAAGGGTTACTCGTCCCACGACCTGCCCTCCGCATTGCACGGCCTGCACGGCGACGACGGTGTGGTGGAACAGATCTGCCAGGGCCTGGTGGATCTCGACCAGGCCTTTCAAGAATGGCAGTACCGGCATGTCGTTCTCGTCCAGCGGATGATCGGAAACAAGATCGGCACGGGGGGAACGGCTGGCGCTGAGTTCCTTCGCAAAGCGATATTCACGCCTTCTTTTCCCGCCCTGTGGCAGGCACGGCACGGCGAGTAGAGGCACAGGCGGCAGGGCCGGCGCGTTCGGCGACGGGCCCTGCCGCACGTTCAAGGCATCCGCACCGTCACGGCATCCTCACCTCGCCGACGAGACGGCGAGCGCTCGCAGGGCCTTCTTGTCCACCTTGCCCATCGGGGTGCGCGGCAACCGGTCGAGGGGGACCAGCCGGTCGGGAATCTTGTAGGTGGCCAGACCGCAGCCCCGGAGGAACTCCTTCATCGCCGATGTGCGGACCTCCGACCCGGTCAGCACGAGGAAGGCGTACGTCCGCTCGCCCAGCACGGTGTCCGGCACGCCGACCACGGCCGCGTCCTGGACGGACGGGTGGGTGCGCAGCTGCCGCTCCACCTCCTCCGCCGAGACCTTCTCACCGGCGCGGTTGATGACGTCCTTGATCCGTCCGACGATCGTGATGTTGCCCTCCGGGCTGCGCCGGACGAGGTCGCCCGTGCGGAAGAACCCGTCCGGTGTGAACGAGCGGGTGTTCTCCTCGGGGGCCCGGTAGTAGCCGCGGATCGTGTACGGGCCGCGCGCGATCATCTCGCCGGCCTCCCCCTCGGGCACGGGGTTCAGGGACTCGTCGACGATCCGGACCTCGTCGTCCCGCGACATGGGCCGGCCGTCCGTACCCGTGATCACGTCGTCCGGGTCGTCGAACCTGGTATGGGTCAGCAGGCCCTCGCTGATGCCGTACCAGCGCATGATCCGGCACCCGAGGACTTCTCCCGCCCGACGGGCGAGCGCCGGGTCGAGCGGGGCGCTGCCGACCTGAATGAGCAGGTGCGACAGGTCGGGCTTCTGCCCGGCGTCGGCCCACAGCCGTAGCACGGAGGGCACGACCGTGGTCACGGTGACGTGCTCGCGACGGATCAGCGCGAACACCTCGTCGGGCCGCACGCTCGACGTCAGGACCGCCTTGCCGCCCAGCAGAAGGCTCCCGAACACCCCCGGGCAGGCGAGCGCCGCCTGGTGCGCGACCGGATTGACGGCGAGGTAGGCCACCTCCCGGCCCACGTGCATCGCCTCCGCCGTGGCCCGCATGACGTAGCCGTAGTCGTCATGGCCCCGGGGGATCAGCTTCGGCAGTCCGGTGGTGCCTCCGGAGAGGAGGAACAGCGCCGGATCCGACGGGTCGACGCGGGGCAGCGGGACGTCGTCGCTGCCCAGTGACTCCAGTGCCGTGAACTCCTGGGCGTCGCCGCTGACGAGGACGTGCCGGACCGAGGGGATCTCCCGGGCGATGTCGCGGTAGTCGAACCCGCCGAACTCGTCCTTCACGGCGTAGGCCACCGCTCCGGAGTGGGCGCACAGGTGGGATATCTCGGACTTGCGGTGCCCGGGCAGCGCCAGGACAGGTATCGCTCCGGCCCGCAGCAGAGCGAAGACCAGGACGACGAACTCGGGGATGTTGGGCAGGTGGACGACCACCCGGTCGAGCGGCCTGATGCCCAGTTCGATCAGGCCGCCCGCCAGCCGGTCGGCCCGCCGGGACAGCTCCGCGTAGGTCGTCCTGTGCCGGTCGCAGACCACGGCCACGCGGTCGGCGTGGCGCCGGCAGGACTCGTGCAGCAGGTCACCGAGCGGCCGGCCGAGCCAGATGCCCCGCCGGCGGTACTCCTCCGCGACGCGGTCGGGCCAGGGGACGAAACCGTCGAGCATGAGGCGTTCCCTTTCAGGAGGCGGAGCGCGACTGGAAGGCGACGGGGAGACTGCCGTAGCCGTACAGGAAGTTGGAGTAGATGCGCTGCGGCTCCCCGTCCAGCTCGATGTCCCGTACGGACGTGACGAGCGCCTGCAGCAGCGCGCGCAGCTCGGCGCGGCCCAGCGCCGCACCGACGCAGAAGTGCGGACCGTGGCCGAAGGTGAGGTGCTTGTTGGGGCGGCGGGACAGATCGAGGGTCCGGGGCACGGCGAAGACCGTCTCGTCGTTGTTCGCCGAGGTGTTCCAGAACGTGACGATGTCCCCGGCGCGCACCTGCTGCCCGCCGAGGCAGAAGTCGCTCAGCGCCGTGCGCGCGAAGTGCATGCCCGGCGTCGCCCAGCGCAGCAGCTCCTCCACCGCGGTGTCGAGGCCGATCGTCCCCTCGCACAGCCCGCGCCACTGGTCGGGGTACCGGGTGAAGGCGAGGACCGAGCTGATCGCGGTCATCCGCGACGACTCGTCCCCGCCCAGGAGGAGGCTGTAGCAGTTGAGCGCGATCTCCTCCGGGGTGAGCGGGCGGCCGTCGACCTCGGCGGTGGCGATCATGCTGATCACGTCGTCGCCCGGCTTCGCCCGGCGCTCGAACCCCAGCTCCATCAGATAGAGCACGATCTCGTTGCGTGCCTCCAGCGCGTCCAGCCGGGCGCCCTGCTGATGCTCGGACGCCAAGGCCTCCTTGCTCCACAGGAGCAGCTGCTTGCGGTCCTGCGCGGGAATGGACAGCAGGTCGCAGATGGTGTTCATCGGGATGTGCTCGGCGACCTCGGCGGCGAAGTCGAAGCTGCCCAGCTCCGTGACGGTGCTGATCAGCTCCTGCGCGCGCTCCTCGACCTTGCGCACCACGTCGCCGAGCACCCGGGGCGAGAAGGCGCGGAGCATCAGGTTGCGCAGATGCCGGTGCCAGGGCCGGTCGGAGACGGCGAGCATCTTCCCGCCCGCCGAATCGCCCCCGCGCAGCAGCACGTCGAGGACGTTGCCGCGGGCGGAGCTCAGCCGCTTCCAGTCGCCGTAGCAGGACAGGACGTCGTCGTAACCGGCCACGACCCAGAAGCCGGGTCGCTCCGCGGCGGCCGGATGCCAGTACACGGGGCTCTCCCCGCGTACCCGGAGCCAGAACTCGTAGGGGTCGTTCCTGACGAAGGTGGCCGGGTCGGTGAGATCGAGCGACGGGCTCATCCGGGATCCTCCTTTTCCCCGCATCGTCATGCCCCGGCCCCACGGCGCCCGTGATGTCTTGCCGACATCTTTCGCGGATCCCGTGATTTCGTGCGCGGCGGAAAACATGGGACGGGACGGGTTAGCCGATGGCCGACGAGAAAGGCGGAGATGATGAGCCGGATACGGGAACGGGGCTGGGTGCGCTCTCTGACCACCGTCGAACGCCCCGGACTTCGTGTGGTGTGCTTCCCGCATTCCGGGGGTTCGGCGACGGCCTTCGGTGAATGGTCCACCGCGATGCCGCCCGGCGTGGAGCTCATGGCCGTCCAGTACCCCGGCCGCGGTGACCGGTTCGGGGAGCCGTTGGTGGACGACGTGGCCGCGATGGCCGGGCACGCGGCGGCGGATCTGCTCCGGCTTCCCCCGCGCGACTACGTGCTCTTCGGGCACAGCCTGGGCGCGGTGGTGGCCTACGAGACCGCCCTGGTCCTGCGGGACGCGGGCGAGGAGCCGCGCACGCTGTGCGTCTCCGCCTGCGAACCGCCCGGAAGCGTGGAGGACGGAGACCTCCACCTGGCACCCGACGACGAGTTCTGGTCGACGCTGGTGGGGCTGGGCGGTATCGAACCCGGGATCGCCGAGCACGCCGAGCTGCGCGAACTGCTGCTGCCGACGCTGCGTTCGGACCTGCGGGCCCATGCGGAGTACCGGCCGCGCCCCGGCGCCAAGCCGCTGTCGTGCGCCGTGCGTTGCTATCACGGTGCGGGCGACCCGCTGGTGGACGAGACGCGGCTGGGGGAGTGGGCGGAGGCCACCTCCGGTGAGTTCACGGTGCGTGCGCGACCGGGCGGGCACTTCCACGTGACGACCGACGTGGCGGAACTGGTGGCGGACATCGTGTGCCAGGGCCGGGCATGAGCGGTGATGCGAAAAGGATCACCGTCATTCCCGGTGACGGCATCGGGCCGGAGGTGATCGAACCCGCGCTGGCGGTTCTCGACGTGCTCGCACTCGGTGTGCGGCTGGACGTCCTCGACCAGGTGAACGCGGAGACGTACCTGAGCACCGGAAGTGCCCTGTCCCAGGCCGACATCGACCGGATCCGGAGCAGCGACGCGACGCTGCTCGGCGCGGTCGGGGATCCCCGGCTGGGCGACACCGCCTATGTGCGGAGCGTGCTGACCACACTGCGCTCCGAGCTGGACCTGTACGTCAACTACCGCCCCGTACGGCTGTGGCACGACCGGCTCAGCCCGCTGCGCGACGGCACCCGACGCGGCATCGACTGCGCGATCGTCCGGGAGAACACCGAAGGGCTGTACAGCGGCGTAGGCGGCAGCACGCGCACCGGGTCCCCGCAGGAGATCGCCATCGACGTGGACCTCAACACCCACCACGGCGTGTCGCGCATCCTGGACTTCGCCTTCTCCGTGGCACGACGGTCGGTGTGCGTGGTGGACAAGGCCAACGCCGTACGCAACGGCGGCCGGTTGTGGCAGCGCTGCTGGCACGAGGCGGTCGCACGGCACCCGCGGTTCGACACCTCGCATCTCTACGTGGACGCCGCCGCGATGAAGTTGGTGACCGACCCGACCGCGTTCGACGTCATCGTCACGAACAACTCGTACGGCGACATCCTGAGCGATCTCACCGCCGCCCTCGCCGGCGGCCTCGGCGTCGCGGCGTCGGCCAACCTCAACCCCACGACCGGGCAAGGGGTCTTCGAGCCGGTGCACGGCAGCGCGCCCGACATCGCGGGCACCGGGGTCGCCAATCCGTTCGCCGCCCTTCTCTCCACGGCGCTGCTGGTCGAACACCTGGGTCATGACGAGGAGGCCGACGCGGTGCGCCGGGCGGTCGCCGCCGCCATCGAGGCCGGAAGAGTCACCCCCGACCTCGGCGGGTCCCTGGGAACGAAGGAGGTGGCCGCTGTGGTCCTGGCGGAACTGCGGCAGCCGGACGAAGGCCGGACGAGGGGACGGCGCTGCCATGCGGGGGCCTAGCCGAGGTCGCGCCGAGGGGAGTCCGGAGACCGTCGTCGTGGGGGGCGGCCTGGTCGGCGTGGTCACGGCCATGTACCTCGCCCCCCGGTTCGGTCCGGTCACGATCCTGGAGAAGCGGGCGGACCCGCGCCACGCCGGCGGCGGACAGGGTCGCTCCCTCACGGTGATGCTGTCCGCGCGCGGCTGGCGCGTCCTGTCCGACCTGGGTCTCGACAGGACGGTGCGGGAGATATGCGTCCCGCTGCACGGGCGCTGCGCGCACCTGCCCGACGGCAGCTCCCACGTCACCCCGTACAGCAGGGACGGGCAGCCGATCTGGTCGGTGGAGCGCGAGCGGCTGCACCACATCCTGCTGGACGCCGCCGACGCGACTCCCGGCGTCAGCATCCGCTTCGGGCAGCGGGTGCGCTCCGTGGACCTGGACAAACCGGCCGTGCTGGTGGAAGACGCCCCCGGTGAGCGGCGGTTGACCTGCCGTCGCGTCCTCGGCTGCGACGGCGCGCACTCCACGGCCCGTGCCGCACTGACCGCCCGCACCGCACCGGCCGAGGTACGCAATCTCGAGCTGGCTTATCAGGAGATCGACGTGCCGGGCGGCTGGCTCGACAGCCGCACCATGCACTACTGGCCGACCGGCGACGCACTGTTCGCCGCGTTCCCCATGCCGTCGGGGGAGTACTCCGGCTCCCTGTTCATGCGTCTCGAAGGGCCCGCACCGTCCTACGCGACGGTCGGCGGCGGCAACGAGCTGTACGAGGTGTTCGCCGACCGCTTCCCCGAACCGACCGCCGCCATCCGGGACATCGCCGAACAGCTCGCCACCAAGTCCGTCTCCACCCTCACGGTCGTACGCTGCGACCGATGGGTCTGGCGGGACAGGCTGGCGCTGCTCGGGGACGCCTGTCACGCGATGGCCCCCTTCATGGGGCACGGGATGAACTGCGGCTTCGAGGACGCCCGTACGCTCCTCGACTGCCTCGACTCCACCGCGGACTGGACGGCGGCCCTGGCCGCCTACGAGAAGTCACGGATCGAGGACGCCACCGCGATCTCCCACCTCTCGTACCAGCACTACCACATCATGGCCAACCCGCCGCAGGAGGAGACCGCACACGGCAAGGGAGTCCTGCGGAAGCGTCTCGTCGACCTCTTCCCGGACCGCTTCGTGCCCCTGTACGAGCAGTGCGCCTTCACGGAGGAGAGCTACGCCTCGGTGCTGAGGAACGACCAGCGACTGGACCGTCTCGTGGAGAACCTGCTCAGCCGGCACGGCGCGGAGCTGGTCACGGCGCCCGACAGCCGGCTGCGCGCCTGCCTGCCCCTTGACCCGAACACAGTCACCCTGGAGGACTCCGGATGTTCGTGATCCTGTTCAAGTCGCGGCTCACCGATCAGGCGGGCGAGGACTACTACGCCACCGAGGACGAGATGCGGCAGCGGGTCCGTGCCATCGCCGGGCCCGACCTGGTGGACGTCCAGCACTACACCGGCGAGGACGGTGAGCGCCTCGCGGTCGTGCTGTGGCGCAACGCGGAGACCCTGGAGCAGTGGCGCTCCGACCCCGAGCACCAGGTGGCGCAGCGGCTGGGCCGGGAACGGTGGTACTCCTCCTACGAGTTGATGGTGGCCGAGGTGCTCAGGACCAGCGCGCACACGGCCCCGGAGAAGCCGTCGGACGAGTCGCAGTAGCGCCGTACCTCACGGCACGTCGTCGTGGGGGGGGGGGGGGGGGGCGCCCCCCCCCCCCCCCCACGACGACGTGGTGTGCGTCTGGTCAGCCGCGGACGGCCTTCATGATCGACGATGCGTGGATGGCCTCGGCCGCCGTGGCACCCGCCGCGGCCGCCGCGGTGAACGACTGCTTCCACCGGGAGGCCAGGTCCCCGGCCGCGTACAGGCCCGGGACGCCGGTGCACTGGGTGTCGTCGACGCTCAGGTAGCCCGCGTCGTCGACCGCCAGCTTCAGCTCGTCCACCGCCCGTGCGACGACGGGCTGTTGCCGCTGCGTCGGCGTCCACACCAGCGTCTCCCGCTCCAGGACGCGGCCGTCGTCGAACTCGACCGCGTACAGCACCCCTTGACGGTGCAGCAGGCGGCTGATCGTGCCCGTGACGACGTCACCGCCCATGCTCTGCGCGGCGGTGCGAGCGCTCTCCAGGCCCGGCATCGACTCACGGCAGATGGCGACCGTGTCGCTGCTCCACGCACGGAACGCCACCGCGGAGAACGTGGCGAGTTCCGCGTTGTCCACGACCACGCCCCAGCGCCGGTCGGCGTTCTCCTCGCCGAGACAGAACGGGCAGTGGATCACGCTCCGGCCCCAGCAGTCGGAGAACCCGTCCACCTGCGCCGGATGGCTGTCGACGACACCGGTGGCGAGCAGGACGGAGGAAGCCTCGACGGTGTCGCCGTCGTCGAGTCCGACCTGGAAGCGACCGTCGTCCGTGGTGCGCACGCTGTCGACCTCGGCTTCCCGAAGCTCCACGGTCGCGTACCGGGAGAGTTCCTTCCAGGCGCGCGAGCGGATCTCGGCGGGAGTGGCGCCGTCCAGACCGACATGCCCGTGGACGCCTCCCGACGCGCTGTTCCGCGGCGCGCGCCGACTGTCCACGAGGACCACGCGACGGCGGTACCTGGCCAGGGCGAGCGCCGCCGTGAGCCCGGCCGGGCCGGCCCCTACGACGACCGTTTCGGTTTCGCTGTTCGAGGACATGCGTCGGTACCTTCCGTCGGGAACTTGGCCGGGCCCCGTCCCGGTTCTGCCGGGACGGGGCCGCACAAGGCGAGGGGCTGCTCAGCCGCCGACGTACTCCGCCAGATGCTCGCCGGTGAGGGTCGAGCGGGCGGCGACCAGGTCGGCGGGGGTGCCCTCGAAGACGATCCGGCCGCCGTCGTGACCGGCGCCGGGGCCGAGGTCGATGATCCAGTCGGCGTGCGCCATGACGGCCTGGTGGTGCTCGACGACGATGACCGACTTGCCGGAGTCGACCAACCGGTCGAGCAGGGCGAGGAGTTGCTCGACGTCGGCGAGGTGCAGGCCGCTGGTCGGCTCGTCGAGGATGTAGATGTTTCCCGTACCGGCCATGTTGGTGGCCAGCTTGAGGCGCTGCCGCTCGCCGCCGGACAGGGTGGTGAGCGGCTGGCCGAGACTGAGGTAGCCCAGCCCGACGTCGCCCAGCCGGGTCAGGACGGAGTGCGCGGCCGGCGTACGCGCCTCACCGGTGCGGAAGAACTCCTCGGCCTCGACCACCGGCATCGCGAACACCTCGCTGATGTCCCGGCCGCCGAGGCGGTACCTGAGCACCGACTCCTGGAACCGCTTCCCCTCGCACTCCTCGCAGGTGGTGGCGACACCGGCCATGATCGCCAGGTCGGTGTAGATGACGCCGGCGCCCTTGCAGTGGGGGCAGGCGCCCTCGGAGTTGGGGCTGAACAGCGCCGGCTTGACGCCGTTGGCCTTGGCGAACGCCTTGCGGATCGGTTCGAGCATTCCGGTGAAGGTCGCCGGGTTGCTGCGCCGGGAACCCTTGATGGGCGACTGGTCCACCGTCACCACGCCGTCCCGCCCGGCCACGGAACCGTGGATGAGGGAACTCTTGCCCGAGCCCGCGACGCCGGTGAGCACGGTGAGGACGCCGAGCGGGATGTCCACGTCGACGTCCCGCAGGTTGTGGGTCGCCGCGCCGCGCACCTCCAGCACACCGGACGCCCTGCGCACCGACGGCTTGACCGAGGCCCGGTCGTCCAGGTGCCGTCCGGTGACGGTGCCGCTGGTCCGCAGCGCTTCGACGGTGCCCTCGAAGACCACCTGGCCGCCGCCCGTACCGGCCTTCGGACCGATGTCGACCACGTGGTCGGCGATCAGGATCGTCTCCGGCTTGTGCTCCACGACGAGCACGGTGTTGCCCTTGTCGCGCAGCCGGAGCAGCAGCTCGTTCATGCGCTGGATGTCGTGCGGGTGCAGACCGACCGTGGGCTCGTCGAAGACGTAGGTGACGTCGGTGAGCGCGGAGCCGAGATGGCGGACCATCTTGACGCGCTGTGCCTCACCGCCCGAGAGCGTGCCCGACGCCCGGTCGAGCGAGAGGTAGCCCAGCCCGATGGAGACGAACGAGCTGAGGGTCTCGTCGAGAACCTTCAGCAGCGTCGCGACCGACGGGTCGTCGATGGCGCGGATCCATGCGGCCAGATCGCTGATCTGCATCATGCAGGCGTCGGCGATGCTGACGCCGTCGATCTTCGAGGACCGGGTCAGCGTGCTGAGCCGGGTGCCGTCGCACTCCGGACAGACGGAGAACGTCACCGCCCGCTCCACGAAGGCGCGGATGTGCGGCTGCAGGGCTTCCTTGTCCTTGGTCAGGAACGACTTCCGGACCCGCGCGAGCAGGCCCTCGTAGGTGGTGTTGATCCCCTTGACCTTGACCTTGACCGGGTCCCGGTGCAGGAAGTCGTCCCGCTCCTGGTCGGTGTAGTCGCGGATCGGCTTGTACGGGTCGAGGAAGCCCGACTCGGTGAACGACTGCACCACCCAGCCGTCGGGCTTCCAGCCGGGGACGGTGATCGCGCCGTCGGCCAGCGACTTGGAGTCGTCGTAGAGCCGGGCCGGATCGATGTCGGTGACGGAGCCCATGCCCTCGCAGCGCAGACACATGCCGCCGACGACACTGAAGCCCTTCTCGATCTTCTTCCCGTTCACCACCAGCGTGCCCGACGCGTCGGCGGTGGCGACGTTGAAGGCGAACGCCTTCTGCGAGCCGATGTACGGCTTGGCGAGCCGGCTGAACAGGATGCGCAGCAGCGCGCCCGCGTCGGTGGCGGTGCCGACCGTGGAGCGGGGACTGGTGCCCATCGGCTGCTGGTCGACGATGATCGCGGTCGTCAGCCCGTCGAGGACGTCGACCTCGGGGCGCGCCAGTGTGGGCATGAAGCCCTGGATGAAGGCGCTGTAGGTCTCGTTGATCAGCCGTTGCGACTCCGCGGCGATCGTGTCGAACACCAGCGAGCTCTTGCCCGAGCCGGAGACACCGGTGAACACGGTCAGCCGGCGCTTGGGGATCTCGACGTCGACGTTCTTGAGGTTGTTCTCACGCGCACCGTGCACGCGGATCAGATCGTGGCTGTCGGCAGCGTGCAGCGCAGACGACTCTAAGTCCGTCCTCGTGCCGGCGGTCATGGCGTCCCTCCCAGGTGTTGGCCACGGCACGCCGTCGTCGTAGGGCCCGAATCGAGCTGATGGTGACCTCGTTCGCCGGACACGTTGCGCGTCGGCACGAACGCCGGAATGCCGTTGTTGTGAGAAATGTGTCAACTGAGGTCATCGGATACCGCTACTGCGGCACGAAGCTACCACGCCACCCTTACGCCATGTACGAGTTGTCCTGCACCCAGTGGAAACCGCGGTCGACGAGAGGAAATGTGGCGAGATCCAGTCGGTGCAGTCGTATCCGAAGCAGGGAGCCGTCGACTTCGCCTTCCAGAGTCAGCTCGTCGTCGGCGGGACGCTGCAGTGCGAAAGTCGCGTTCCACTTCGGGTCGGCGATATTGAGCAGGCTCATCGAATGGCTGTCCAGGTCGACCGCCGCGACGTAGCCGCCGTCGAGAGAATCGTCCATGCGCTGGATGGTGACGGCGTCGGCGGAGTCGAAAACGACGCGATGCCATCGTTGTCCGTCGGTCGTCAGCGGCGGCTGTCGCTCACCGTCGACCGTGAATTCCTCCACGTTCCAGATGCCGTACAGTTCGGGCTTTTCCCGTCCGCCGCCGTATGTCTTCCAGACCGACCAGTCGTTGCGCAGCTGTGCGCGCAGCAGCCACAGACCCGCCGCGACCTGCGCGGCCGCGGCGATCCGGTTCGCGCCGGGCGTGCGGAACAGCTCCTGCCGGGACGACGGGCGGACCGTCCGGTCCGACAAAAAGGCTTCGGCCAGGCGCGCCGACTCCGGTGCCAGCAGCACCAGACTCAGCAGGAGCAGATGGAACGAATGGATTTTCACCGGGACGTCGAACGTCATGTTCAGAAGGAACACCTGGGTCAGTTCCATCGCGCACAGCAGTGCACCCAGTGTCGCCGTACGCGGCACGATCAGCAGCAGTCCGCCGGCGATTTCCGCGCAGCCCAGCAGGACTTGGTACGGCTTGGAGGAACCTGTCTGCGCCCAGAGCACGCTCATGGGGCTGAAATTGCCGAACGGTTCGACGAGTTTGGTGAGTGGCATATGGAACTGCAAAGGAATGGCTTTGGCGGCACCGTAGGAGAACATCTGCCCCGCGAGACAGAACCGGACGACCGGCCGGAACCACGAGTCCAGCGTCTCGTAGTTCGTCCGGCGCCGGTCAAGCAGCGACCAGATCGGTGTTGCCGCGGCGGCGCCCAGCAGCCAGGTGAACTGCCCCACCCACGCGTTCAGGTCGTCGCCGCCGTCGAAGCGTTCGCCCAATTCCTTGTCGAATACGTGAGCCGCCACCCACTTCCGCACCGGACGCATCGACCAGAGTTTCGCCCAGGCGTCGGCCGCCTCCTGCTTGTGCCCCAGTCCGCCACCCCGCAACGTCAGGAAGATCTGGGGTGTCGTCAGGCAGTAGGACCCCGCGTAGACGAAGGCGAACCGGAAGGCGCCCCGGGCGACACCGCTCCACTGCGACGCGTTCGGCGGGGTGCCCGTCCGCGGGCTCCTGCGTCTGGCCGCCCGGTTGGGCTGTGAGGATGCCAGGAGCCGTAGCAGCTTGCCTGCGCGTGCCTTCATGAGTCATCACCTTCACACGGGCCGGATGCGCGGTTCGGACTGTTCCCGGTCGATGGAACCGGGTCAGCTGCGGCGGAATCGGCCCAGCCAGGCGGGCAGTTCGAGCGGTTCCGACGCGGACGGGAGGATCCCGTACATGGTCGTGTCGGTGACGGACTCGACGGTCCAGCCGTCGGCGAAGCCCCGGCGCAGGTCGTCGGCGGTCCGCTTGGGGCCGGGCGGCTCCGACGCCGGAATCCCCTCGATCACCTCGGCGAGCCGCGCCTGCATCTGCGCGGCCCCGCGATCGCTGACCTCCAGTACATGCACGCGTGCCCCCGGGCGGCAGACGCGGTGCAGCGCCGCCGCGTAGGTCCGCAGCCTGTCGGCGTCGAAGGTATGGGCGAGGCCGCAGTCGACGACGGTGTCGAAACGCCCGTCGTAGCCGACGAGTTCGAGGGCGTTGGCGACGGCGAAGGTGGCGTCGAGTCCGCGCTCCTCGGCCTTGCCCCGCGCGATGGCGACCGCCTCGGACGACAGGTCGAGCCCCGTCACCGTGTAGCCCCTGCTCGCCAGATGGAGTATGTCCTCGCCGGTGCCGCAGCCCGCGTCGAGCACCGCACCGCTGATGAGTCCCGCTTCCTCGAGTGCGACGAAGGCCGGCTGCGGCCCGCCGATGTCCCAGGGCGGACGCTTGCCGAACGGGCTCTCGCCGCGGTAGACGGCGTCGAAGACATGGGTCAGCGCGTCGATTCCGTCGGGCTGGGAAGCGGGTTCAGTCATGCGGCCATGATTGCGCCGTCCACGGTTCCGCTTTCGATCTCTTGCCGACTTCTGTCAAAGCCCGACGGACCCCGCCCGATGGACCGCCCGACGGGCCCTCGCCGGCCACCGTCCTTCCCGGAGCCGTCGACGCCACGGTGCGGCGAATGCCGTCCTGATCAGGTCGTTCCAGCCGACTGCGGGCCCTACGTCCGGGTCTGGTTGGGTTTCTGGCCGACATCTTTCACGTCGGTTGATCCACCTCAGAGCGACGACGACGATCAGGCACAGCGACTGGCCGCTGATCTGGATACCACATTTACAGGGGGGACTCTGGATGGGTTACACCGGCGTCACGGCGGTGCAGGAGGCCATGTGGCTCCAACAGGAGCTGGCCCCCGACCGGCCGAACAATGTGGTGACCCTGTGGGACGTCGACGGTGACCTGGACATCCCCCTCATCACCGAGGCGCTGCGGACGGCGGTGTCCGAGGCCGGAGCGCTGACGCTGAACTTCCGCCGGGACGAAGGCGGTCTGCGCGCGGTGGCCCGCGATCCGGAGCTGCCGGAGCCGTTCCACTTCGACGTCAGCGGCGCCGGCGAACCCGGCGACGCGGCCCGGGCCGTGGTCGCCGAGCTGGTGAGCCGGCCGTTCGACCTGAGTGCGGACGCCCTCTTCCGGATCGGTTCGATCCGGCTCGGCGCCACCCGCCACCTCGTGGTTCTCGTCTTCCACCACATCGTCACCGACGCGTTCGGCGTCGTCACGCTGCTGTCCCGGCGGATCGCGGAGATCTACCGTGCGCTGCGCTCCGGTTCCGCCGTACCGGAGCTGTCCGCGAACGCGCGGGGAGACGCCCGGCAGAAGGACGCCGCGTACCGGGCGTCCAAACGGTTCGCCGAGGCCGAGGAGTTCTGGCGGGACTACCTCGCCGACGAGCCGACCGCGGCGCGGCTTCCCGCCGGCGTCCGTCCCGCCGGCGCCGGCCGGGCGGCCGGGCACTGGGACGGCCTCACCGAGCCGCTGGGCATGACCACCCGCACCGCGCGGATCCCGGCCGCCGAACTCGCCGCCCGGAGGCGCACGGCCGAAGCACTGGGGACGAGCCTGCCGGACCTGCTCGCGGCGGCGGCGACCGCGTTCCTGCAGCACATGTGCGCCGTGCCGGAACCGCTGCACGAGTTCACCGTCAACCACCGCGTCGGCGCCCTGCGGCGGTCGCTCGGCCTCCTCTCCAACCGGGTGCCGATCCGGGTCGAGGTGCCGCCCGCTGCGACCCTCGTGGAGCTGGCCGAGGCACTCGGCCAGGAGCGGCGGCGGGTGCTGCGGCACGCCGGCCACGACGTGTCCCTGATCAAGCGGGCCACGGGGCACGCCGGTTCGGTGCGCAGCCCGTTCGGCGCCCTCGTCAACATCATCCCCTTCGTCGAGGCGCTCGATCTCGCGGGCAGCGTGGCACGGTTCGCCGGCGGCACATTCGGTGTGATCGACGAGGTGATGGTCTCGACCTACACCGACGGCGGGCCCGACAGCGACCTGTTCGTCCGCTTGGACGCCCCGCGGGCGCACTACGGGGACCAGGACGTCGCCGGTCTCACCGACAGGTTCGTGACCTTCGTCCGGGCCGCCCTGGCCGACCCGCGCGCCCGGCTCGGGGACGTCAGTGTGCTCAGCACCGCCGAACGCCACGCGCTCCTCACCGAGTTCGCCGGACCTGAGGTCACCCCGACGGGCCGGACGCTGACGGAGCTGCTGGAGCGACAGGCCGCCGCCACGCCCGACGCGATCGCGGTGACCTTCGAGGACACCTCCCTGACCTATCGGGAGCTGGCCGACCGGTCCGGTCGGCTGGCCCGCATGCTCGTCGAGGGCGGCGCAGGGCCCGAACGATTCGTCGCCGTCGCGATTCCCCGGTCGCCGGAGCTGGTCGTCGCGCTGGTCGCCGTACTGAAGGCGGGCGCCGCCTACGTCCCGGTCGACCCCGACTACCCCACCGCCCGCGTGGAGTTCATGCTCGCCGACGCCGCGCCGACGCTGCTGCTGTCGGTCAAGGGCACGGCGGACCGGCTGCCCCCGACGGACATCCCCCTGATCACGGTCGACGAAGCCCGGCTCACCGACGGGCCCACCGCGCTCGCGCCGCACTCCGTCGAGCACCCGGCCTACATGATCTACACGTCGGGATCGACCGGCCGGCCCAAGGGCACCGTCATCACGCACGCCGCGATCGTCAACCGACTGCTGTGGATGCAGGACCGCTACCGGCTGGACGGCTCCGACCGGGTGCTGCAGAAGACCTCCGCCTCCTTCGACGTGTCGGTCTGGGAGTTCTTCTGGCCGCTGATCACCGGCGCCGGCCTCGTCGTGGCACGGCCCGACGGGCACCGCGACCCGGCCTACCTCGCCGAGCTGATCCGGCGCTCCGGGGTCACCACAGTGCACTTCGTTCCGTCGATGCTCGCCGAGTTCGTCAACGACGAGGCGGCGGGCGCCTGCACCGGCCTGCGCCGCGTCATCTGCAGCGGCGAAGCGCTGCCCGCCGAACTCGCCGCTCGTTTCCACGAGTTGCTGGGCATACCGCTGCACAACCTCTACGGGCCGACCGAGGCGGCCGTGGACGTCACCGCGTGGCGGTACCGGCCCGGGGCGGGCACCGTAGCGATCGGCACGCCGATCTGGAACACCGCGCTGTACGTGCTCGACAGCCGGCTCGGACTGGTCCCGCCCGGGGTGTACGGCGACCTGTACATCGCGGGCTCCGGCCTCGCCAGGGGATACCACGACCGCTCGGCCCTGACCGCGGAGCGCTTCGTCGCCTGCCCGTTCGGCCCGCCCGGGCGGCGCATGTACCGGACGGGCGACCTGGCGCGCTGGAACGAGAACGGCGAGCTGGAGTTCGCCGGACGCGCCGATCACCAGGTGAAGATCCGCGGCTTCCGGGTCGAGCCCGCGGAGATCGAGGCGACCCTGGCCGCGCACCCCGGGGTGGCGCAGGCCGCCGTCCTCGCCCGCCGCGGCCGCGGCGCCGACGGGGCCGCCCAGCTCCTCGCCTACATCGTGCCGACGACCTCCGGCGGCATCGGCACGTCCGGCGTGGACTGGGACCTCCACGCCGGGCTGGACATCGCCGAGCTGCGGGGATTCGTCGCGGCCCGGCTGCCCGCCCATCTGGTACCCGCCGCGTTCGTGCCGCTGGACCGGCTGCCGCTGACCGCGAACGGCAAGCTGGACCGGGCCTCGCTGCCCGCACCGGAGTTCACCGGCCAGGCTCACCGGCCGGCCCGCACCAGCGAGGAGCACGTCCTGGCGGCGGCGTTCGGCGAGGTGCTCGGGATCGGCCGGATCGGGGTGGACGACGACTTCTTCACGCTCGGCGGCGACAGCATCCGGGCCATCCAGGTCGTCGCCCGCGCCCGGGCCGCCGGCCTCGCGCTCAGCCCGCGCACCGTGTTCGAGTGCCGCACCGTGGCCGCGCTGGCCGCGGCCGCGACCCGGGACACCGCCCCGACGGCACTCGCCGAACTCGACGGCGGCGGCGTCGGCCTGCTGCCGCTGCCGCCGATGGCACGCCTGGTCGACGAGCGCGGGCCCGGTCTCGACCGGCTCGCCCAGTGGCTGGTGCTGGAGGTGCCGGCCGAGACGGACCGCGACAACCTCACCGCCACGGTGCGCGCCGTCCTCGACCGGCACGACGTACTGCGATCCCAACTGGTCGACGACGGTCTGCTGGTGCACCCGCCCGGCTCGGTCGACGCGGCCCGGCTCATCAGGCGGGTCGAGTGCCCGGGATACTGGAGCGGGGACGCGTGGCAGGCGCTGCTGCGCACCGAGGCGGCCGCCGCGACACGCGACATCAAGGCCTCGGACGGCACGATGCTCCGGCTGGTGTGGTTCGAGCCGGACACCGGCGGCCCCGGACGGCTGCTGGTCGCGGCGCACCACCTGGTCGTCGACGGCATGTCCTGGCGGGTGCTGCTCCCCGACCTGGCCGAGGCGTGGCGGCAGGCCCGCACCGGCGAGGCGCCGGAACTGCCGCCGGTGGGGACGTCGATGCGGCGATGGCTGCGCGCGCTGACCGACGAGGCGACCCGGCCCGGGCGGGCCGCGGAGGTGTCGCTCTGGCGCGACATGCTCGCCGCTCCCGCGGCCGCGGTCGGATCCCGGCCGTTCGACCCGAAGTCCGACGTCACCGCGGCCACGGAAACCGTGCGCGTCCAGCTCCCCGGCGACCTCACCGAGGCCGTGCTGACATCGGTGCCGGCGGCGTATCGCAGCGGCGTCGACGACGTGCTGCTCACCGCCCTCGTCCTGGCGCTGGCCCGGCACCGGCGGGGCGTGACCGACGACGCCACGCTCGTACGCCTGGAAGGCCACGGCCGGCAGGAGGAGCCGGCCCCGGGCGCGGACCTGTCCCGCACGGTCGGCTGGTTCACCACCGTCCACCCGGTCCGGTTCGACCTCTCCGGCATCGATGTCGACGAGGCGATCGCCGGGGGAGCGGCCGCCGGTGACGCCCTCAAGCGCGTGAAGGAGCAGCGGCGGGCGCTGCCCGACCAGGGCATCGGCTACACCCTGCTGCGCTACCTCAACGACGAGACCGCGGCGGTGCTGCGCCCGTACCCGGCGGACGAGATCGGCTTCAACTTCCTGGGCCACTTCTCCTTCGACGCCCCGGAACCGGCACGCGGCCCCGGATGGACACCCGCCCCGGAATGCGCCGAACTCGTCGCGGCACCCGACCCCGACATGCCGGCGCTCAGCGCACTCGAACTCAACTCCCTGGTGACCGACACCGGGGACGGCGCCCGGCTCACCGCCCTGTTCACCTTCGCCACCGGCGTGCTGCCCGCCGACGGGGTCCGCGCCCTCGCCGACACCTGGTGCGCCGCCCTGCGCGGCCTGCACACCCTGGTCACGACGGGCGCGTCCGGCCTCACCCCGTCCGATGTGGCCCCGGTGCACGTCGGCCAGGCCGAACTGGACACCTGGCAACGGCGGTTCGGCCGGGTGAGCGACGTGTGGCCGCTCACCCCGCTGCAGGACGGCCTGCTGTTCCACACGATGCTCGCGGACACGGCCTCCGAGGCCTACCAGACCCAGTTCGTGTTCCGGCTCAGCGGCCCGGTGGACGCGGTGCGGCTGCGGGCCGCGGGCCAGGCCCTGCTGGAGCGGCACCCGAACCTGAGGGCCGCGTTCCTGTCGAGCGCGACCGGCGAGTCCGTGCAGATCGTGGTGGACGACGTCCCCCTGCCCTGGCGGCAGGTGGACCTCACCGGCGACCCCGAGGCCGAGACACGGCTCGAGGAGATCCTCGCCGAGGAGCGGGACACCCGCTTCCGCCCCGACAGCCCGCCGCTGCTCCGGCTCACCCTCGTCACGCTGGGGCCGGAACGGGCCGAGCTGGCGCTCACCGCCCACCACGTGCTGCTCGACGGCTGGTCGGTACCGCTGATCGAGCGCGAACTGATGGACCTGTACGCGACGGGCGTCCACGGCACCCACCCGCCGCGCCCCCACGGCTACCGGGACTTCCTGCGGTGGCTGTCACGGCAGGACGCGGAACGCTCGGCCCAGGCCTGGGCCACCGAGCTGGCCGGCGTGGCGGAGCCGACCCTCCTGGCGCCCACGGCGCACCCCGCCGGCGGCGGCAGCGGGCAGGTCGACGCGGCACTGAGCGGCGAGGACGCCACCAGGCTGGCGCGTCGGGCCGCCGAGTGGGGCGTCACCCCCAACACCCTGGTGCAGGGCGCGTGGGCCGTCGTACTCGCCGAGCTGACCGGTCGCGAGGACGTGTTGTTCGGCACCACCGTCGCCGGCCGGCCGTCCGAGCTGCCCGGCGTGGGCACGATGATCGGCCTGTTCATCAACACGGTGCCGGTGCGGGTGCGGTGCACGCCGGCCGACCGCCTGCCGCAGCTGCTGGGGCGGCTGCAGGACGCCCAGGCGCGGCTGCTGGACCACCACCACCTCGGGCTCGCCGACATCCAGCGGTCGACCGGGCTGAGCGCGCTGTTCGACACGCTCGTGGTCTTCGAGTCGTTCCCCGTCGACCGCGTCGGCCTGTCGGCGGCGGGCGCATCGGCGGACCTGGCGGTGACGGGCATCCGCCCGTACGCCCCACCGCACTACCCGCTGACCGTCATCGCGGCGGCCGACCCGCTGCTGCGCCTCTCCTTCCAGTACCAGCGCGACGCCTTCGCGCGCGCCGAGGTGGAGGTGATCGCCGACCGGCTGGTGCGGGTGCTGCGGCAGTTCGCCGCCGACCCGGAGACCACCGTCGGCGCGATCGACGTGCTCTTTGACGCGGAACGCGAGCAGGTGCTGCACGGCTGGAACGACACCGCGACCCCGCCGCCCGAGCGGACCGTCCCCGAGCTGATCGCCGAGCAGGCGGCCACGACACCGGACGCGGTGGCCGTCGAGCACGACGGTCACCGGCTGACCTACCGGGAGCTGGACGAGCGTGCCAACCGGCTTGCGCACTGGCTGATCGAGCAGGGCGTGGGGCCGGAGTCGCGCGTGGTGGTGCTGCTGCCTCGCTCGCTCGACCTGGTTGCGGCGCTGCTCGCGGTGTGGAAGGCCGGCGGCGCCTATGTGCCGGTGGACCCGGAGTATCCGGCCGCGCGGGTGCGGTCCGTGGTCGAGGACAGCGCACCGGTGCTGGTGCTGGACCCACGGCGGCTGGCCGAGGCGGACCTGTCCGCCCACCCCGCCCACGACCCGAGGACCGCGGTCGGCTTCCACCACACCGCCTACGTCATCTACACCTCCGGCTCCACCGGAAGGCCCAAGGGCGTGGTCATCGAGCACGGCACCCTGAGCAACCTGCTCACCGGCATGCGGGACCGTTTCTCGCTGTCGCCGCACGACCGGCTGCTGGCCGTCGCCACCGTCGCGTTCGACATCGCCGCGCTGGAACTGTTCCTGCCCCTGCTGACCGGTGCCCGGGTGGTGCTGGCCGGCAAGGACACCATCACCCAGCCCTCGGCGCTGCTCGACCTCGTCCAGCGGGCGGGCATCACCCTCATGCAGGCCACCCCCGCCCTCTGGCAGGTGCTGGTCACCCACGCCCCGGCCTGTCTGACCGGGCTCCGCGTGATCACCAGCGGCGAGGCACTGCCCACACCCCTGGCCCACACCCTGTGCGAGCACGCCGCCGAGGTCACCAACCTCTACGGCCCCACCGAGGCCACCGTCTACTCCACGGCCGCCCGCCTCGATCCCGGCACCGCCGGCATGCCGCCCTCCATCGGCGGCCCCGTCACCAACGCGCGGATCCTCATCCTCGACCGCACGCTCCACCCCGTGCCGCCCGGCGTGACCGGTGATCTGTGGATCGCCGGGCACGGCCTGGCCCGTGGCTACCACGGCCAACCGGGCATGACCGCGGAGCGGTTCGTACCCGATCCGTTCGGTCCGCCGGGCACGCGGATGTATCGCAGCGGGGATCTGGCCCGCTGGACGGGCACGGGCGAGGTCGAGTACCTCGGGCGCTCCGACCACCAGATCAAGCTGCGCGGGTTCCGCATCGAACCCGCCGAGATCGAGCGCACCCTGACCGGTCATCCGGCGGTCCGCCAGGCGACCGTCGTCGCCCGCGAGGACAACCCGGACGACCGGCAACTGGTGGCGTACCTGGTGCCCGAGCCGGACGCCACCGTCCCGCCCCCGGAGCAGTTGCGGACGCTGGTGGGGGAGCGGCTGCCGCAGTACATGGTCCCGGCGGCGTTCGTGGTGCTGGCGGAGCTGCCGCTGACACCGAACGGGAAGCTGGACCGCCCGGCACTGCCGCGGCCCGAGTTCGACGGTGACGAGTACCGGGCTCCGCGCACCCCGCGGGAGGCGGTGCTGTGCGGGCTGTTCGCCGAGGTGCTGGGAGTGGAGCGGGTCGGCATCGACGACGACTTCTTCGCACTGGGCGGACATTCGCTGCTGGCCACCCGTCTGGTGGCACGGGTGCGCGCCGAACTGGGCGTGGAGATCCCGATCCGGATCCTGTTCACCGCCCCCACCGTTGCCGAGCTGACCGACCGTTGGCACGAGATGTCGGCCTCTTCCCGAAAGCCGCTGCGCAGGATGAGCGAAAGGTAGAAGCGCCATGATTCCCCTCTCTTACGCGCAGCGGCGGATGTGGTTCATCAACCGCTTCGAGGGCCCTTCCTCGACGTACAACATCCCGCTGCTCCTGCGGTTCCACGGAGCGCTCGACACGGCCGCGTTACGCGCCGCGTTCCAGGATGTGATGGCCCGCCACGAAGTCCTGCGGACGGTGTTCGACGACGTGGACGGCCGGCCGTTCCAGCGTGTCCTCGTCCCGGCCGAGATCGAGCTGCCCTGGCAGGACTGGGGCCGGGTCGCGCCGGACCGGGTGCCGGGTGTGGTGTCTTCGGCGTCCGGCAGTTGGTTCGACCTGGCGGTCGACGTACCGCTGCGGGGATCCGTCGCCCAGTGCGGTGAACAGGACTTCGTGCTGGTGCTGGTGATTCACCACATCGCCGGTGACGGCGGATCGCTGGCGCCGCTGGCGCGGGACATCTCGGTGGCGTACCGGGCCCGCGTGGCCGGGAGCGTCCCGGAGTGGTCCGAGCTGCCCGTGCAGTACTCCGACTACGCGTTGTGGCAGCAGGAACTGCTCGGGGACGAGTCCGATCCGCAGAGCGTCCTGTCGGTTCAGGCGGCCTACTGGCGCGAGGAGTTGGCCGGGGTTTCACGACCGCTGTCGTTGCCCCTGGACCGGTCCCGTCCCGAGGTGGCGAGCTTCCGTGGCGGATCCGTGGAACTCGGACTCCCGAGCGAGGTGCGGGCGCGGGTCGAGGAGCTGGCGCGGGCGCGTGGCGTGACGGTGTCGATGGTGTTCCAGGCCGCGCTGGTGATGTTGCTGCACCGGCTGGGCGGCGACGAGGACGTCACCGTCGGCGCCCCGATCGCGGGCCGCACCGACGAGGCGCTGAGCGATCTGATCGGGTTCTTCGTCAACACCTGGGCGCTACGGGTCCAGGTGAGCGAGGACCGGTCGTTCGACCGGGTGCTGGAACAGGTACGGCAGAAGGCGCTCGCCGCGTACGACAACCAGGACGTGCCGTTCGAGCGGCTGGTGGAGCTGCTGCGACCGGAGCGGTCGACCGCCCATCACCCGTTGTTCCAGGTCGTGCTGGCGTGGCAGAACAACGCACGGCCGGAGCTGGACCTGCCGGGTGTGACGGTGTCCATGGAGCCCGTGCCGACGGGCTCGGCGAAGTTCGACCTGTTCTTCAACCTGGCGCCGGACGAGTCCGACGGTTCGGTCGTGGGGGAGATCGAGTACGCCACCGACCTCTTCGACCGCTCGACGGTCGAGGGCTTCGCGGCGGGGTTCGTCCGGGTGGTGGAGCAGGTCGTGGCCGACCCGCAGGCCACCGTCGGCGCACTCGACGTACCGGCCGGCACGCAGCAGGTGGACGCCACCACGACCGCACCGCGCGAAGCCGCGGGCCGCCCGCTCGGCGCCGAGGAACGCCACAGGATCCTCGTGGAGTGGAACGACACGGCCCGCGACTTCCCGTGCCCGGGCCCGGTTCACGTGCTCTTCGAGGAGCAGGCCCGGCTACGGCCCGACGCGACAGCCCTGCGCTGGGCCGGCGGAACCATGACCTACGGCGAGCTGAACCAGCAGGCGAACCGGATCGCCTGGGACCTCAAGGAGCGCGGCGTCGGCCCGCAGACCGTCGTCGGGGTCGGCATCCGCCGCGGCCCGGCCATGATCGCCGCCGTGTTCGGCGTGCTCAAGGCAGGCGGCGCCTACCTGCCCCTGGAACCGTCCTTGCCGGCCGAGCGCGTCGCCGACATGCTCGCCGACGCCGAAGCGACCACGGTGCTGTCCACCTCGGACACCGAACGCTGGAGGGTCCCGGACGGCGTCCAGGTCATCGAGGTGGACCAGGTCCGGGCGGCACAGGCGGCGCTCCCCGATCCGGAGCCGGTCGCCGGGCCGGACAACACCGCGTACATCATCTTCACCTCCGGCAGCACCGGAAAGCCCAAGGGCGTCGAGGTCACCCATCGCCCCGTGCACAACCTGCTCAACTGGTGCTACAACACCTTCGACTTCGGCCCCGACGACGTGGCCCTGTGCGTCACCTCGCTCGGCTTCGACCTCTCCGTCTTCGACATCTTCGGCCTCCTGGGCTGCGGCGGCGGCCTCTACATCGCGGACGCCACCCAGCAACGCGACCCCCAGCTCCTGCTCGACCTGCTGCTCACCGAGCCGATCACCTTCTGGGACTCGGTGCCGACCACCCTCAACCAGGTGGCCTCCCTGCTCTCCGGGAACACCGGACACCGGGGAACCGACGACCTCCGCGTCGTCTTCCTCTCCGGTGACTACACGCCGTTGTCGCTGCCGGACGAGGTCCGCAGGGTGTTCCGGAACGCGGAGATCATCAGCCTCGGTGGCGCGACCGAGGCGACGGTGTGGTCGAACTACTTCCGGGTCCGCGAGATCGACCCGGACTGGCGCAGCATCCCGTACGGCCGTCCCATCGACAACGCGCGCTACTACATCCTCGACGAGGACATGGAGCCGTGCCCGGTCGGTGTCGAGGGCGATCTGTACATCGGCGGGGACTGTCTGTGCGTCGGCTACGCCAACCGTCCGGACCTGACCGCGGAGCGTTTCGTCCGTGATCCGTTCAGCGGGCGGGACGGTGACCGGCTCTACCGGACCGGTGACCGGGCCGGCTTCTTCCCGGACGGCACCATCTGCTTCCTCGGTCGTGCGGACAACCAGGTCAAGCTGCGCGGGTTCCGCATCGAGCCCGGCGAGATCGAGCACACCCTGACCCGTCACCCGGCCGTTCGTCAGGCCATCGTCACCGCCCGGGAGGACCAGCCGGGTGACCTGCGTCTGGTCGCCTACGTCGTCGCCGACCCCGGCGCACTGGACTCCGCGGGCGGGGCGGAGGAGCAGGTCGGGGAGTGGCAGGAGGTCTACGACCAGGCGTATTCCACCGACGCCGAGCAGGAGCTCGGCGAGGACTTCGTCGGCTGGAACAGTTCCTACACCGGTGAGCCGATCCCGCTGGAGGAGATGCGTGCCTGGCGGGACGCGGCGGTGGACCGTGTCTTGTGCTGGTCGCCGAAGCGTGTCCTCGAACTCGGTGTCGGCTCCGGTCTCCTGCTCGCCCACATCGCCGGCCAGGTGGAGGAGTACTGGGCCACGGACTTCTCCTCGCAGGTGATCGAGCGGCTGCGGGACCAGGTGACGCGGGCCGGTCTGGCGGACCGGGTTGAGCTGCGGTGCCAGGCCGCCGACGACCTGTCCGGCCTTCCACGCGGCCAGTTCGACACCGTGCTCCTCAACTCGGTCGTGCAGTACTTCCCCAACGCCGACTACCTGGAGCAGGTCCTGAACGGCGCCAGGGAACTGCTCGCGCCGGGTGGCCGGATCGTCCTCGGTGACATCCGGCGAGCGAGCTCGTTGCCGGTCCTGCAGACGGGCGTTCAGCGGGCCAAGCACGCGGAGGCGACACCGGCCGTGCTGCGCAGCGCGGTGGAGCAGGCCGTGCTCCTGGAGAAGGAACTCGTCGTCGACCCCGACTGGTTCCTGCGCTGGTCGGAGCGGACCGAGGGCGTCGCAGTCGATGTCCGGGTCAAGGACGGCAGCGCGCACAACGAGCTGACCCGGCACCGCTACGAGGTGGTGCTGCACAAGCCTGGCAGCGCCGAACCGCTGCCCCTGGACGCCGTCCCCACCGTGGCGTGGGACGGAGACCTCGACCGCCTGGCCGACCAGGTGGACAGCCGGGCCGAAGCAGTCGTACGGATCACCGGTGTCCCGAACGCGCGCCTGTCCGACGAGGTCGCGGCGGCGCGCGAGCTGGGCCAGGAGGACTCCGTCGCGTCGGAGGTGCCCGCGCTCGATCCGGGCGACGTGCCCGCGTGGGCCGCGGTGCACGGATGGGACGCGGTGGTGACGTGGTCGGCGGACGCGGTCGACCAGGTCGACGTGCTCGTGTTCCGGGACGCCCCGGTGGCCGGCCGGATCCTCACCGGCACGTACCTGCCGGCGGCCGGCGAACGCACCCTGGCCAACGACCCCGTGGCCGCCGGTGCCATCACCGCGCTGCTGCCCACGCTGCGTGCGTACCTGCGGGAGACCCTGCCCGAATACATGGTGCCGGCGGCGATCGTGCCGATCGGCAGCGTGCCGCTGACGGACAACGGCAAGCCGGACCGGCGCGCGCTTCCCGTGCCGGACTACTCGGCCGGCAGCGGCGGCCGGGCCCCGTCCACGCCCGAGGAGGAGTCGCTGTGCGCGCTCTTCGCCGCGGTGCTCGGACTCGACCGGGTCGGCGTCGACGACAACTTCTTCACCGTCGGCGGGCATTCGCTGCTGGCCACCCGACTGGTCAGCCGTATCCGCGCCGTACACGGCGTCGAGATCCCGATCCGGCTGGTCTTCCAGGCGCCCACGGTCGCCGAGCTGGCGGACCACCTGACGTCCCTGAGCAATGTCCGCCCGCCCCTGCTTCCGCACGACAGGCCGGAGCGGCTGCCGGTCTCCTTCGCGCAGCAGCGGCTGTGGTTCATCCACCGGTTCGAGGGGCCGTCGGCGACGTACAACGTCTCGCTGGCGCTGCGGATGCGTGGTGACCTCGACACGGTCGCGCTCCGCCGGGCCGTGCACGACGTCGTGGTGCGGCACGAGTCCCTGCGCACCGTCTTCGGCGAGGCGGACGGACAGCCGTACCAGCAGATCCTGGAGCCGACCGCGATCCAGGTGCCCTGGGAGGAACGCGCGGTCACGGAGACCGAACTCCCCGACGCCCTGCGGGAGGCTGCCCGCCTGCCGTTCGACCTGGCCGGTGAGATCCCGTTCCGGTCCTGGCTGTTCCGGATCAGTGAGCTGGAGTCGGTGTTCCTGATCGGTGCGCACCACATCGCGGCGGACGGCTGGTCGGCTCTCCCGCTCGCGCAGGATCTGACCGCCGCGTACGAGGCCCGGCGGGACGGCCGGACGCCGGAGTGGGAGCCGCTCCCGGTGCAGTACGCGGACTACACCCTGTGGCAGCGGGAGCTGCTGGGGAACAGCGACGCCCCGGGCAGCCTGTACCGGCGGCAGCTGGACTACTGGACCACTCAGCTGGCCGGCCTGCCCGAGACCGTCGACCTGCCCACCGACCGGTCACGGCCCGCTGTGGCGTCGTACGCCGGTGATCTGGTTCCGCTCGCACTCGACGAGCAACTCACCGAGGGTGTGCGGCGGCTGGCCCGGGAGACCGGTGCCACGGTGTCGATGGTGCTGCAGGCGGGGCTGGCCGCGATGCTCACCCGGCTCGGCGTGGGCACGGACGTGCCCATCGGTTCGCCCATCGCCGGACGCACCGACGAGGCGCTCAACCGGCTCGTCGGCTTCTTCGTCAACACCTGGGTGCTGCGCGCGGACACCTCCGGCGACCCCGGCTTCGCCGAACTCGTCCGCCGGGTCCGGGAGATGAGCCTCGCCGCCTACGACCACCAGGACATTCCGTTCGAGCACCTGGTCGAGGTGCTGAACCCGGTGCGGTCGCCGGCACACCACCCCCTCTTCCAGGTGTGTCTGGCGCTGCAGAACAACGCGCGGCCCGAGTTCGCCCTGCCGGGCCTGGCGGTGTCCGAGGAACCGTTCAGCATGGGCACCTCGCGCTTCGACCTGTTCGTCAGCCTCACCGAACGGGACGACGACGGGCCGGCCCGCATCGAGGGCTTCGCCGAGTACGCGACCGAGCTGTTCGACGCGGGCACGATCACCACGTTGCTCGACCGCTGGCTGCACTTCCTGCGCCAGGTGGTGGCCGCTCCGGAGACGTCCATCGGGGCCGTGGACATCCTGGCCGACGGCGAGCGCGCGACGCTGGACCGGTGGGGCGGGCAGGGCCGGGACGCCGGGTTCCAGGCCGGCACCGTTCACCAGCGGTTCTCCGCCACGGCCGCCGCGACCCCGGACGCGATCGCGCTGGTCTCCGCGGACGGCACGTGCCGCTGGACCTACGCCGAGCTGGACCGCTGGTCCAACCGCGTCGCCCACCATCTCCGGGCCCGCGGTGCCCGCCCGAACACCCGGGTGGCCCTCGTACTCGAACGCTCGCCCCTCCTCGTCGCGGCGATCCTCGGCGTGCTGAAGACGGGCGCCGCCTACGTGCCGGTCGACCCCACCTATCCGCCCGAGCGCATCGAGTTCATGCTCGCCGACCTCGCTCCGGCCGTCACCGTGGACGAGGGACTCGCCGACGAGGACCTCGGCCAGTGTCCGGACTCGCCGCTCGACGCCGACGGCGTGGGGGAGCAGGGTGTCGCGTACGTGATGTTCACGTCCGGCTCGACCGGCCGACCCAAGGGCGTGGAGGTGACGCACCGGAACGTGGTCGACCTCGCGCTCGACAGCTGCTGGGCCACCGGCGCCCACCGCCGTGTCCTGGTCCACTCACCGCACACGTTCGACGCGTCGACGTACGAGCTGTGGGTGCCGCTGCTCGGCGGCGGCACCGCCGTGGTGGCGCGTGCCGGACGGCCGGACACCGCGGAACTGGCCCGTGTCGTCGTCGAGCGGGCGGTGACCGGACTGTGGCTGACCGCCGGTCTGTTCGCCGTGATGGCCGAGCAGCACCCCGAGTGCTTCACGGACGTCGCCGAGGTGTGGGCGGGCGGTGACGTGCTCTCGCCCACCGCCGTCCGCCGGGTCCTCGACGCCTGTCCCGGCCTCACCGTGGTGAACGGGTACGGCCCGACGGAGACCACCACCTTCGCCGCCCGGTACCGGGTGTCCTCGGTGGACCGGTGCACCGACCCGCTGCCCATCGGCGAACCGATGGACGGCAGCCGGCTGCTGGTCCTGGACGACCGGCTGCGGCCGGTGCCGCCCGGAGTGGTGGGTGAGCTGTACATCGGGGGCGACGGAGCGGCCCTCGGGTATGCGGGCCGGCCGGGCCTGACCGGAGAGCGGTTCGTCGCCGACCCGTTCGGGCCGCCCGGGGCGCGCATGTACCGCACCGGCGACCTGGTGCGCTGGAACACGGCCGGGAGCCTTCAGTACGTGAGCCGGGCCGACGACCAGATCAAGCTCCGCGGCTTCCGCGTGGAGCCGGGCGAACTGGAAGCGGTGCTGCGTGAGCGCGAGGGGGTGGCGCACGCGGTGGTGGCCGTACGCCGGGACCGCCTCGGTGAACGCAGCATGGTCGCCTACGTGGTGCCCGACGCGTCCGCCTCCACCGGCCGTGACGCGGTCGAGCAGGTCGGCGAGTGGCGTGGGATCTACGACGAGATGTACGGCGGGACAGCGGTGGGCCCGGGCGGAGTCGGCGAGGACTTCACCGGGTGGAACAGCTCCTACACCGGACAGGCCATCCCGCTGCCCGAGATGCGGGCCTGGCGTGAGGCCGTGCTGGGGCGGGTACGGGCCCTGCGCCCGCAGCGGGTGCTGGAGATCGGCGTCGGCTCGGGCCTGCTGCTGGGACCGCTCGCACCGGAGGTGACGGAGTACTGGGGCACCGACTTCTCGGCACCCGTCATCGAGCGGCTGCGCGCCCAGGTCGGGGCCGACCGGCGGCTGTCGGACAAGGTGTCGCTGCGCTGCCAGGCGGCCGACGACCCCGACGGACTGCCGACCGGGTTCTTCGACACGGTGATCCTCAACTCGGTCGTGCAGTACTTCCCGGACGCCGACTACCTCGCCCGGGTGCTCGACCTCGCGATGGACCGGCTCGCGCCCGGCGGGCGCATCGTGATCGGCGACGTCCGCAACTACCGCACCCTGCGGATGTTCAGCGCCGCGGTCCACCGATCCCGGCAACCGGACGACGGCCCGGCCGCCGTGCAGGCCGCCGTCGAACGCGCGGTGCTGGGCGAGAAGGAACTGGTCGTCGACCCGGGCTACTTCACCCGCTGGGCCTCGGCACGTCCGGAGGCCGTCGCCGCCGACATCCGCCTCAAGCAGGGCAGCCACCACAACGAGCTGACCCGCCACCGCTACGAGGTCGTGCTGCACAAGGAGCCCACCCGCTCGCTGCACCTGGCGGACCTGCCCGCGGCGGTCTGGGGAGCGGACGTGCGTGAACTGGCCGATGTGGAGACCGTGCTGGCCCGGCACGGCGGCCAACTGCGCCTGACCCGTGTCCCCAACGCCAGGCTGACCGGCGAGGCCGCCGAATGGGGCGCCCGGGCAGAGACGGGGGGCATGCTCGACCCCGCCGAGCTGGAGGCGTGGGGCGCGGTACGCGGGCTCGCGGTGTACTGCACCTGGTCGGCGCAGGCGGCGGACTGCTTCGAGGCGGTCGTCCTGCCCGACGTCGACGCCCGGTGCTGCGACGGCGTGTACCGGCCCGCCGACGCCCCCTCGTCCCGCCTGGTGAACGTTCCCGCGGTGTCCCGCCGCGTGTCCCGGCTGCCTTCGCGGCTGCGGGAGGAACTCGCCGGCCGGCTCCCGGAGTTCATGATGCCCAGCGAGATCGTCGTCCTCGACCGGCTGCCGCTCACCGAGAACGGGAAGGTGGACCGGGCCGCGCTGCCCGAGCCCGACCCGACCGGCGGCGACTACCGCGCCCCGCGCACGCCGCGCGAGGAGGAACTCGCCGGACTCTTCGCCGAGGTGCTCGGCCTGGACCGGGTCGGCATCGACGACGACTTCTTCGCCTGCGGCGGCCATTCCCTGCGGCTGACCCGTTTGGTCTGGCAGATCCACGAGAAGCTGGGCGTGGACGTGCCGATCCGGACCGTGTTCCAGTACCCCACGGTGGCCGAACTGGCGGCGCAGCTGTCCGCGGACGCGGAGGTGGGCTTCGAGGACCCGTTCGCCGTGCTGCTGCCCATCCGCACCGAGGGGGAGAAGCCCCCGCTGTGGTGGCTGCACCCGGGCGGCGGGCTGAGCTGGCCCTACCTGGGCTTCGCCCGGCACATCGACCCGTCCTGGCCGCTCTACGGCATCCAGGCGCGCGGCTTCGACGGAACCACACCGCCGGCGACCTCCATCGAGGAGATGGTCCATGACTACGTGGGGCAGGTGCTGGAGGTCCAGCCGAGCGGCCCCTACCACCTGCTGGGCTGGTCCTTCGGCGGCACCCTGGCCCATGCCATGGCGGCGGAACTGCAGCGCCGCGGACACGAGGTCGCGCTCCTGGCGCTGCTGGACGCCGCGCCCTCCAGCCACTTCGCCGATCTCGAAGCCCTCGACGAGGCCATGGTGCGCCGATTCCTGGCCAATTACATGGGCCATCTGGCCGGAATGGAGGAATACCCGACCCTGGTCGCCACGGCCTCCTCCATCTTCGTCGGTGAGATGGAACAGATGCGCCGGTTCACCTCGCCGCGGTACCACGGCGACGTGGTCTTCTTCAACGCACTCCTCGACCCGGAGACGCACGACAAGCGGCAGCTGGAGGAGGAACTCGAGGTGCTGTGGCAGGAGTTCGTCGACGGCCGAATCCAGCGCTTTGACATCCCCTGCGCTCACAACGAAATGTACTGGCCGCGTAACGCGGCTGAAATCTGTCGTGTCATCAACCAGATTCTGGGCACGGCGCGATGATCTGGGCCAAACCCTTGACCGTTGGAACGATATCTGGAGGATTAGGGTGAGTATCAACCCGTTCGACGACGAGAATGGCCAGTTCTATGTGCTGGTCAACGACGAGGACCAGCACTCGCTGTGGCCCGCCTTTTCCGAGGTGCCGGCCGGCTGGCGCATTGTCTTCGGTCCGGCGGGACGGGCGGAGAGCGTCGCCTACGTGGAGGAGAGCTGGACCGACATGCGGCCCCGCAGTCTCCGGGAGGCGATGAACCGGTAGGTCGCGCGCCGTCGTGAAAGGCGCACGCTCGGGGCGGTCCGGAACGGATCGGTACCGCCTCCCGGTTGCAGGCCGAACAACCTAACATGGCATTAGAGGCATGGACCTGACCAATCCATGAGCGTCAACGGGGAGGCTTGTGCTGTGGCTGGCGCAAACAGCGACGTGATGTTCGTCCGATGGCCGGCACAAACGGACCTGCGGAATCGATGTAGGAGGGAGGGGGTGCCCCGCCTTCTCGTCGTAGAGGGAGGTGCACACCCTCCCGTGTGCAACGACCCGTTCGAGGACTGGGTGCGTGCGCCCATATCCCGAGAGGATTTGGACGCCCGCGTCAAGGCGTTACAGAACCGGCTCGACAGCCGCCAGGTTCCGACTCTGGATTCGGCCGGAACGCTGTGTTTCGGACCGCACTCGATCACCATTTCGAATGCGCAGACCGAATTGATGGAGCTGCTGATCGAGCACTTCGGTGAGGTCGTGTACCGGCACGAACTCACGCAGCGGCTCGCCGACCGGGTGCCGATGCCCACGAGAAACTCGCTCGACCTGCACATCATGCGGCTCCGCCGCCGCCTGTCCCCGATCGATCTGGTCATCAGGACCGCGTGGGGACGCGGCTATGTGCTGGAGAACGCGGCCGCCTGACGGCGTGCGCACCTACGACACCGCGTGCCGCAGTCGAGCCACGCGGTGTCGAGCCGGGAGAACATCACCCGTTTGCCGGCCGACGTCCCGACGGATGTGTCGGCGCGGTGCCGTGACCGATCACGAAGTGACTGCCGGCACGGGCAGCAGTGCGTCCTGTGCCTGCTTGGTGGCGGCCGTACCGTCGCTGATGTGCAGGACCGCGTCGGCTCCCTCGAGGATCGTCCGGTCGAGCGGGCGGTAGCCCTGCTGCGGGGCGATGTCGGTCCGCGTGCGGGCGGGAGCGTCCGTGACGTCCGTTGCCAGATCCCAGGCGGTGGTACCGCTCTGCAGCAGGCCCTCGTAGGTGTCGGGCTCCGGATCCAGGAGCCCGAGAGCCTCGCTGCGGCCCAGGCTGCCGGCGACGAAGCCGTACTGCTCGCCCATCAGCGGCCCCAGCACGGTGCCGGCACCATGCCAGTTGAGGTCCAGGTCCGGCTGGCACCAACTGCTCGGATTGCGCTGGAAGTGGAGGTTGTGGCCGAAGACCAGGGTCGGGCCCCGCCGCGCCTCGGCGCTGCGGACGTCGAGGAGGCTCTGGGCGATGAGCGAGTCCCGGGTGGCGAGCAGACGGGAGATCCGTGCGGCGTGCTCGAGGCTCTGCGCACACTGCTTGTGGTATCGCAGCAGGCCGAGGCCTGCGGTCAGGTGCGTCCTGGCCCTGAACCACTCGGCGTGCGCGTCCGCCGCGGCCGGCTCCGGCTCGCGTGCGTGCAGCAGGGTGAGCATGGCGTCGGCGATCGAGCGCGCCTGCTCGGCCTCGGCCGTGGCACCGAGCGACAGGGCCGGGTCCATGACCGCTTCCGTGCGGCTCCAGCCCTCGTCGTCGCCGAGGAGGTCCGCGAGGTCGACGCCGAGTTGCAGATAGTCCCGGGTGTGCTCGAGATAGCGCCGCGGGCTGGGGGCGCTGTGGTTCTCCGTCGGGGTGTCGAAGCCGTGGAACGCCAGGCGCTCCTCCGACGGCCGGTTCTGGTTGTGGGTGCGCATCCACGTGATCAGCTGCCGGTTGGGCTCCTGGTCCCCGAAGCCGTGGGAGAAGCCCTCGCGCATGACCACGTCGAGGCTTCCGGCTCCCCCCTGGACGAAGTCGTTCACGGCGAGCGCGGCCACGCGGTCGGTCTCCAGGGCGATCGACCGGAAGCCACGGTCGACCAGCTGGACGAACAGCTCGTTGCGGACCCACCCGAAGGCGGGCTCCTGGTGGGTCGGCTCACCGAACGCCAGCAGGTCACATGAGGCGACGGTGAGGTCGTGCAGGTTCTTTCTCATGTGTCTCAATTGAACCACTGCAAGACCGGTTGAGACTTCCCGAAGCTCCGGCCCGCCAAGCGGGCTCGGTTCCGTCGGGAAGTCTCAAACCGTCGAGCAACCCAGGGGGGATCGGGCCGGGGAATCAGCGTGAGCTTGATGCGTACTTGCGCACCGAGAGCGGGGCGAAGAGCAGGATCAGGCCGATCGACCACGCGACCGTCTGCAGGACGTAGCTGCCCGCCGGGCCGCCGCTGAACAGCGCGCGCAGCGCGTCGACGGCCGCGGTCATGGGGCTGTGGGCGGCGTAGGCCTGGAGCCATCCCGGCATCGTGCTGGTCGGCACGAACGCCGAGGAGATCAGAGTGAACGGGAAGATCCACACGGCACCCGCCGCCTGGGCGGCCTCCGCGTTGGGCACCGACAGACCGATGAAGGCACCGAACCAGGACACCGCGTAGCCGAACAGCAGCAACAGCAGCATGCCGCCCAGCGCCGGAAGGAACCCGCCCAGGAAGCGGAATCCGACGAGCAGGCCGATGAGCACCGTCACGGCCACGGTGACGGCGTTGCGGAAGATCTCCGACACCGTACGGCCGACGAGCACGGCGGAGCGGCTCATCGGCATCGAACGGAAGCGGTCCATCAGACCCTCGCGCATTTCCGTGGCGATGCCGATGGTGGTGCCGGCGGCCGATCCGTAGAGCGCCATCTGGACGAAGATGCCGGGGAGCAGGAACTGGGCGTACCGTCCGCCCCCGATGTTGATCGCGCCGCCGAAGACGTACGTGAACAGCAGGATGAACATGACCGGTTGGAGGAGCGAGAAGCTCACCAGCTCGGGGCTGCGCAAGGTGTGCCGGATGTTCCGCAGCGTCATCTCCCACACATCGGAGAACCACCAGGAGACTCCGCTGCGCGGCTTCGTGTCGGCCTTGCCGCTCTGCAAGGTCAGGGCCGGGGACGTCATGAGCGCTCGTTGTCCTTCCCGCTGCTCTGCTGGTCGGTCCTGTGCTCGGCGGAGTGACCGGTCACGGTGAGGAACACGTCGTCGAGCGTGGGGCGGCGCAGCGCCACGTTGCCGATCGCGACACCGGAGTCCCTGAGCAGATGCAGGAGATCGGGCAGCGTGCCGCCGTCGGCCAGTGGCGCGTGGACCACCAGCGTCTCCGGGTCGGCGGTCGGTTCGATGCCCAGCCGCTCCCGCAGGAGTCTCGTGGTCTCGTCGAGGGCGGCGCCGTCGATGAGGGTGATGCCGACCCAGTCCTGGCCCACCTGCGCCTTCAACTCGTCCGGCGTGCCGCCGGCGATGACCCTGCCCTGGTCGATCACCGACAGCGAGTCGGCGAGCTGGTCCGCCTCCTCCAGGTACTGCGTCGTGAGCAGCACGGTGGTGCCCTCGGCGACCAGCTCGCGCACCATCTGCCACACGGCGATGCGGCTGCGCGGGTCCAGGCCGGTGGTCGGCTCGTCGAGGAAGATGAGTCCGGGGCGCGCCATGAGGCTCGCTGCGAGGTCGAGCCGGCGGCGCATCCCGCCCGAGTACGTCTTCGTCTGCCGGTCGGCCGCCCGGCCCAGGTCGAAGCGCTCCAGCAGCTCGCTCGCCCGTGCCCTGCTGTCGGGCTTGGACAGCCGGAACAGCCTGCCGATCATGTGCAGGTTCTCGCGCCCGGTCAGTAACTGGTCCACCGCGGCGTACTGCCCGGTGAGTCCGATGACGGCCCGTACTCTTCGTGGGTCGCTGCGCACATCGATGCCGAACACCTCGGCCGTCCCGTCGTCCGGGGTGATCAGGGTGCTCAGGAGGCGGACGGTGGTCGTCTTGCCCGCGCCGTTGGGGCCGAGCAGACCGTGTACGGTGCCCTCCGGCACGGTGAGTTCAAGGCGGTCGAGTGCCATCACCGAGCCGAAGCTCTTGCACAGTCCAGCCACTTCGATCGCTGCTGGCATTTACCGGATTTCCTTTCCGCGCTGTGCCGATTCCCGAACTTCCCTGTTCATGAAGTTCAAGCGTATACCTGCAATCCCGATTGAAACTTTGAAAGAAAAGTCGCAGGAATAGTGCGCTAAAGTCTCAATCCATGGATCACCTGCGTCCCACCGACCTGGCCCGTGAGCACGGCATCTCGACCCAGGCGGTCCGCAACTACGAGCGGGACGGGTGCATCCCGCTCGCCGACCGCACCCCGTCCGGCTACCGGGTCTACACCGAGGCGCACGCGGCCGCCCTGCGCGCCTATCTGGCGCTCGTCCCGGCGCACGGTTACGCCGTGAGCGGGCAGATCATGCGGGCGCTCAACACGGGCGAACTCGACACCGCGCTCACGGCCGTCGACCGCAGTCATGCCCAACTGCTGCGCGACCGGGGAACACTGGACGCGGTCGGACAGGCCGTCGCCCACCTGACCAGCAGCCCCGACACCGGCGCGCACACCCCGGTGAGCAGCGAGACCTTCAGCATCGGCGAACTGGCCCACCGCCTGGGCGTCACCGCGGCGACCCTCCGCAACTGGGAAGCGGCGGGCATCCTCGCCCCCGACCGCGCACCGGTCACCGGCCACCGCGCGTACGGCGCCCCCGAGATCCGCGACGCGGAACTGGCCCACCTCCTCCGGCGCGGCGGCTATCAACTGGAGCAGATCGCCACCGTGGTCCAGCAGATCCGCACCGCCGGCGGCACCCAGGCACTGTCCGCCGCCCTCGACGACTGGCGGCGACGCCTCACCGTCCGAGGCGTCGCGATGCTCAACGCCTCCGTCCAACTCGCCCGGTACGTAGCCCTGCTCGACATCACCCCGCCCCAGCATCAGGCGTCGCACCGTCGGTGAGAACGGGCGGTGTTCGCGTTCTGACCGGGAGGCAGGGGCACGCGCTGGCGGACCTGAGGATCCAGGTGGGCGGCGGCATGCCGGCCGACGAGGTACGCGCGAAGTTCCTGGAGCTGCGCCGGCAGCACCGGGAGCGGAACGTCTTCCGACGAGCGGGGTGCGCCGCTCACGGGACACGGTGAGGCGAACGGGGTTCCAGGGCCTGACCCGCGTGATCTTGAGTTCTAGCGGTCGTCGCAACATCCCAGTTCAAGGGGTGCGATGGACTTCGAGGTCCGAGGAGACCGGAAGCCGCAGGGAGCCAGGAAGC